>NZ_JACYVG010000009.1:0-152585 GCF_014842205.1 Sphingomonas sp. CFBP 13714
CGTCGCGCTCGCGGCCACCGTCATCTTCTGGCTATGACCAATGAGTCCTGACCCTAGGTCAGCGATGTCGCCGGGTATATAAAGGCAGGTAATTTGTCGGATGCCGTCCCGGGTTTGTCCGAAACGGCCGACGAGCCCGTCAACTACCAGGCATGCGTGATCAACCTGCTCGCCAAGCCGAACGAAGTCGACATGAGCAGCAACCTGCTTGCAGTGTCCGGCAAGGCCGAGAAGCGCTCCGCGTTCTGCATCCGTCAAATTGCAACGTGATACGAGGCGCTTTACAAATAGCTGCAGTGCAGCGTCTTTAGTTCGATGCATAACTAAACTCCAGCCTGATAGGCGGGAGCGCACAAGGTCTCACAGCCACCGGCGCCAAGAGGTAAATGCCAGCGGTAGATTGCGCTATCACGCGAACCTGCGCCCATCTAGGGCTCAATTGATGCGAGCCTCAACATCTACGCATCCACGAGCCGCGATAGCAAACATACATCAGTGAGGTACGCCAGATCACATGTTAAGATTTAACGTGATTAATTAAAGCTTGCTGGTATTGGAAATCGCGCTCTGGTTGGCTAGTATAAGGCTGCTTACATCGCCGTCCCGTTACACACACTAAAGGATCCCGATTGCACCATCGGCCCAGATTGCCGACGCTGCAAATAATACTCCGCAAATAAGTGCCATCCGTATTACCGACTGGTCAACGAACCGCACACTCAGCTCAATCGCACAGCCGACAAAGGCGAAGACGGCGGCAGCCGCAATGAAATCGGTACCTGTCCACTGCACCGCGTTGGTAAACAACATCGCGATGGCCGGAAGGATAAGTAAGACGCCAAGGAACGTCCAGAGAGCCGGACGCCAGCGTCCGAGATAAGCTGCGCGAGTATGAGCCGATACAGTCACAGACGTTCTCCAACACCACTATTTCATGCGCCTTCGATGTCTGCAAGCTGGCGAAGCGTAAGGGCCAGATTAACTCACGTTGCTACGTTACCGGTCGCGACCAACGTCGTGAACTGGGTACGAACGCTATGCGAGGCGTTGGTCAGCAATCTATTCATTTGGGCGTCATGCAAGTCCGCTCGATCGTCAGCGCGGCGATGCACCATGTTCCAGCCGCCGAACTGATGTGCCGTGATCCGAGTATCTGACAAAACTCTGATGAAGTGGTGGCGACTATCTTGGACGATACGAGAAAAGCACGGCTCAACGCTCGCACGCGGTCCTTCCAAGACCTGCAGGAAGCTTTTGCCATCCGACCATAAAAGCCCAGTGATGCCATCAATCGCGTTATTGTGGCGAGATTGCGTAAGGATCCCTGCAAGATCAGCGGCATCGCCGAGGACGCTGCTCAAGCTAACATACACGATCTGCCGCACTGACTGCTCCCCATTGAGGCATCCTTGGAATGCCCCTGGGTTAGTGTCGTTGACGTATGTTACGGTAATGAAATTATCCTATGACAGGATCGAATGCACCCTCATGTGACCAAAGAAGTGATTTGGAGGGCGGTATCGGCACCCTAATCTAAGGTGCGACTGTCGCCTTCGGGGCGGAAGCGGTCCGGTAGCTTTTGAGCGCCGCGCCCTGTCCGAAAACACATGATTGTCGTCAGGCGGTAGGTCAGGCGCCCAGGATTGCCCAAGCCTACGCGTGGCACATGCGACAAACCCTGTCGCTTCGTTCGACTGTGCGGAAACCAAAATCTTGAGGTTTTCCGTCACCTACCAAAAGGGCGGGAAGTCACGCCTATCGTCAATCCGGATGTACCCTGATTGAGCACGTGGTTTGGAACACAAATCCCGTTCAAGTAGGGTCGGCAACCGCGAGATTGAACACATTAGAGATGTGTCTGCCGTACCCGCGTGAATCGCTTGCTCAGCCTATACATTTGGAGGGCAATCACGAGATACGTAGTCGATGCACCAGCGGCGGTACGCTGGTGATGCCTGTCGCGGTGAACGCGCTTCTAAATGCTGCTGCGGGAGCAGGCTTGCGGAAGATGCGCAGCACCTAGTCCAATCGATTCAGTACCAGCGGATGATCCACGCGCTGACTCAAAATCCCACGTTATGCTACGGCACCGGCGAAGCTGCTAACTATGCCAGTATTATGAGTCGGCCTAAAGTGATGATGGCGTACAGTATAAATTGAGCCGAAAATGGCGTCAGCAACGACCGTGGGTTAACAAATCAAAGTGGCTGCACGTCCCCGCAACCAAATCCTACGACAACCCCGAAGCCAAAGCTTTGGGGTTGTCGTCGTTATTATGCCAGCGCGTAGTGCGAATATTAAGACCAACTCGCCCCATAGCTAAGATGGTGGAATCAGGTCTGGTCAAAGCCGGAGCGCTGGAACGTGCCTGCCCAAATTTGGCATTCGTTCACCGTGGTCGATGCGACGCCGTAGCGATGCTCGACAGATCGATTGTCGGATCGATCGGCACGTCGGGATCCTTCCGTTCCGAATACCAGGCAACGAGCTGGGCCGCGTGAGGGCGGAGCACGACCGTGAAGCGGACCATCTTCTCCATCTTCGCAAGGCCGATCTGCCGGTCGAGATTCGCGAGTCCGACTTCACGATCCGGGCGGATGCTGACCGGCTCGGTCTCCAGGCGCTGCGTCTCCACCTCATACCCTGCAAGGAATGCCGCGACGATATCGTCGCATATGGGTCGAGCCCACAGAAGAGCTACAGGGCGGTCAGTGAGTTAGATAAAGGTGTGTCGCCACCAATTGGCCGACGTTTGCAAAACTTTACTCGGTACACATCTTGAAGCCAAGGCGCGCTGCCATTGCAGACCGGCCAACGAATAGTTCGTCGGCTGAATTGGATGGAGCGCTGTGCAATGAACCGATATTTTCAACGACGCCGGACGGTTGCCGGGCTGCTGGCCGTCGTGGCCGGGACCGCAGCGATCGCCGGTGCTGGCCTAGCCTCGGCGGTACCGGCCCTGCACGGGTTGCCTGGCCATTCGGCAACAGCGGATCCTGCGATCAACGACCCGCACTTCAACAAAATGCTAACGCAACTTCTGCCTGACGGAACACCCAAGCAAAGGGCCGAGCTGAAGCTAATCGCCAATTCGGCCCATACCGATCTGAATGCCTTTCACGCACGGTTCCGGACCGCGCACCAACGTACATACGTCCTGCTGTTGCAGCCGTCGATCGATCGCGCCGGGTTGGAGGCATTGCGTGTCGAGCAGGTGCAGCAGGCGGACCGTGCCTCGCGGCGGATCGTCCAAGGGCTGGCCGACGCGGCCGAGGTGCTGACACCATCACAGCGCGTCCGATTGGCTGCTCATCTCAAAGCGGTTCATCACAAGGGAGCAGGGCTGTGAGCCCCTTTTTGGTTGGCATATGCATACTGACCGTCTCAGGCGACGCCGTGCCGCTGACGTCGCCGTCAAGCCAGACCCTGATAGAACGCGTCAGCGTTGCCGATCTCGATCTACGCGGCGAAGCCGGCCGGGCGACCCTTCAGAGGCGCATCCATGGAGCAGCGCGTCGGGTATGCGACACCCATGGTGTTTTGCCATTGGCGATGAACCTGAGCGCGATGCGCTGTACTCGAACTGCCATAGCCCGTGCTTCGGCTCAACTCGACCAGATCGCTGCCGCCCATGCGGCAGAAGCGGTCAAGATCGCAGCACTCGCCGTCGACACAGGTCGCTGACGGCACGCGATCGTCGGACCTGGCCTACAGGCTTTGCGGAGTGCGCGAAGCCTGTATGGTCTGATGGACATCCCTGCATCATCATCAGAAGGCCAAGGCCATTATTCAGCACATCCTGATGATTGAAGACGATTGCCGCCTGGCGGCGATGGTGAAGACCTATCTAGCCCAGCATGGCTATGTCGTTGCACACGCCCCGACCGGCGAGGAGGGCCTAGCCGCGTTGCGCGACCACGAGCGTGCGGGGTTCGCCGCCGTGCTGCTCGACCTGATGCTCCCCGACAGCGACGGGCTCGACATCTGCCGGCGCATCCGCGCACTGCCGTCGCCCGCGTGCGCGGTGCCGATTGTGATGCTCACGGCAAAGGGTGACCCGTTCGACCGCGTAATCGGCCTGGAGCTAGGCGCTGACGACTATCTTCCCAAACCGTTCGAGCCCCGCGAGCTGCTGGCCAGGCTACGCGCCGTGCTGCGCCGACCGGCCCTGGCGGCGGCGGACAGCCTGCCGCGACTGCGGTTCGGGCGGCTGGAGATTGACCGCGATGCGCGCGTGGCACAGCTGGGCGGGCAGGGTTGCCCGCTGACCGCCTATCAGTTCGATCTGCTCGTGGTGCTCGCCGAGCGCGCCGGTCGCGTGCTGTCGCGCGACCAGCTGATCGACGCGTTGAAGGGCCGAAGCCACGAGCCATTCGACCGATCGATTGACGTTCATATAGGACGCCTGCGTGCCGCAATCGAAGACGATCCCAGGCAGCCTCGGCGCATCATCACCGTGCGCGGATCGGGCTACGTGTTCGCACGGGTGCAGGATGGCTGAGCCTGACGTGCTGGACGGTGACAGCGGCCGACCCCGCCTGATGCAGCGCCTGTATTGGCGGATCTATCTCGCATTGCTGGCGAGCCTAACGGCGGCGGCAACTCTCTTTGGACTGGCGCACCTGCGCTACGGCGCGGCGCCGGCGGCCATGCAGGGCTTCCATGGCCATCTCGCCATGCTGGCGCTGCTGCTGGCGATTGCGGTCGTCGTGGCGGTCGCTGCATTCCCCGTCGTTCGCCGGCTCACCCGCCGGCTCGAGCGGCTCCAGGCCAGCGTCGATGCCTGGGGGACGGGTGATCTGTCGAGCAGGGTTGCCGTCGAGGGGCGCGACGAAATTGCGCGGCTGGCAATGAGCTTCAACCAATCGGCCGGGCGGATCGAAGCGTTGATGAGCGCGCAGCGGATCCTGCTGGCCAATGCCTCCCACGAACTGCGATCGCCGCTTGCGCGTATCCGCATGGCGATCGAGTTGCTGTCCGAGGCACCGTCCGTCGCAGTACGCGCGGAGCTAGCGCGCAATGTGATGGAGCTCGACCAGCTGGTCGAGGAGGTATTGCTCGCAAGCCGGCTCGACGGAATGTCAAAGCGTGAGCACCGGCCAATGGTTTTGGACCTGACCGCGCTCGTCGCCGAAGAATGTGCGCGGGCTACCGCGCAGTTCACTGGAGAGCGAGTAGAGATCTGCGGCGATGCGATCCTCCTCCGGCGGATGCTCCGCAATCTCCTCAACAACGCGCAACGTTACGGCGGAGGGACGGCGATCCTCGTCACGCTGACAGCCTCTGCAGCGGAGATCGCGCTTGAAGTTCACGATGGTGGCGCAGGCGTCCCGCCGAGCGAGTGTGAGGCCATCTTCGCGCCGTTCTACAGAGCACGCGGCGCGAACGAGGGTGATGGCGGACATGGCCTCGGTCTCAGCCTCGTCCGTCAGATTGCACGGCAACACGGTGGTGAGGTGCGCTGCATCGCAGCCCAGGCGGGCGGTGGTCGGTTCAGGGTGGCATTGCCGAGATGAAGGGCTCTGCTGCAATGCCGCCCGGAAAGCGGCCGTGAAATTCACATGAACGGACGACCGAGTTTGGTGGAGCACAGAGGGTGCCTGAACGCCCGCTTGTGGGTCAAATTTGCGAAAACGACGCCGGACTTAGGATCTGGTTGTCTATTCCGGTTGTGATTTCGCGGTCGGTAAGACCCGGCGTCGAGATGAGCCGGCGCCAAGCGGGATCCGACCCGAAGGTACGCCAGTTTCGCTCACGGGTCGCAAGGTCGGGAAAGGTCAGCAGGTAGGTCAGGCTCGGCAGGCGGGCTCCGGTAAGGTCCTGGGCGAAAAAGACCGGCGTTAGGCCAGTCCGACGGAATATCTCGATTTCACCTCCGGTGTCGAACATCCCGATCTTGGTCATTCCTGCCGCTTCGCTATGGCTGAAATACGTCCTGAGTTCGAATATGCGGGGCGTGTTGCTGCTCGAGGCGTCGGTCAACTCGAGACGAGGAAAGTGAGGGAAGGCGCGCATCAGCTTCACCTCGAGTGACGTGTATGGCGGCGCGTCTGGCGTCGCTTTCAAAAACGACCCGGCAGCCGTGGTGTAGCTCGGATCGGCGGAAAGCCTGCCGGGCAAAGCCACGAAATCCTCGATCGAGGGATAGGGGACGAGAACATGGACGCTTGGACTTTCGGACCCGATCGCCACCGTAAATACACCCACCGGGCCGCAACCTGCGCGTCGTGCTGCAGGGATAAAGGCGTTGCTCAGATAAGCGTCCAGACGGTCCTTCATGGGGCCGTTTACCAGCCGATAGGTCCGCAGCTCGTAGATCTCCAGGGTTGCTGCCGCGTCGCGAGGCTGAGCCTCAGCCTCGCCAGTTGCAAGCGCCACGCCGCCCATAGCGGCACCTGCGAGCAATGAACGTCGATCAATTGGATATGCCATCATGTCCTCGCAAAGCCGTACGGGCCAGTCGAGCGCAAGCCGCAACCGTCGTCAATCCACGATGTCTGCCCGCTGATGATCGACCTAAGCCGACCGCGCGGCATTCCTGCGTCCAATGGGTCAGCTGGGGGACGTCAACTGATTCAGCGCTATGATATCTGGATAAATGCTGACAGCGCCCAATCACGAAGGCGGCTGTTCAGCTAATGTGTAAGTGCGATCAGAGTTGAGGATCTGAGACTGGCAACCGAATAACCGACTTTCGGTCAGTCCATGTCGACGAATGGCAAGAGCCACTGTCGAGCGCGCGGCGCAGCGGTTCCACCCTGTCGGCATAGGCGGCCAGCCGGCTTATGTAACTGGCAGCCGATAGGGTGTACGATAACGGGGCGTGATTAGTCCGTTCGCTTCTGCGTCGTCCCTGAACTGACCTGTCGCCGCATCCCAATTCACCTTGCGGCCTGTGCGCAACGCGATGTTTCCCATCTGGCACACGATCGCGGTGTTGGACGCCGCTTCAATCGTACACGCTGGCGTGCGCGCGCGATCTTTGACGCAGGCAATGAAGTCGGCTGTGTGCCGGTCGAGCCCCTCGTCCTTGGCTTTCGTGACCGGGATCTCCCGAGTCATGGCTTTGCCATCGCTTGTTTCTGGCGTGACACGCCACTGGCCACGATCGACGACAAGGGTGCCGGTTTCGCCGACGAAGGCGACGCCGTGGTCGCGGCCGCCATAGGGGCCCTGACTGATGCCGACCGCATGCTCCCATTCCACGGAATAGTCGCCAAAGTCGTAGATGGCGGTCTGCGTGTCCGGAGTTTCCATCGCCGAGCCCGGATAGCCATAGGCGCCGCCAAGCGAACTGACCGAACGAGGTGCCTCGGCCTTCATGCCCAACAGCGCGATGTCCATCAGATGGACGCCCCAGTCGGTCATCAGACCGCCCGCATAGTCCCAGTACCAGCGCCAGCTGAAGTGGAAGCGATTGGAGTTGAAGGGGCGCAGCGGTGCGGGGCCCAGCCAGCTATCATAATCGACGCCGGCGGGCGGGGCCTGATCCGGTTGGGGAACAACGCGCTTCATCCATCCCATGTACGCCCAAGCCTTGACCTTTCGGACCCGACCGATGCCGCCGGACTGAACATGCGCGATCGCGTCTGCCCAGTGCTGGTTGCTGCGTTGCCACTGACCAACCTGGACCACACGATTGTGACGCTGTTTGGCAGCGACCATGGCACGGCATTCGGCAATGGAGTTTCCGAGCGGCTTTTCACAATATGCGTCCTTGCCCGCGGACATGGAATCGACCAGCTGAAGCGCGTGCCAATGGTCGGGCGTGGCGATGATCACCGCGTCTATCGACTTGTCGTCCAGCATCCGACGATAGTCGTCGTAGAGCTTCGGCGTGCGGCCTGAGACCTTCTTCAATTCGGCACCGCGTGCCGCAAGGACCGTAGCGTCGACGTCGCAAAGGGCTACGGGCGCCACGTCGGCCCGCTTGCACATGGCCGATAGATCCGACCAGCCCATGCCCTTGCAACCGATCAGACCCACCTGGACCTTGTCGTTCGCCGAGACTCGGCCGCGGCGCTGGGCAAAGGCCTGGCCAAGCGGCACCACGGTAGCAGCTGAGGCTGCGAGGCCGCCAACCAAGAGGGTGCGGCGGTCGAAGCTGGTGGTCATGTTGGTCCTCCCCAATCTGTCCTGACGGTATTGGTAGCGCCCAACCGCCCCTTCGCAAGACCACAGACGCAAAGGGAGTGCGCCGCAAAACGCAGTTTCAGCTCCTGGTCAGGGGCATCCAGACGAAAAGCAGCGTCCAGTCGGCCATGACCAAGAGCGTCACGCATCGTCGAAATAGTCGATCCGAACGATAGATGGGCGTCCGAAGTCGGGAAGGGGGCGATGTCTCTGAGTGTTCAGATGGTGGTCTTCAAAGGGAAAAGTCGTGGCGGGGGCCCGTCTACACTAACCTGCTAACGCAACGGCGTTCGTAGATTCCGGACCCACGGGAACTAGTGCGTTAGGTATCGCCGCCCCAAATCGTAGCCTTTAATCGTCAGCGCCATGTTCCGATCCAAGAGGAATGGATGATCGTCTGATGCACCTTGGGCTGGTCGATGAGAATGATACCCTTCCTGACGAAGCCGCGCCTGCATTGGCGCTCCTCGACCACGCCGGCACCGACCGTGCTGCCTGTGATGACGTGCTCGAAGCCATCTCCGTCCGGCTGGCGGCCGTTGCCGGCGGTTCGCAGGCAGCGCTGGGAGCAGGCCGCCGCGCCTGCGACGGCCCTTGCCGAGGAATTCGGGTTCGTTGGTGACGCTCGCTTTCGCACCACGATTGCTCGTAAGGTGGTCAGTCCCGCGTCTTATCTTAAAACGCGACCTTGAACTGGCCGCCGATGATCCGCGGCTCGTTGATCATGCCCGTCAGATTGTTGAAATCGATCGCGCTGATGCTGCGATACTGGTTCGTGATGTTGCGCACGAACGCGCCGACCTCATACCCCCGCGGCGATTTATAGCCGACCTTGAGCCCGCCTTCGAGCGACGACTTGCCGGTGAACTCCACCGCTTCATACAGGAAGAAGTTTATGCGGCTGCGATAGACCCAGTCGGTATAGGCATAGACCTCGCCGCCATTGGCGAGCGGGATCCCGTATCGCGCGGTCCAGTTGGCGATCCAGCGTGGCGCTTGGGGGAGATCGTTGCCGTCGATCATCGCAAACCCGTTCACGATCGGATCGAGCACGGTGCAGGTCGCGCAGACCCCCACGCCGATCGAGCGATCGCGGATCTCGGTGAAGTTGTAGCTGCCGCTTGCGGTCAGCGACAATTCGGGCACCGGCCGTGCCTCAAACTCGCCCTCGACGCCGTAGCCGATCGCCTTGTCCGCGCTGATCAGACGGGCCGAGTTGCTGCTGCCGCCGACCGCAGTAATCTGCAGGTCCCTGGTGCTGTACCAATAGGCGTCGAGCGAGAAGTTCACCTTCCGGTCGAGCAGCGTCCCCTTGAAGCCGCTCTCGCCCGAGAAGGTCGTCTGTTTCGGTGCGGTGCTCTGGACGCTGCCGAACGTCACGCGGTCCTGGATCGCCGGCCCTTGATAGCCCGTCGCAAGCCGCGAATACACGTTGATCGCGGGAGTCAGCTCATAGGTCGCGCTCGCGTCCCAGGTCACGTTCGAGCCACGGACGACCGCACGCGCTGGCAGCGTGTCGCTGATCCCGGTCCCGGGAATCGGTGCGGTCACGAGGTCGTTGCGATAGTCGTGCGAATAGCGGACGCCCGCGCGCAACGTCAGCAGGTCGGTCGGCTTCGCCTCGATCGACGCGAAGGCACCGTAATTCTCGTTGCGATTGTCGTGGAAGATGTCCTGCGTCAGGTCGGTCGCACGCGATCCGGTACCGCCGAACGCATAGTCATATTGATGATAGCGCAGCGTCTGGTAGAAATAATACAGCCCGCCCTGGAGGCGGATGCCGTTCATGTCCTCGCTGGCGTAGCGCAGTTCCTGGCTGAACTCCTTGGGCTTGGTGAGGCCGCCGGTGTTCGACGGGAACAGCCCGACGCCGATCGCGCCGATCGTGCCGCCCGTGAACGGGTAGCTGTTGCCGCCGTCGACGTCGCCGGTGCTCTCGACCTTGGCCTGTTCATAGCCGGTGACCGAATAGAAGGTGCCGATGCCGTCGAGGTGATAGTCGAGCCGCAGGTTGGTGCCCCATTGCGTCAGGCTCTGGCTGGTATAGCCGTCGAGCGTGACATGCTTGGGGTCGAAGCCGGTGTTGAAGTCGTTGGTGCCGGGTTTGAACAGCCCCGCGCGGAAGATGCGCGGCGAGCCCGTGAGGTCGCGGACGTGGACGTTCAGCAAGGCGTTGAAGTCACTGCTGGTATAGCCGAGCTGGAAGCGGCCGGCGACATCGCGATACCCTTCGAGCTTGCGATCGGCATTGCCCGTCGTGGAATCGTTGGTGACCCAATCGTCGCGCGACTGGATCAGGCCCGATGCACGGAATGCGAAGCCGTTGCCGATCGGCAGGTTCAGCGCCGCCTCGCCGTTGATCGTGTTGTAGGTCGCCCAGGATCCGGTCGCATAGCCCGAGGCCTTGTCCGGATCCGGCTTGGCGGAATTGATCTTCACGACGCCGGCTGGCGTGTTGCGCCCGAACAGCGTGCCCTGCGGCCCGCGCAGCACTTCGACGCTTTGCAGGTCGAACACCGGGAAGGATTTCAGCATCGGATTTTCGAGTGCGACGTCGTCATACACCACCGACACCGGCTGTGCGGCGTTCGGATCGAAATCGGTATTGCCGAGCCCGCGGATGTAGAAACGCGGGAAGGTGCGGCCGAACGAGGATTCCACCTGAAGGCTCGGCGTGCGACCGGCGAGGAACCGGATATCGAGGCCGCTCGAGTTGAGCACGTCGAGCTTCTCGCCGCTGATCGCGGTGACCGCGAGCGGCACGTCCTTCGCCGATTCGCGACGGCGGGTCGCCGTGACGACGATGTCGCCGACGCCCTGTTCGCCGGCCGGATCGCCGACGGCTTGCCCCGTCGGCGCCTGGTCCTGCGCGACGGCGGGTGTGGCACAGACGAATAACGGCGCGCTGGCGGCCAGCAGCCGGGCGATGGCAGACGTACGAACGGACAAGCGAATCATGGATGGTCCCCCCTTGGGCTTCGAACATCCTCCTGCGTCGATCCGTGTGACCCGGATTCTTCGCCGACCGGTAACATCACTGCAACGTGCGGCAAGAGACACGATCGGCGGCGATGCATTTTTGCGGCGCACCGCGACATCTTTGCCCCAGTTGCGGTCGCAGTCATCCCCGACGATTGGTTGCGGGGAGCGCAATCGTGAAGCTATTGCGGCCCGGCAGACGCGGCGATCGTGCCGGACCGGGGAATAGATATGCGCGTGCTTCTCATCGGGCTGGGTGACATCGCTCGCAAAGCATATCTTCCGGTTCTGTCGACGCGAGCTGATCTCGACATTCACCTGGCGACGCGCGATGCGGGCGTCCTCGACGAGGTCGGCCGCTCGTTTCGTATCGCGCATCGGCACACCAGCGCCGCAGATGCGCTTTCCACCACAGCGTTCGACGCCGCCTTCGTTCACGCGTCGACGCAGGCACACGGTGAACTCGTCAGGCTGCTTATCGAGAGAGGCGTCCCGACCTTCGTCGACAAGCCGCTCGCCGATAATCTCGGCGATGTCGAAGCGCTCGTCGCCTTGGCCACGGACCGTGTCGTTCCACTCATGGTCGGCTTCAACCGGCGGTTTGCGCCAGATTATGTCGCATTGCGAGGCATCGACGCGAACCTCATCATCCTCGAAAAGCACCGCTACCGGCAACCCAACGAACCGCGGAAGGTCGTCTTCGATGACTTCATCCATGTCGTCGATACGCTGCTGTTCCTGGCCCCAGGACCGGTTTGCCGACGCAACATCGAAACCCATGTCGTAGACGGCATGCTCCACACGATCACCCTCACACTGGCAGGCGACGGGTTTACCGCCATCGGCACAATGCATCGTAACAGTGGTCTCGACGAGGAACGCCTCGACCTCATTGGCGGTGGGGCACGTCATACCGTGCTGAACCTCGCTGATCGCGTCGAGACGAGCGGGACACAGCGCTTACATCGACGAGGCGATTGGGTCTCGGTAGGACAGCAGCGCGGCTTTGCGGCGATGTGCGACGCCTTCCTGCTTGCGGCGCGTGAGCGAAGGCCGGTCGATGCAGCCGCTATTCTCGCAACCCATGAAATTTGCGAGGCCATCGTCCGTCACACGGAGCCGTGATTCCGGGACACGCCTCCCGTGATTCGATTGCGTAGGCGCGCAGCCCGCACCGCACCGACAAGGTCGCCCCCACTCCAAGTACGCCAGTGCCGACAACCGCCTAAATGGCGGCATGCAGTGGCTTAGCCGGAAACCTCATTGAATGAGTGTCCGCAGCTCGGCGGGGGGAAGGCCCTGCAACGTCAGCTTGTGGGTCGTAGGGCAAAGAAGGTCGTGCGTGGCGGCAGTCCCTCGGACTGCCATGGGCCCGGTCTGTAGCGAATTGCGTTGCAGAACGACCCAAGGGTTACTGGCCAGCATTTGGACGACACGAGCCAGCGTGGACCCGCCAGCTGAGACGATCACCGTCTCGAGGTCGCGTACGTCCCAGAGCGGGCTGCGTGTCTTCGGGGAAGCGTCAAACGTTTCGTTGGACGGCCCGGTCGGCTGATCTGCACGGTGAAAGGGGTCGTGCAGGAACAATGGATCGCCCGCTCGCAACAGGCGGGCCGCCCCGGCGAGTAACCCGAGCGTCGCCGACTACAGGCTGAGAGGGACCATGTTGATGCAGGATATCGGCGCCGCGCTTGCGATCGCTCAGCCTGCAACGGCAGTGTCGAGGCCGAGTGGCGGTCGGACATTGTCTACCTCGGAGCATCACGCAACGATCGAGGTGCGGACGGCGAGTTCCGGATCGATCGATTGCCATCGGCGTCACGATCCTGCAACAATACCATACTAATGTAATGGGATATGGAACCGAAGAGCCCCGCGCATATGGCGCGAAGGATCCTCATTGGGAGGATCGAGACCCTGAGCATCGGCCAGCCCGGTGCAGCCCTCAGCTTCGAAGGGAGGCTGGCCGCAGAGAACGGATGGACCGGGTCGTTTGCAGACCGGGTCGCGACGGAATATCGTCGCTTCCTCGCGCTGGTCGCGATCAGCGATGAGCAGCTTACGCCGTCGGACGCAGTTGATCAGGCGTGGCATCTGCATCTGGCCTATACCCGCGATTATTGGCACGGCCTCTGCCGCGATATCGTCGCGCGCGAAATTCATCACGAGCCGACATCGGGTGGCCCCGAGCAATGCGAGCACTATCGTGACCGCTACGCGCATACGCTCAATTTATACCGGGACACCTTTGGTGCTGCGCCGCCCGCAGATGTTTGGCCCGATCCCTCCGAACGATTCTCGGGAAATTTCCAGCGGATCGACCGGACCAGAAAGGTACTTCTGGGCGCGGAAGAGACGACGTTGGTCGGGTTCACTTGCGCCGGCCTAGTTGTCCTGATCGTTCAAGATATGGCGGCGCTGGTTGCCGTTTTCCTCCTTGCCGTTGCGATCGTCACATGGATCCAGGGTGCGCGACTAAAGGCCGGCACAGCTGGTCGTCGTTTCGATCTGAACTTCGACGGTGGCGCTTGTGGGTCGGACGGATGCGGTAGCGGCGATGGCGGGTGCGGCGGGGGGTGCTCATGACCCACCCCGTCTTGCGACGGGCGACGAGGAGGGGCGCACCGCCGCCAAGCGAGACATGGGCGTCGATGGCGGTGCACGCCAGCACCAACCCGAATACTGCAAAGCTGTTCGCGCTACCTTTAATCCGGAGTGGGGCCCGCGGGATTTGCTGCCACGCGCACTGCGTCCTGATATTCGCGCACGAGCGGCAGAGGTGAACGGACGTCCGCTTTCGGGCTGCTCAAAGACACTGCTGCAGGAGTGGCTCTGAGTCTTTGCCATGCCGTCTTTCGAGCGGCCGTGAGCCGCAAGTTTCCAGCTGTGCGAGCGCTGAGGGGGGGGCTCGAATGCGCGCAGGTGAGGCGACTGGCCTCCCTCCGAAATGTGATCTCTAGCTTTGAATGTCGACGAAGCTACTCTGACCGTCATGGATCTGGTCTTTGGCTGGCGCACGGCTGTCCTCACGGTGGCAGCTGCAATGCTGCTTCCGCTGGCGGTCGGCTTGTCGGCGTCGTTTCACAACCGGCTGGCGGCGCGTACGCTTGCCGCGCTGCTGATCGTCATGACTGGCGTTTTCGTGCCGTGGCTGATCGGGTTTGCCGGCTTTTATGATCGCTGGTGGTGGCTGACCTTCGCGCCCTTCTCGAACGCGCTGCTGGTCCCGCCACTCCTCCATCTGCACGCTTATGCTCTCGTCACCGGCCGCTGGTCGCCCGCGGCTTGGCGACACCTGCTACCTGGCGCCATCCAGTTCGCCTATCAGGCTGCCGCCTTCCTCCTGCCGACGCCGCTGAAACGTCACTGGGCGGATCTTGCTTTCACGACCGGCAATGCGATCGTCGCATCGCTGCTCGCGATCAGCTTCGTCGTCTATGGCGCGTGGACGATCCGGCTGTTGCACGACTACCGCGACGCACTGTCGCAAAAGCGCAGCGACGACGCCCGGTTCGCGACTGCGTGGCTCAGCCGCACCGCCGTCGCCTATCCGCTGCTGGCGATCGTCTGGGCGGGCTGGCTGCTGGTCGATGCGGTGATGCCGCTCGGCTATAAGGGACTGATGCCGCTCTACACCACGATCGCGGGGTTCGCTTTGTATCTCGGGATCGCAGGATGGCGGTATCTCGCGTTGCCGTTTCCGGCGCTCGACGCACTGGAGCATCCGGAGGTGCGATCACCCGCCGTTCGAAACTGGCAGGCGCAAGGGGAGGAATGGGCGACGCGGATCTGCGATAACGGGTGGTATCGCGACGACTCGCTGACGCTGCGGCGGCTGGCGAGCCTGCTCGCGACCAACGAGACCTATGTGTCGCGCGCACTCAATGAGGGGCTGGGCGTCGGCTTTTCGGATTTCGTCAACGGGCTTCGCTGCGAGGATGTGGCAGCGGCACTGGCGGCAGATGACTCCCGGCCAATCTTGGTGATCGCGCTCGACGCCGGGTTCGCGTCGAAGGCGAGCTTCAACCGCGCCTTCCAGCGGCGCTATGGTCGCTCTCCGAGTGCGTATCGGGCGTCTCACAAACGATAAACCGCATGGCATGGGCGATAATGAGGCGACGCGTACGCGCTCGGCCATGCTTGAAGGGGGTATCCATAACGTCGGAGCTGACATGACCGCATCGCCACCGTCCCGCCGCACCGTACTCGGCGGCCTCGGCGCCACCTTTGCAACCTTGCCGCTGCTTGCCCGGACCTCATCCAGTCCGACGTTTCTCCGCGCCTCGGCGATGCGCGAGGACGTCGCGTTACTGCGCAGGGCATATGCCGAGCTCCACCCCGGCATCCACCGTTACAATACGCCCCGGGAGATCGATGCCCGCTTCGCAGCGCTGGACCAGGCGGCGGCCATCCCCATGACGCTACGGGCGTTCTACCTCACGCTGTCGCGCTTTCTCGCGACCGCGCGCTGCGGCCATAGCTATGCGAATGTCTACAATCAGCGACGCGAGGTCGCCGCCGCGTTATTTGAAGCACCGGATCGGTTGCCGTTCGACTTCCTCTGGATCGGCGACGCGATGGTCGTCACGGCTGATCCATTCGCCACGGGGATCTCGCCGGGAAGCCGCATCCTGGCGGTCAATGGCCGATCCGCGAGCGCGATCCTCGCCGCGCTCATGCCGCTCGCGCGTGCGGATGGGCACAACGATGCCAAGCGTCGCCGGCTTCTCTCGGTCCAGGGCGATGACCGATACGAGACCTTCGACATCTTCTTCTCGATGCTGTTCGGGCAGGACCGCTATCGGCTGATGGTGGAGGCCCCCTCCGGACGGCGACGTGGCGCGACAGTTGGCGGCGTCTCGCTGGCGCAGCGCCGCACCACCGCGCATGCTGGCGTCGATACGAGCGGCGACACGCCGGTCTGGACGATCGAGCGGCGTGGCGACGCCGCGCTTCTGTCGATGCCGAGCTGGGGGCTCTACGATAGCAAGTGGGATTGGCGCGGCTGGCTCGATCAGGCGGTCGACCGGCTGGTCGCCGAGCGGGTGCCGCGATTGGTCGTCGATCTGCGCGCGAACGAGGGGGGGCTCGACTGCGGTAACGCGCTCGCCGAACGGCTGGTGAACCGCGAGACGCCGTTCGAGGAGGTCGACAGGCTCATCCGCTACCGCACCGTGCCCGAGGACCTGCGGCCCGTGCTCGACACGTGGGACCGCAGTTTCGACCATCTGGGAGAGAATGCGACCAGGATCAACGACCGGTTCCTCCGGCTCGATACGCGAGGCGACCGGATCGACCCGATCAGACCGCGCGGTACGCGCTATGAGGGCGACGTGCGCGTTCTGATCGGGCCGCAGAACAGTTCGGCGACGTTCCAGTTCGCCGATTTCGTCCGCCGCAATCGCCTGGCAACGCTGATTGGTGAGACGACCGGCGGCAACCGGCGCGGGATCAACGGTGGCTGCTTCTACTTCGTGCGACTGCCTGCGACCGGGCTGGAAGCCGACCTGCCGTTGATCGGCCGGTTTCCGACGACCCCGCAACCCGACCGGGGTGTTACGCCGGACATAACAATCCCGGTCACGCGGGCAGACATCGCGAAGGGCATTGATAGCCCGGTGCGCCGGGCACTTGCGTGACGAATGGCGGCGGCTCCGAGCGCGTGCGTCCGAGATGAACGAACGACCGGAGCTGGTAAGCCGGAACCACTGCGAATGTCCGGGTCTGGGGCACCGCTGTCGTAGTCGTCGCGAGGTCGACCAAGATAGAGGTCTTAGCTACCTTCATCAGCATGATTGCGAGATCCGATCAGACCGCCGATCTCTGCCTCGATCAGGACAGGACCGAACTCATCACCGAGGTGCTGAATGACGCCGCGCTAACTTACCGTGAGGGTGCCTTGCTGTGCTTCCGACGGACGGGCCGGGCGTTCCGATCGGGGAGAGACGCAAGCTCAAGCCGTTTCTAGAAGTCGCTGGACCAATTAGTGGGATAGCCGCCACCGCATTCGTACCCGACGCGCGTCCTAACCATGACGCTGAGAACTCGCTCACGGCTGAAATGGTCAGCCGGGTCGAAGGCGCAACGGAGCAAGCTCCAGCTTCAAATCCGGGCGGCTCTGGCAGGCAAGCGCGCGATTTTGTTTGACGTAATAAACAGTTTTCAATTTATGCAGCCGGAACTGGTCCGGCTGCTCGCTACGAGGGTGAGCAGTCACCTACCAGCATGCGCCATGAAAACCGAGAAGCGGTCAAACTTAGAACATGAATTAGCAGCGATTTGTGGGAAGCGGGTAGGCCGATCTGAGTGTCATCTATTGGGTCTTACCACCTGCAAAGCGGACCGGTAGCTAGCGCCCAGTGCCGGACGTTCAGAGTGGCTATACGGGCTACCCATAACGGCCATTCGTTAAGCGCCATCTCTCCCGTTTCTTGTCGCCGACAGGCCATTCGCGAATGCGCAATTGAGACAGACATTGGAAGTACGGCTGCGTCTACGGACGACTTCGCTAGGCTGCCAGCCGCATCCTGTTGCGGCCCTCGTTCTTCGCGAGATACAGCGCATCATCGGCTCGCCTCAGCAGCGCGTCGCACGTCTCCCCAGGCGCCATTTCAGCCACGCCAATGCTTACCGTGACACCGGGAGTACCGCTGTCCGTGCCGATGGCATGACGCACCCGTTCGGCGACCTTGCTTGCCGCATCCGCTGTGGCGTCCGGTAACACAATCACGAATTCTTCACCGCCGAAGCGGCCGATCGTATCGCCGCTGCGAAGTTCCGCGGCAGCGCCTGCTGCTACCCTCTTTAGCACCTCGTCGCCGGTGTGATGTCCATAGGTGTCGTTGATGCGCTTGAAGTGATCAATATCGAACATCGCGACGGACATTGGGTGCCCGGTTTCGCGGGCGAGCAGCAACGTCTGCTCAAGCACGAAGCTGGTACGGCGCCGGTTTGCAATTCCGGTAAGCTGGTCCGTCTCGGCCAGAATTATCGCGTTGCGGGCGGCAGTCTCAGCACGAATGCGGGCCCGTTCGATCTCGGCTTCGTGCGCAACCTGGGTCGTAATGTCCTGGATAATGCCGAACAGGCCAACCGATTCATTGACGCCGTTTCGGTCAATCTCACCCTTCGAAAACACATGGCGTACCTCCCCGTCGGGGCGGACGATGCGAGCGGTGAATTCAAAACCTACGCAGTGTTCGAGGGAGCGCCCGATATGTGCCGAAACCGCATCCCTATCGTCAGGGTGATAGGCGTCTATCGCGGTGTCGAGTGACGGCGGAACGCGGTTCTCCACACCGTGAATGCGAAAGACTTCGTCCGACCATGTTATGAGTTGGGTCAACAAATCCAGATGCCAATGACCCACATGAGCCGCCCCTTCGGCAAGCTCAAGCAACCGCAGCTTGTTCGCATTGCTATCGATCAGCTGTTGTCTAGTCGCAAGCAAGGCAGCAATCGGCAGGGCGGCCGCGAACAGGGCCAGCAAATAGAATTGTAGAAAGATGCTACGTGCGTACGCCTGACCGTCAGCTATCGCCTGCGGATCAGAGCCGAAAATATGGGCGAGTGAGCTGGCCGTCGCAACGATCAGCACACTTCCGGCGGCGCCAAATGGACCCATTCGCAACGCTGCCAGAAGGACTGCAAGCATCGGCAGGAAAAGCAGCGAGTAGTTGACCTGAGAGAAAGCGATTATCGACACGCTGGCCACGAGCAGAAATATCGCGATGGCTTGAGGGGCTGCTGCCAAGCCATCGCGAAACCTTTTGCGATAAATGGCTCGGCCCGAGATCAGGATGAGCGGGGCAACGATTAGAATTCCCAGCAGATCAGTCGTGAACCACGAAAGCCAGAAGCTGATCCCGACAGCCGTTGTCGCGCAGGCGGCGATTGTTGCGCTCAACGCTGCCGCGGCCGCTGCGGCGATGCAGAACCAGACCAAGCCCTTTGGATCGGTGAATGAATCACGACGCCGCGTTCGGTTTCGTAAAAGCCATGCCGCGAATCCGGACTCGGACACGTTAGCGAGCGTGAAACCGATCGAAACCGCGACGCCATTCCCGCCGCCGAGGTTGGCAGCGAGACTGGCTATTGCTGCGCCGCCTATGTGCAACACGATGCGATTCCGAGGTTCGACTAGTAAGGCTGCGAACAGGATGCCGCTGGGCGGCCACAGCATCGCGATCCCGTCAGCACCGCGGGTGAGGTAGAGGGACGCGAAGGCCGCCAGATAGTAACCAACGCCTGTGGCGATCGGTAGCGCTGCAAAACGTGTGAGCTCGGTTACACGGTTGGCTATTCGGTTCATGCGCAAAATGTAGGAGGCGACGGTTAACGGATCATAAGGACTGGTCTATTTTCAATCGGTTGTGAAGCCTGCTCAAAATTTGGCTTCATCGCCGATAGCGAGGTTTGGCCGGCGCCATGCGAAACAGAGCAGGCCGTCTGATCTGCGCACCCGCCCTTGGGATGTTAACGCGGCGTTATGTGAAGATTGCGGCGGAGAACCCGGCCGCCGCGGATCTTCAGCGCCTCAAGATGATCCAGGGCAGCGTGGGTTTGGCAGAGCGTGGGGCCACGACGGACTCCAACTTGTTTCCCCGAAATCTGGTAGCACGCTTGGGGCGGCGGTGTTGGGCACCGTGCCCAATGCCAGCCTCGTCCGCGGACACGCTGAGACGCTGCAACAGATTCAGCAGATGCTCGTGGGCCAGGGGGCGGCGGCAAGCGCAGTTATGAGCCGGGCAGGGCGAGCGCACGGCCGGCCCCTGACGTTCCGGGGCATCCTTATGATCGCAGGCGGCACGCTGGCGTTCTCGGTGTTCGTACCGCAAGCGACGGAGGGGCACGGCGCGCCAACCTAAACCGATGTCTGAGCGCAAGCAGCTGAAGCAGCGGCATCAAAGTCTGCCTGTGCGTCAACATCGCAAAGGCGCGCGGCAAATTACGCCCAGGCCTATCCCCCCAACGCTACCGCTCAAACAGACGCCTCAAGAACACGGTTTCCACCTCGCGCCGCAGATCGTTGTTCGGCTTTTTCAGAAAGCCGTGCCCTTCGTCGGCGAACACCACATACCAAGTTTCGTTGCCGTTTGCGCGCAGGCGCGCCACGATCTGGTCCGATTCCGATTGGGGTACACGGGGGTCGTTGGCACCCTGCATCACCAACATTGGCTTGGTGATCCGCGCAACATTCGTGAACGGCGACACCCGCGTTAGTACCGCGCGCATCGCCGGATCGCGCTCGTCGCCATATTCTGCGCGGCGATTGTCGCGACGATAGGCCTCGGTGTTCTGGAGGAACGTGTTCCAGTTGCTGATCCCGTAGCGCTCGACCCCGCCGACCAGCCGGTCCGAATAATGCGTCATGACGGCAAGGCTCATATAGCCGCCATAGGACTGACCATAGACCGCGACACGGCCTGCATCGAGGCCCGGCTGTGTGCTGATCCAGTCGAGCAGGGCGCCGATATCCTTTACTGAGTCCTCGCGCTTCACGCCATTGTCGAGGTTGAGGTAGCGCTTGCCATAGCCGTCGCTGCCGCGGACGTTGGGAAGGATCACCGTCGCCTTCAACGCATCGGCAAAATATTGCGCGCCATAGTTCCAGATCGGGCGCGTCTGCGCTTCCGGCCCCCCATGGATGTCGATGATCACCGGCGTCCGCGTGCCTGCCGGCAAGCCCTTGGGCCGATAGACGAACGCCGGGACAGACAGGCCGTCGAAGGATTTGAAGCGCACCAGCTCGGGCTCGGCAAGCGTGGCGGGATCGAGTTCGCCCAGCTCCGACTTGGTCCAGCGTGTCAGGCCGCCTCCGGTCACGGCCCAGCTCCAGACGTCACCGGCGGAAGTGGCCGAGGTCAGGCCAATCGCCAGATCCCTGCCGTCGGGCGAAAATCTGAGCGTGGTCAGGACGCCGCGCGGCAGCACCGGTTGCGGTAGCGCGCGGCGGGTGACCCGATCCTGCACAACCACGCGCGAGAAGCCGTCCTCGTTCACGGAATAGGCGAGCACGCGCCCGTCATCCGTCAGATCGAAGCTCTCGATGTCCCATTTCAGGTCCGGCGTCAGGACCGTCTGCGCGCCGATGGCGATATCGATCTCGACCAGTCGGCGCGTGTCGCTGCCGGAATCGGAGATGGCGATCAGCTTTCGTCCGCCCGGCAGATAGCGTGGGTCGGCATAGACGGCAGCGTCTGCCTTCGGCGCGATGCGGCCCGCCTTGCCGGTCTTGAGATCCAGCTCGAACAGCTGGTCCTCACGGTTGGAGAGGCTGCGCACAAAGATCAGCCGCGCGGCGTCGGGCGCGATATCGGCGGGCGCCACCGCGCCGTGGGACTGGTAGAGCGTGCGCGGGTTGCCACCCGCCTTTGGGTCAACCCCCAGGATTGCATAAGCGGCGCTTCCCTTGGTCGCCCGCGCCCATGCCATCAGCGTGCCGTCCTTGCTGAAAACCGGCGACTGGTTGCGGGTGCCGGCTTCGGTCAACGGCGTGGCTACACCGGTGAGGCCGCGCGTATAGAGTTGAAACCACTCGTCCCCGCCCGTGTCGCGCGTCATCACGAAACGATCGCTGCGGGGGATCGTCGTCGCGGCGGCAATCGGCTCGGCACCGAACGTGATCTGTGTGCGTGCGCCACCCGGGGTTGCGACGTGATGCAATTGCTGCGTCGCGCCAAAGCGCGTGGCGATCAGCATCGAGCCGTCCGGCAGCCAATCCTCGAACTGTGCCGCCCGACTATTCTGATAGCGCTGCACCGCCTCGCGCACCTCAACGGGGATACTGGGCACGCCAGAGAGCGTGGCGCTGCCGACCTGCTGCGTCGGCACGGTCTGCGCTGCGGTTCCAGTAGCGAGCGCGAACAGCGCGACGGTGGCGACGAGAGGCTTGATCATTCGGCGGTTGTCGGTTGCCGGGCACCGTTAGGTCAAGGGCGGGTGTCGCGGGTCCGCTGAATTGCTAGCGGTGTCCCGTGATCGACATCGTAATTTATCGCTCCGATGCCATCCTCAGCCGATCGGCGAACATCTCGCGTCCAGCGCAGGAAGTGTGATTTGCGTCTCAACAAATAAAACGCTCGATGATCGCAAGCTTCGTCTATAACTTGAGCCCAAAAAATGATCTTTATGGCAGTTCCAGCCGCTTCTCGACGCAAGCCGATACAGTTACCTGCTAACTTCAATATCGATGGAATGCGTAGCCATGGCCTCGCTTCTCCTCAATATATCTAGGACGCCCATGCTGCTTGAAGCAATGTGACCCAATGCAAGCTTTGACGGCAGAACCACGCTTAAGACGAGGCACATTAACGTGCCGCCTTCGCTTACCGCTTAGGAGTGTCCAGGCGGGTCGTGACCGGACCGACGATGGCGCGAATAGCCGAGCGAGACTCAATGTTCGGTAAGCCTGGAGGTGGGCATTGGCGTCGGTACCGGATGGGCGACCGGCGCCAACTTCTATTTCAGCACATAGCGCGGTATCAATCTGCATGGCTCGTGCGCAAAAGCTGAAGGTTTACAGGACGGTCGCTGGCTTCAATGATGCCTATGTCGCTGCAACGAGCCAGAAGGCTGCCCTCGAGGCTTGGGGCAGCGAGCGAGACCTGTTCGCGCGAGGCATAGCTGAGCTCGTCACAGACCCCGCGCTGACCGCAGAGCCTTTGGCCTCGCCAGGCGTTGTCGTGAAGCATTCTCGGGGCACGACTGCGGAGCAGATCAAGGCAATGCCGTCCCCCGAACCGCGGACAGCGCGGCGAGATGTTTCGGGTCGTCCCGAAGAGCCCAAACAGCCGCAAAAACCGAAGCCTGCACCGAAACCGAAGCCGAGCAGCGCGAAGCTCGAGGCGGCGGAAGCTGCGCTGGAAACGGTGACGGCCGACTACGACGGCAGGATGAAGGGGTTGGCGGACCGGGAGGCCAAGCTGGCCCGCGAGCGACGTGAGCTTGAAGAGCAACACCGCGCAGACGTCGGCGCGGCAGAGGCTGCAGTCGAAGCCGAGCGTCAACGATATGACGCCGCGATGCGACAATGGCGAAAGGGAAAAAGCGACACTTAAGTCGCAGCTGCCTACGGGCATGGTCTATCCCGCTCACAGCGTCCTGTGTCGCGACGCTGCTATTCATGGTTACCGCTTCGCTAACCCTCAATATCCGGAACGATCATCCTTCGACACGGCTTCTAGATCGGTGAGCAACCGAACTGTCGACAGGAATCATCATGAGCACGACCCTCGTATCAGCCGTTTTCGACAATCACGCCGATGCAGAGCGCGCCGTTTCAGAGCTGCGCGCTGCGGGCGTTAATGACAGCGCGATTTCGATCGTGGCGCAGCATGATGGCAAGAACACAACCACAGACGGCAACGGCGACACGCAGGAGTTTGTCGACAAGGTCGCAGCCGGCGCTGGTATCGGAACGCTGCTCGGTATCGCCGCACTTGCAATACCCGGCGTCGGTCCCCTGGTTGCAGCGGGCGCGATCGCGTCGGCAGCGATCCCCGGTGCGGCCGTCGTCGGTGCAGCGCTGGGTGGCGCCGTCGGGGGGCTGGAAAAAGTCATGACGGATCATGGCGTCAGCCGGGTCGATGCCAGCTATTATGAGGGTCGCATCAACGAAGGTGGCGTGTTCGTGTCGGTCGATACCGCCGGGGCAGGGGTCGCTCCCGAGGATGCAGCCGATGTGCTGTATCGCTCCGGCGGTCACACATCGACGCGTGCCAAGGTCGCGTCGGTGTAATCCGCTCTGCTTTGCTGGCTCTAAAAAGCGGGGCGTTCCGAAGGGGGCGCCCCGTCTCGGCATTGGACAGCATCGAAGGCGAGTATCGCGGCGCCTGAGCCGAAGTCGTGTGCGCATCGCGCCATTTGCCAATGTGACCAGGCCCGCTACAGGCCGCCCCGCAATGGCGCATGTCAGGACCTCATGATGATCAGTACACCCCGCTCGATCGACGACCGCATCGCAGAGGTAGTCACGCACGGGGACGCGGCTTGGTTCGACAATAATCCTGATCGACGCATCCGGATACGCCAGGCCGTTGCAGGGGAGTTCGCCGAAAATATCGGACAGCCGCCTGTCGGAATGCGGTGGTTCGTACTCGTCCTCGAGGCGCAGCCCGGTGCTCGCCTTCGTCAGCCCATTGCCTTGTCGATCGGGTTTGACATCAGCGGTTTGGACGATGGCGCGCTGTTCAGCCTGTTCAAACAGGCGGCCCCCGTGGAATCACGCGATCTGCTCAACAAGCTCCGCGCGGCGAAGCTACCAGGGATCGCAAAGCCGGCGAGCTGAAGGTATCCCAGGGCTCGACGATCTTCTCGCGGGCAGAAGCCTTCCCAAAGGGCGCTTGGGGTAAGGGCAGTCCACCGCTACGTTCACGAAGGCGTTGGCCGGGGAAGGGCATCGAGCGCTGCCGATACCTGCAGGCGCAAATCGTCGTCCCGGGAAATCTCGAGCATCGCGCTAAGACTGTTGCGGGCGCCGGCAACATCTTCTGCGACTAGCTGAAGTCTGGCTCGCTCCCACCAGCCATGGGCGTGCGTGGGCGCCACGATCGTCATGCGGTCGTACAGGACTAGCGCGCGCGCGGTATTGCCGGCCTGCTCGGCACGGGTCGCCTGGTTGAGCAGCAGTCGAACAAGCGCCGATCGGTTCGACAGGGGCAGCATCCCGTCGGAAAACCGTGTCTGGCCCGTCATCTGCTCCAACAAGGCTTCCACCTGTTCGGGGGCGACGATGCGACCGTCATTGAAGGGATCGATGATCAGCGCCTCCGGTGCGTCGCCAAGGCGGACCAGGACGTGACCGGGGGTGTTGAGCGGCATCGCCGACCATCCAAGGCGTCGGGCCATTGCCACATAGAGGATCGACAGACTGATCGGCAGACCGAGCCGTCGATCGACGACGGCGATCAGGTCCGCGTTCTGGGGATCGTCGTAGTGCGTGCGGTCGCCGGAGAATCCGAATTCGTCGACCATCACGCTGCTCAAGGTCTGGGCCTGAGCGACTCTCCCTGCTGCGTCGCCGTCCGCAGCGCGCAGGGCCAATTCTATGCCAGTGAGCTCGTCGATATAGTCGTCGAGATCGATACCGGGATGATCGAGCGCTGCGAGTTCCAGGGCGGCCAGATCGAGTTCGATTTCCCCGTCTTCCATGAGCCCGAGATGAAGAATGCTATTGGTCATGCGACGCTAGATGGGGGCTTTTCCGATCGTTCCTATGCTCGACTTGACTGCCGGCATGATCAGCCGAGCGACAACCGGAACGGCGTCGAGGATTACACGCCGCCACCGATCGGACTGGCGTGAAGGCTGCGCTGAACCGAACGAAACTTACCCCGGAGCCGGCGCGTTGCGGCGGTGCCGGAGCAGTTTGCTTCGCAGCCATTTGCTTAGCGAGGACACTATCATGGGCCTGTTTTCCAAAGACATCGTGACGTTCGACGACCTGTTCCTGCACCAGTTGCAGGACGTGTATTACGCGGAAAACCAGATCACCAAGGCGCTGCCGAAGATGGTGGCAAAAACAACGGCGCCAGCCCTGAAGCAGGGTTTCGAAACTCATCTGCGTGAGACGGAAGGGCAGATCACGCGCCTCGAGCGGATCTTCGACCTGCTGGGCGAGAAGGCGAAGGCCGTGACCTGCCCGGCGATCGACGGCATCATCAAGGAAGCCAACGAAGTCGCCGGCGAGATCGAGGACAAAGCCGTTCTGGATGCCGCGCTGATCGCGTCGGCACAGGCTGTCGAGCATTATGAGATCACGCGCTATGGCACGCTGATCGCTTGGGCGAACCAGCTCGGCCGCGCCGATATCGCTGCGATTCTGAAAGAAACGCTCGATGAGGAATATGCGACCGACGACAAGTTGACCGCGATGGCAACGTCGAGCGTGAACGTCAAAGCGGATGCGGTCACCGCATAAGCGTTTCGGTGTCGGGGGGCCAATGCCCCCCGACCATATCTAGTCCATGAAAGGCACGTTCGATGGCTGATGATATCGCGTTCACGCTTCCCGAAGCCTTGCGTGCGCAAAAGCATATGCGCGATGCACTTGGCTTGGGTGAGGAACGGTTTCCGGTCCCCGCCTTCATCAACATGGTAAGCGACGAGATCGAGCAACTGCGCAATGCCGGGAAGACCGATGGCGAAATCGCCGCGCTTGTTAAAGAGTCGAGCGGTCATGCCCTCACCGAAGCGGATATCGCGCGCTATTACACGCCGGCCGAAGACCGGCATTCCAACGAGCACTGAAACCGCCCCGACCAGCTCGGGAATTGTGCCTCTTGTTGAGGGCAGGGGCCACAGATTTGCTGTCCTGAACAAGACCGCCACTTCCAGCGTCGAGCGTCCTACCGGTCCTGATACTGTGATCTACGCGTGGGTGGGCGATCATGAGCAACGGCGATGCGACCCATCTCAGGGCGATACGCCATAGGCTGCGAACTCGTCGGCGGGTGCGTTTCGCGGTGAACATGCCGCCCTTTAACGTGACACGGCGGCGATATTCGATGCCCGCGACTGATCTGGCGATATCGTTCTTGCGGCAACAGGACCGTGTCCACCGTGCGCGTATGCTGTGGATAGGGGACGGCGTACGGTGCGTCACCGTCGAGCCCGGCGTCGCGGGTGAAAGCAGCACCATAGCCGGTCCCCATCCCGTCGGTTGGATACCAGCCTGAGGTCCAATTCATGCGCGCCTTACCCGTCATCGAAAGGCGTCGCTCGCCCGTCTTCGGATCGAAGCTGCCGGCGGTCGAATCGACATCGACAAAGTCGGATTCGCTCTTCCAATAGTCTCGCAACGCCCGGTCGCGCGCATCGCCGATCAGCCAGTGCTGGTGATCATGGCGAAGATGATCAGGTCGCACCCCTTGCCGGAACTGGTACCCGATGGGCGGCAGGCTCAAGACCTGTCCAGGCTATCCGCATGACACGCCGACGTCATCAACGCCGACATCCTCGCGTTCATCCACAGATAACCATCGGCGGCAGGCGGGGTGCGTATCGCGCCTGCCGGCCCTCTACCGTAACAGGTCGATGCCGGCGATGGCCATATGCGTTCTGGGGGATGCAAGACCGATGAAGGTCATGCGGACGTAGACGGCGTCAACCTTCGTGTCGAAGACGATGCGTTGCGGCGAGAGCGCGTTGGCGATGTTCGAGAACTCGTCGGCGGCGGCCTTGGCCCATGTCTTCCCGTCGAGGCTTGTCTCGACAAGGAACCGTTTCGGTGGCGCGGTATCCGTCATCACCGCGCGCGAGGGCGTCAGGATGAAGCCAGCCAAGTGCTGAGGCGTGGTCAATTTGAAGGTGACGGTCGGGCGATCCGCCGTCGACGCGACCGGAACCTGCCAGACTGTGTTCGAATCATTGTCGAGCACGGCGGCCGCCGTCTGTCCCGATGCCGAGACGATCGATATCTCGGAGGGCTGCAGCACATCGCGGCTACGCGCGGCGGGCAGCGTGACCGCGGTCGGCGCGATCTGGCGGAACAGCGCGATTTCGCTGATCGCCGGACACGCCTGTGCGGCGACGATCCGCAGCCGCAGTCGTCGTGCGACGACGGGCGCGGGCAGGCGGACGACGCGCTGGGCGGCGATGCACGTGCCCGATGCGATCTCCGACCACCCCTTGCCGCGATCGACGTCGATCGCAAAGCGGTCGACGCGGACGCCAAGCGGCAGGAACTCCCGGATCCGGACGAGATCGAAGCTGCGGCCGGGCGGAAGGTCGAGGACAAGGCTCGGCGTGTGGACGGTGTCGGGGGTCGACCAATAATTTGCGGGGTTACGATCGAGCACATTGGCCGCCGCAAAGCCCGGCCCGCGAACGTGATCGGCCGACGCGATCGCGCCGGTCGCACGATTGTCCGCGAACGTTGCGCGCTGCGCGGTACCGAATGCTTGCAGAACGGCGACGTCGGGATCGGCCAAACGCCCGCGCCGGTCGGGTGGCAGGTTCAGGATCAGATTGGTGCCACGCGCGATCGATTCGTCGAACAATTGCAGCATCCGCTCAGGATCCTTGACCTTCGCATCCTCGTCGGCGTGGTAGAACCAGCCCGGGCGGATCGAGGTGTTGGTTTCGGCGGGCCACCATAAGGGGCCGTTGCGAAGACCGGCATTGCCGTCCGCCTGGCTCGGTTTGCGGTTGGCCATGGTCGGCCAGCACGGATCGCCGGCGACACCATCCTCGTTGCCGACCCACCGCACGTCGGACCCTAGCGGTTCGAAGGTGCAGGCCATGGGCTGATGCTGATGCACCAGGGCGAAGATTGACGGCCAGTTATAATAGGTCTCGGAGTCGATCTTCCGTGTCTCGCGGGCGCCGCCATAATAGCCGTCGCCGCCGTTGGCGCCGTCGAACCAGAACTCAAACAGCTGGCCGTAGCGCGTACAGAGTTCGACGATCTGGTTGCGGTAATAGTCGAGATAGCCGGGGCGGCCATATTCGGCGTGATTGCGGTCCCAGGGTGACAGATAAAGGCCGAAGTCGAGGCCGGCACGCCTAGCCGCTTGCTCGAATTCGCGGACCACATCGCCTTTACCATCACGAAACGGGCTGTTCCTGACGCAATGCTCGGTCAGCATCGTCGGCCAGAGACAGAATCCGTCATGATGCTTGGCGGTAAGCACGATCCCGCGCAGGCCGCCGGCCTTGGCCGCTCCGACGATCTGATCCGCCGAGAAGTCGGTTGGTGCGAACAATTTGGGGTCTTCGTCGCCATAGCCCCATTCGCGATCGGTGAAGGTGTTGATCGAAAAATGGACGAAGGCGTATTGCTCCCGTGCGTGCCAGGCCAGCTGGCGCGGGGAGGGGGTTGCTCCCCAGGGCGCGGGTGAAGTTCCGGGCGATGGCTTGCGCGCCCAGCCGCTAGACGACGCTGTCGATGCCAGGCCGGAGGCGAGCCCCGAGGCAAGCATAGCGCGGCGGGTGATGATCGACATGGGGACTCCTGGAACGTTTCGGGTCATGTGGCATCGCTCTCGCGTGGCGTGCTGCTGGCGGCGCCCTGAGCGGTTCTGCGTAGCGCGACGTCGTAGCGTCGGCCCTTCACAGTCTCGAACGTGATAGACTGTGTATCCTTCTCGAACCGGACGATCGTCCCCCGCTGAACAATCTTGAGCGGTTCGAACCCTGACGGCAATCGGACCGAAAGGCGCGTGTCGCCGGCAATTACCGTCGCGTCGACATGGCCATCGCTCCACGCGATCGCAACCTCGTGACCGCCCCGCGCGCGGAGCCCGACGACGCGACCGCTGGTCCATTGCGGGGGGACCGCAGGCAGCAGCGCGATCTCGGTTTCGCGGCTCTGTAGCAGCATCTCCGCGATCGCCGCGGTGATGCCCAGATTGCCATCGATCTGGAATACGGGCCGTGGCTTTGCCGGATGCGTGTCGAGCAGGTTCGCTGCGACGCTGTTGGCGATGAACGCGGAAAGCGATCGCCCGGCCTGCGCGCCGTCACCCAGCCGGGCCCAGACCGCGGTCGCCCAGGCACGGCTCCAGCCCGTGCTGGCACCGCCATGCGCCTCGCGGCGCGTGATCGACGCGCGCGCAGCCCGGGCGAGCGCGGGCGTCCGAACGGGGTCGATCGCATCGCCGGGATAGAGCGGATAGAGATGCGAGATGTGTCGGTGGCCCGGGTCCTGCTCGGCGAAGTCGGTCGCCCATTCCTGAAGTTGGCCATATTGGCCGGTGCGATAGGGCTCGATTTGCTTCAGCAACCCGGCGAGGCGCACTGTGAGCCCGTCGACATCACCGATTACTGCCATGGCCGCGATGCAGTTCGTGAACAGTTCGCGGATCAGCGCGAGGTCCATCGTGCAGCCTGCCGATATTGCGGCGGACTTGCCGGTCGCGGTCAAAAACAGGTTCTCAGGCGAGATCGACGGGGCGGTCGTGAGATGGCCGCTTCGTGGATCGCGAACCAGCCAGGCTGCACAGAATTCGGCGCAGCCTCGCATCAATGCAAAGCCACGCGTCTTGAGGAAGTCGCGATCGCCGCTGAAGCGGTAATGATCCCAGACGTGCTGTACCAGCCATGGGCCCGCCATTGGCCAGTTCGCCCAATTCGGATCGCCGACGCCCGCGCCGGCGGGGTTGCTCATCGCCCACAAATCGCTGTTATGATGCACACACCAGCCCGGCATTCCGTAGAATTGCCGCGCGGTGCGCGCGCCGGTGACCGCGAGCCGTTCGATATGATCGATCAGCGGAAGATGGCAGTCCGCGACATTGCAAGTCTCGGCAGCCCAATAATTCATCTGGAGATTGATGTTGGTGGTGTAGTTCGAGCTCCAGGGCGGACGTACCGCCGCATTCCACACGCCCTGAAGATTGGCGGGCATCGTATCGGGGCGCGAACTGGCGATGAGGAGATAGCGGCCGAGCTGGAACAGGCGTTCGGCACGCGGTGTATCCCCGTCCCCGATCGTGCCGTTGAGTTCGAGTGAGGCGCGGCGGTAGAGCGCCTGATGATCGCTGACGTGACGCTTTACTAGTGTCGTATAGTCATGACGTCTGGCAGCCGCGAGGTCGCGTTCGGCCGAAGCGCGGACCGCGGCGACGGGGGTGTCGGGCGCGAGGTTGAAGCGGCGAAACCCTGTGGCGGCGGCGATGCGGACGATCGCGGTTGTGGCGCCGCGGATGTGCAGCGCCCCCTCCGACGCGGTGATTGCGCCGCCATCGGTTTCGACCGACAGGATCGTCGCGAACGCCATGCCCCGACCAGGGCTATCCGAATATCGAATGGGGTCGGGAACGTCGCGATAATCGGGCTCGCTCTGCGTGGGCGCCTTGCCGAGCAGGGTGATCTGGTTGCTGCCTGATTGTGCGGTAGCCGTCGCCGTCGCGCGCAGCTTGCTCGTCAGCATCAGGCGGCAATTGATCATGCCGCGTCGATCCGCGGTAAGCCGCAGCACGATCACGCCATCGGGGTGCGAGGCGAACAGGTCGCGGCCGAAGCCTGTCCCGCCAGAGCGATACGTGACGGATGCAACCGCGCGATCGAGGTCGAGCATCCGGCGATAGTCCTGCGGGGCTTCGCGATGGTCCATCTCGAGGTGGAGATCCGCCATCGGTGCATAGCTCGCACTGAATGGCCCCTGGAGAGCATGGCTCAGTTGATCGGCACTGATCGGATCATCGGCGAACACGGCGCGGCGAACTGCAGCGAGTGCGTCCCGGTTGCGAGGATCGGCATGGTCTCGATCGACGCCCGCCTGCCCGGGGCTGACGTCGGGCTGGCCGCTCCACAATGTATCGTGATTGAGCGACAATATGTCGCGTACGACCCCGCCGCCCATCATCGCGGCGAGCCGGCCGTTACCCACGGGGTGCCCGAGCAGCCACTCGCTCGCGGGCTCGGTCGCCGCAATCCGGTGGCGCTCGTCCGCGCCGGGGGCGCTGGCTTCGGCGGCGCCCAGCCCCGTGAAGAGCCCGGCGAACATGGAACCGGTCCCTGCTGCCATGACGCGGCGACGTGACACGCTGGCGAATGCGTCGGCGACGCCCGGTGGTTGACCCGTCATGCTTTCCCTTCCCGCATGGCGACGCGTCCGGTGGCGCCGCCATGCCTGGCTACGGCCCTAGAAATCCAGGGTCGCCCCGATGTTGATAGACCGGCCGAGCGCATCATAGACCGAAGGCGAGGTGTTGACGCGCTCCGCCGCCTCGAGCGGGGGGCTGGGACGAACCGGCGCCGCCCGGTTGAGCACGTTGTTGACGACCATTCTCAGCGTCAGCGCCCGCGATACGGTGACGCTCCCGCTCAGGTCGAACACGTCATAGGCGGGCAGATACTTATATGCATCAGGCACGCTCGGATCGTCCTCGCCGAAGATCGGATTTCCATCGAGGCGCGAGTTCTTCAGCCCCGAATTATGCCTCCAGTTGACCGAGACCAGCGCCTGGGTCTGCGCAGCTTCGGGCGAGCTGAGCGTAAACCGGAAATTGTGCTGATACCGGCGATAGCCCTGCCCGGCATAGGGCCCGAACAGCCCGACCACGTTGAAGTCGGTGTCGGGGAGGCCGAGATCACCGCCCTTGGCGGTCTGCAGCGTCGCGACATAGCTGGTGGAGAACCGCGCCCAGTTGCCCATCCGCGTGTCGTAATTGGCAGAGAAGTTGAACCCGCGGGCATTCGTTCGGCCAAGGTTGCTGTATCCCTGGTTGATATAGCCCGTTGCTGCTCCGGCGTTGCTGAACAGCGTCCCGTCGGCGTTGCGCTTCAACTGTCCGCAGAAGAAATCATAGCCGGTGTTCGCGCAGGTCTGCAGGAAATCGATTGCGCGGTAATAGCCGATGCCGTTCTGGATCTCGATGCTGTAATAATCGGCGGTCGCGGAAAAGCCGCGCAGCATGCGGGGCGTCAGGACGAGGCCGTAGGTGTAGGTGTGCGCGACTTCGGGCGTCACCAGACCTTCGGAACCGTTGCGGACAGTGCACAGGAAATCCGGACATTGCTGGATCGCGCCATATTGTGCGGCGGTCACGCCGGTGCTCGCGCAGACCTCGCGGCTGGCAACGGGGCTCGTCCCTGCGCACGGATCGCCCAGCGTGTTCGTGTCGAGCACACCGTAACTGGCGTTGGCGTTCGACGAGAGTTCGTAGATGCTCGGTGCGCGGGTTGCCTTGTTGTAGCTCGCCCGGAACAGCAGGTCCTCGATCGGCCGCCAGCTGCCGTCGATCTTGTACGTTGACCGCACCCGTTCGACCCCGGAATATTTCGATCCACGAATCGCGGCGCCGATACTCAGGTCGCGGATCAGGGGGCGGTCGCTGACCAGCGGCACGTTGACCTCACCGTAGAGGTCGACCGCGTTGTTGGACAATGTCGAGGGCGTCGACCCGAACGCAGCCTGATAGGCGGCGTCGGGGCGCGAACGATAGCCGCTCGACCGATATTCCCCGCCAACCGCGATGTTGATGCCCTTGGTCGAAAACGGGCTTCTGATGCCATATTCGCCGAGGTCGCCGGTGACGTTGGCATTGCCCACCCATTGCTCATACCGCTCGCGGAACACGCCGCCGCCTTGCGCGAACGACAGATAGTCGACGGCCGCGGCGCTGGGCCCGTTGGTGGAGAAAATGTCGAGCGGGACGCAGCTCGGGTCGGATCCGCTGACCACCGCGGCGCAGGTCGGCGTGCCGTTGACGTCGACCACCTGCAGTGCGGTGGCGACCTTGGCGGGGTCGATGCGGCCGAGCTGTTGCTGGCGGTAGAGCGTGGTCGAATAAACGCCGCCTACGTCATAATGCCATGCGCTGCCCAGATCGCCGCGAAACCCCGCCACCGCGCGATAGATCTCGTTGGACGACAGCGTCGACTGCGCGTCAGTAAAGCGGTAGCGGACATCGGTGCGGACGTTCGTTGCCGTCCCCGCGGCGGTACCGCACAACGCGCCTGCCTGCTGTTGCGATAGAAGCGGGTTGTCGCAATTGATGTCATAGGGGATCGAGCCGGGCTGAATGGTAGCGGGATCCGACTGGCTCCGCGACTCGGACCTCAGATAGAGCCCGTTTGCATAGAGCTGCAGCGCGGGGGAAACCTCGTAGTTGAGGAAGACGGCGCCGTTGTATCGCTTGTTCTCGCGCTGGAAATAGAAGCTGTCGTTGTAATTGTAGCCGTTGGCCCCCGTGAACGGGACGAATTCGCGACCCCCACCCGCCGCGTTTGTGAGGACGGAGCCATTCTGCGCCGGCCCGGACAGCGCCTGGAAATAGCCAGCCGGCGTTGCCGAGGACGGTGAGGCGCAGACGACCGACTGCCCCGACAAGGTGATCGGGCAGACGGAAAACGACCTCGACGATGCGAGGACCGGTTCGACCTGGCTATAGGCCCCGAAGAGCGAGATGTTGCCGCGGCCGCCGGCGAAATTTTTGCCCATGCTGATATTGGCGTCGAACCGGCCGCCATCATTGGCCATGCCGCTGGGCACGGCGAAGCCTGCGTCACGCGCGGCCTGCGCGGCGATGTTGTCGCGGTTGTCGGCGTTGTAGAAACCGTAATTGACGTTCGCGTTGACGCCCTCGAAATCCTTGCGGAGGATGAAGTTCACCACGCCGCCGATAGCGTCCGAGCCATAGACGGCAGATGCGCCGCCGGTCAGCAGATCGACGCGCTCGATCAGTCCGACCGGCACGACGGACGCATCGATCCCTTCGGTGACGCCGATCCGCTGACCGTCGATCAGCGTGAGCGTCCGGTTGGTCCCGAGCCCGTGGAAATCGAACTGCTGGCGCCCGTTGCCGTTCGATAGATTGGTGTCATTGTTCTTGATCGCCGGAACGCGGTTCAGCACCTCCTGGACACTGAAGGCTGCCTGCAGCTTGATGTCCGCCTGGCTGACGCTGGTCACCGGTGCCGTTTCGACGAGATTTTTCGACCGGATGCGCGATCCCGTCACGACGATGTCGCCACCAGGCGGCGTCGGACCCGTCGTGTCGTCCTGTTCCGTGTCGGGCTGGTTCGCCGGGCGTTGCGGCAAAACCTGTGATTGAGACCCCGTCATCGCCACGCGCGTCAGCGCGGCGGGGCGTGCGATCACATAAACGCCCTGTCCCGTTCGCGAGGTGACGAGACCACTGCCGTGCAGAAGCCGGTAGATCGCCACGTCCGGCGTCATCGAACCACTGATCGTCGGGGATACGCGGTCGGCGAGGAGGGTTTCGTCGAACACCATCTGCACGTGCATCTGGCGGCCGAGCAACCGCAGCGCCGGGCCGAGTGGCTGGGCCTTGATGTCGACGCGAACCACCCGCTGCGCCTGTGCCGGAGAGACCACCATCACCGTAGCGATTGCCACGCAGCTTACGCCAAGAATTCGTCGGTCCCTTAACATCATCGATCGCCCCTCTTCCTCTGTTATACTTTTGTGACGTGCGAGGGTGTCGAACACTCACTTCATTACGAAAATTATCTTATAATTTCGCTTTATCTCCGTTTCAGCGACGGCGGCTCAAGCGGATCGCCTCGCCGGTAACAGCGGCATCGACCGGGAACGTTGTGGCGATTGCGTCGGCAAAGGCATCGACGTCGCCATTGTTGAAGACCCCGCTGACGCGAATGTCCGCGGCACCCGGATCGACAATGATCCGGCGGCGCTGGGCATAGCGGTTCATGCGTTCGGCGGCGGCGACGAGTGTCTCCGACGTGAAACTCACCTGCTCCGCGCCCCAGCCGTCGTTTCCGATCGATGAGTTCACGGATCCGACGAACCCCGATACCGGCAGGCCGATCTCATGACCCGGGGTCAGCGCACGCTCTGCGGTCAGTTGGTGCCCACCCAGCCGGACGACCTCGTTCATCTGCCCCTGGGGGGTATCACGCAACACCGCGACCCGACCCTCGAACAGCGCGACCCGCACTTCGCGGCTGAGCCTTTCGACCGAAAACTCGGTCCCGGTTGCGATCACCACGTTTCGCCCGCTGCGCACCGCGAACGGGCGCAGCGGATCCTTTGCGACCTTGAAGCGCGCGCGACCCTTCTCGAGGACGATGTCGCGGCGTTGCGGGCTGAAGGCGACCGTGACCATGCTGTCGGCGTCGAGCGACAGACGCGAGCCATCTGCCAGCGCGATGACACGTCGCTCACCGATCGCGGTGCGATATTCGTCGCGGGCGCCGTGGCGCCACGCCAGCGAGCCCAGCGACAGCGCAAGCAGGAGCACAGCCGCGATCGCCCAGACCACAGGTCGGGACACCATCGGCGTCCGGATCCAGCGACGCTGCCCCGCGCGATGTACGGCACCGAGGGCTTCGCGGCGTAGCGCGAGCATCTCGGGAGCGTCGGCATTCTCCTCAACCGCGTCCCAGGCGGCAAGCGCTGCGCCCAGGCGCTCGCCCCGGCGCGGGTCGTCGGCCAACCACGAGTGCAGGTCGGTGCGCTCCTTTGGAGACAAGGCCCCGTCGGACAACCGCAGGCACCAGTCGATGACGGTGTCCGCATCGGATTGCGGCGCAGTCATTACGAGTCTCCCATGGCGGCAAGCAGCGCGCGCATTGCGTTCGCGATATGTTTCTCGACCGCGCTCACGGAAATGCCGAACGCATCGGCGATCGCCTTACGCTGCATGCCTTCCAATCGGTAGAGAATGAAAATTTGGCGAGTCCGGTCAGGCAGGCCGCCCAGCGTGCGCGCGACGCACCCGACGCTCTGCCGCGCGGACAGCAACCGCTCGGCGTCGATCGGATCGACGCCAAGGTCAGCATCGGTCGCTCGTGATTGCTGATATCGGTACCTGGTCGCATCACGTCGATATTGATCGCGCAACAGGTTGGCGGCTGCTTGGAAAATATAGCCTTCGGGATTGTCGGTGGCCGGCCCCCTCATCGTCGCCATGCGGATGAAAAGATCCTGGATCAGATCTTCCGCCTGCACGGGATCACTGAGACGACGGACGAAGAACGCCATGAGCGCCGGCCGCATGCGTTCCATGACCGCCGAAAGATCGCGTCCCGGCATCGCGCCGGCCGGAGGCCTATGCTTCATCATGCTAGATAGACGGGCAGGCGCGCAATGTGCACAGTTTAAACGAGCGCTTTGGTCGGTGGGGTTCGCCAGGCAAATCCACGATCAGCAGCGCGTACCGCGGGCGGGGTGGGTAGATACATATTGCCAGCTCGGCGAGAACGGCCGAACGCAACGTCCTGGCGCGAGAGCTCGAACGCGGACTGAGAGCCCTGCGGCGCATGCGACGACGAGGATGGCGATGAAGCAGAGGATGATCCCGGTTCCCCGTCTGACGACTTTCGTTGCAGTGCCGCTTGCGTTGCTGCCGTGCGCCTGCGCGGGTGGGCCGAGCACCGCGTCGATCGCCGCGCAACCGGCCTTTGTCGCCGAACGGTTCTTCGCCGGGCGGCTGGACGGCACGGGCGTGCTCAAGATCGCATTTCGGGCGCCGGTCCGGACGCATGTCGCGAGCGTCGGTCGCGTCGCTCCCGACGGCACCTTGATCCTGGATCAGCATATCGAGCAGCAGGGCAAGCCGCCGCGCGATCGGCAATGGCGGATCGTTCCGCTCGGGCACGGGCGCTACACGGGCACGCTGACTGACGCGTCCGGACCGGTGACGGGCGAGGCGGTCGGCAATCGCCTGCATCTGGCCTTTCGTATGCGCGGCGGCATGATGGTCGATCAGTGGCTGACGCTGTCGCCCGATGCCCGGGTCGCGCAGAATCGGCTGATCGTCCGCAAGCTCGGCATGACGGTGGCGACACTCGGCGAAACCATCAGGATACTGCCATGAGCGCGCATAGCGAACGTCATCTTGTATCGCGGAGCGGCTGGCTTCGTGCCGCGGTGCTCGGCGCAAATGACGGGATGGTGTCGACCGCGAGCCTAATCGCGGGCGTTGCCGCATCGGGCGCAACGACCGGCGCCGTGTTTGTGGCCGGCGCGGCGGCGATGGTCGCGGGGGCGATGTCGATGGCCGCGGGCGAATATGTGTCGGTCAGTTCGCACGCTGACAGCGAGGCTGCCGATCTGGCGCGCGAGCATGGCGAACTCGCCAGCGACTGGGCGCATGAGCATTACGAGCTCGCGCAGATCTACGTGGCGCGCGGTCTCGATGCGACGATCGCGAGCGAGGTCGCGCGGCAATTGATGGCGCATGATGCGCTCGGCGCGCATGCCCGTGACGAACTTGGCATCTGCGAAATCGTCATGGCCCGCCCGCTCCAGGCGGCATTCGCGTCCGCTGTCAGCTTCGTCGCCGGCGCGATACCCCCGCTGCTGGTGGCCATCCTGACGCCTGCGCCACACCGGCTGCTAGCGGTGACGGCAGCGACTTTGGTCTTCCTTGCGCTGCTGGGCATGGTCGGGGCGCGAACGGGTGGCGCAAGCCCGTGGCGCCCGGCGCTTCGCGTCCTGTTCTGGGGTGCGGCGGCGATGGGCGCAACGGCCGCGATCGGGCATCTCGTGGGTCGCGCGGTCTGATACCTGGCCCCGATCCGGGTACGGATTTCCGCGGCTCGCCTGAATGCGAGCGCGGCGGCTTAGACGAAAGGGCGCAATTAGCAGCGTTTTGATCGTGGGTGCGACTGGTAACCGCCTCCTATCGGCGTATACGACCGGATCGTAGACGGGAGGGCCGGGGACCGGCCCGCAAGGAAAGATGCTGCTGCACCCTTATGGATTCTGCTGATCAGACCCTGGAACAGCTTGGCTGGGACGCACATTTCGAGAACCAGATCTCGGCCGCCGAAGCCGCCTATTGTCATCCCGCCAGGGTCATGGCCGTCCACCGCGGCCAGATTGCCGTGGCAGGGTCGGGCTGGGCCGGCGATCTGTCGCCCTATATCGCCGGTGCCACGCCGTTGGACGATCACCCGACCGTCGGCGACTGGCTGCTGACCAGCGCGGACAGGGCGCAAGCTCTTCGTGTGCTCGGTCGCAAGAACCTGTTCAAGCGCCGTGCGCCGGGTGATCCGCGCGGTGAGCAGATGATCGCCGCGAATGTCGACACGGTGTTCCTCGTCGCGTCGTGCAACCAGGATTTCAGCGTCGCACGGCTGGAGCGCTATCTCGTGCTGGCACGCGAGGTCGGGGTCGATGCGGTCGTGATCCTCACCAAGATCGACCTGACGGACACGCCGGAGACCTATGTGGACGCGGTTCGCGCGATCGAGCCCGGACTGATCGTCGAGACCGTCGACGGCCGAGATCCGGCCGACGTGGCGCGGCTCGCCGCCTGGTGCGGTATCGGCAAGACCGTCGCCTTTCTGGGGTCGTCGGGCGTCGGCAAGTCGACGCTCGTCAACACGTTGCGCGGGTCCGCAAGCATCGCGACCCAGGCGATCCGTGAGCATGACGGGACGGGGCGGCATACGACCACGGTGCGCCAGATGCATCGCCTCGATCAGGGCGGCTGGCTGCTCGATTTGCCGGGCATGCGCGAATTACAATTGTCCGACGCGGCCGCGGGCATCGCTGAAGTGTTCGACGACTTTACCCTCGCCGCGCAGGATTGCCGGTTTTCGAACTGCGCGCATGGCGGAGAGCCGGGCTGTGCGGTGCGCGCGGCGATCGACGCGGGCACTTTGACGCCCGAACGCTTTGCGCGCTGGCGTGCGCTGGAAGCGGGCGAGGCCGCCGCCACCGCACGCACCTCCCGACGGCGCTCTCGCTAGCGCCGCGTCGGGGGGCTTGAAACTGCGGTAGAGGTCGAGAACGGGCGCGACGATGCGCTCTTCCCCCATTGCCGGTTCGGCCGAGCGCTCATCACGAACCGCAATTCGCCGCCCTGCCGGATCTCGTCGTCGCGAAGATAGGTGCGGGTGAGGGGCCGGCCGTTCAGGGTGACGGACTGGACGTAGCGATTGGCGGTCGAGAGGTTGTCCGTGCTGATCACGAACCGCTTGCCGCCGGGCAACATCAGTGTCGCCTTGGGCATGAAGGGGCGGCCGATGACATACTCGTTCGCGCCCGGTGCGACCGGGTAGAAGCCTAGCGCGGTGAACACGAGCCAGGCGGACATCTGTCCGAGATCGTCGTTGCCGCTCAATCCCGCCGGCGTGTCGGCATATTGGCTGGCGACGATCTGCCCCAGCCGCTCCTGCGTCCGCCAGGGCGCCCCGGCATAGCTGTAGAGATAGGCGACGTGATGGCTCGGCTCGTTGCCGTGGATATACTGGCCGATCAGCCCGGCAATATCCTCCGCGTGGCTATAGTCGATCTTCGACAGGTCGAAATCGAACATCGCGTCGAGCTTCCGGATCGTCCTGGCGTCACCGCCCAGCAGGCGGAACAGCCCCGCCTGATCCTGCGGTACGAACCAGCTATATTGCCAAGCATTGCCCTCCGTATAGTCGGAGCCGTAGTTGATCGCGGTCGGGTCGAAGGGGGTGCGGAACTGGCCGTCGGTCTTGCGCGCGCGGAGCCAGCCCGACGACGCGTCGAAGCTGTTGCGCCAGTTGCCCGCCCGTTTCTCGAAGCGCGCGGCAATGTCCGACCGGCCGAGTTTCCGTGCCATCCGCGCGATGGTCCAGTCGTCATAGGCATATTCGACAGTCTTGGAGGCGGCTTCGGGTTCCTTGTCGATCGGGACATAGCCGCGCGCGATATACTCGCCGAGCCCGCCATAGGCGGCGTGATCGGCGCTCGCGACCATCGCGTCGAGCGCGGCGTTGGCATCGAAGCCGCCAATCCCCTTCATATAGGCATCGGCGATGACGGGGACGGCGTGATAGCCGATCATCGTCCACGTCTCGCGGCCGGCGAATTGCCAGACCGGGAGGATGCCGTCGGGGCTGTGCCTCTGGCTGGCGAGCAGCGAGCGGACGATGTCGGTATTGGTCTCCTCTGGCTGGATCAGGGTCAGCAGCGGGTGTTCGGCGCGGAACGTGTCCCAGAGCGAGAAGGTCGATCGGACCGTGAAATCGGTCGCCTGGTGGATCTGGTCGTCCGGCCCGCGATAGCGGCCGTCGCGGTCGCTCCAGATGCTGGGCGCGAGCAGGCTGTGGTAGAGCGCGGTGGCGAAGATGCGGCGCATCGGGGCCTCGGCCTCGAACGTGACGGCGCCGAGCGCGGTGTCCCAGGCGGCCTGGGTCTGCGCATGGATATCGTCGAAGCCGCCCGCTTCACCGTCGAGATTGGCGAGCGCGCCGGCTTCGTCGACGCCTGAGATCCCGACCTTCACCTCGAGCGGCCTTGTCAGGACGCCGAAATCGAGACGGGCCTCGAGCGCCTGACCGAGCTTTTCGGCGAGCGCGTCGCTGTCGCGGCCCGGCCCCTGGAACCCCTTGTAGGGAATGGCGGTCTCGCGGTTGACGAGTGCGTGGCCGGTCAGGGGGGCGGAGAAGCGCATCGCGAAAAAGAGCTTGCGGCCGGGTGCCCATCCGCGGGTTTCGCGAAAGCCGGTGAGGACGCCGTCGTCGCGCAGATGCAGCCCCGACCACAGGATCTTGCCGGGGTAATTGTAGAGTGACGAGCGGAGGTCGAGAACGAGATGCGCGGCCTTGCCCGCGGGAAAGCTGTAGCGGTGCACGCCGACCCGTGAGCCGGCCGTCATTTCAGCGCGGATGGAGCGATCGGCGAGCGTGACGGCGTAATAGCCGGGCTTCGCGGTTTCGGTAGCGTGCGAGAAGCGCGAGCGATAGCCGGGGGCGGCGGGCGTTCCCGGGTCCATCGGCACGTCGTCGCCGGCGACGGGCATCACCAGCACGTCGCCGAGATCCGAATGGCCGGCGCCGGAGAAATGGGTGTGGCTGAAGCCAACGATCGTCGGGTCGTCGTAGCGATAGCCCGCGGCGTGCGGATAGCAGTCGCGGAGGACGCAGGAGGTGTCGGTGTCCGGCGAGAGCTGGACCATGCCGAACGGGGCGACGGCGCCGGGGAAGGTATGCCCCTCACCACCGGTGCCGATCAGCGGATCGACCGAGTCGCTCGGTCGCGGCGCGGTCTGGGCGGGGGCGGGGCCAGTGGCGAGCAGGGTGAGCGCCGATCCGGCGAGGCAGAGACGCTTGAGCATTGGCATGGCGGTCACCCGGTCTGAGAGGGGAAGGGGGCTCCGAAGCTTGAGGCGGAGCGGCAAGGCCGGGTGCTGATACCGGCCAAGTTGAAGACGACAGCATTCAGTTTGCGGGGCGATTTGGCAAGACGGCCCGCCGCCGGCGAACCGCCCGGCAGGATTAGTGCCGGTTCGGCCAAGTTCCGAGCCGCGGCGAATGTTGCGAATGTTGAGACCGAAACGGCATAAATCTGCTCCGCATAATCCATTTGACAATTTACTTTTATAATTGGCAAATAGGCAAGCAAAGACGACGTACCGTGATGATCCGATGAACCGGACGTCCCACCCGAATACGGGGGCAGGCACGCGATCGGCAGGGAGACGTGAGGGGGCAAGGACGTCCCGCACGCCGAAAAGGGGAAGTCTGATGAGCGCAACCAAGACAATATATGCCGTTCCGTCGCATCGCCGCCGCGCGCTGCGGTTTCTGCTCGCGGGCGCAAGCCTGAGCGCGGCGCTGGCCGGGACGGCGGGCGCGCAGGAGGTCGCGCCGCCATTGCCCGCAGCCGCCACGACACCGCAGACCGGCGACACGACCGGAGCGCCCGACGCGGTAACGCCCGCATCGACGGCGACCGCGCCCTCGGGCCAGACGGCGGACACCGCGTCGGCCGTTGCGGGTGAGCAGGATATCGTCGTCACCGGCTATCGCCGCTCGATCGAGAAGAGCCTGAACCAGAAGCGCGAAGCCAACGCGTTCGTCGACGTCATCACCGCCGAGGATATCGGCAAGTTCCCCGACAAGAACGTCGCCGACGCGCTGCAGCGCGTGCCGGGCGTGGTCATCACGCGCGACGGCGGCGAAGGCGCGCGGGTCAGCATCCGCGGGCTCCAGTCCGACCTGACGCTGACGCTGCTCAACGGCAACTTCCTGGCCGGCGCGGACAGCGGCGATCCGCAGCGGTCATTCAACTATGTCCTGCTGCCGTCCAGTTTCATCGCCAGCACCGAAGTCTACAAGTCGCCCGAGGCACGGCTGGAAGAAGGCGGTGTCGGCGGCACGATCATCCTCAACACGCGCAAGCCGTTCGACGTCCCCGCCTGGTCGGGCTTCGTGTCGACCGAGGGCACCTATTCGGACACCACCGAGAAGTTCGAGCCGCAGCTCGGCGGCCAGCTGTCGTGGAAGAACGAGGACGAGACGTTCGGCCTGCTGGTCGGCGGCGTGTGGCAGAAGCGGACCAACCGCGAATTGCGCAGCGAGGCGGAAAGCTGGCTGTGGTGGAGCGACCGCGACGCGCAGGGCAATGTCCTGACGCCCGCGACCGACGTCAACGGCAAGCCGTTCGCCAATAACGACGCGATCTCCTATTGGCCGGGGCAGGGCACGACCACGCGCGACGGCACGCATTATTCAGGCTATTGGGCACCGCAGACGGTCAATGCCGAAGTGTTCGACCAAGAACGCGAACGCTATGGCATCCAGGCGACGGCGCAGTTCCGCCCGTTCGACAATGTCACGGTGACGTCCAACTATTTCCGCTTCGGCTACAGCAGCGACTTCACCTCGAATACCGTCAAGATCCCCGAATGGGGCTATAACGACTTCTTCACCGGCGCGACGCTCGACAAGAGCGGGACGATCTTCCAGTCGGCGAATTTTGCGGTGCCGGCGGCGGGGACGGGCTGTCTGCTCCGTGCGACTCCGTGCACGATGGAAACGCCGCAGATCGCGGGCACCTACAGCCGCGAGAAGCAGGTCTCGAACACGTTCGAAACCGAGGTCAAGTACAGCCAGGACCGGTTCGACGCGGTGCTGAAGCTCGGCAAGACCAAGTCGAGCGGCGGCCCGTCCGCTCGGTTCAGCGCCGCCGCGAAGCCACGCGTGACGGTGCCGGGGCAGGAGCAGAACGGCAATCTGGTGAGCAACTGGGACGTTTCGAACGGCATCGGCGATTTCACCTTCTCGCCCGACCTGCAGCAGAACATCCGCAACGGCATCGCGCAGATCGACGTCGGTTCGACCAATTCGAGCTTCACGAACAGCGACCTGGCGCAGCGGTATCTCCAGCTCGACCTGACGCGCCGGTTCGACGGGTTCCTGAAGTCGGTGCAGATCGGCGGCAAATGGCGTGACCTGAGCATCCACCGCGAGACCGGACGCAACGAATGGTATGCGGATGCGGCCAGCGAGCTCCGCTATCAGGATACCGCGGCGGGCGCGGTCGCACTGCCCGAATTCTTCTATGAAAACCCGATCGGCAACGTCAACGGCGGATTCAACGCCAACGTCATGCCGGGGATCAATTTCGACAAGTATCTGAGCTATCTGAACGCGACCTATGGCGACGCGGTCCGCGTCAACGAGCGCGACTTCGTCTATGATCTTGGTGAGCGCGTCTTCGCCGGTTACGCCCAGGCGAACTTCGGCACCGGCGGTCTGCGCGGGAATATCGGTGTGCGGATGGCCAATACGCGTCAGTCGGGCAACACGTCCGACCGGCTCCAGTATCTGAACGACTATTGCGTCAACGGGCCGAACGGTTCGTTCGATCCGAACCGCCCGCTGGGCGCGGACGGCAATTGCCAGGTGCTGCCGCTGAGCGTCCGCGAGACGATCGTCAACACGCGCGCCGACCAGATCAAGACCTACACGGACTGGCTGCCGAGCTTCAACATCTCGTACGAGATCACCCCGGACCTGCTCGTCCGCGGTGCGGTCGCCAAGGTCATTTCACGGCCGTCCTTCGCCAATCTCGGGTCCGAACGGTCGCTGACCTATCGCTCGCCCGAATATGCGTTCGACCGCGGCCAGTTCGGCGAGTTCGAGGGCTGGTCGGGCAGAGGCGGCAATTCGGAACTCAACCCGTTCTCGGCATGGCAGTATGACGCCGGCATCGAATGGTATTTCCATCGCGGCTCGGTGCTTGGCGCGACGCTGTTCCGCAAGGACGTGTCCGATTTCGTCGTGCCGCTGGTGCTGAACGTCACGCGCGAGGTGGCGGGGGAGCAGGTGCTGATCCAGCCCTATTCGACGGTCGCGAACGGATCCAACGCGCGGTCGCAGGGTGTCGAGCTCTATGCGCAGCACACGCTGTCCTTCGGGCTGGGTGCGCAGGTCAACTTCACCTATAACGACACGTCGGTCGCCGACGTGACGCTCGACGGCCAGTCGGTCGGCTCGTCCGCGCTGGTCGGGAGCGCGAAGACGCAGATGAACGCCTCGGTCTTCTACGAGCATGGCAAGGTGCTGGTCCGCGCATCGTACAACCGCCGCGGCGAGGTCGTCGGCGGGCTCCAGTCGGGGCTGAACGTCTATACCAGCCCCTATGAACAGGTCGATCTCAACGCCGCCTACGCGCTGACCGACCGGCTCAACATCACCGCCTCGATCATCAACCTGACCAAGTCGGAAGAGAGCCAGCATCTCGGCAACGATACCAAGGATCGCTTCGTCTATCGGAATTACTTCGGGCGCCGTGCCTATGTCGGCGTGTCGTTCAACTTCTGATGGCGGGGCCAAAACCTTCCTCTCCCCTGGTGGCTCCTTCGCGGAGCCACCGTTTTTTTGATAGATATCCCCGCGTCCTGCGCCGGGCCCTGACGCTGGCGGGGCTGCTCGCCTGCGGAGCGGCGACCGCGTCCAACCCGATCGTGCCGGGCTGGTATGCCGATCCCGAGATCCGCGTGTTCGCGGGGCAATACTGGATCTACCCGACCTATTCCGACCATGCCGGAAAACCGGTCACGCCGAGCCGCTTCACGCCTGCGCAAAAGGCGGCGCGACTGCGGAAGACGGTCCGCCCGTCCTATGGCATGCAGACCTTCTTCGACGCGTTTTCCTCGCCGGACCTGGTGCACTGGACAAAGCATCGCCGCGTGTTCGACGTGCAGGATGCGGGCTGGGCCGCCTATGCGATCTGGGCGCCGTCGGTGCTCCAGGCGAACGGGCGCTATTACATGTTCTTCAGCGCGAACGACATCCAGAGCGATGGTGAGCTGGGCGGCATCGGGCTTGCGGTCAGCGCGACGCCCGGCGGTCCGTTCAGGGATGCGCTGGGCAAGCCGCTGGTCGGCGCGTTCCATAACGGCGCGCAGCCGATCGATCCGTTCGCATTCCGGGATCGCGACGGGCAGGTCTATCTCTTCTACGGCGGCTGGAAGCATTGCAACGTCGTCCGGCTGAGCCCGGACCTGAAGCGCGTCCTGCCGTTTCCCGACGGGACGATGTTCAAGGAGATCACGCCCCCCGGCTATGTCGAGGGGTCGTTCATGATCGAACGCCACGGCGTCTATTATCTGATGTGGTCGGAGGGCGGGTGGACCGGGCCGGACTATAGCGTCGCCTATGCGACCGCGCCGAGCCCGACCGGGCCGTTCACGCCGAAGGGCAAGATCCTGTCGCAGGACCTGCGCATCGCGCGCGGCGCGGGGCATCATTCGGTCGTCAACGTGCCCGGCACCGACGACTGGTACATCGCCTATCACCGCCGGCCGCTCGATACCGATCGCGGCGAACACCGGCAGATTGCGGTCGACCGCATGGTCTTTGCCGCCGACGGGACGATCAAGCCCGTCGTCATGACCGATACCGGCGTCGCGCCGCGGCCGATCCGTGCCGGGTCAACCGCTTCAGGGCGCGACGAACATTCATCTGGGAGAGCGATGTGAGACACAGGGTAATCGCCGCATTGCGCGGCACGGTGGCGGCGGTCGCGTCGATCGCGCTCGTCGCACCGTTGCCGCTGTCGGCACAGGCTGCGGCCAGCGCCGAGGCGCAGCCGTCGGTCGACATCGTCAACCCGCTGATGGGCACCGATTCCGACTATACGCTGTCGTACGGCAACACCTATCCCGCGGTCGCGGTGCCGTGGGGGATGAACTTCTGGACGCCGGTGACGGGCAAGCCCGGCAGCGGCTGGGGCTACACCTATGACGGCAACAAGATCAACGGCATCAAGCAGACGCACCAGCCAAGTCCGTGGATGAACGATTATGCCGCGTTCGCGCTGATGGCGACGACCGGCGCGCTGAAGGTCAAGGCGGACGAACGCGCCTCGTGGTACAGCCACAAGGCGGAGGAGAGCCGGCCCTATAGCTACAAGGTCTATCTCGCCGATTACGACGTGACCGCGGAGGTCGCGCCGACCAACCGCGCCGCGCAGTTCCGCTTCACCTTCCCCGAAAGCGACGACGCACACATCATCCTCGACGGCTATGCGGGCGGATCGATGGTGTCGGTCGACCCGGTCAAGCGCCGGATCACCGGCTATGTCCGCAACAATCACGGCGGCGTGCCGGGCAATTTCCACAATTACTTCGTCGCCGAATTCGACCACGCCTTCACGGTCAGCCGGACCTGGGACGATAACGGCCAGATCGCCGCGACGCCGGTGCGCGAGGGCGATCATGTCGGCGCGGTCGTCAGCTTCAAGACGCGCAAGGGCGAGCAGGTCGGCGTCAAGGTCGCGTCGTCGTTCATCAGCCTCGACCAGGCCGAGCGCAATTTGCGCGGCGAGATCGGCGGCGATGGCTTCGAGCAGACCAAGGCCAAGGCAAAGGCAGTCTGGCAGCGCGAGTTCGACCGGATCGAGGTGAGCGATCCCGACATCGACAACCGGCGCACCTTCTACTCCGCGCTGTACCGCATGCTGCAGTTCCCGCGGATGTTCCACGAGGTCGATGCCAAGGGTCAGACGGTCCATTACAGTCCCTATGACGGCAAGGTGCATCCGGGCTTTCTCTATACCGACAACGGTTTCTGGGACACGTGGCGCGCGGTCTTCCCGTTCTTCGCGCTGATGTATCCCGAGCGCGACAGCGAGATCATGCAGGGGCTGGTCAACACCTACAAGGAGTCCGGCTGGCTGCCCGAATGGGCGAGCCCCGGCCACCGCGACGTGATGATCGGGTCGAACTCGGCGAACCTGATCGCCGACGCATATCTGAACGGCGTGCGCGGGTTCGACGTCGAGACGCTGTACGAGGCGATGGTCAAGAACGCGACGACCTCGCAAGGGCGTCCGGTCGACAAGAAGGGCGAGGTCGTCGGCGCGGTCGGGCGCGAGGGCGTCGAATATTACAACCGGCTGGGCTATGTGCCCTATGACGTCGGCATCAACGAGAATGCCGCGCGCAGCCTCGAATATGCAACTGCCGACTTCTCGATCTCGCGGCTGGCGAGTGCGCTCGGCAAGACCGAGGATGCGAAACTCTATGCCGCGCGGGCGCAGAATTACCGCAAGCTCTACGACACGCAGAGCGGGTGGATGCGCGGGCGCAACCAGGACGGCAGCTGGTCGACCCCCTTCAACCCGTATAAATGGGGCGACGCGTTCACCGAGGGCAATGCGCTCCATTACAGCTGGTCGGTGATGCAGGACGTGCAGGGGCTCGCCGACCTGATGGGGGGCAAGGACGCGTTCGTGAAGCGGCTCGATTCGGTCTTCACCACGCCGCCGATCTTCGACGACAGCTATTACGGGCAGACGATCCACGAGATCCGCGAGATGCAGATCGTCGACATGGGCCAATATGCGCATGGCAACCAGCCGATCCAGCACATGCCCTATCTCTATGACTGGGCGGGGGCGCCGTGGAAGACGCAATATCACGTCCGCGACGTGATGAAGAAGCTCTACGCGCCGACGCCCGACGGCTATCCGGGTGACGAGGACAATGGCCAGACCTCGGCGTGGTACGTGTTCTCCGCGCTCGGCTTCTATCCGGTCACACCGGCGGTCGGCCAATATGCGATCGGCAGTCCGCTGTTCCGCACCGTCAGACTGACGATGCCGGGCGGCAAGAGGCTGACGATCGAGGCGGCGAACAACGGGCCGGGCAATGTCTATATCCAGTCGGCGAACTTCAACGGCACGGCGCACGACAAGCCGTGGCTGACGCGCGACGCGCTGCAGAAGGGGGGTACGCTGCGTTTCGTGATGGGGCCGACGCCGAACCGGAAATGGGGGGCGGCGAGCAGTGCTGCGCCCTTCTCGATGAGCGCACCGGTGGCCAAGCCATGAGCGGCGCGCGCTTCACCCCCCGCCGCCGCGACGTGATGACCGGTGCGGCGGCGCTCGCACTGGCGACCGCGCTGCCCGGTGGGGCGGTCGCCGCGCCGCTGGCGAGCAAGCGCCCGCCGCGTGGCGAGCGTCGCTTCGTCAGCGTCGCGGTCGAGGCCGAGATCGCGCGGGTGAAGGCGAAGATCGCCGACCCCGAACTCGCCTGGCTGTTCGAGAATTGCTACCCCAACACGCTCGACACCACGGTCCGGCTGGGCATGGTCGACGGCAAGCCCGACGCGTTCGTCATCACCGGCGATATCGAGGCGCTGTGGCTGCGCGACAGCTCGGCGCAGATGCAGACCTATGTCCATCTCGCGCCCAAGGACGCAGGCCTGCGCCGCGTCTTTGTCGGGCTGATCGCACGGCAGGCGCGCTGCATCCTGATCGACCCGTACGCTAACGCGTTCATGGACGATCCGACCGCGAAATCGAATCTGGGTGCGCGGACCGACCAGACCGAGATGAAACCCGGCGTCGCCGAGCGGAAATGGGAGATCGACTCGCTCTGCTACCCGATGCGGCTCGCGCACGGTTACTGGACCGCGACGCGCGACAAGACGCCGTTCGACGACCTGTGGGCGCAGGCGATGGTTCGTGCGGTCGCGACGTTCCGCGAACAGCAGCGCAAGGACGGCAAGGGTCCGTATCACTTCCAGCGGTTGAACGTCTCGCCGACCGAGACGCTGATGTTCGAGGGATACGGCGCACCGACGCGCAAGGTCGGGCTGATCCATTCGATGTTCCGCCCGTCGGACGATGCGTGCCTCTATCCCTTTCTGATCCCGTCCAACCTGTTCGCGGTGTCGGCGCTGCGCATGCTGGCGACGGTCCAGCGCGAAGCGCGCGGCGACACCGCGGGCGCGGCCGACAGCGAGGCGCTGGCGACCGAGGTCGAGGCGGCGCTGCGCGCGCATGGCCGGATGCCCGACGGGCAGGGCGGCGAGGTCTGGGCCTATGAGGTCGACGGCTTCGGCAATGCGATCTTCATGGACGACGCCAACGTGCCGAGCCTTTCGGGCCTGCCGCTGCTTGGCGCCGCGGACCGCGCCGACCCACTGTTCCGCCGCACCGCCGCGCTCGCCTGGAGCGATCGCAACCCCTATTTCTTTGCGGGCAAGGCCGCACAGGGAATCGGCGGGCCGCATATCGGCCTCGACATGATCTGGCCAATGTCGATCGTCACGCATGCGATGAACAGCGATGACGACGCCGTGATCCGCCAGTGCCTGACATGGCTGAAAACGACGCACGGCGGCACGGGCTTCATGCACGAATCCTTCCACAAGGATGATCCGACGAAATTCACGCGCAGCTGGTTCGCCTGGGCCAACGGGCTGTTCGGCGAGCTGATCCTCGACCTCGAGCGCCGCAAGCCCGGCTTGCTCGCCGCGCGCTACTGACATGGACCCACGGGAGAGACACATGACCACCGCCAACCGCCGCCAGGTGCTCGCCACCACCGGGCTTGCCGGCCTTGCGGGCGTGCTGCCCGCCGCCGCTGCCACCGCGCAGAGCCAGCGCCCGACCGCGGGCAAGCCCGATTTGTTCATCGGCACGGGCGGGCATGGCCACACCTATCCCGGGCCGTCGCTGCCGTTCGGGATGGTCCAGCTTGGCCCCGACACCGACAACAGCCGCTGGGACGCGTGCTCGGGCTATCACCAGGATGACGGCTCGATCATGGGGTTCAGCCACACGCATCTGTCGGGGACGGGGATCGGCGACATGCTGGACGTGCTCGTCGTGCCGACGCGCGGGCCGCTGAAGCTGAAACCCGGTGCGCTCGACAAGCCGCAGGAGGGCTATCGCCAGCGCTTTTCCGACGAGCTGGCCGAGCCCGGCTATTACCGTGTGAAGCTCGAATCGGGCGTGCTCGCCGAGCTGACCGTGACCGAGCGGACGGGGCATCACCGCTACACCTTCCCGCAGGGCGCGGGGCACATCCTGATCGACTTCGCGCACATGATCCTCGACGTCTGGGACAAGGGCGTGCTGATCGACGAGGCGTCGCTGGCGCTGTCGCCCGACGGCATGCTGACCGGCAGTCGCCGCGTCCACCGCTGGGCGAAGGGTCGGCGGATCCATTTCGCGATGCAGCTGTCGCGCCGCCCCGACCGTGTCGAGTTCTTCGGCGACGACGACACACCGGCACCCGCGGGCGCGAAGGCGATCACCGGCAACCGGCTGAAGGTCGCGCTGTTCTTCGACCAGGCGGGCTGCGAACCGATCCTGATCAAGACGGGCATCTCCGCGGTCGACGTCGCGGGCGCCAAGGCCGCGCTGGCGGGCGAGGCCCCGGGCTGGCAGTTCGACAGCGTCCGGCGCGCGGCGGCGCGGACCTGGCAGACGCAGCTCGACTGTATCCGTGTCGAGGGCGGCACGCCCGATCAGCGCACGATCATGGCGAGCGCGCTGTACCATACGTTCCTGTCGCCGACGCTCTTCACCGACCGCGATGGCCGCTATGTCGGGCTCGACCGCAACGTGCACACAGCGGCGGCGGGCGACACCGCGTACAGCACCTATTCGCTGTGGGACACATACCGCGCGCTGCACCCGCTGCTCAATCTGGTCCAGCCCGACAAGGCCGCGCAGTTCACGCGCGATCTGGTCCGCCAGACGATCCAGAGCCCGGCGGGTTCGCCGGTCTGGCCGCTCCAGGGTGTCGAGACCGCCTGCATGATCGGCTGGCATTCGGTGTCGGTGCTGGCCGAGGCGTGCGTGAAGGGCGTGAAGGCGGACTATGCCGCCGCCTGGCCGCAGATCCGCCGGCGCGCGTTCGACCGCAGCTTTCGCGATCTGGAGAGCACGCTCGGCCGCGGTTATTATTACGACCTCGGCTTCATCCCCGCCGACAAGGTTTGGGAGTCGGTCAGCCGGACGCAGGAATATGCGTATGACGACTGGGCGATGGCGGTGCTCGCGGACGCGGCGGGCGCCTCCGCCGACGCGCAGGCGTTGCGCAAGCGCAGCCTCAACTATCGCAACGTCATCGATCCGAAGATCGGCTTCGCGCGGCCGCGCTTCGCGGACGGAACCTGGTGGGCGGACTATGATCCGATCCAGCTTGGCCACAACCCCGACAAGCACCGCGATTATACTGAGGCGAATGGCTGGCAGGCGACCTTCCTCAACCAGCACGACATCTACGGGCTGATTGCGCTGTTCGGCGGGGATGCCGGGTTCGTGAAGAAGCTCGACGCGCTGTTCGTCGCGCCGTCGACATTGCCCAAGAACGCGCCGCCCGACATTTCGGGGCTGGTCGGCCAATATGCGCATGGCAACGAACCCGACCAGCATGCCGCGTACATGTATGCCTATGCCGGTGCGCCGTGGAAGACGCAGGCGATGGTGCGGCGGCTGTGCACTGAGATGTACAAGGCCGATCCCGACGGCGTGATCGGCAACGACGATTGCGGGCAGACGAGCGCGTGGTTCATCTTCTCCGCGCTCGGCCTTTACCCGGTCGATCCGGTCAGCGCGGTCTATGTGTTCGGCTCGCCGCTGTTCGACGCCGCGGAGGTTGCGCTGGGCGGCGGGAAGACGCTCAGGATCACCGCGTCGGGCAATGGTCCGCAGGCGCCCTATGTCCAGTCGGTGCGGTGGAACGGCAAGCCGTGGACGAAGAACTGGATCGGGCATGCGGATCTTGCGCAGGGTGGCGAGCTCGCCTTCGTGATGGGGGACAAGCCGTCACGCTTCGGCACGGCGAAGGCAGATCGTCCGCCATCCTATAACCCGGGACCGCGCCCGACGCGGGCTTGAGGGCGACCGCGCCGCGCCGGGTAAACCGGGCGCGGCGCGGGGGTTCGTCAGCGGACGACCAGACGCGTGTAGAGGTGCCAGGTCGCATAGCCGAGCCAGGGCAGCACGACCGCCAGCCCGATCGCGAGCGGGATCAGCCCGAGGACGAGCAGCCCGGCGACGCGCGCACCCCAGCCGAACACCGCGCGCGGGTTGCGCCGCGCTGCCGCGAGCGAGGTGCGCAGCGCGAGGCCCGCATCGACCGGCTGATCGACGACCATCGGGAACGCGACCAGCGCGAAGACCAGTGTGGCGATCGCGAAGGGTGCGCCTGCCAGATTGCCGAGCAGGATCAGCGTCCACCCCTCCTGCGTGGTGAACAGCCGGCCCGCGACGTCGCCGATCCGCAGCGGCGCGGTCGCACCAAAGGTCAGGTCATAGACCGCATAGGCCGTCGCCAGCCATCCGACCATCAGCGCCGCGAGCCCGGCGGTGAGGATCGCGAGCGGCAGGCGGCTGCGTCCGTTGAGCGGATCGAGGAAATGCCACCAGCTCGAGTCGCGCCCCTCTTCGCGGCGGCGCGCGAGTTCGTAAAAACCCGAGGCGGCGGCGGGGCCGAGGATCGAGAGCCCTGCGACTAGCGGGAAGAACAGCGGGAGCAGCGGCGCGTTGTACGTCACCACCGCGGCGACCAGGCAGACGATCGGGTAGAGCAGGCCGATCACGATCAGGTCGCCGCGCTTGGCGAGAAAATCCTTCCACCCCTCGGCGAGGGCCCAGCGCAGGTCGGCGGTACCGATCTCGCGGATCTCGGGGATGGCGGGTGCTGGCGCGATGAAGCTGTGCGGATGGGTGGCCATGATCTGTTCTCCGTTCAGGGGGTGGCGTATATCCTCGTCATGCGGGGTATCGTTGGGCGGCGTGACCGAACGGCCGGTTCAGCCGCACGATCGCCCAGTTGAGCCAGGCCGCAAAGCTGACCCACAAGAGATAGGGCGCGATCAACAGGCTCGCGAAGCGGTCGATGGGCCAGAGCCCGACGACCAGCGCGACCAGCGACGCCCAGAGAAACACGACCTCGATCAGCGCCCAGTCGGGGCGCCGGGCGCGGAAGAAGAGCGGGCTCCACAGCAGGTGGAAGACCGCGTTGACCGCAAACAGCGTCACCACCTCCGCGCGCGTCGCGGCGTCGGGCGCGGCGGTCCAGGCGATCGACGCGGACCAGGCGGCGAGGCCGAGGATGATCGTCCAGGCGGGACCGAACAGCCAGTTCGGCGGCTGCAACCGCGGCTTGCGCAGCGTGCGGTACCAGGGGCCGATCGGCGTCATCAGTCCGCCGACGACGCAAAGCGCGATGGCGGCACTGCCGCTCACGACAATCGGGTTAAGCATTACATTGTCCATCTTGCCGAGTGTCCAATGCGTGTTACACCTTTGGCATGCGCGTGTCTTTCCCCTTTTCGGCGATCGTCGGTCAGGACGAGATGAAACGCGCGCTGCTGATCGCCGCGGTCGATGCGCGGATCGGCGGGGTGATGGTGTTCGGCGATCGCGGCACGGGCAAGTCGACCGCGGTGCGTGCGCTCGCCGCGCTGCTGCCGCCGGTGCGCGCCGACCAGGCGGGGTATCAGGACGGGACGCCGCGCAGCGGGCAGGTGCCGGTGCCGTTCGTCGACCTGCCGCTCGGCGCGACCGAGGACCGGGTGGTCGGCGCGCTCGATCTCGAACGCGCGCTGGGGGCCGGGATCAAGGCGTTCGAGCCGGGGCTGCTCGCGCGCGCCAATGGCGGTTTCCTCTATATCGACGAGGTCAATCTGCTCGAGGATCACATCGTCGACCTGCTGCTCGACGTCGCCGCGTCGGGCGAGAATGTCGTCGAGCGCGAGGGGCTGAGCGTCCGCCATCCGGCGCGGTTCGTGCTGGTCGGCAGCGGCAATCCCGAAGAGGGTGAATTGCGGCCGCAGCTGCTCGACCGGTTCGGGCTGTCGGTCGAGGTCCGCACGCCGCAGGATCTGGACCAGCGCGTCGAGATCCTCCGGCGCTGCGATGCGTTCGAGCGGTCACCGGCGGCATTCGTCGAGCACTGGGCGGCGGACGAGCGCACGACGCTCGCGGCGATCGCGCGCGGGCGGGCGGGGTTGCCGATGGTCGTGCTGCCCGACGCGGTGCTCGCCTTCGCGTCGCGGCTGTGTATCGCGGTGGGGGCTGACGGGTTGCGCGGCGAACTGACGCTGATGCGGGCGGCGCGGGCGCTCGCGGCGCTCGAGGCGGTGGCGGAGGTGACACAGGCGCATGTCGCGACGATCGCGCCGATGGCGCTGCGCCACCGGTTGCGGCGCAACGTGCTCGACGAGACCGGGTCGACCGCGCGGATCTTGCGCGCGCTGGAGGAGGTGGCGGGGTGAGCGGGCGGGCAGCGGGGGCGCCGGATCCGCTGGCCGATGCGCTGATCGCGGCGCGGCTCTGTGCGGCCGATCCCGGGCTTGGCGGCATCGCGCTGCGCGGCGGCGGCGAGCTGCGCGATGCGGTGATCGCGGCGCTGCAGTCGCATCTGCCGCCCGATGCGCCGCTGCGGCGGGTGCCGGTCCATGTCGATGACGACCGGCTGTTCGGCGGGCTGGATCTGGTCGCGACGCTGGCCCAGGCGCGCGCGGTGCAGCGCGCGGGGCTGCTCGTCGAGGCGGCGGGCGGGGTGCTGGTGCTGGCGATGGCGGACCGGCTGTCCGATGCGGTGGCGGGGCGGATCGTCGCGGCGATGGACGGCGGCGGCGTCGGGCGAGCCCTTGTCGTGGCGCTCGACGACGGGGACGGTCCCGACGAAGGGCCGCCCACGGCGCTGCTCGAACGGCTCGCGTTTCGCATCGACCTGCACGACGCGAAGCCCGTGGCGGCGATGCAGGGCGGGGAAGATTTCGGGGACGCGGGCACGCCGCAGACGCCCGACGCGGTCCTTGCGACGCTGGTCGCGACCGCGGCGGCGCTGGGCATCGAGACCGCGCGTGCGCCGCTGTTCGCGTTGCGTGCGGCGCGGGCTGCGGCGCGGTGTGCGGGGCGCGATGCGATCGGCGACGAGGATCTGATGCTCGCCGCGCGGCTGGTGCTTGCGCCGCGTGCGACTCGTCTGCCGGCCGAGCAACCCGACGATGCGCCGCCGCCCGAGCCGCCGCCGCCTGACGCGCCGCCGCCGGACGCGGGGGATCGCGACCAGCAAGAAGCCAAAACCCGGCCGCTCGACGACGTCGTGCTGGACGCCGCGCTCGCGGCGCTGCCGAAGGATGTGCTGGCGCAGATCGCGGCGGGGGGCGTACGGCGCGGGCGGACGCGCGCGTCGCGCGGTGCGGGTGAGCGGCGGCGATCGCCGGCGCGCGGTCGGCCCGTCGGGGTGCGGCCGGGCGTGCCGGGCGGGGGGCAGCGCCTGAGCCTGATCGACACGCTGCGCGCGGCGGCGCCGTGGCAGCGGCTGCGGCGCACGGCGGACACCGCGTCGCGGGTGCTGGTCCGCCGCGACGACCTGCGGATCCGCCGGTTCGAGACGCGCGCCGAAACGGTCACGATCTTCGTCGTCGACGCGTCGGGATCGGCGGCGCTGTCGCGACTCGCGGAGGCGAAGGGCGCGGTCGAGCTGCTGCTTGCCGATTCCTATGTGCAGCGCGCGCAGGTCGCGCTCATCGCGTTCCGGGGCAGCGGCGCGACTGTGCTGCTCCCGCCGACCCGGTCGCTGGCACGCGCGCGGCGATCGCTCGCGGAGCTGCCCGGCGGGGGTGGCACGCCACTTGCGGCCGGACTGCGCGCCGCGATCGACGTTGCCGATGCGGCACGCGCGCGCGGGCAGACGCCGTTCGTCGTCCTGCTGACCGACGGGCGCGCGAACATCGCCGCGGATGGCCGGGCGGTGCGCAGCGTCGCCGCCGCGGATGCGGGCGCCGCCGCGGCCGCGCTCGGCCGTGCAGGGATCGCCGCGGCATTCCTCGACATCTCCGCGCGGCCGGGGCCGGAGGGGGCGGCGCTCGCCGCGGCGATGCAGGCGCGCTATCTGCCGCTGCCGCGCGCGGATGCGGTGCGGATGCACGCGGCGGTCCGCGCGGTGCAGCCCGCATGAGCGCGCCGCGCTGGAGCGTCGAGGGACGCGACTGGCCCAATCGCGCCGCCAGCCGGTTCGTCGCGGCCGGTGGCCTGCGCTGGCATGTCCAGACCTTCGTGCCCGAGGCCCGTGACCCGCCCGCGACGATCCTGCTGCTCCACGGTACCGGCGCGGCGACGCACAGCTGGCGGACGCTCGCACCGTTGCTCGGCCAGCACTACCACGTCGTCGCGGTCGACCTGCCGGGGCATGGCTTCACCACCGGCCGCCCGGTCGGCGGCCTGTCGATCGCGGGCATGGCGGGCGCGGTCGCGACGTTGCTCGGTGCGCTGCAGGTCACGCCGCAGGTGATCATCGGCCATTCGGCGGGCGCGGCGATCGCGGCACGGCTGGCGATCGACGGCAGGGCGTCCCCGGCGGCGATCATCGGGTTGAGTGCCGCGCTGCTGCCCTTTCCGGGGCTGGCCGCGACACTGTTCCCGACGATGGCGCGCGCGCTGTTCGTCAATCCGATCGCGCCGCATCTGTTCGCGCGGATCGCCCGCACCCCGGGCGAGACGGGTCGGTTCCTGTACCGGTCGACCGGATCGCGGATCGATGACGCGGGCGTGGCCTGCTATGCAGCATTGCTCGGCACGTCGGCGCAGTGCGCGGGCGCGATCGGCATGATGGCGGCCTGGGATCTGGTCGGATTGCGGCGGGATCTGGCGCGGTTGAAGACGCCGGTGCTGCTCGTGCATGGCGACGCCGACCGGGCGATCCCGTTGTCGAACGCGCGCGAGGCGGTGGCGGCGGTCGGTGACGGGCGGCTCGAGACGCTGCACGGGCTCGGCCATCTCGCGCATGAGGAGCGCCCCGAAGAGGTCGCGGCGATCGTCCGGCAGTTCATGGAGACCCGTATATGACCGGCATTCTCGGCCTGCTCGACCTGATGATCGCGGGCGCGCCGGTCATCATCTTCTGCGTGTGGCAGCTCGTCTCGGTCAATCGTGCGATCGCGAAGGACAAGGTCGCCAGAGACTCCCCGACACCGCCCGACGCCGCTTCACCAGAAGGCGCGGGGCATGCGGTAGGGGAGCATCGACTGGACGATCGGTGACCGGAAGCGGCCGAGCGCGAGGCTTTCGTGCACGGCGCGCACCTCCTCGCCGAACAGCCGCGTGGCCAGCGCGGAACGGGCATAGAAGGGGGCATCGATCCACGTCTTCACCACGCGCGGGCGATACCCAGCATCCGCCCGCGTCGCGCGCTTTATGAGCCAGCCGGTCCGCGGCAAGGCCACCGGGGCGGGCTGGACGACGTCGTGCCACCGGCCCTGCGCATCGAATTTGAGCGCAAGGTCGAACGGCGTGCCGTCGCGCCGTCGCCCTTCGTACAGCACCGCGACATCGCTTTTCAGATGTGCGCGCGACCAGTGCCAGTCGTCGAACCCCGCCTCGAGCGGTTCGTCGCCGAAGTTCGAATCGAAATAGCCGGGGCCCGACCAGCGGACGCCGGGATGCGTCATCGCGACCTCGACCTGTGCGCGGGGTGCGACCGGATGCCAGCGATGCCGCCCGCCCGGATCGAGCGCGAAGGCGGTGGTGCCGATCATCGCGGGGCTGACGCGGATCGTGCCGCGCACAGGGTAGGGCAGCGGCGCGGATCGCTCGCGGATCTCGATCACCAGCGTGTCGCCGTCCCAGCTGAGGCCGCTCGGGCCGACGACGAGATGATCGGTGCCCCGGTCGACGCGGTGCGCGGGACGTTCGGTCATCGCCCAGGCGCTGCCGCGCGGGCCGGTCAGCGCGACGTTGATCGCACAGTGGTTTTCGGGGGTCGTCCGGCCGCTGAGCTTGTAATAGGGCGAGAACACGCTGCCGATGAAGGCGATGATCGTCAGCCCATGGGCGCCGTCCGCGCTGGTCGCGTCGACATACCACCAGGCATAGCCCTGGGGATCGACACGAACGTCGAAGCGTGGTCCCTGAGCAGGCAGTCGACGGCTAGCTGGCCGGAAAGCGCCGCCATCGGGACGCCCGCGCCGGGGTGGGTGCTCCCGCCCGCGCAATAGAGCCCAGGGATCCGAGTCCGGCTGCCCTGCCGGCGGAAGGACGCCGCCCACCCGTGCGAGGCCCGTCCATAAAGGGCTCCACCCGTCGAGGGACACAGCGCCTCGAACGCGTGCGGCGTCGTCATGACGGTCGAGGGCGCCAGATCGAGCGAAAGACCCGCCTGCGAAACGCCCTCCAGCATACGCCTCGTCCATGTCGCGATCTCCTCCTGGCTGGTGTCGGGGCCGTCGCCGGTGGGCGGCGCGTTGACGATGATCTGCACGCGTTCGGGGCGGGCCGGGGCGGGCGCGCCGCGGCGGTCGTCGGCGCCGTTGTCGCTGCGATCCTGCGCGCAGACATAGACGCTGGGCCGGGCGGCGGCGCGCCCCGCCGACAGCGCGGCGAATTCGGCCGGATAGTCGTCCGAGAAGAAGACGGTGTGGCGGGCGAGCGGAAAGCCCGCGGCCTGCGCATGTCCGGTCCACACCATGGCGCTGAGCGATCGGTGCGTGGCGGGGACGGGGGCGACCGCGTGACGGACCGCGGCGCCGAACCGGCCGACGGCGATCGCGGCGGGATCGGCGTTGCAGATCACCGCCGACGCGGCGATGCGTTCGCCGTCCTCGAACATGATCCCGGCGGCGCGGCCGTGCTCCAAGAGGATCGCGCGGACCGGCGCGCGGTAGCGGAAGCGGACGCCGTTCTGCCGGCCAAGCGCCTCGAGTGCGAGCGCGAGCCGGTACATGCCGCCGTCGATCAGCCACACGCCGCTCGCCTCGACATGCGCGACCAGCATCAGCGTCGCCGGGCACTGCATCGGCGACGCCCCGCAATAGGTCGCATAGCGCGCGAACAGCTGGCGCAGCCGCGGATCCGCGAAATAGCCGCCGAGCGCGTGCCACAGCGATGTATAGGGGCGCAGCGTGCAATAATCGCCAAGGCCGTGCAGACCCATCCGCCAGCCCAGCGTCAGCGGCCCCGGGCGTGTCGCGTGGAGAAAGGGCCGGTCGAGCGCGGTGAACAGCCGTTTCGCCTCGGCCCGGAACGCGCGATAGCCGCGGGCATCGGCCGCGCCGGCAAAGGCGCCGATCGCGTCCTCGCTCGCGGCGGGATCGGCGAACAGGTCGAGGCGGGCGGGACCCCAGGCATGACGGGCGAGCAGCCCGGCGGGGCGCATCGTCACGTGCCGGTCGAGCGTGTCGCCGCATGCCGCGAAGACATCCTCCATGACCGATCGCAGCGTGAACACCGTCGGCCCCGCATCGATCGCGCCGCCGTCGACCGCGATCGTGCGCAGCTTGCCCCCCGGCCCGGGTTGCGCCTCGACGACCGTCACGGTGCGGCCCTGCGCGGCGAGCAGCGCGGCGCTGACCAGCCCGCCGACCCCCGCCCCGATCACCACCACGCCCGCATCCGACACCGGCATCCTCCAATTGACGCGATGCTAACACCTGTCCACAAATATGGACATATGAAAACGTATCATCATCTTTCCGCCCGGGTGCGGGAGCGGTGGCTGGACTGTCGCAACCGCCTGCTCGCCGATCCACGCGTCCAGCACGCGGCGCAGCGCTTTCCGCTCAGCCGGCCGATCGCGCGTCGTCGGGCGGGCGCGCTGTTCGATCTGGTCGCAGGGTTCACCTATTCGCAGATCCTTGCCGCCTGTGTCGAAACCGGGCTGCTCGCGCTGCTGGCCCGCGGGCCGGCGGAGGCGCAGACGATCGCGGCGCAGCTCGACCTGCCGGTGGCGGGCGCCGAACGGCTGTTGCGCGGGGCGGCGGCGCTGCGGCTCGTCGAGCCGTGCGGGGCTGACTGGGCGCTTGGCAGCGATGGCGCGGCGCTGCTCGGCAATCCCGGGATCACGGCGATGATCGCGCATCACCGTCTGCTCTATGCCGATCTGGCCGATCCCGTCGCGCTGCTGCGCCGCGGGGGCGGGGGCGGGGCGGTGTCGGATCACTGGCATTATGCCGAGTCGGCGGGGCAGGGCGATGCCGCCGCGGTCTCGGCCTATTCGACGCTGATGGCGGCGTCGCAACCGATGGTCGCAGGCCAGACACTCGCGGCCTATCGGTTCGACCGGCATCGTCGCGTGCTTGACGTCGGCGGCGGCGAGGGGGCGTTTCTCTGCGCGCTCGGGGCGCGGTTCGAGTCGCCCGGTCTCGGGCTGTTCGACCTGCCCGCGGTGACCGAGCGCGCGCGTGGGCGGTTCGACTCGGCGGGGCTGGGGGCGCGCGCGACGCTGCACGGGGGTGATTTCCTCGCGGATCCGCTGCCCGAGGGCTATGATCTGATCACGCTGGTGCGCGTCCTGCACGATCATGACGACGCGGTGGCGCGGACGTTGCTGCGTCGTATCCATGCCGCGCTGCCCCCCGGTGGGACTTTGTTGATCGCCGAACCGATGGCGCAGACGCCGGGTGCGGAGCGGTCCGGCGATGCGTATTTCGGCTTCTACCTGCTCGCCATGGGCACCGGTCGACCGCGCAGTGTCGCGGAGATTCGCGCGATGCTGCACGCTGTGGGCTTTGGCCAGGTCCGCACCCGGCGCACGGCGCTGCCGCTCATCACCTGTGTGATCACCGCAACACGATAATGTGTCCAATTAAGTTGACAACATGATTTGTCTAGAGCAGATTACGACCATGATCTGATGGAGGACGGGGCGGTGGGCAACGGACGTATGGACGCACTGGCGGTCATACTGGAAGCGCCGGAAAGGCTTGCGCTCCGCACGCTGTCGCTCACCCCGATGGGCGATGCCGATCTGTGCGTCGAGATCGACTGGAGCGGGATCAGCACCGGTACCGAAAGGCTGCTGTGGAGCGGTCGGATGCCCGAATTTCCCGGCATGGGCTATCCGCTGGTCCCGGGATATGAATCGGTCGGGCGGATCGTCGATGCCGGTGTCGAGGCGCGCGCGCGGATCGGCGAATATGTCTTCGTCCCCGGCGCCAATTGCTATCGCCAGGCGCGCGGCCTGTTCGGAGGGGCAGCCCGGCGCGTGATCCTGCCCGGTGCGCGCGCGGTGCCGATCGACGCGACGCTCGGGCGCAACGGCGTGCTGCTCGCGCTCGCCGCCACCGCGCACCACGCGATCGCGGTCGGCGGCGCGCCCGATCTGATCGTCGGTCACGGCATATTGGGGCAGCTGATCGCGCGGATCGCGGTCGCGTCGGGGGCGGGCGCGCCGACGGTGTGGGAGGTCCAGCCGGCGCGTCGGACCGGATCCGGCTACCGCGTGATCGACCCGGCCGACGATGATCGCTCCGACTATCGCACGATCTGCGACGCGAGCGGGACCGCCGATATCCTCGACCTCGCTTTCGCGCGGCTCGGCAAGGGCGGCGAGGTGGTGCTGGCCGGCTTCTACGACCGGCTGTCCTTCGCCTTCCCGCCGGCGTTCCTGCGCGAGGCGCGGATGCGTGTCGCCGCCGAATTCACCCCTGCGGACATCGCCGCGGCGCTTGCGCTGATCGAGACCGGGCTGCTCGAGCTCGACGGCCTGATCAGCCACACCCGACCCGCGGGTGAGGCGATGGACGCCTATCCACAGGCCTTCACTGACCCCGATTGCGTCAAGATGGTCCTCGACTGGAGAGCGCTATGAGCATGTTCGATCCCGGACCCCTGCGGCGCGAGGCCGAACAGGAGCCGGATCCGGTCCCGACCGGCCCGGTCACCAAGGAGACGCAGATCATCGCGATCTACGGCAAGGGCGGCAGCGGCAAGTCGTTCGCGCTGGCGAACCTCAGCTACATGATGGCGCAGCAGGGCAAGCGCGTGCTGCTGATCGGCTGCGATCCCAAGAGCGATACCACCTCGCTGCTGTTCGGCGGCAAGTCGACCCCGACGATCATCGAGACCAGCTCACGCAAGAAGCTCGCGGGCGAGGAGATCGGGATCGAGGACGTCTGCTTCCAGCGCGACGGGGTGTTCGCGATGGAGCTGGGCGGGCCCGAGGTCGGGCGCGGCTGCGGCGGGCGCGGGATCATCCACGGGTTCGAGACGCTCGAGAAACTCGGGTTCCACGAATGGGGCTTCGACTATGTCCTGCTCGATTTCCTCGGCGACGTGGTGTGCGGCGGCTTCGGCCTGCCGATCGCGCGCGACATGTGCCAGAAGGTGATCGTCGTCGCGTCGAACGACCTGCAATCGCTCTATGTCGCGAACAACGTGTGCAAGGCGGTCGAATATTTCCGCAAGATGGGCGGCAATGTCGGCGTCGCGGGGATGATCCTCAACAAGGACGACGGCACCGGCGAGGCGCAGGCGTTCGCCGCTGCGGTCGGCATCCCGGTGCTGACCGCGATCCCCGCGAACGAAGACATCCGCAAGAAGAGCGCGAACTACCAGATCATCGGCAAGCCCGGCGGGCAATGGGCGAGCCTGTTCGAGGAGCTTGCGGTCAATGTCGCGGAAGCCCCGCCGCTGCGGCCGACGCCGCTCGACCAAGACGGGCTGCTCGGGCTGTTCTCGGCGGATGTGACGGGGGCGGATTATGCGCTGAAGCCCGCGAGCCAGGCGGACATGCGCGGGGTGGCGTATGTGGCGAAGCCGACGCTCGAGGTGGTGTACGATGCCGTCTGAGGGCCACGATCTTCTCAAGCCCCTCCCCTTTAGGGGAGGGGTTGGGGTGGGGACGTCCGACCGCGTCCGCGACGTGATTTCAGACGTCCCCACCCCCAACCCAGCGGCGGGTCGATCAGGCTCCCAGCCTGATCTGAACCGCGCGGGGCGCGGTTCACCCGCCACTCCTGAAGGGGAGGGGAGCAGTTGCGCCAGCGGCACTACCCTGCGCGAAGCCGCAGAGCTCGCCGGGAAATCCGACATCCTCGCCCGCTACGACGCAGACTACCCAAAAGGCCCGCACGACCAGCCGCAATCGATGTGCCCGGCCTTCGGATCGCTCCGCGTGGGGCTTCGGATGCGCCGCACCGCGACGGTGCTCTCGGGCTCCGCCTGCTGCGTCTACGGCCTGACCTTCACCTCGCATTTCTACGGTGCGAAACGCAGCGTCGGCTATGTGCCCTTCTCGTCCGAAACGCTGGTGACGGGCAAATTGTTCGAGGACATCCGCGACGCGGTCCACCAGCTCGCCGATCCGGCTCTGTACGACACGATCATCGTGACCAATCTCTGCGTGCCGACCGCGAGCGGAGTGCCGCTGCAACTGCTACCCGACCAGATCAATGGCGTGCGGATCATCGGGATCGACGTTCCCGGTTTCGGCGTGCCGACGCATGCCGAGGCGAAGGACGTGCTGGCGGGGGCGATGCTCGCCTATGCGCGCAGGGAGGCCGAGAGCGGTCCCGTCGCCGCGCCAAAGCAACGACCGGACCGGCCGAGCGTGACTCTCCTTGGCGAGATGTTCCCGGCTGACCCGCCAGGAATCGGGCTGTTGCTCGAACCGCTGGGCCTTGCGGCCGGCCCGGTCGTCCCGACCCGCGAATGGCGCGAGCTCTATGCGGCGCTAGACTGCGCGGTGGCGGCGGCGATCCACCCCTTCTACACGTCCAGCGTGCGCGAATTCGAAGCGGCGGGGCGGACGGTGGTCGGCTCGGCGCCGGTCGGCGCAGACGGGACCGCGGCGTGGCTCGATGCGATCGGTGCGGCGTGCGGGATCGCGCAGGACAGGGTCGATACGGCGAAGAACCGCGTCCTCCCGGCAATCCGCGGCGCGCTTGCGGCACGGCCGATCAAGGGCCGGATTACCGTGTCGGGCTATGAAGGCTCCGAACTGCTCGTCGCGCGGCTGCTGATCGAGAGTGGTGCGGACGTGCCCTATGTCGGCACCGCCTGTCCGCGCACGCCATGGTCCGAACCCGATCGCGACTGGCTGGTGAGCCGCGGCGTGCAGGTCCAGTATCGCGCGAGCCTCGAACAGGATCTCGCCGCGGTCGACGCGTTCGGCCCCGATCTCGCGATCGGCACCACGCCGGTGGTGCAGCACGCCAAGCAAAAGGCGATCCCGGCGCTCTATTTCACCAACCTCATCTCGGCGCGGCCGCTGATGGGGCCGGCGGGGGCGGGGAGCCTTGCGCTGGTCGTCAACGCGGCGCTTGCCAACCAGGCGCGGTTCGACCGGATGACTGCGTTCTTCGACGGTGTGGGCACGGGCGCGACCGCGGGTGTGTGGGAAGACACGCCGGTCGACCGGCCCGAATTCAAGGCGAAATACGCCGCCAAACGAATCGCTGCGGCCAAGGCCGAAGAAAGCGTCGGGGTATGACCCTCATCCTCGATCATGACCGCGCGGGCGGTTACTGGGGGGCGGTCTATGCCTTCACCGCGATCAAGGGATTGCAGGTGATCATCGACGGGCCGGTGGGGTGCGAGAATCTCCCGGTCACCTCGGTGCTCCATTATACCGACGCGCTGCCGCCGCACGAACTGCCGATCGTCGTCACCGGCCTTGGCGAACAGGAGCTCGGGCGCGACGGCACCGAAGGCGCGATGAAGCGTGCCTGGGCGACGCTCGACCCGGATCTGCCCGCGGTCGTCGTGACGGGGTCGATCGCCGAGATGATCGGCGGCGGCGTCACGCCCGAGGGCACGAACATCCAGCGGTTCCTGCCGCGCACGATCGACGAGGATCAGTGGCAGTCGGGCGACCGCGCGCTGACCTGGCTGTGGACCCAGTTCGGCCCGAAGAAAGTGCCCGCGCCGCGTCCGCTGAAGGACGGCGAGCGCCCCAGGGTCAACATCATCGGACCGATGTACGGCAGCTTCAACATGCCCTCCGATCTCGCCGAGATCCGCCGCCTGATCGAGGGGATCGGCGCGACCGTGGGCATGGTCTTCCCGCTCGGCAGCCATCTCGCCGATGTCCGCAAGCTGGCGGACGCGCAGGTCAATGTCTGCCTGTACCGCGAGTTCGGGCGCGGGCTGTGCGAGATGCTCGAACGGCCCTATCTCCAGGCGCCGATCGGGTTGGAGAGCACGACGCTGTTCCTCCGCAAACTCGGCGAGCTGCTCGGGCTCGATCCCGAGCCGTTCATCGCGCGGGAGAAGCACACGACGATCAAGCCGCTCTGGGATCTCTGGCGCTCGGTCACGCAGGATTTCTTCGGCACCGCGAGCTTCGGCATCGTCGCGACCGAAACTTACGCGCGGGGTATTCGCAACTTCCTCGAAACCGACATGGGGTTGCCCTGCAACTTCACGTTCGCGCGCTCGGCCGGGATCAAGCCCGACAATCAGGCGGTGATCGAGGCGATCCGGAGCAGTCCGCCGCTGATCGTCTTCGGCAGCTTCAACGAGCGGATGTACATGGCCGAGGCCGGCGCGCGGGGCGTCTATATCCCGGCGAGCTTCCCCGGCGCGGTGATCCGCCGCCATACCGGCACGCCGTTCATGGGCTATGCCGGCGCGACCTATCTGATCCAGGAAGTGTGCAACGCGCTGTTCGACGCGCTTTTCCACATCCTGCCGCTTGCCGGACAGCTCGACTAGGTCGAGGCGACGCCGGCGCGGATCGAGCGCGACGTGGCCTGGGACGACGATGCCAAGGCCGCGCTCGACGCGGTGATCGAGCGCGAACCGGTGCTGGTGCGGATCTCCGCCGCCAAGCGCATCCGCGACGCGGCCGAACGCGGCGCGCGCCGCGCGGGCGAAGCGTCGATCAGCACGGACCGCCTCGCGCACGCAATCACCGAAAGCCGCGGGCGATGACCCCGGCACTGCCTTTCCCGTCCGGCCCCAGCGGTGCCGATGCGGGTGACTCCTTCCTCGCGGGCATCCGGTCCGCCTGGATCCAGGGAGCGCGTTTCACGCTCCCCTTCTCCTCGGGAACAACGGAGACGTCATCATGAGCGACCTGAGAGACAAGGACGAGAGGATGGGGCTTGGCACCTAACTCACGCCCGAAGAGGCCAAGGAGTTTCACAAGCTGTTCATCACCAGCTTCCTGATCTTCACCGTCGTCGCGGTCATCGCGCATTTCCTGGTCTGGAACTGGCGCCCCTGGTTTTGAGCCGCACGCCCTAATCGCAAACCAATGAGAGGAACCACGTCATGTGGAGAATCTGGCTGATCTTCGATCCGCGGCGTTCGCTCGTCGCTCTGTTCACGTTCCTGCTGGTGCTGGCATTGCTGATCCACTTCATCCTGCTCAGCACCGATCGCTTCAACTGGCTCGATGGCCCGCACAAAGCGCCCGCCGTCACCGCGCCCGCGGGCAGTTGATGCGACGATCGGCGGTTGCGGAGGACGGGGGCAGACCGAACCCGTCCTCCCATACCCCTTGGCTCCACCGCAGTTCCGACCCCGGCCGATCGGCACGGGGTGATGGGACGGCGTGACGGGATGCCGTGACGAAACGGGGAAACGGAGACGTGCCATGGCGCTGTTGAGCTTCGAGCGAAAATACCGGGTGCGCGGCGGGACGCTGCTTGGCGGCGACCTGTTCGACTTCTGGGTCGGGCCCTTTTACGTCGGGTTCTTCGGCGTCACGACCGCGATCTCCGCGCTGCTCGGCACGTTGCTGATCTTCTACGCCGCGTCGCTCGGGCCGAGCTGGAATCCCTGGCTGATCAGCATCGCGCCGCCCGACATCGCCTATGGCCTGGGGCTGGCGCCGTTGCGCGAGGGCGGGTTCTGGCAGGTCATCACGATCTGCGCGATCGTGGCTTTCGTATCCTGGGCGCTGCGCGAGGTCGAGATCTGCAACAAGCTCGGCATGGGCTATCATGTGCCCTTTGCCTATGGCTTTGCGATCTTCGCCTATGTCTCGCTGGTCGTCGTCCGGCCGTGGCTGCTCGGCGCATGGGGCTTCGGCTTTCCGTACGGGATCTTCAGCCATCTCGATTGGGTGTCGAACACCGGCTACCAATATCTCCACTTCCACTACAATCCCGCGCACATGCTCGCGGTGAGCTTCTTCTTCACGACCGGGGGCGCGCTGGCGTTCCACGGCGCGCTGGTGCTGTCCGCGGTCAACCCGGCGGAGGGCGAACCGGTCAAGTCGCCGGAATATGAGGACGCGTTCTTCCGCGACACGATCGGCTACTCGATCGGGACGCTCGGCATCCACCGGCTGGGCCTGTTCCTTGCGCTGTCAGCTGGGTTCTGGAGCGCGATCTGCATCATCAGCTCGGGGCCGCTCTGGACGCGCGGCTGGCCCGAATGGTGGACGTGGTGGCTCAACCTGCCGATCTGGTCCTGAAGGGGGTATGGCGATGGCGCGCTATCAGAACATGTTCACCCAGGTGCAGCTGCGCGGTCCGCTCGAGGCGGGACCGCGGCTTCCCCCGGGCAGCTTTCCGCGGGTCGGCACGGGGACCTATAACTACTGGATGGGCAAGCTCGGTGCGGCCCAGATCGGTCCGATCTATCTCGGCAGGCTGGGCCTCGCCTCGCTGATCTGTGCCTTTGTGGCATTCGAGATCATCGGCCTGAACATGGCCGCCAGCGTCAACTGGGATCCGGTCCAGTTCGCGCGCCAGCTTCCCTGGCTCGCGCTCGAGCCGCCCGGCCCGCAATGGGGGTTCAAGCTGCTGATGCCGCTTGCCGAAGGCGGCTGGTGGCAGATGGCGGGCTTCTTCATGAGCGCGTCGCTCATCCTGTGGTTCGTGCGGACGTACCTACGCGCGCGCGCGCTCGGCATGGGGACGCATGTCGCCTGGGCGTTCGCGGCGGGGATCCTGCTGATCCTGACACTCGGCTTCATCCGACCGATGCTGATGGGCAGCTGGGCGGAGGCGGTGCCGTTCGGCATCTTCCCGCATCTCGACTGGACCGCCGCTTTCTCGATCCGCTACGGCAATCTGTTCTACAACCCGTTCCACTGCCTCTCGATCGCGTTCCTCTATGGCTCGACGATGCTGTTTGCGATGCATGGCGCGACGGTGCTGGCGATCGGCCGCTATGGCGGCGAACGCGAGATCGAGCAGATCACCGACCGCGGCACCGCGTTCGAGCGCGGCGCGCTGTTCTGGCGCTGGACAATGGGGTTCAACGCCACCGCCGAGTCGATCCATCGCTGGGCCTGGTGGTTCGCGGTGCTGACCCCGCTGACGGGCGCGATCGGGATCCTGCTGACCGGGACCGTGGTCGACAACTGGTATCTCTGGGCGGTGCTGCACGGTTATGCGCCGGGCTATCCGGACACCGGCGTCGTCGATCCCGCCTTGCTCCCGGGAGGTGTACGATGACCGCATTACCCACCAAGACAACGGTACTCGGCGTGGCGCTCGTCCTGCTCGCGGGGTGCGAGATCGGCCCCAAGACAGCGACGCAGACGGGCTATCGCGGCGCCGGACTGAACCAGATCATCAACCCCAAGCTGATCGCGGCGGCCAGCACGATCCCAGAGCCGCCCTATCCGTTGCCGCCCGAGGGCGGTCCGACGGCGGGCGAGAGCTACGAGAATGTGAAGGTGCTCGCCGGGCTGGGCCGCGAACGGTTCGACCATCTGATGGCCGAGATGACGCAGTGGGTCGCGCCGCCCGAACAGGGGTGCAATTACTGCCACAACCCGGAAAACATGGCGTCGGACGAGAAATACACCAAGATCGTCGCGCGCCGGATGCTGCAGATGACGCAGGCGATCAACGGACGCTGGGCGACCCATGTCAAGCAGACCGGGGTGACCTGTTACACCTGCCATCGCGGCAATGCGGTGCCCGCGTATAAATGGGCGATCGCCGAGGGGACGCCCGAGCCCGGCAAGGTTCTGGGCAACCGGCATGGCCAGAACGCGCCGAACCCGAATGTCGGCTATGCTTCACTGCCCTATGATCCTTTTGCCGAATATCTTGGCGGACGGGCGCAGATCCGGGTCGCCAGCAGCAGCGCGTTCCCGAACGCCAACCACATCGTCTCGATCAAGGCGGCGGAGAAATCCTATGGGCTGATGATGCATGTCAGCGGCGCGCTGGGGGTCAATTGCACCTATTGCCACAACAGCCAGTCGTTCCGCTCCTGGAACCTCAGCAGCGTGCAGCGGGGCACGGCCTATTACGGCATCCGCATGGTCCGCGACATCAACCAGACCTACATCACACCGCTGCAACCGATCTTCCCGGCCAATCGCAAGGGGCCGCATGGTGATCCCTACAAGGTCAACTGCACCACCTGTCACCAGGGCATCAACAAGCCGCTGGGCGGGGTCAGCATGATCGACCAGGCGCCGATCCTGAGGGGCGCGTCGATCGCCCGCGCGGTGCCTGAGGGCGGACCAGGCGCCGGCGTCGCGGTGCCGGCCGCCTTTGCCCGGCCGGCGGCGATGACGGACGCAAAGTGATGCGGTCCGCGCCGCCGGGGGCGCGGATCTCACCGCTATCGGCCGGGCGGGCCTGACGATGCACAATCACCCGCTGCGCGCCGCGCTGGCCGAGGAAATGCATCTTCGGCGACTGCCACGCTTTGCCGCGCCGTGCCGGCTGGTGCAGATCGTGACCGTGCTCGAGGAGGCGGCGGCGGACGCGGCACGCGCGCATATCGCGACGCTGGCCGAGCAGGGCCGCGAGATCGTCCCCGTGGCGGGGAAATACGGCGTGCTGTGCCTGGGGCCGGTGACATTGGTGTGGGAGCGCCATACGGAATTCGCGACCTATACGCTGTTGCGCGGCGGTGCGGGCGACGCCGAGGCTGGGGGAGAAGCCGGGGCGGGGGCCGCCGCCGGCACGCCGTCGCGATACGCGCCGTCGCTGTTCGATCCCGGCCCGTTCGAGCCCGCGCTGTCGGCCATATTCAAGGACCTGCCCGGTGCGATCATCCGGGCGACGCAGATCGCGCTGGTGCCGCGCGCGGCGGGCGATCCGACGCCCGACGATCTCGAACGCTGGTTTGCATCCGAAGCGACGATCCTGTGCGACGTCGCGGACGGCGCGGGCCGGATCGTGTCCGATTTCCGGCTCAACCCCGACGGCTATGGCCGGCTGCTCGTGCTCGACCGAGGCCTCGAGCGGGACGAACCGGCGCAGCTCGTCATGCGTCTGCAGGAATTGGGCAATTACCGGAACATGGCGCTGCTCGGCCTGCCGCTGGCGCAGCGCCTGACGCCGAGCGTCACAGCTCTGGAATCGCGTCTGGCGCATCTGACCCAGGCGGTCTCCGAACGGACATCCGAAGACGACCGGCTGCTCGACGAGCTGACCTACCTGTCCGCACGGCTCGCCCGGCTCGTCGCCGAGACGCGCTACCGAATGAGCGCGACGCGCGCCTATGCGCAATTGAGCACCGACCGTCTGTCCAGCCTGCGGATCGGCGGGGTGCGCGGCTATCAGACACTGGGCGATTTTACCGAACGGCGGCTGGTGCCCGCGGTCCGGACCTGCGATTCCTTCTCGGCCCGGCTCGAGGATCTGTCGCAGCGCGCGGCCTGGACGAGCGAGCTGCTGCGGACGCGGATCGACATCGCGCTCAGCAAGCAGAATCGCGACCTCCTCGTGTCGATGGACCGTCGCGCGACGGTGCAGCTGCGGCTGCAACAGACGGTCGAGGGCCTCTCCGTCGTCGCGATCAGCTATTATCTGGTGTCGCTCATCGGCTATCTGCTGACGGCCATTCCGGGCGTCCATCATGACGTCGCCACGGCGGCGGCGGTGCCCGTGGTGATCGCGCTTGTCGCGCTGGGGCGCTGGCGGATGCACAAACACCTGGCGGCGTGACGCCCGGCGACGGTGGTCCAGAGCCGTCGGCGCCCTTTAGACGCCGACGGCACCCGGTCAGGCCGCCATCGCCCGCCGCGCCAGCGCGCATTGCGACCAGATCTCGCTGAGCGCGGTCACCAGCGTGTCGATATCGGCATCGCTATGCACCGGCGACGGCGTCAGCCTGAGCCGTTCCGTCCCGACGGGGACGGTCGGGTAATTGATCGGCTGGACGTAGATGCCGTGATGTTCGAGCAGCCAGTCGCTGATCCGTTTGCACTTGTGCGCATCGCCGACCATTACCGGGATGATATGGCTCGGATTGTCGACCGTGGGGATGCCAGCGGCGTCGAGCCGGCGGCGGACGGTGGCGACGCGATCGCGGTGCCGCGCACGCTCGACCTGGCTTACCTTGAGGTGGCGGATGCTCGCGGTCGCGCCCGCGGCGAGCGCGGGGGGGAGGGCGGTGGTGAAGATGAAGCCGCTAGCGAAGCTGCGGACGAAATCGCACAGCGCCGCCGACGCGGCGATATAGCCGCCCATTACGCCAAAGGCCTTCCCGAGCGTGCCCTCGATCACCGTGACGCGGTCCATCAGCCCCTCGCGCTCGGCAACGCCGCCGCCGCGCGGACCATAGAGACCGACGCCGTGCACCTCGTCGAGATAGGACAATGCGCCATGCGCCTCGCACACGTCGAGCAGCTCGGCGATCGGCGCAATATCGCCGTCCATCGAATAGACGCTTTCAAAGGCGACGATCTTGGGCCGCGATGGATCGATCGCGGCCAGCCGGCGATCGAGATCCGCAGGGTCGTTGTGCGTGAAGACCTGCACCTCGGCGCGGCTGTGGCGGATGCCCTCGATCATCGACGCATGGTTGAGCGCGTCGGACAGGATGACACAACCGGGCAGCCGCGCGCCAAGCGTACCCAGCGCAGCCCAGTTAGAGACATAGCCCGAAGTGAAGAGCAACGCCGCCTCCTTGGCGTGGAGATCGGCCAGTTCGGCCTCGAGCAGCACATGGCTGTGCGTCGTCCCCGAGATGTTGCGCGTCCCGCCCGCGCCCGCGCCGCACCGGTCGATCGTCGCATGCATCGCCTCGAGCACCGCGGGATGCTGGCCCATGCCGAGATAATCGTTCGAGCACCACACCGTCACCGGTCGCCGGGTCCGGCGGATGACCTGTTCGGCGGCGGGAAAGGCGCCCGCGGTGCGCTCCAGCTCGGCAAACACCCGGTAGCGCCCATCGTCACGGAGCGCCGCGAGTTCGCCTTCGAAAAATGCCTCATAGTCCATGCGATCGTCCCCGTCCGTCGGTGATGGCGGCCTGTGCCGCTCGTGTGGAGGAAGCGGCCCAGCGCCAGAGGCGCGCATCGCGCATCGGCAGGACCAGAAACAGATGCTCGACGAGCCCGAGAACCGCCAGCCCGGCCAGCAGCGTACCCGCAGCCGCAGCGCCGCTGCCGGTGGGGGCGGCCTCCGCGACCGTCCAGGCCCACGCCGCGATCGCGCCACTGGCGAGGATCGAGACCGGGAACAGCGCGTTCAGCCGGCGCTTCCGGAAATAGCTCTTGAGATAGGCCAGATGCGCGGGAAACACCTCGTCGCTGAGATTGGGCACGCCCAGATACAGGTTGAACTTGGCCGATAGCCGCAACACGAACAGCAGCAGGAAGGTGAGCGGTGCGGCCTGGTTCGGCCCGCTCCAGCTGACCGCGAAGAGCAGGATCGCGGTTGCGGCGATCGCGAGCTCGTGATGGATCACGGTGGCGGTCGCGGCGCGGAAGCGGGGCCAGCCGGTCGCGTCGGGCGGACATTCGGTGCGACGCGGACCCGCGACCGCCCCCATGAGAAAGCTCATTTCGTGCCAGCCCCAGATCAGGATCGCCGCGGCGAACCCGGTATAGGCGGCACCGGCGCTCGCCTGGTCGGCGATCGACCCGACCAGCGCGACCGCGGCGATCGCGACCAGCCCGGCAAGCGTCAGGCTGGTGCGGAACGTCGCCGCGGGGCGGCTGTCGAGCCAGACCACCGCGGCCGTCCCGATAAACCACATCAGCAGCGCGAAAAGCAGCGGGGGAACGCTCACCACGCCGGGACCAGCCGCACCGTCGCGGGGGCGGTGTTGCGTTTGACCGGCGTGAGGTACAGCCAGACGAAGCTGACGGCGGCGGCGGCAGTCAGGCCGAGCCGCCGGATCCCCCCCATCACGCCGCCGCGCGCCTTGGCCGCGTCGATCGCCCGCGCAATCCGCCGCATCCGCTCGAGCCCGGCGCGGAAGCGCGGGCTGTCGGTGTCGAGCACGACCGGGAACACCTGCCGCGTGATCGCCGAACAGATCGAAAAGACGCGCATGTCATAGTCGGTCGGGTCGATCCCCAGCGCCTTGTGGAAGGCGGGCCGGTTGTGATCGCGCACGTACATTGTCGCATAGACCGCGACGAGGAAGAAGCGGATCCACCATTGGTTGACGCCGCGCAGCAGCTTCGGGTCGGTGCGCATCAGGATCGCAAAGGCGTCGCCGTGGCGGAACTCGTCATTGCACCAAAGTTCGAACCAGTCGAAGATCGGATGGAAGCGCAGTTCGGGATGCTGGGCGAGGTGGCGGTAGATGGTGATGTAGCGCGAATAGCCGATCTTCTCGCTGAGATAGGTCGCGTAGCAGATGAATTTCGGCCGGAAATAGGTGTATTTCTTCGTCCGCGTCAGGAAGCCGAGATCGACGCCGATGCCTGCATCCTTGAGCGTGTCGTTGATGAAGCCGGCATGGCGGCTCTCGTCGCGGCTCATCAACTTGAACAGCTGTTTGACGTCGGGGTTGGTCACACGCTTGGCGATCTCGGCATAGAGGATGCAGCCGGAGAATTCGGCGGTCAGCGAACTGACGAGGAAATCGGTGAATTCCTCGCGCAGGCCGTCGGGGAGGCTTTCGATCACGCCGTCGAATGCGGCGGTGCGCTTGAAATGGAGGCGGTTGGGATCGCTCGCCATCTCGCCGATCAGCGCATCCCATTCGCCGCGGACCGCCGAGACGTCGATCCGGTCCATCGCCGCGAAATCGGTGGTGTAGAAGCGGGGCGACAGGACGGTGTCTGCGCGGGCGATCGCGAGTGTATCGAGCAAGGGCGCGGGCGACGCGGCGGGGGCGGCGGCGAGCGGCGCGGGGGCGAGGGTGGTGATCCTGTTCATGCTATCGTCCGATCCGAAAAGCTGACCTCGTATAATTCCGTCATCGCGAAATGGCCGGCGAACTGCGTCCAGAGCCGCCCGGCCAGACCCGCGCGTTCGACCGTCGCGATCCGGTCGACCACGCAGCGCTCGCCGAAACCGACCCGGATCGGTGCGCCGTGCACCCGGACCCGGTCGCCGGGCCCGATCGCGACATCGCCCGCGAGCACGACATGCGCGCAGAGGAACGCGTCGCTATGCTCGATCTCGACGCGGCAGGGCGTGTCGAACCGGGTGGACCGCAGCAGCGTCATGTCCCAGGCGCCTGTGCGGGCAACAGCGCGGCAAAGGTCGCGCGGTTGGTCGGGCCGAAGGCGCTGAGCTCGATCGTCCGGCCCGTCGCGGTGTCGGTCAGCGACAATTCGCCGTCGCGCCAGAGCGTCAGCGTGAAGGGGGGGCGGTCGTCGATCCCGCGCGCGCGCCGGTCGCGCGCGAGGCCGCGCATCACGCCGCGGACGAATCCCGTCTTCTGCCCCGCCGCGATGACCGCCACGGTCCCGCCGCGCGCATTGCCGATCACCACCGACCCATCGGCGCGGTCGACGAAGCGCAGCTCGCGCGACGCGAGGGGCGTGATCTTCGCCTGTTCGCGCATCAGGACGGGCGAGGCCGCCGGGGCGATGTTCGCGATCCGGACGATGCTCGTCGCCGCGAGCGTGAAGGCCAGCAACGCGCCGGCGCCGATGAGCGTGGTGCGCGGGACGAGGTCCGGATGGCGATGCGTGCCGCTCATGCCGCCTGCGCCTTGGCGAAGACGCCACCGGCTGGCGCATGCTGCGCGGGATCGGGAACCGCCAACTGCCCGGTCGGGTGCACCGTCAAGCAGGTCCGGGCGATCAGCGCGGCGACGGTCGCCGCCTCGGGCACGGCGCGGAGCATCGGCCGGGGCGTGACGATCCGCCAGGGCCGGGCGTGCGGCCACAAGGCGAGATAGCCGAGCTTGTAGCGGCCGGTGACCGTCAGCGGCATGTCACCGGTCCCGTCGGCGCGCCCCGCGAGATCGACCGCGCCGATCAGCGTCAGTGGCAGGTTGATGCATTTGGGCAGCGCCATGCCGATCCGCAGCACCACGCGGCGGGTGGTCAGCGTATAGAGCGTCGTCCGCGCCGCGCCCCAGGCGAGCAGGTGGAGCAGCGTTACGCCCAGCAGCCCGACGATCGCGGTCATCGCCGCTCCGACGAGGTCCCGCGGATCGTCGATCCCCTGCCGTCCGGCCTCCGCCAGCGCCCACAGCGTCAGCGCCGCGAAATAGGCCGCGACCAGCCGCGTGTGGAAGGCGGTTCGCGCGAGCACCCGCCAGTCGGGTGATCCCTGCCACAGGATCCGCTCACCGGGCGGTGGCACCCCGGGAAGGCCGGGGATCGGTTCAACGTCATGCTCGGTCACAGCAGCGGCTCCTGACGTGAGGGCGTGGCATAGAGATAGCCGCCGCCGAAATAGGCCTGGACCCGCTCCTCCTCGTAGAGCGTGATCCGGTCGGCGGCCTCGATCGGCGGCACGTCGGCGAACTGGCTGGCGAGCAGCGCGTCGATGACGACGCGGCGGCGGCGGCGATCGACCTTGGCCATCATCATCGGTGCGAGCACCGCGCGGTCGCCGACCGACACCTGCATGTAGCGGATCAGCCGGTCGGCGCGGTCGATCCACAGATCGTCGATCGTCCCGGCGACCTCGCCATCCGCGCCCAGCATCGGCCAGCCGAGCAGGTCGGGATCGCCGACCGCGACCGCATAGTCCGACGCCACGCTGAGCGGGACGATCCGCGGATGCCCCTCCATGTCGAGATCGGGATGGCGCGCGCGCTCGGCCCAGGCGGCGGGACCGATGCCGTCGACGAGCGGGTTGCCGGTCGGCGCATAGGGGGCGCCCGCAAACCGGTCGGTGCGCCTCGCGGCGATGTCGACGGGCTCGCGCCCCTGGGTCGGCGCCGTGACGCGGCCGCGACCGAAGGGCAGCAGGAACGACTTGGTCGAGGCGGTATGCAGCGGGCCACCGACCGTATCGAGCCGGCCGGTCAGCTCGTCCTCGAGCGGATAGCCCTCGCGACGGTCCTCGCGGCGCAGGTAGAAGACGAGCACGAGGAAGAACAAGGCGAACGCCCAGAGGACCAGGAGCGCGACGTCGATGCCGGATGTCAGATGCGGGTTCATGATCGTCCCTTCAGACCGGAAATTCGCTGAGACCGAAACGCGGCACCGGCCGCTCGCCGACCGCGTCGACGGTGGCGCCCCGACCGCGCACGAGCGGGCCGAGCGCGACGAGCGTGCCGAGCAACAGGAGAATCTCGACGCCGTAGACCGCGGCATAGCCGGTGACCCGGGTCGCGAGCGTCGGGCCGTACGCCCCCGCCATCGCTGACGCCGAGACGAGGTCGCGCAGGACTGCACCGAGTGCGATCGCGACGCCGGCACTGCTCGCCTGCACCGCGCCCCAGGCACCCAGCGCGAGCCCGGTGCGGCCGTCGAGCGGCCCCGCGTCGGCGATCGCCATCGCGGCGGTCAGCGTGCCCACCGAGAACAGTCCGCCGCCAAAGCCGATCAGCGCCGCGCCGGTGCCGAGCAACGCGACCGACGACAGCGCGCCGGCGAAGATCACGCACAGGAACGCGGTGACGCCCAGCACGCCGCCAAAGCCCGCCAGCTGATGCGGATCGTCGCCCTCGCCGAGGCGTCTGGCGGCGAGTGCGAACCCGCCCAGCATGCCGAGCGCCCAGAGCGCGGTCAGCGCGGTGGTCGCACCGACCGTCATGCCGAGCACCTGCCCGCCATAGGGTTCGAGCAGCACGTCCTGCATGCTGAACGCCGCCGCGCCCAGACCGACCGCGACGAGCAGCCGCAGCGTGCGTGGGCGGGCGATGAAGATCGCCCAGATCGCGCCGAAGTTCGGGCGATCGGGCCGGGGCACGACCGGGCGAGGCCCCCGCGCTTCCTGTTTCCACATCGCGACCAGATTGAGGACGACGGTCAGCACCGCCGCGCCCTGGATCAGCTGGACCAGCTTGGTCGGGGTGAAATCGGCAAGCAGCCGGCCGATCACGATCGCGCTGACCATCATGCCGAGGACCAGCATGACGTAGAGCAGCGCAACGACACGCGGCCGCGCATCGTCGGGGGCGAGATCGGTCGCGAGCGCCAGCCCCGCGGTCTGCGTGGTGTGCATCCCCGCGCCGACCATCAGGAAGCCGAGCGCCGCGCCGATCTGCCCGAAGATCGCGGGGCCCGTGCCGCCGCCGGTCATGACCAGCAGCGCGAAGGGCAGGATCGCCAGGCCGCCGAACTGGAGCAGCGTTCCGAACCACAGATAGGGCACGCGCTTCCATCCGAGCAGCGAGGCATGGTGATCCGACCGGAACCCGATCAGCGCGCGCAGCGGCGCGAACAGCAGCGGGAGCGAGACCATCGCCGCGACGAGGCTGGTCGACATGCCGAGCTCGACGATCATGACCCGGTTGAGCGTGCCCGTCAGCAGCACCGCGGTCATCCCGACCGACAGCTGGAACAGCGACAGCCGCAGCAGACGCCCGAGCGGCAGGTCGTCGGTCGCCGCGTCCGCGAACGGCAGGAAGCGGGTGCCGAGCCGCGCCCAGAACGCGCCGGTCTTCAAGGCGACCAGCCGGTTCATGCGGCGATCATCTCCAGCGCGTGGCTGGTGTAGAAGCCGCTGGCGACGCGCGCGTCGCGGCCGATCCGCGCATGGCCGACGCTCGCGTGCAGCTGCGCGCGCAGGACGCGTTCGCGGACGGGCTCGATCGCCGGCGCACGGTCTGCGCGGGGAAAGAGCGTGCCGATCGCGTGCATCACGACCAGCGGCCGGGTCGAGGGCGCGAAGGTGAACAGCATCGAGCCGTGCGTGCGTCGGGTCAGCGTCTCCACCAGCTCGACGAGGTCGGTGCTGCGGTAATGGATCAGCGAATCCATGGCGACGACATGATCGAACATGCCGAGCGCAGGGTCGCGCATGTCGCCGACTCGCCAGTCGATCGCGAGCCCGGCCGGCGACCGGTCGCGTGCGACCTCGACGAGGCTGGCGGCAAGATCGATCGCGACCACCGAAGCGCCGCGCCGCGCCGCCTCGACCGCCAGCGCGCCCGTGCCGCAACCTGCATCGAGCAGCCGCAGCCCGGTCATGTCCGCGGGCAGCCAGGACAGCAATGTCTCGCGCATCCGGTTGCGGCCGGCGCGGACGGTGGCGCGAATGCCGCTGACCGGCGCGTCGGACGTCAGCCGCGCCCAGGTTTGCGACGCGGTGCGGTCGAAATAGGTTTCGAGCCGGTTGCGGCGCGCGGCATAGCCGGTGGAAGGAACCAGGCTGGCCATCATTCGAACCCCAGAAATTCGAAGATGTCGCGATCCTTCATCGGCATCGCGTCGAGCGCATCGCAGCCCGACCAGAGCAGCGCGGCGAGGCGCTTATATTCGTCGCACGCCGCCGCGACCTCGGCCGTCTGCTCCATTTCGAACAGCGTGCATTTCTTGAGGCGGCTGCGCCGGATCGCGTCGAGATCGGGAAAATGCGCGAGGCGCTTCAGCCCGGTGGCGGCATTGTAGCGGTCGATCTCGTCGGTCGCGGCGGACCGGTTGGCGATGACGCCGGCCATCCGCACCTCGTAATTCTTCGCCTTGGCCTGGATCGCGGCGGCGATGCGGTTCATCGCGAAGATGCTGTCGAAGTCGTTCGACGCGACCACCACCGCGCGCTCGGCATGCTGCAGCGGGGCAGCGAACCCGCCGCACACGACATCGCCGAGCACGTCGAACAGCACGATATCGGTTTCCTCGAGCAGATGATGCTGTTTCAGCAGCTTGACGGTCTGGCCGACGACATAGCCGCCGCATCCGGTGCCCGCGGGCGGCCCCCCTGCTTCGACGCACATCACGCCGTTATAGCCTTCGAACATGTAATCCTCGGGCCGGAGTTCCTCGGCGTGGAATTCGACGGTCTCGAGCACGTCGATCACCGTCGGCATGAGCTTCTTGGTCAGCGTGAAGGTGCTGTCGTGCTTGGGATCGCAGCCGATCTGCAGCACGCGTTTGCCGAGCAGTGAAAATGCCGCGGACAGGTTGGACGAAGTCGTCGACTTGCCGATCCCGCCCTTGCCGTAGATTGCGAACACCTTGGCGGAGCCGATCCGGTCGGCGGGGTCGAGCCGGACCTGGACGCTGCCCGCGCCATCGGGTCGGGATGCAACGGGGCGGGTAGGGGGATCGAGCAGGGCCATGATATCGTCCTTATGCCGCGACCGCGGTGATACCCTCGAGGCGATCCTCGAGGTCGTCGCTTGCCGCATGGAGTGCGGCCAGCGTTGCTGCGTCGGGTGACCAGAAATGCCGGTCGCTCGCCTCGATCAGGCGGTTGGCGACGCGCGCCGACGCCTTGGGGTTCAGCGTCGCCAGCCGTTCGCGCATCGCGTCGTCGAGCACATAGGTCTCGCTGATCCGCTGATAGACCCAGGGGCTGACGTCTCCGGTCGTCGCCGACCAGCCGAGCGTGTTGGTAACGTGCGCCTCGATATTGCGGACGCCCTCGAAGCCATGCTTGAGCATCGCTTCATACCAGAGCGGATTGAGCATCCGGGTGCGTGTCTCGAGCTCGACCTGTTCGGACAGCGTCCGGACCTTGGTCGCGCCTTGCGTGGCATCGACGATATAGACCGGGGCCGCGCTGCCACGTGCGCGCGTGATCGAGCGGCTGATCCCGCCCAACGCATCGACATAATGGTCGATATCGGTGACGCCGAGTTCGACCGAGTCGAGATTCTGATAGGCGAGGTCGACGCCCGCGAGCGCGGCCTTGAACAGATCGGCCTGGCGCGCGGGGGTGCCGGTGCGGCCATAGGCATAGCCCTTTTGCCGTTCGAACACCTCGGCGATCTCGTCGGGATCGCTCCACGCGCCATCGTCGATCAGCAGGTTGACGTTCGCGCCATAGGCGCCCTCGGCATTGGAGAAGACGCGCAGTGCTGCGGTTTCGAGATCGCAGCCGGTCCGCTCGGCGTAGGCCAGCGCGTGGCGGCGCACCGCGTTGCGGTCGAGCGGTTCGTCCGCGGTCGCGGCGAGCCATGCGGCCTCCGCGATCATCCGCGTCTGGAGCGGCAGCAGGTCGCGGAAGATGCCCGACAGCGTGACGATCACGTCGATCCTGGGGCGACCGAGCTCGTCGAGCGCGATCAGTTCGGCGCCTGCGAGCCGGCCATAGCCGTCGAACCGCGGCCGTGCGCCGATCAGCGCGAGCACCTGCGCGATCTGAGTCCCCTCCGATTTCAGATTGTCCGTACCCCAGAGCACCATGGCCAGCGTCTCAGGGAAGGCCGCGCCGCTCGCGGTGTGGCGTGCGATCACCTCGTCGGCCTGTGCGAGGCCCTGCGCCATCGCGAAGCTGCCTGGGATCCTGAACGGATCGAAGCCGTGGATATTGCGCCCGGTCGGCAGAGCCTTGGGATTGCGCAGCACGTCGCCGCCGGGCGCCGGGCGGACGAACCCCGCATCGAGCGCATGGATCAGCGCGCCGAGTTCGGGATTGACGGACGACAGCGACGGATCGGCGCCCGCGGCGATCATCTGCGCGCGCATCGCCTCGGGCAGCGGCTCGCCGAGCACATGCAGGCCGTAGGGGATCAGCTCGCGTTCGACTTCGTAGAGATTGGCCGACAAGGCATCGAGGTCGCGCGCGTCGAGATCGAGCGCAGCCGCCGAAGCGACGATCATCGGATCGAGCAGGTCGCGCTCCGCCTGCGACGGCGACGAGCGCCACCGCTCGAGCAGCGCCTTGAGCTCGGTCATCCCCTTGTAAAGCCCCGCTTCCGCGAGCGGCGGCGTCAGATAGCTGATCAGCGTCGCGCCCGAGCGGCGCTTGGCGATCAGCCCTTCGGACGGATTGTTCGCGGCATAGAGATAGAGGTTGGGCAGGTCGCTGATCAGCCGTTCGGGCCAGCAGTCGCCGCTCAGCCCCGCCTGCTTGCCCGGCATGAATTCGAGCGCGCCGTGCGTGCCGAAATGCAGGACCGCATCCGCGGCGAAATCCTCGCGCAGCCAGCGGTAGAAGGCGCTGAACGCGTGGGTGGGGGTGAAGCGGCCCTCGAACAGCAGCCGCATCGGGTCGCCCTCATAGCCGAAGGCGGGCTGGATCCCGACGAACACCTGCCCGAACTGCGCGCCGAGGACGTGGATCGACGCGCCGTCGCTTTGCTGGCGACCGGGGGCGGGCCCCCATTGCGCCTCGATCGCGGCCAGATGCGGCTCGCGCCGGACATGGTCGTCGGCGGGGATGCGGGCATGGACATTGGCATCGGCACCGTAGCGCGCGGCATTGCCGTGCAGCACGGCCTCGCGCAGCGCGTCGACATCGGCGGGGACGTCCACCGCATAGCCCGCGGCCGCGAGCGCCGTGAGCGTGGCGTGGAGCGACTCCCAGACGGCGAGATGCGCCGCGGTACCCGTCGCGCCGGCATTGGGCGGGAAGTTGAAGAGTACGACGGCGAGCCTGCGCGCGCGCCGTTCGGACCGGCGCAGGTCGACAAGGCGCGCGACCTTGCCCGCCAGCGCCTCGGCGCGGTCGGGGCAGGAGCGCATCTCGCGCGTCAGCCCGGATTCGGTAAAGGTGCAGCGGCGTGCGCACCCGCTGCACGCGCCCGATCCGTCGGCACGCCCACCGAACACGCTCGGTACGACCGCACCGTCGAGTTCGGGGATCGCCACCATCATCGTCGCCTCGAGCGGCAACAGCCCCTGACGCCCCGCGCCCCATTGCTGGAGCGACTGGAATTCGAGCGGATGCGCCGCGACATAGGGCACGTCGAGCGTGGCGAGGATCGCCTCCGCCGCCTCTGCATCGTTATAGGCGGGGCCGCCGACCAGGCTGAACCCGGTGAGCGAGACGACCGCATCGACGATCGGCACGCCGTCGCGCATGAAGAAGCGCTCGATCGCGGGGCGCGAGTCGAGCCCGCTGGCAAAGGCGGGAATTACGCGCAGCCCGCGCGCTTCGAATGCGGCGATCGCGCCGTCATAATGACCAGTGTCGCGGCCGAGCAGATAGGAGCGCAGCATCAGCACGCCGACCGTGCCGCGCGAGCCTCCGTGAACAGGCAGCGCGTCCGCCCGGTCGGCGATCCGGTCCGGTATCGCCGGATGGTAGACGCCGACCTCGGGATAATCGCGCGGCGCGGCGGCGCGGACGGCGTGGCCCGCATAGCGGCCGGCGAGCGCCTGGATCATCCCGACGACATTGTCGTCGCTGCCCGCCAGCCAATATTGCAGCGTCAGGAAATAGGCGCGGACGTCCTGCGCGGTGCCGGGGATGAACCGCAGGATCTTGGGCAACCGCCGCAGCATCCGCATCTGTCCCGCGCCCGACGAGGCGCCGGGCTTGGCTGATCCGCGCAGCCGCTTGAGCAGCGCGAGCGGACCGCTGGCCGGCTTGTCCATGCGATAGTCGCCGAGCCTGGTCAGCCGGACGATCTCGCTACCCGACATCAGCCCGACCATCGCGGCACAGGCCTCGCGGCGCGCGGTCAGCGCGGGAAGGACCGCGCGGATATGATCGTCGAGGAACAGCATCGTCGCGATGACGATGTCGGCGCGGCCGATATCGGCGATGCAGCGATCGAGCGACCCGGTGCCGCGATCCCAGTCGGCCGCGGCGTGGAAGCCGATCGTGATCCCGCTATCGTCCGCGGCGAACCGTGCGGCGGCGCGTTCGGCGGCGCCCGACAGATGGTTGTCGAGCGTGACGATCACGACATGCAGCGGGACCGGGCGGCGGATGGCGCTATCGGGCATAATGGGCCTTCGCATCATAGAGCGTGTCGATCGTGATCGTTGCGACGTCGCGCTCGGCGGCGAACCGTTCGGTGTTGCGACGCGCCTTGCCGCGGACGAAGAAGGGGATCTTGAGCAGCTCGCGCTCGGCATCCGCCGACCAGACACGCGCGGCGCTGGCGTCGGGGGCGGGGCGGGATGCGATTTCGGGCGATACCGGCTGTGGGGCGGGCTCGGGCGCCACCGGGAGGGGCGCGAGATGGCTCGTACCGGCCATGTCGCTGAACTCGAAATCGTCGCGGAACATCGTCAGCAGGTGTTCCTCCAGCCCCATCACGAGCGGATGGACCCAGGTGTCGAACAGCACGTTCGCGCCCTCGAACCCCATTTGCGGCGAATAGCGTGCGGGGAAATCCTGGACATGGACGGGGGCCGAGATCACCGCACAGGGGATCCGGAGCCGCTTGGCGATATGCCGTTCCATCTGCGTGCCGAGCACCAGTTCGGGCTGCAGCGCCTGGATCGCCTCCTCGACGACCAGATAGTCGTCGGTGATCAGCGGCGTGACGCCGTAGAGCGCCGCGGCGGCGCGCAGGTCGCGCGCGAATTCGCGGTTGTAGCAGCCGAGCCCGACGACCTCGAACCCCAGTTCGTCGCGCGCGACGCGGGCGGCGGCGATCGCATGCGTCGCATCGCCGAAGATGAAGACCCGCTTGCCCGTCAGATAGGTCGAGTCGACCGAGCGGCTCCACCAGGGCAGGTGGCCAGGGTCGCACGCGCCCGCCGGATCGATCCCGGTCAGCGCTGCCAGCTCTGCGATGAAGTCGCGCGTCGCGCCGTGGCCGATCGGCACGGTGGTGACGACGGGCTGGCCGTGTTCGCGCGCGAGCCAGCGGCAGGCGGTGTCGGCGATCTCGGGATAGAGGCAGATGTTGAAATCGGCGTCGGGCAACCGGGCGATGTCCGCGGTGGTCGCACCGAGCGGCGCCACGACGTTCACCGCGATCCCCAGCGCATCGAGGATGCGGCGGACTTCGATCACATCGTCGCGGTGGCGGAAACCGAGCGCAGTCGGGCCGAGGATGTTGGCGGTCGGACGCGCGTTTGCCCGGTTGGGCGCGGGGCTGGGCGCGAGGGTCCGGACGAGCTGGTAGAAGGTCTCCGCCGCGCCCCAATTCTCCTTGCGCTGATAACTGGGCAGTTCGAGCGCCACGACCGGGCAGGGCAGGTCCATCGCCGCGACCAGCCCGGCGGGATCGTCCTGAATCAGTTCGGCGGTGCACGAGGCGCCGACCAGCATCGTGCCCGGCGTGAAGCGCGCATAGGCATCGCGCGCCGCGGTCTGGAACAGCGCGGCGGTATCCTTGCCGAGGTCGCGCGCCTGGAAGGTCGTGTAGGTGACCGGCGGGCGCTTGCCGCGCCGCTCGATCATCGTGAACAGCAGGTCGGCATAGGTGTCGCCCTGCGGCGCATGAAGGACATAATGGACGTCCTCCATCGCGGTCGCGATCCGCATCGCGCCGACATGGGGTGGTCCCTCATAGGTCCAGACGGTCAGCTGCATCACACCCTCAGCAGGTCGCGCCGCCGCAGCGGTCGCGCAAAGAGGTCGGCAAGGTCGCCCGCCTGGTCGAAGCCGTGGACGGGCGAGAAGACGAGCTCGATCGCCCATTTCGTCGTCAGCCCCTCGGCCTCGAGCGGATTGGCGAGGCCGAGGCCGCAGACAGTGAGGTCGGGGCGGTTCGCACGGACGCGGTCGAGCTGGCGATCGACATCCTGCCCCTCGCTCAGCCGCGTCGCGGCGGGGAGCAGCGCGAGTTCGCGCGCGAGGTGGCGGCGGTGGAGATAGGGCGTGCCGACCTCGACCGGGACCATCCCGAGCTCGGTCGCGAGAAAGCGCGCGAGCGGGATTTCGAGCTGGGAATCGGGGAGGAAGCTGATCCGCCGGCCCTCGAGCAGCGGGCGTGCATGCGCGAGCGCACGCTTGGCGCGTTCGCGGCCGGGCGCGATCGTGCGTCGGAACTGCATCTCGTCGATGCCGAACGCCTGGGCGGCGGCGTGCAGCCAGTCGGTCGTGCCCTCGGCACCGAACGGGAACAGCGCGTCGAGCCGGGTCGCGCCGCGATCCTCGAGTGCGCGCGCCGTCTCGCCGAGAAACGGCTGGGCGAGCAGGAAGCGCGTATTGGGCCCGACCGGGGGCATCCCTCCTGCGCGCCGTGCGGGCAGGCTGTGGACTGGGCCGATGCCGAGCGCGTCGAACAGCCGGAGGAACTGGTCCTCGACGACATCGGGCAGCGCGCCGACGATCATCAGGCTCGGCGCGGGAGATGCGTCGGCGGCGAGGCCAGGGACCAGTGCCGCGAGGCAGGCATCCTCCCCTTCGGTAAAGGTCGTCTCGATCCCGCTGCCCGAATAGTTGAGGATCCGGGTCGTGCCGCCATGCTTGACCGACAGCCGGGCCGCGGCGCGCGAGAGGTCGAGCTTGATCACCTCCGATGGGCAGGAGCCGACGAGGAACAGCAGCTTTATGTCGGGCCGGCGCAGCAGCATCTGGTCGACGATGCGGTCGAGCTCGTCGTTGCAGTCCGCCATCCCCGCGAGATCGCGCTCCTCGATGATCGCGGTGGCGAAGCGCGGCTCGGCAAACACCATCACGCCCGCCGCCGATTGCAGCAGATGCGCGCAGGTTCGCGAGCCGACGACGAGGAAGAACGCGTCCTGGATCTTGCGGTGCAGCCAGATGATCCCGGTGAGCCCGCAGAACACCTCGCGCTGGCCGCGCTCGCGCAGTACGGGCGCGGCGTCGCATCCGGTCCGGCCGAGATGCTGCGCGGTTGCCAGGGGGGCGGTGGGCAGGGGGGTGGAAAGCGGGGCGGTCATGACGCGACCATGCCCGCCGGTGCACGCTGCAACCGCGCGGCCCGCAGCTTGATCAGGAACTGCGCGGCATTGACGACGTAGCTCGCATAGGCCGCGAGCGCGAGCCACATGCGTCCCGCCTCGCTGCCGAAGTCGCGGGCGAGCGCGACGAGATAGGCGGTGTGCAGCGCGAGCACGAGCATGCTCACCACGTCCTCCCAGAAGAAGGCGGGGGCGAACAGCCATTGGCCGAACACCTGCTTCTCCCAGATCGCGCCGGTGATCATGATCGCGTAGAGCGCGCCCGTCTTGACCACGATCGATATCGTCGCGGCGACCACGCCGTCGCCCGTCGCGAGATAGCGCAGCACCAGCGTCAGACTGACGAGGAAGATCAGGAACTGGATCGGTGCGAGCACCCCCTGGACCAGCGTCCAGCCCGACGAGTCGCGGCGCTCGCGCTGGTCCGGCGTGTAGAGCGGGGCGGCTGCCCGGCGGGCGCCCGGGACGGCCGCGCCGCCCTGCCGATCTGCCGGAGAAAGGTCGTTCGCTTGCATCGCGCCCCGCCTGCCCAAGTTCCGATCGGACCTTACGCCCGCCCCTCAAAAAGTGTCAAGTTATTTGGACGTCCATAATCCGGAACAGGTTGTGCGGTGCAGCAAAACCGTCCGGTTGTCAGTCAATTGCAAGTGGGATATGCTGCGAGTCGCCGCTAATCTGCCAAATGCAGGTCCCGGTCTGTAGTTGTTGGCGTGTCGACCAGGCTGGGGAGAGCCGGTAATGGCAGCGGTTACTCACTATTCGCGCGGTTTCCGGTGGAGCACCGGGTCGTTTGCACGTCGGGACTGGAGCGATGGCCGCCGAGATCTTGGTCCGGGGCCGCGTCGCGATGACGGGGACTATGATCGCCCTTTGTCGGCGCTGATCGAATGCGAGATCATTCCGCGGCTGATGGCGGCACATGCCAGTGCGGCGATGCCCTCCGCCGAGATCGGGACGGATGGCCCGATCGACAGCGTCGAGGTGGGCATCTTCGCGCCGCTGGTGATGCAGGTCGATGCCGATCGCTTGCTCGCGCATATCGAGACGATCCTCGACCGCGGTGTCTCGGTCGAGACGGTCATGGTCGATCTGCTCGCACCCGCCGCGCGTCTGCTCGGCGAATATTGGGATGATGATCGCTGCGATTTCGTCGATGTCACGATGGGGTTGTGGCGACTGCAGGAAGTCGTGCACGAGATTGCCGGTCGCATGCCAAGCATCCGGACGGATCCGGGCGACCGGCATCGGGCATTATTCGCGTCGTTACAGGGCGATCATCACAGTTTCGGGACGATCGTCCTAGACGAGGTCTTTCGGCATGGCGGCTGGCTGACGGACCGGATCAACGACGCGGAGACGCCCGTGTTGCTGGATGCCGCGACGGCGGACTGGTTCGATATCATCGGATTGACGATCAGTTGCGACTGCCATATCGCCGGGCTTGCATCGATCATTGCTGCGTTGCGAGGGGTTTCGCGAAATCCTCGCGTCTGCATCATGGTCGGCGGTGCGATTTTCAATGCAGACCCGGATCTCGCCACCAAAGTCGGCGCCGATGGTACCGCGTCCGATGCGAAACTCGCGCTGAAAATGGCCGGCGATCTTCTCCGCGAAAGCGCATGGGGTACCACGGCGTGTAATTGATTGCTGCAGATTGGAGCGCGACGCTCGTCGATGGACAAGACTATCGCCTCTTCCCCGCATCTGGCCTTCGCCCGCCCCGACGCCGCGCCCGGGGCCCTGAGCGCGCGCGTGGCCGCGTCGCTGCTCGCGGCCGTCGGCGACGTCGCCTTCATCCTTGCCGCCGATGGGCAGATCCTCGACGTGGCGGTGTCGCAGGGTGATCTTGCCAATCACGGCTTTGCCGGCTGGGTCGGCGAACGCTGGATGGACACGATGACGGTCGAAAGCCGTCCCAAGGCGGCCGAGATGCTCGCGGCGGCGGGCCGCCCCGAACCCGCGCGCTGGCGACAGGTGACGCATCCCGCGGCGGGTGGCGACGTACCGGTCCGCTATCTGGTGATGTCGCTCGGCACTCCCGATCGGCTCGTCGCAATCGGTCGCGACCTGCGCGGCGCGGCGGCGACCCAGCAACGGCTGCTGCAGACGCAACAGGCGCTGGAGCGCGACTATATCCGCCTGCGCCAGGCCGAGACGCGGTACCGGATGCTGTTCGACATGGCGTCCGATGCGATCCTGGTCGTCGACGCCGGCTCGCGCCGCATCCGCGAGGCGAATCCGGCGGCGCTGCGGCTGCTCGATGCCGCCGCCGATACGCTGGTCGGTGCGCCGGTCAGCACGATCGTCGACCCGCATGATCGCGACGACCTGGTCGCGCATCTCGGTGCGGCGGAGGCGGCGGACGATGTCGCACCGGTTGCGCTGCGGCTGAACGATCGCGCGCTCGACGTGCGGATCGATGCGAAGCTGTTCCGTCAGGCGCGCAGCCCGTCGCTGATCGTCCGGATCGAGGCGGTCGAGCCGGTCGTCGGTGCGCGGCGGCACGAGGCCACGCTTGGCGACGTGGTCGAGCGCATGCCCGATTCGTTCGTGCTGGTCGATCGCGACTTGGTGGTGCTGACCGCGAATGCCGCCTTTGTCGAGCTGACCGAAATGCCGTCGATCGAGCGGCTGATCGGCGCGCGGCTGGGCGCGTGGCTGGGCCGGCCGGGCATCGATCTCGAGCTGATCGTCGCGCAGCTGCGCGAACATGGCTCGGTCCGCAACGTCGCGACGATCCTGCGCGGCGCGGCGGGTGCGAAGGCCGAGATCGAGGTGTCCGGCGTGGTCGCGCCGATGGGCGGCAGCGAGTGTTTCGGCTTCACGATCCGCCATGTCGGACGTCGCCTGCGCCAGGTGCCGCTGGTCGCGCACGACACGCCGCGATCGGTCGAGCAGCTGACCGAGCTGGTCGGCCGCATGTCGCTGAAAGAGATCGTGCGCGAGAGTACCGATCTGATCGAACGGCTCTGCATCGAGGCGGCGCTGGCCTATACGTCGGACAATCGCGCGTCCGCGGCGGAGGTGCTCGGCGTGAGTCGGCAAAGTCTCTATTCGAAGCTTCATCGCCACGGCCTCGGCAATCTCGTGTCGGGCGACGGCTGAACGCGCGACGGTCAGCGGCACCGGTGTCAACATATGTTGACAGATGAGGGTGTCTGATCCTAGCTTCTTGGCATGGATCGCCTGTCCGCTTCCCGTGTCGCGATGCCGCCGCCCGCGGCCCGCGACGTGCTGGAACTGCTCAAGCCGGTCACCTGGTTTCCACCGATCTGGGCGTTCCTGTGCGGGGTCGTGTCGTCGGGCGTTCCGCTGGGCGATCGCTGGCCGTTTCTTGTCGGGGGTATCCTGCTGACGGGGCCGCTGGTCTGCGGGACGAGCTAGGCGGCCAATGACTGGTTCGACCGCCATGTCGACGCGATCAACGAGCCGCTGCGGCCGATTCCGTCGGGGCGGATTGCCGGCAGCTGGGGCTTGCGGATCGCGATCGCAGGCAGCCTGATCTCGGCGGTGGTCGGGGTGGCGATGGGGCCGCTGGTATTCGCGGCGACCGGCGTCGCGCTGGCCTGCGCCTGGGCCTATAGCGCGCCGCCATTCCGGTTCAAGGCGAGCGGGATCTGGGGGCCCGCGGTGGTCGCGCTTACCTATGAGGGGCTGACCTGGTTTACCGGCGCGGCGGCGATGACGGGCGGCTGGCCCGACGCTGCGGTGCTGGTGATACTCGGCCTCTACACCGCCGGCGCGCACGGCATCATGACGCTCAACGACTTCAAGGCGGTCGAGGGCGACCGGATGATGGGGCTGCGCTCGCTGCCGGTCGTGCTGGGGGTCGATCGCGCCGCCCGGCTGGCCTGTATCGTCATGGCGGTCCCGCAGGTCGCGGTGATCGGCCTGCTGGCTTTGTGGGGGCACGGGCTGATCGGGCTGTTGGTCGCGGCGTTGCTGGTGGGGCAATTGGCGCTGATGGTGCGGCTGCTGCGCGATCCGCTCAAAAACACACCATGGTATAACGCGACCGGCACGACGCTCTATGTCCTCGGGATGCTGGCGTCGGCGTTCGGGCTCGGCGGGGTGGCGGGGTTGTGAGCGGGGTCCCGCTCGGCTGGCTCGGTATCGTGCGGCTCGGGCTGGTGCAGAGCGCGATCGGCGCGATCGTGATGCTGGCGACGTCGCTGCTCAACCGCGTGATGGTGGTCGAATATGCGCTGCCCGCGGCGCTCCCCGCCGGTCTGGTCGCCTGGCATTATGCGGTCCAGCTGTCGCGACCGGTCTGGGGGCATGGTTCGGATCGCGGTGCGCGGCGGACACCCTGGATCATAGGGGGCATGGCGGTGCTCGCGCTCGGCGCCTTGCTCGCGGTCGGTGCGCTGCCGCTGCTCGCCGCACGCGCGCCCGGGGGGCTGGCGCTGGCGATTGCCGCGTTTGCGATGATCGGCATGGGCGTGGGCGCGGCGGGCACCTCGCTGCTGGCGTTGCTCGCGACCCGAGTCGCGCCCGAGCGGCGCGCGGCGGCGGCGGCGATCACCTGGATCATGATGGTCGCGGGGATCGCGGTGACGGCGGGAGTGGCCGGTGCGCTGCTCGCACCTTTTTCCGCAGCACGGCTGACCCAGGTCGCGACTGGCGTCGCGGGGTGCGCGTTCGCGCTCGCGGTGGTGGCGCTTCTCGGTGTCGAGGGGGCTGTGGGGTTCAAGGAGCTTGCCCCGCTCGACGAATCGCTTCGGCGGGTGGATCGTTCGGCTAACCTGACTACGGCGTTGCGGACGATCTGGGACGATGGCGAGGCGCGCCGCTTCACGCTCTTCGTCTTCGTCTCGATGCTGGCCTATGCGATGCAGGACCTGATCCTCGAGCCGTTCGCCGGGCTGGTGTTCGGGCTCGCGCCGGGGGCCTCGACGCAGCTGTCGGGGGTGCAGCACGGGGGTGTGCTCGTCGGGATGATCGTCGCGGGGGTCGGCGGCGGGGCGTTTGGCGGCGGGCGGGGTGAAGGCGGGGAGACGCGCGGGCTGCGCTGGTGGATCGGTGGCGGGTGTCTCGGGTCGGCGGCGGCGCTGGCGGGGCTCGCGCTGGCGGCGCGGATCGGGCCGGGCTGGCCGCTGACCGCCAATGTCGCGCTGCTCGGCCTGGCCAATGGCGTCTTCGCGGTCGCGGCGATCGGCGCGATGATCGCGCTGGCGGGACGCGGGCAGGCAGAGGGGCGGGAGCAGGCGGGACTCCGCATGGGCGTGTGGGGCGCGGCACAGGCGATCGCCTTCGGGCTTGGCGGGCTGCTCGGCGCGACGGGCGTCGATCTCGGGCGGAGCCGGATCGACTCTCCCGCCACCGTCTTCACCCTGGTCTTCCTGGCCGAAGCGCTGGTCTTCGTCGCCGCCGCAGCGCTGGCGATGCGCAGGGCGGGTCGCCAGCAGGACATGACGCCAGTCGCGCGCGCGCGCGGCGGCGGCTTGACGACCTATGACTGCGTCGTCGTCGGCGGCGGCCCGGCCGGGGCGACCGCCGCTGCCGAGCTGGCGCAGGCGGGGCGATCGGTGCTGCTGCTCGATCGCGCGGGCCGGATCAAGCCGTGCGGCGGCGCCATCCCGCCGCGGCTGATCCGTGATTTCGCGATTCCCGATCATCTGATCGTTGGGCGGGCGCGAACCGCGCGGATGATCGCGCCGTCGCGGCGTGCGGTCGACATGCCGGTCGATCCGAGCGGCGCGGGCGGCTATGTCGGCATGGTCGACCGCGACACGTTCGACGAGTGGCTGCGCGACCGCGCTGCCAAACAGGGCGCTGAGCGGCGCACCGGGCGGTTCGAGGCGATCGTCCGCGACGGCGATGGTGGCGCACAGGTCCGCTATACCGATGGCGAGGGCGATCATCGCGTCCGCGCACGGTGCGTGATCGGCGCGGACGGCGCCCGGTCGCGCGTCGCCGAGGCGGTGTTCGACGATGCGGTGCGCAACCCGTGCGTCTTCGCCTATCACGAGGTGATCCGTACGCCGCAACCCGGCACCGCGGCGTTCGATCGCACCCGGTGCGACGTCTTCTATCAGGCCGAATTTTCGCCCGATTTCTACGGCTGGCTGTTCCCGCACGGCGACACCGCGAGCATCGGCGTCGGCAGCGCGCACAAGGGGCATGGCCTGCGCGACGCGACCAGCCGGTTGCGCGTGCGGCTCGGGCTCGAATCGTGCGTGACGCTGCGTCGCGAGGGTGCGCCGATCCCGCTCCGCCCGTTGCGGCGATGGGATAATGGCCGCGACGTGCTGGTGATCGGCGATGCCGCGGGGGCGGTCGCGCCGGCCTCGGGCGAGGGGCTCTATTACGCGATGCTGTCCGCGCGGTTCGCTGCCGAGGCGGTCGATACCTTCCTCGCCAGCGGAGACCCCAGGGCGCTCGGCGCGGCGCGGCGGCGCTTCATGCGCGCGCACGGGCTGGTGTTCCGCATCCTCGCGATCATGCAGCATTTCTGGTACCGCGACGATCGCCGCCGCGAACGCTTCGTGGCGATGTGCGCCGACCGCGACGTCCAGCATCTGACCTGGCACGCCTATATGAACAAGCGGCTGATCTATGCACGGCCGCTCGCCTATGCGCGGATCTTCGCCAAGGACATGCGGCATCTGCTGCAGACCGCGAGTTGATGCGCGATGGATAGGGTCTGGATCTTCCCGGTCTGCATCGCGGCATTGCTCGCGACTCTGGTGGCGCTGGTGGGCGCGACGATCATCGACACCGGATCCTGGTATGGCAGTCTGCTCAAGCCACATTGGGCACCGCCCGACGCCGCCTATGGGCTGGCCTGGACCGCGATCTACAGCTGTACGGCCCTGGCGGGCGTCACGGGGTGGCGGGCGATTGCGCGGTGGCGCGAGCGCGAATGGCTGCTCGGCCTGTTTGCGGGCAACGGATTTCTCAACATCCTGTGGAGCCTCGTCTTCTTCCGCCTGCAGCGGCCCGACTGGGCGGTCGCGGAGATAATCGTGCTCTGGCTGTCGATCCTGCTGCTGATCGTCGTCTTGGCCCGGCATTCGCGGTCTGCGGCAGCGCTGTTGCTGCCCTATCTGCTGTCGGTGGGGTTCGCGGGTTACCTCAATCTGGCGATCGTCCAGCTCAACGGACCCTTTCCCTGACCTGGCTGTTCGCCAGCGGGCACGCGGTCGACATCGTGCTGGGGGTAATCGCCCTCGAACTTCTCTGGCTGCGACGGCAGGGGTGGAGCATCGCGACCGCGGCACTCCGGCTGGCGCCGGGCATGCTGATGCTGTTCGCGCTGCGCGCCGCGCTGACCGGGCTGGATTGGCCTTGGGTCGCGGTGCCGCTGATCGTGTCGCTCCCGGTCCATCTCGCCGATCTGGCAAGGACGGCGCGAGGCTGAATGTCGATCATGCCAGGGTGCAGGACCGGGCGTGGCGTTTCGCACCCTGCCCTGCGGCGACCGGACCATGGTCACGGGGTCAAGCGAAGCTGCGACCAATCCCGCCCGGTCCCGCAACAGGCAGGAGCGGGACCGGTGGGGCAGGGGCGGCGGTTCTGCTCAGCCGCCGGCTTGCAGATAGGCGATCACGTCGGCGCGTTTCTGCGGATCGGGGATGCCCGGGAACGCCATCTTGGTACCCGGGACGACGCGCTGCGGCTTTTCGAGATACTGGAACAGCTTTTCGGGGGTCCAGGTGATCCCGCTATTCTTGTTGGCGGCGGAATAGGTGTAGCCGGCAACCGTTCCCGCGGCGCGGCCTACCACTTCGTGCAGCGAGGGGCCGATCTTGTTCACGCCGGCCTCGACCGCGTGACAGGTCTGGCAGGTGATGAACGCGGTCTTCCCCTTGGCGGCATCGCCCGTAAAGCCGGCGAATTTGACGCCGCTGAGCGTGTCGACATTGTCGGCGGCGGGCGCGGCGGCGGATGCGGTCGCCGCTGGCGCGGCAGCCTCAGCCGGAGCCGCGGCGTTTGCGGTAGCGGCCTCCGGCGCGGCGGCAGCGGTTTCGCCCGCGGCGGGCTCCTCGGCCGCCTTTTTCGAGCAGGCGGAGAGCGTCGTCGCCGAAAGCGCGACGCAAAGTGCCAGATGTCCAAACCGAATCGTGGATGCTGATTTCATAATCCTGCTCCTCTCGACCAAGCGCCGGGTCCGCATGCCAGGCTGTACACTGTCTATTATTCTCCACAGTATCTGCCGTCCAACACTTTGTTTCAGCAACTGTAAGGAGCGGCCCCCGGAAAGGCGTCGGAGAGCGCTGGGATGCGCCGGAGATGGCGACCGCGAAATGCGCGGCATGGTTCGATATCGCGACGCGCCCGGCGATGGACGACGACGCGGCCGGCCGCTATCCGGCGCGGGATCTGCTCGCGCTCTTGGGCAGGCTGCGCGCTGCAAGGATGATGGAACGTCCCGCACCGGTACGGATCTGCAACACAAGATCGCGACGCCGATGACCGCCCCCGCCACCGGCATCGCCCACGCCATGGCCAGCAGTTGTCCGCCGCCGGTCTCGTCGAGCGGTGCGGTGCCGGTCCAGCCGGCCAGGGCGAGGCCCTGACCGAACAGCGCACCGCCGATCCCGCCACCCAGCTTCAGCGTCAGGAGCAGCAACGCGACCGGCACCGCCTCGAGGCGGACCCCGGTCCGGCGCTCGCCGTGATCGATCGCGTCGGCGAGCAGCGCCCAGATCATCATCTGCACGCCCGCATTCCCGGCGCCGAACAGCGCGATCCCGGCCATCATGCCGCGCGGTCCAGTCGCGAACACCGCCGATCCGATCGCGACGAGGATCAGCGCTGCTGCAAGAGCGCCGTGCTGGCCGGCGCGCCGGCTCGCTCCGACCCAGACCGGCAGCATGACGAGTTGCGACAGCGCGAGCGTCGTGAGCGCGCGCGCGGTCCAGTCGGGGTCGTGGATCACCCCCTTGCCGATATCGGCGAAGGATCGCGCAAAGACCGGCAGCGTCAGCGCCTGCGCGAAACCGAACACCAGCAGCGCACAGAACGGACGATTACCGAGGATCCAGACCCGGAGCGGCGTTTGCGGGATGGCCGGTGTTCGCGGCGGCGCTGGGGCGGCGGCGGGCCCCGATGCGGCGGCCAGCCACAAAGTCGCGACATAGGCGAGGGCGGCACAGGCCGTGGTGGCGATGAGGCGATGACCCCCTGCGAGCGCGGGGTCGACAAAGGCGGGGGCGGAGCCGGCGACCGCCAGCGCGCCGAGGCAGCTGAACATGTACCGCAAGGCCGACAGCGTCGTCGCGGCACCACGCGGTCCGGTCATCCGCATCATCAGCGCATTATGCGCGACATCGCAGGTCGCATAGGCGGTGCGGAAGACCAGTACGAGGCTGATCGCCCAAGGAATTATGAAGGGCGGTTGGGGAGTCGGGAGGAGGAAGAGGATGGTGAAGGGGATGGTGACGACAGGGGCGGCGATGACGAGGAGGCGGCGGTAGATCCCCGCGCGGTCGGTGGCGCGGTCGAGGATGCGGCCGAGCAGCGGGTTGCACAGCCCGTCCCAGACCAGCCCGAGCATCACGATCAGCCCGGCGGCGAGCGGCGATATCCCCCAATATTCGGTCAGCGTGAACATCAGGAAGACGTCCATCGTCGACGCGAGCAGGTTCTTGCCGAAATTGCCGCTCGCATAGCCGAGCATCCGCGCCGTGGCAGGCGGCGCGGCGACGGCCGCGTTATCGGGGGTGGAGCATGCCATCGACCGCGACCCTAGCGCGGCTGTCTTGCAGTTGCGGGACATTTTGCGTGGGCGGCGCCTGCGTGGTGACGACCAGCGTGCCGCCGCGCATCAGATCGGCATGGTCGATCCGCGTCGTGGACAGCGCGCGTCCGTCCAGGGTCACCCGTTGCACCACGCCGTCCGCTGGGCCGTCGCGGCGGATCAGCAGAACGCGCCCCTTGCCGAGATCGAGGCGGACCCGTTCGAACGCGGGGGTCGTCGGGACGTACCAGGGCTCACCCGGTACGAGCGGATAGAGCCCGAGCGATGCGAAGACGTACCAGGCGGTCATGCCGCCCGCGTCATCGTCCATCCCGTCGGCGAATCCCTGCGGCGCCAGCGCGAAGCTGCGACCGACGAACGGCACCGCCAGCTTGCCGCTGTTGGTATAGGGATGCGCGATCGGCCGGCTCAGGATCGTCCGGACGAGATCCGCGGTCGGCCGGGGCTCGCCCAGCGCGGCGAACATCCAGGGGACGTGGATGTCGGGCTCGTTCGTCATGTTGAACAGGCCCTGCCCGAAGAAGGTCTGGAGTTCGCCCAGCAGACGCGCGCGCCCGACCGTCTGGGTGATCCAGCCGAGATCGAAGACCGGCGCCCAGCGATATTGCCACAGCGTGCCCTGGTAGAGACCGCGCGCCTTGACGACGTCGCCGTCCGCGCCGGGCGACTGGAACACGGTTCGCCACATCGGGCGGTAGGACAGCGCCTTGGCGGTGAAGCGCGCGGCGAGATCGGTGCGGCCGAGATCGCGTGCGAGTTCGGCGGTCGCCCAGTCGTCATAGGCAGCCTCGATCTGTTCGTCGGGGGTGCCGCGCTTGAGTGTGGCGCTGTCCGCGACCATGCCGGTAAGCGCCGCGTCCGTGTCGAACGCGATCCCCTTGCGGTGCATATCGAGCAGCGCGATTCCGGCATGTTCGGTGCGCACCGTCAGGAAGGGTTCGTCGCGGGTCGACCATTGCGGCTTGCCGCCGGCATAGAGTGCGACCAGCGAGGCGGCGATGTCGGCGCTGCGCTCGGGCTGGAGCAGCGCCAGCAGCGGCATCTGCGTGCGGTAATTGTCCCAGAGCGACCAGCTCGCATAGCGCGTCGTGCCCCTGGGGGAGACGGCGATGCGGCCGCCCTTGTCGCGGTGACGGCCGTCCGGATCGTCGATCGCGACCGGGGTCTGCATGACTCGGTAGAGAGAGGTGTAGAACAGCGCGCGGCGGTCGCGTGGGCCGGTCGGTACCACCCGTCCGAGCACGCGGTTCCAGTCGGACCGGGTTGCCGCGGCGATGGTCGCGAACGGCCGGTCGCCCAGTTCGGTGTCGCGGGTCAGCGCCGCGCCGCCGCCGTCGACGCTCGACAGGCCGGTGCGGATCTCGATCCGGTCCCCCGCCCGGGCCACGAGGCGGAGCGTCGCCAGATCGCCGGTGCCGACACTCAGCCGGCGATGCACGAGGCGGCCGTTGATCCGGATCCGGCTGGCGGTGTGGAGCCGATAGGCGCCCTGGTCGCAGACGGTGCCCGCGACGAGATCGGCGCGCAGATCGTCGCTGTCGAGGCGTGCCCAGTTGGCCGAGAGCCGTTTGGCATAGCTGCGCCGCGGGTCGATCCGCAGGTCGAGAGTCCCTGCACGCGGTACGGTGAAGCGCAGCACGCCGCCGCCGCGCGTCGCGGTCGTCTCGGCAAGGATGCCGGCGTCGTAGCGGACGCTGTACGTGCCGGCGCGGGCGCGTTCGCTGGTCTTGTCGACTTTTGCGGGAGCAGCGTCGCTGCCGGCATAGCGTAGCGCGATCATCAGGTCGCCGCCTGCACCGCCGCAGCCGACGCCGACGCCGCGCGTGTGCGAGAAGCCGAGCAACGTGGTCGCCGCGTGATCATAGCCGGCGTGGTTGGCGGGGCTGGTGTCGGGGCCGAGCTGGACCATGCCGAACGGCGCGACCGCGGCGGGGGTGAGCTGGCCGAAATCGGCGAGTGTCCCGACGAAGGGGGCGACGAGATCGGCGGGGGTGTCCTGGGCGGAGACGGCTGCGGCGGGGGTTAGGAGCAGGGTGAGGAGGAGCGGATGGGTGAGGATGCGTCTCGACCGTGACGGCCGGAACGCGGTCGGGATGGCGGGGAGGCACGCGCGTTGTCCCCGATCATTGGTGTTCCCCAACTGGGCCCCGGCCTTCGCCGGGGTGGGGGTTGGGGTTGGGGAGTTTGTGTTTGCGGGGTCTGACCGCTGAAGGATATTGGTCATGGGTCGAGCGGATCGCGGGGATCCTGGCGGAGCGACTGGCGCGACGGGCGGAATTCGAGGTCGTAGACGGACAGCCGTCGGCCGATCGTGCCGGGCATGTAGCCGAGCTCAGCGGTGTTGCGCGTGGTGAAGGTCGGGCTTTCGATATAGGCGCTCTGCTGCGCGTCGGTGACGATCAGCGTCGGCCGGTCGAGCGGGATGCCGAGCGCGGCCATCCGCCGCGTGGCGTTGCGCAGATTGGTCGTCGTGTGCCGCGCATAGGGTTCGAGGATGATGCGATCGGCGGGGATCGCGTAGCGCTCGATCAGCGCGCGGCGGATCTCGACGGCTTCGACGAAGCGGGTGCCGCGCGGGTGGACCGCGCTGCCCGAGACGAGGATGAACGGGGCGAGGCCCTGGCGATAGCGTTGCGCGGCGAGCAGCGCGTGGAGCTTGCTGCGCGGGCTGAGCCGTGTGGCGCTGTCCTCCGGCCCGACGCCGGGCACGATCAGCGCGGTATAGCGAAAGGCAGCCCAGTCGGTGCGGGCGGCCGCGGCACGGACGCCGGCATTCTCGCGGTCGTCGAGCGGTTCGAACAGCGTCGCCGCGGTCGCGTCGTTGCCATCGAGCAGCGCGAGCGCCAGCGCGACGCTGCCGTCGAGCGTGTCGGGGGCGGCGCCCGAGGCGGCGCGGGCGAACTCGATCCCGACCGCGATGCCGTCGGCGAAATACGGGACCCCCGGGGTGAAGACGGGGCCGTCGATCACGGGATAGCGTGACGGATGGCCGAGCCCATAGACGCGAAGCACCGCGTTCAGCCCGTCGAGCTCGGCATCGATCGCCGCGACCGGTGCGAGGTCCGCGTTCGCCGCGAGCGGCGGCAGCCCGCGCTTGCCCGCGAGCCGGTCGAGGATCGCGACGAGCGCGGCGCGATCCTCGGCCGTCCAGATCGCCGCCTCGATCGTGCAGACGGCTGTGGTGCCGCATGCCGCGCGCCGTGCGGTGCGGGCGGCCTGCAGCGTGCGCATCGCCGGGTCGCGGTCGAGCGCCTGCGCCCAGCCCTGCGTCGTGCGCAACGCGACGAGCCGGGGAAACAGGCGCTGCGAAAGCGCGTCGATCGGGGCGTCGGGGGATTGCCCGACTGCCCCGATCTGCCCGGTCGTTGCCTGTGTCGGTCCCTGCGCGCCGAGCGGCACCGATGCGCTGCCTGCCAGCGCCAGCGCGAGGATCAACCGCAGGCCGGTCACCAGGACTTGCTGACCACGAGGCGGACGTTGCGACCGAAGATCGGGCGGCCGTAGATCGCGTCCGCGGTGCCCTGGCCGCTGAGCTGGTCGGTGCGCGTATTGCCCTCGGTCAGGCCCTTGGCGTTGAAGATGTTGTCGCCGACGACCTGCATCTGCCACGTGTCGCGCGTCAACGTGATGCCCGCGCCGACCGTGCCATAGGCGGGCAGCGCGGTGTTGTTGAAGAAATCGACATAGCGTTTCCCGACATATTCGTAGCGACCATAGAGCTGGACCGCATTGCCCGCGATGTCGAAATCGACCGAGGGGCGGATATTGCCATAGACCTTGGGCTCGCGGACGAGCTGGTTGCCCTCGACATCGCCTGCGCTGGCGCCGTTCGCGTTGACGAGGCTCTTGTACTTCGGATCGCTGACCGTGACCGCGCCGGTGATCGCAAAGCCGTAGGGCAGTGCGAGATTGCCGTCGATCTCGATCCCCTTGATGTCCGCCTTGCCGACGAACGGCACCGACTGGTCGTTGCGGCCGGTGACCGGGTCGAGCGCGACGAACGAGGCGTTAAGCGGGTCGTAGCGCGTGTAGAAGCCGATGACATAGAGATAGGACCGGCCGAACGCCGCCTTCAGCCCGACCTCATACTGGTTGGCCTTGGGCGTCAGGATCGTCGGGTTGATCTGATAGGTGACCTGGGTCGAGGGCGGGGTTTCGAGATGCGACGCGCGCGCATAGGCGCCGAGATGCCGGGTGACGTCGTAGTTGATGCCCGCGGTCCAGTTGGTGATGTCGGGCGCGAGCGAGGAGCGGATGATCTGGCCGGTAAAGGCGCGCACGGCATTGTCGGCGAGCGTCGTCGGATCGCCGAGATTGGCCGAGGTCGTCGCAAAGGCATAGCCGTCGAAGCTGTAGCGTTCGTGACGGATGCCGCCGTCGATCTTAAGCCCCGGCGTCAGTTCCCAGGTGTCGTTGGCGTAGAAGGCATACATCGACGCGTCGGTGTTGCCGCGGTTGAGCGTGGTCGTATAGCGCAGCACGCCATTGTCGGTCACCGAGCCGAGCGCCTGGCCGGCGGCGTTATAGGCGATCAGGTCGAGCGTGCGCGGCTTGCCGCGGACCTCGAGCAGATAGTCCTGATAGGCGACCTCGTTGGTTTCGCCGTACAGGCTGCCATAGACGCCGACGCGCAGGTCATGCGTGCCGAAGCCGGTCGCGATCGAGCGGGTGACGCTGAGATCGCCCTGGGTCGAGTAGAATTTCGACGTGACGTCGCGGAACTGTGCGGGGACGACCAGGCCGGAGGCTGCATTGGGGTCATAGACCTCGGCGCCGTCGGTGCCGGCGATCGCATAGCCGAGGCGGGTGACGCCCGCGCCGAAGGCGGTGCGTGCGGCGGTCAGATAGCTGCCCGCAAAGGCGGTCGCGTCGGACGGATTGCTGGTCGAATAGAGCGCGTTGAAGTGGAGCTTGCCGATGCTGACCCCGCCCTTGGCGGCGACCTTCCAGCCGTCATAATCGGCGTCATACTGAACGCCGACATTGCCGAACTGCGTATGGCGGCCATTGCCGAGATCGGCGCCGACGTTGCGCGTCGTGCCGTCGGCCTCGCGGTAGCGGATCGTCGCGTTGCGCAAAGCGGGCGAGTTCATCGTGCCGCTGAAGAAGTCGATATACTGGTTGAGCGACTTGGACGGATCGCGCGGGTCGGCGGTCGGGATCGGCAGGTAGAAGACGTTGTGGTCGTTCAGGTAATTGCCCGACACCCGCAGCGACCCGTTCGAGAAGTCATGCTTGATGTTCGCGCGGACCTGGCCGCCGCGGTCGTTGGGGAAGCCGTTGTCGCGATAGCCGTCGTGGCGGCGAAGGAAGCCGCCGATCGCGTAATAGGTCGAGTCGTCGATCGGCCCGGCCTGATAGCCGTCGATCCGGTAGAGGCCGGTGTCGCCGAGCGTGAGCTGCGCCTTGCCGCGCACCGTGTCGGTGCCCGAGACGGTGATGTTGTTGACGATCGCGGCGGCATAGCTCGCATAGACCGGGGCGGGGCCGCCGCGCACGACTTCGACGCGCTGCGTCATCAGGTCGAAGCGGTTGAGGCTGTCGCCGCGGAAGAAGTTGCCGTCATTCTCGTGGAACAGCGGCAGGCCGTCCTGCTGGAAGGTGACGAGGCCGCCGTCGCTGGGCAGACCGCGCAGCCGGATGATGTTCTGGACCTCGCCACCGGTGTTCTCGACTGCGAAGCCGGGCAGCTTGCCGAGCAGATCGGCGAAGTTGAGCGGTGCGAGCTTCTGGATGTCGGCGTTGCTGAGCGAGTTGACCGCGTAGGAGACGTCGAAGCGACGCTGCTCGCGTGCCGAGCCGGTGACGATGATGTCGGTGCCGGCTACGGGGTCGGCTTGGGTGGGTTCAGCCTGGGCGGGATCGGGCTGCGCGGGATCGCTCGCCGGGTCGGCAGCGGTCGCGGTGGTGGCGGGGGCCGACGGCGCCGTCTGTGCCCAGGCCGGCGTCTGTGCCGCAATCCCCAGCGCGATCAGCGCACATCCCGAACGCAAGCCGTGTTTTGTCATGATTGTTTCTCCCACCCGATTGATATGTCAGCCGTTGGTCGGGGAATATGACAAAATTAATTAATTTCACGAAATAAACTAATCAGCTATCCGGTGCGGCGAAGGGACGTGGGCGGATGGCGATGGCGCGGTTGAGGCTGGATGACGACGAGCGGCGCGTGATGCAGATCCTGCGGTCCTGGGGGGCACGGTCGCGCAAGGATCTCGCCGCCGATCTGGGAATGAGCGCGACCAAGATCACGCGGCTGTCGGCGACGCTGCTCGCGCACGGGCTGATCGAGGAATGCCCGGGGGCGGCCCCGGTCGCGCCTGGCCGCCCGGCGGTCCCGCTGCAGATTTCGCCCGAGGCGGGATACGGGGTCGGGGCGATGCTCCACCGCGGGCTGCTCGAGGTGGCGCTGGTCGATTATGCGGGCGGCGTGATCGCGCACCGGTCCGCGCCGTTCGAGGATCCCGATCCGCGCGTGTTCGCGCAGCGGGTGACGACTGCGATGCACGAGATGGCGATCGCGAACCGGCTGCTCGGCCGGCGACTACTCGGCGTCGGGATCGGCGTGCCGGGTGCGGCGCTGTCGATCGAGGGGACGCGGCGCTGGACGGTCGACAGTCTGGCGGCGTGGCGCGGGATCGACCTGAAGGCGCTGTTCGAGGAGGATATCGGCCACCCGGTGTGGATCGAGAACGACGCGAACGCGGCGGCGCTCGCGGAATATTATGTCGGCGGACTGATGCGGCGCTGTTCGACCGCGGTCGTCATCCTGCTCGGCCACGGGATCGGCGCGGGGATCATCGTCGAGGGGCGCATCCTGCGCGGGGCGATGGCGAGCGCGGGGGAGATCGGCTGCCTCTACCCGACCAGCGCGCCGCGCCCCTCGACGCTCGACCTGTTGTCGACATTGCGCGAGGCGGGCTGCGCGATCGACTCGCTGGTGGATTTCGACCGGGTGATCCAGGGCTATGAGCCGGTCGTCGACGCGTGGGTGCGCCGGGCCGCGGGGCAGATCGGGCCGATCATCAACTGGGGGATCGCCTGGATCGATCCGGGGGAATTCGTGATCTCGAGCCCGTTGCCGACGCCGATCCTCGACGCGCTGGTCCGCCACATCGATTTCGGCGCGATGCACATCGGCGACCATTGCAGCGTCCCGCCGCGCATCTCGGTATCGACGCTGCAGGGCGCGGCCGCAACGATCGGCGCAGCGCTGATGCCGATCCACGCGACCGCGGTCGGCTGACGCCCGGGCCCGCCGTTACGACGGAGCTCGCGTCGCCGTCGCCGTCGCGGGCATCCGGACCCGCATCGTCGCGGCCGCGCCGAGCACCATCAGCGCACCCGACACATACAGGATGTTGCGCGGGTCGCCGCCGAGCAGCGACTGGTAGAAGAGCGGGACGGTCAGGCTCTCGATGATCATCGGGATGACGATGAACATGTTGAAGATGCCCATATAGACGCCGTTGCGTTCGGGCGGGATCATGTCGATCAGCATGACGTACGGGTTGCCCATCATGCTCGCCCAGCCGATGCCGATGCCGAGCATCGCGACGAACAGCCCCGCCTCGTCGCGGATGCCGGGGATCGCCAGCATCGCGACGCCCGATGCGAGCAGGCAGCCGGCATGCGCCGTCTTCGCACCGAAGCGGCGGGCGACGGGCACCAGCGCGATCGCCGCGAAGAATGCGACCGCATTGTAGAAGGCGCCGAGCTGGCCGACCGTCAGCACGGTGTCGCGGAACGCGACGCTCTTCGCATCGGCCGTGCCGTGCAGCGAGCGCGCGACCGCGAAGGTGATGAACTGCCAATAGGCGAACATCGCATACCATTGGCACAGCATGGCGAGCGCGAGCTGGCGCATCGGCCGGGGCATCTCGACCAGCGCGGTCTTCAGGTCGCGCAGCGTGCCGCCGAGCGTCAGCGGTTCCTTCGCCAGCCGCGCCTTTTCCTCCTCGGGCAAGGGTAGCTCGGGTACGCGCAGGACCGACCAGAGGATCGTCGCAAGCGACAGCACCGCGCCGATCAGGAAGGCGATCCGCGTGATGTCGGGAATACCGTTCCCGTCGACCGCATCCTTGTTGAAGCCGATCCAGACGAGCAGCGACGGCGCGAGATAGGACAGCGTCTGCGCAAGGCCGGTGAACGCCGACTGGGTCAGGAACCCCGCGGCGCGCTGATCATCGGGCAGCCGGTCGCCGACATAGGCGCGGTAGGGCTCCATCGTCACGTTGTTGGCGGCGTCGAGCACCCACAACAGGCTGGCCGCGACCCACAAAGTCGGGCTGTACGGCATGGCGAGCAGGCACAGGCTGCACAGCACCGCGCCGACGAGGAAATAGGGGGTCCGCCGCCCGATCCGGGTCGAGGTCCGGTCGCTCATCGCGCCGATCAGCGGCTGGATCAGCAGCCCGGTCACCGGCCCCGCGAGCCAGAGCAGCGGCAGGCTCGCCTCGTCCGCGCCGAGATAGCCGTAGATTGGCGCCATGTTGGCCTGTTGAAGGCCGAACGAGAATTGCAGCCCGAGAAAGCCGAGATTCATCTCGATGAGGCGGATCAGCGACAGACGGGGTTTGGTCATCGACGCGCCCTTTGTGCGAGTGCCAGCGCGCCGAGCAGTCCGGCGCGGTCGCCAAGTCCCGGCGCGACGATGAGGGTGGCATAATCGTGGGTGCCGAAATAGCCGTTCGCCATACGCGCGGCATGGTCGCGAACCCGGTCGAGCAGCCCGGGGGTTCCCAGTACGCCGCCGCCGAGGACGATCCGCCGCGGCGACAGCAGTGCCTGCTGCGCGACGACCAGCTGGGCGAGATAATAGGCGACGATGTCATGCGCGGGATGATCGGGGCCGAGCTCCGACAGTGACGCGCCCCAGCGCGCGGCGATCGCGGGTCCGCTCGCCAGTCCTTCGAGGCAGTCGCCGTGGAAGGGGCAGGTGCCGGCGAAGTCGCGGTCGTCGGGATGCCGGCGGGGGAGAATATGGCCCATTTCCGGGTGGCGGCTGCCATGCACCGGGCGTTCCTCGACCAGCGCACCGCCGCCGATGCCGGTGCCGACGGTGACGTACACCGCGATGTCCGCGCCGGTGGCGGCGCCCCACAGGCTCTCGGCGAGGATCGCGCCGTTGACGTCGGTGTCGAACCCGACCGGGCAGTCGAGCGCGCGCGAGAACGGGCCGACCAGATCGGTTCCGCTCCAGCCGGGCTTGGGTGTGTCGACGATCCGGCCCCAGCCGGGTGACGAGCGATCGAGATCGACGGGGCCGAACGAGGCGATGCCGAGCGCGTCGACCGCGCCCCATTCGGCTTGCGCCGCAGTGAAGAATTCGAGCGCGGCGCCAAGCGTCTCGTCGGGCGTGGTGGTGGGGATGCGTGCGGTCCGGAGGACGGTGTCGGGATCACGCGCGACGCCGAGCACGAACTTGGTGCCCCCCGCCTCGATGCAGCCGAACAGCGGCGGGGCGGCGGTCATGCCGAGGGTCCTGCCCAAAGCACGCTCCAGGGACCGATCATGGCGTCGTCTCCGATGGGGGTATCCGCCACCCGGTCGTGCCAGCCGGCGAGATCGCCGACCTGGACCGCATGGGGCGAGAAATTGAGGAAGACGCGGTCGCTGCCACAGGCGATGCCGAGCAGCGCGGGCGTCGACGTGGCGATCGTCGCAGGCGCGCCGGCCCCGCCGCTGGCGATGCGCGCGGCGCGCAACGCCCTGATGTCGCCGGAGATCCGCCGGGCGGCGGCGCCGTCGAGCGCATCCCAGTCCATCACCGGGCGGTGCAGCCAGCGCCCCTCATGCGCGCGATCGGGATCGTCGCGATAGCTGTGGTCGTTGAGCAGGCCGGCCTCGTCGCCCATATAGAGCGTGGCAAGTCCGCCGCTGGCGATCGACAGCGCGTTGAGCAGCGCGATGCGGCGGAACGCATGCTCGCGCTCCTCATCGGTCCGCGCGGCCTCGAGCCCGGCGAGCGACGCCATCGTCCCGTTCGAGCCGTGCAGCACCGAACCGTCGGACTGGAACGGTTCGCCCCGCGCCCAGCTGCCCTCCGCGCCGTCGAGAAACTTCGCCGCTATGGTCAGCCGCGCGACGGGGTCCGGATCGATCCCGGCAAGGTCGCCGATCACCGCGCCCCAGCCGATATCGTCATGGCAGCGCGCATAGCTGAGCCAGTTCGCGCCGCGCGGCAGGCCACCGCTCGCCGCGACGATCGCGTGGGGCAGCGCGGCCGACTGCTCGGCGAGCCCGACCCAGCCGGCGACCATCAGCGAGTTGTTGTAGACGAGATGGCATTCGGGCTCGAACCCGCCATCCCAGTCCGACCCCTCGTCCGCGCCGAAATAGGGCGGGACGAGCGCAGTCGGGACGATCGCCTCGGCCTTGAGCAGGGTCGCGGGGGCGACGATGTCGAGCGCGGCGCGCAGTGCGCGGACGATGTAATGCGCCTGCGGCCGGTTGCGGCAATCGGTGCCGAGCTGCTTCCAGAGGAAGGCGATCGAGTCGAGCCGGAACGCCTCGAACCCGTGATTGGCGAGCCGCAGCATCGTGTCGACGATCGCGAGCATGACCTCAGGGTTGGCCCAGTTCAGATCCCACTGGAACGGGTAGAAGGTCGTCCAGACCTGTCCGCCCATCGCCGGGACAGGCGTGAAATTACCCGGTGCGGTGGTCGGGAAGACCTGCAGCAGGTCAGCCTCATAGGCCTGCGCCTCGTCGTCGCTAAGGACGTGGTAGAAGGCGCGATAATGCGGATCGCCGTCGCGCGCCGCCTGCGCCCAGGCATGATCGTCGGCGGTATGGTTGAGCGCGAGATCGACACACAGGCTGATCCGCCCCTCGCGCAGCCGTGCGGCCAGCCGCTCGACATCGGCCATGGTCCCCAGCCGTGGTTCGACCGACAGATAGTCGGCGACCGCGAAGCCGCCATCGCTGTCACCCTCGCGCGCCTTCAACAGCGCGAGCAGGTGGAGATAGCGGACACCGAGCGATTCGAGATGGTCGACATGCCCGATCAGACCCTCGACCGTTCCGGCGAACCGGTCGACATAGGTCGAATAGCCGAGCATGTCGGGCGCGACGAACCAGTCTGGGTCGGCAAGCCGCGCCTCGTCGAGGGCAGCCATCGCGGCGGGGCGTCCGGCGGCCCGCTCGCGCAGGATCGCCTCGAGCCGCGGCCAGATCGCCAGCCCGGTACTGCCATACAGGCGTTCGAGCTGGCGGCGCAGGCGGGGACCGAGCGCCGCGAGGCGACGCCCGGTGGGGGAGGATACGCGCACCTGGGTCAGCCGATCAGAAGCTGAAGCGGACGGCGGCGGAGATCGTGCGACCGGTGATCGACCGGGCGCGGACGATGCCGTTGGTCGGGATCGCACCCTCCTCGGCCTCGGTGATGCCCTTCACGTCGAACAGGTTGTTGCCGTTCACCGACACGGTCACATTGTCCGCCGGGCGGATCGAGACGAACGCGTTGACCTGCGTATAGCCCGGCATCTTGAGGACATTGTTGTCCTGCGCATAGCTGTCGGTGGTGCCGATCACGTTCGCGCCGATCGTCACGCGGTCGAAATCGACTTGTGGCGTCGCCTGATAGATAAACTTGGCCTGGCGACGCGGGCGGTTGCCCTCGACCCCGGGGTTGAGCACGTCGCGGGTGATCTCGGCATCGGTATAGGTGCCGCCGGCCGAGAGCGAGAACGGTCCGCGTGCGATCCGGCCCTCGATCTCGACGCCCTTGGCGTCATATTCGCGGTTGAAGAAGCGCTGCGTCGTCGCCTCGAAATTCTGTTCCTCGGTGCGTGCCCAGAAGCCGGTGGCGTAGAGCGAGACGCCGCCCTGGCGGAACTTGAACCCGCCCTCGAGCTGGCGGACGAAATCGACCGCTGCGCCCTGGTCGGTCAGCCCGCCCGTCGTGGTGTTGATCGAGGGGCCGAACAACAGGCGATCGGCATTGGCACGCCCGCCGCGGCTGTAGCGACCGAACACCGCGGTGCTGTCGGTCAGGCGGAAGTTCACGCCACCCGAATAGGACAGGTAGTCATAGTTGTAGTCGAGCGGCGAGCGGGCGTTGGGGATCACCGCGACCTGACGCTCCGCGGCCGAGATCATGCCGTCGCCGTTGATGTCGAACGTCGTGATGCCGCTGCCGAACGCGGCGCCGAGATCGGAGCCGGCGACGCTGCCGCGCGCGCGACCGAAATCATAGCGCAGCGACCCGTCGATGTTGAACCGGCCGAGCTCGAGCCCGAGCTGCGCGAACGGTGCGTAGGTCGTATAGTCGAGGTCATAGGAGCGGCGGCAGCAATTGCCGAAGAAGCTCGCCGAATAGCCGGGCACGCCGTTCTGCGTCACGGGCACGCCCGCCGCGGTGCGGACGTCGACCAGCTCGGACCGGCCATTGTCCGCGACGGTCTGGACGGACGAGGTCCACAGCCAGTCGCTCTTGATGTCCTGGCGCGAGGCATAGAAGCCGCCGGTGACCGCGAGTGACCCGCCGGCGAACGGCAGCGAACCGTTCAGGCGGATGTCGTTGGTGATGTTGTTGAGGCTCTTCAGATCGACGTCGAACAGGACGACGTTCGCCAGCAGGCCGTTGCCGTTGAGCGAGGCGGGGTCGGCAATGCGCTGACCCGCCTGCGCGCCGCTGGCGTAGAACAGCTGTGCGCCCGCGCCGCCGATGCCGTTGGCGATCGACTGCGCCGAATCGACGCTGGCGGGGAAGGGCGAGGTGAAGCCGCCCGAGATGTCGGCATAGCGGAACCGCTCGACGATGTTCCAGTCGTCCGAGAGCGGGATCTGCGTCTCGAAACCCGCCGAATAGACGACCGGGTGCTGGCCGTCACGGATCGACCGCGTGGTCAGCCGGTTGTTGCCGTCGAGCGTCTGCGCGGTACGGATGTTGGCGCTGTGCAGCGTGCCGTTGTTGATCGAGAAATTGGCGATGCTGCTGTAATCGGGGTCGCTGTTGCTGCCCGTGACGCGGACCGGGTTGGGGAGATAGCCGATCGCGCGGTCGTCGAGATACTTGCCGTAGAGCCGGACATAGCCGCCATTGTCGAACGACTTGGTGATGTTCGCCTTGAGCTGGCCGCCCTTGACGCCGTCGAAGCCGACTTCGCGCTGGCCGTCGCCGATCCGGTAGAAGCCGCCGACATGATAGGTGACGCTGTCCGAGAGCTTGCCGCCCTGGTCGAAATCGACGCGGAATTCGCGGTAGTCGAGGCCGCTCGACAGCTGGAACGCGCCGCTTTCCTGCTCGCCGGTCTTCGAGATGAAGTTGATCACGCCGCCCGGCGAGTTGGACGCGAAGGTCGAGGCGGAGCCGCCGCGGACCGACTCGACGGTGCGGACGTTGAAATCGGCGCGCAGGAAGATGTCGGCATTGCCGAAGGTGATGTCGCCGAACTCCAGGATCGGCAGCCCGTCTTCCTGAAGCTGGAGAAACTTCGAGCCGCCCGACGCGACCGGCAAGCCGCGGACCGAGATGTTCGCGTTGCCGTCACCGCCCGAGGCCTCGACACGGATGCCGGGCAGGTTGCGCAACAGCTCGCCCGAGGTGCGCGGCGCGAGCTGGATCAGCGCGTCAGAGCCGATTGAGCTGGTCGTGATCGAGGTGTTGAGGCGGTTGGTGCCGCGCGCGACCGCGGTGACGACGATGTCGTCCTGGCCGTCGATCGGCGCTGGCGTCGCGGCGGTGTCGTCTGACACGCCTGCGGTCTGAACGGGGGTGTCCTGGATGGGCGTGGTCTGCGCTGCGGCCACCGTCGCGAAGGACGTGGCGGCGATTCCGGCGAGCAAAATGTAACGTGCTTTCAAGATATCCTCCCTGCGCGGTGGCTTTCTATGAAGCCCAGAATCGCCTCATACGCTTTTCGCAATCGATTGCAAGACTTGTCATGCAATCGATTGTGAAGCGTTGAATTCAGCGCAGGCGGAGAGGTTCAGGCGGACTGGCGCTCGATCAGGACGGGGGAGACGATCGCGGATCCGGTCGCGTTGCCCGCGATCCGCTGCATCAGGCGATCGACCATCAGCGCGGCGCCCTCGGCGAGATCCTGGCGGATGGTCGTGAGCGCGGGGGAGGTGTGCGCGGCGAGCGTGACGTCGTCATAGCCGATCACGGCGGTGGTGGTGGGGACGTCGATCCCGGCTTCGGCAAGCGCGCGCAGCACGCTCATCGCGGCGACGTCGGAGGCGGCAAAGATGCCATCGGGCGGCGGCGCGGCGGCGAGTCGCTGCGCCATCGCCGCGTGCACGGCCTCCGGGGTCATCGGCGTTTCGAGCACCTCGCAGGCGAGCCCCGCCTCCGCGGCGGCGGCGGCGAACCCGGCGTGGCGATCGGCGAATTCGGGCGGGGCGGGGTCGCCGACGAACATCAGACGGGACCGGCCCTGGTCGATCATGCGGCGGCCCGCGAGACGTCCGCCCGCGACATTGTCCGAGCCGATCGTCAGATGGTTCTGGTCCGCCCGGTACGCGCCCCACACGACCAGCGGCGCATAGCGGTGCGACACGCGTTCGATCACCGCCCCCTGGTCAGACTGGCCGACGAGGAGCAGGCCGTCGATGCGGCCGCTGTCGACCAGCCGGTCGAGCCAGTCGTCGCCGTCGGGGATGACCCGCGACAACAGGATGTCATAGCCGCGCTCGACCAGCAGATCGGCGAGCAGCCCGAGCAGGGTCAGGAAGAACGGATCGGTGAGATGCTGCGTGCGGGCATGGCCGAGCGGCAGGACGAGTCCGATCGCGCCGGTGCTCTTCAGCCGCAGGTTGCGCGCGAGCTGGTTGGGACGGACGTCATGTTCCTGCGCCAGCGCTTGGATGCGTGCGCGTGTCTGCGCATTGACGGACGAATGCCCGGCCAGGGCCCGTGACACGGTTGCGGTCGAAACGCCGGCGAGCACGGCCAGATCGGCGAGCTTCATTGCGATAGGATATCCTCATCGTCACGGGTGATCGCCCGGTCGTACCGTCAGCCGCGCCAAGCCGCAATTGCGCGCGATCGAAGCGGGGTGCTTACGACGGGGGGGCTAAAACAGAAAACGTTTTCTGTTGCGTCCTTCACCTGCTGTCGGTAGGAGCGGGATACGCAAAGAGACAGAGCTGTTTGCCGCCCCGCTATCCGGTGACGTCGGGCGGTGGCGGCGTTTGTTCGTGCCCGCGGCTCCGGGGAGTCGTCACCGTCCACGCCAGCCCGAGAGACGCAATTGAGCATCGATCTTACCATTCAGAGCCATGGCGCGCGTCTGGCGGCCATCGGCGGCGTGCCGCTGGCCTTCCTGGCTTATGCTGCCTTCGCGTTCAGCGACGCGTCGGTACGGCTGCTCGAAGGCGCGTTCAGCCCGTTCCAGGTGACGTTCACCGGTGCACTGCTCGGGCTGGTCGCCTTGCCCTTCGTGCGCACGCCCGGCGATCGTCTGCTTGACGTGTTCAGCGCGACGCGCCGCTCGCTATGGCTGGCGCGCGCGATCGGATCGTCGATCAGCGGCCTGTCGAGCGTCGTCGCCTTCACGCGCCTGCCGATGCCCGAGGCGTTCGCGCTGATCTTCCTGATGCCGATGCTGGTGACGTTGCTGTCGATGCTGTTCCTGAAGGAGCAGGTCGGTGCCTGGCGCTGGGCGGCGGTGGCGATCGGCTTCGTGGGTGTGCTGATGGTGCTGCGTCCCGGGCTGCGCGCGTTCGACCTTGGCCATGGCGCGGCGATGCTGTGCGCATTGTCGAGCGCTATCGTCATCGTGCTGTTTCGCGCCGGTGGTGCGGGCGAGAAGCGCGTGTCGATGCTCGGCGCGGGGCTGATCGGCCCGCTGGTGATCAACGGCGCGGCACTGCTGTGGCTGCAGGCGTTCCGCTGGCCGGACGGGGCCGAGATGGTCCTGCTTGCTGGCTATGGCCTGCTCGCAATCCTCGGCCAGGCGCTGCTGATGCTGGCGGCGCAACGCGTCGCGGTCAGCCGGATCGCGCCGCCGCAATATAGCCAGATGATCTGGGCGGTCGCGCTCAGCTACACCGTGTTTCACCAGAGCGTCGACCTGCCGACCTTTGCCGGCATCGCCGTCATCATCGGCGCCGGTCTGCTGACCTGGGCGCGCGAGCAGATCCGCCTGCCGTCCTGGCGTCGCCGCTTCGCGCTGCGCCCGCGCTGAACAGCCTTTCAACAACCCCGGAGTCCTCTACGTTTTGACAGATCACAGCATCGCCCCATCCCTGACGCGGCGCAGCCTGACGGCGCGCAACGAGCCGAGAATTCCCGAACCCTATGCCAATGGCGACCGGGTGCTGCGCACCGCAGCGTTCGTCGCTGCGGTGTGCGGCGCGCTCTATGGCTATGACACGGGGATCATATCGGGGGCGCTGCTGTCGATCACCGACGAGTTCGGGCTGGATCACCGCATGCAGGAGATCGTCACCGCGGCGATCCTGGCGGGCGCGGTGATCGGTGCGCTGGCGACGAGCTGGCTGTCCGAACGGATCGGCCGCAAGCTGTCGGTGATGGGGGTGAGCGCGCTGTTCACACTGGGCGCGATCGCCTGTGCGTTGGCGCCGAGCGTCGGCGCGCTGATCACCGCGCGGGTGTTCCTGGGCATGGCAGTCGGCGGATCGACGCAGGTCGTGCCGATGTACATCTCCGAACTCGCGCCGCAGCATCGTCGCGGCAATCTGGTGACGATGTTCAACGTCGCGATCGGCGTCGGCATCCTGCTCGCCAGCGTCGTCGGGTTCGGCCTGCACGACGTCTGGAGCTGGCGGACGATGGTCGCGGTTGCGGCGATTCCCGCTGCGATCGTCTTCGTCGCGATGGCGTTCATGCCGCGCAGCCCGCGCTGGGCCGCGGAGAATATCGGCATCCACGCCGCGATCGACGTGCTGCGCCGCGTGCGGACCACACGCCGCGAGATCCGCCGCGAAGTCACCCAGATCCGCGATGCGACGACCGACGCGGATCCGGCCGATAGCGGCTGGCGCGGCATTCGCCAGAGTTGGGCGCGACCGGCGCTGATCGCGGCGCTGGGCGTCGCGTTCTTCACCCAATGCGGCGGGCTGGAGATGATGATCTACTACGCGCCGACCTTCCTGTCGGGGGTGGGGTTCGGCAAGGAGTCGGCGCTGCTCGCCAGCCTCGGCGTCGCGATCGTCTATGCGGTGATGACATTGCTTGGCTGTCTGTTCGTCGACCGGATCGGGCGGCGGCGGCTGATGCTGGTGATGATTCCGGGATCGGTCGTGAGCCTGATCGGGCTGGGCATCATGTTCGCCAGCGGTGCGCATGGCGGCTGGCAGGGCTGGCTGACGATCGGCTTCCTGCTGGCGTTCATGCTCTTCAATTCGGGTGGCATCCAGGTGTGCGGCTGGCTGCTGGGCGCGGAGATGTTCCCGCTGGCGATGCGCGGCCCCGCGACCGCGCTGCACGCGGCGATGCTGTGGGGCAGCAACCTGATCGTCACGGGGACCGCGCTGTCGCTGGTCCATGCGATCGGGCTGGGCTCGACGATGTGGGTCTATGCCGGGGTCAATCTGGCGTCGTTCGTGTTCGTGCTGTTCTTCGTGCCCGAGACGGCCGGCGCGAGCCTCGAGGATATCGAGACCGCGCTGCGCAGCGGCCGGTTCCGTCCGACGCGCGGGCACACCGCGATCGCCGCCGCCGCCTGACCTGAACCTCAGGCGGGGCTGACGATCGTCCCGTTGAAGACGAGCCGGACGGCGTCGCTCTCCGCCCCGGTCATGCGTTCGACGAGCAGCGCCAGCGCGGCATGCGCCATCTCGTCGACCGGCTGCTCGACGATGATCGGTGCGGCGTCGAGCAGGCGCAACCAGGCGGCGTCGTCGAACCCTGCGAGCCGGACGGGCGATGCCTGCGGTTCGGTTCGGCCGCGCAACACGACCGCCGCCTCGAGCATCAGGAACGTGTCGCCGACCAGCACCGCGTCGCAGGCGGTGTCGGCGAGCGCGGTCCGCACGCAGGCCGCCCGCGCCGCGGGTTCGTGCGGGACGTCGATGATCTGGGCTGGGAGCGCGTGGCGGTCGAGCGCCGCCGCATAGCCATGACGGCGGTCCACCGCGGTGCTGCCGCGTTCGCCGAACAGGCCGGTGATCCGCCGACAGCCGGATGCGTGCAGCGCGTCGACCAGCGCGCCCGCCGCGCCGGCATTGTCGAGCTTGACGCTGTCGACCTGCGGCGTCCCCTCCACCCGATCGACCAGCACGAGCGGTGTCGCGGTCTCCGGCACGCCGCCGGCCCGGGTCGGGGCGAGGATGATGCCCGACACGCGCTCGTCCTCGAGCAATTGCAGGTAATAGCGTTCGCGCGCGGGATCCTCGCCGCTGTTGCACAGGATGACGCGCAGCCCCTCGCGCCAGGCATAGCCCTCGACCGCCTGGACGAAGGCGACGAAGAAGGGGTTGCCGATATCGGGCACGATCAGCCCGATCACGCTCGCGCGCGTCGAACGCAGCCGCCGCGCCGCCAGATTGGGGCGATAGTCGAGCGCGGCCAGCGCATCGTCGACCCGGCTGCGATAGGCAGGCCGGACGGGCTTGCCCGACAGGACGCGCGACACCGTCGCGATCGAGACGCCTGCGCGTGCAGCGATGTCCTTCAGTCCGATCGTCACGTAACTCAGCCCTTTTCCCCGCCGACCTCTAGGCGGCGGCGGGTGTTTGTCCACCGTGATGGCACGGTGGTGCGTTTGACCGCGGCGAATGGCGAGTCCATGTTTCGCAAATGAACCGACCCCTGTTCCGCCGCCGCGACGCGCTTGCCGGCATCGCGGCCACGCTCGCCGCCGCACCCGTCTCCGCACAGACTGCCGGCCGCTCGTCGACATCCGCCGACGCGGCGGCTCTTCTCGACCGGCTCGCGTGGCAGCTGCTGACGCTCGATCCCGGCAAGGCGACCGGGCTCGGCCTCGACACCGGCGCGCATGCGGCGTTGCGGGGGCAGCTCGACGACCGGTCGCCGGCGGGCATCGCCGCGCGGCGACGCGTCCTGACCGACGGGCTGGCGGCGCTCGGCCGGCTGCCGCGCGACGGGATCGATCAGGCGACGCTGACCAGCATTGCGGTGACGCAGAGCGCGTTCCAGACCGCGCTGGACGGGATGGCGCTGCCTTACGGCGTCGCGACGATCGGCGACTGGCGCAACACGCCCTATGCCGTCATCCAGAATGTCGGCGCGTGGCTCGACGTGCCGCAGCTGCTCGACGGCGATCAGCCGCTGCGCACGGCGGCGGATGCCGAGGCCTATCTCGCGCGGGTCACGGCGATGGCGAAACAGCTCGATGACGAGACGGGCAGGGTGCGCACCGCGCGCGAGCAGGGGCTGGTCCCGCCCAGTTTCCTGCTCGACAAGACGCTGGCCGGGATGCGACGTACGCTGGCCGAGGCGGCGGCGGTCGACGGTCCGCTGATCGGGCCCCTTGCACGCAAAACGCAGGCAATCCCCGGCGACTGGACCCGGCGTGCGACGCAGATCGTCCGCGATGCGGTCATCCCCGCGCTCGAGCGGCAGATCGCGGAACTCATCGCGCAGCGCGCGGTCGCAACCGACGTCGCCGGACTGGGATCGCGCCCGCATGGCGCGGCCTGGTATGGCTGGGGGCTGCGCGCGGGGACGACGACGCGACGGAGCCCGGCGGAGATCCACGCGCTGGGGCGTGCGCAGCTCGTCGAGCTTCAGGCGCAGATGGACAGGATCCTCAAGGGCTTCGGGCTGACCAAGGGGACGGTGGCGGAGCGCGCGGCTGAATTGCAGCGTCGGCCCGACATCGCCTTCCCCAACAACGATGCCGGTCGCCAGCAGATCGTCGCCTATATGCAGGGGCGGATCGACGCGATCCGCCCGCGCCTGCCAAAGGCCTTCCGCACGCTGGTAACCGCCAGGCTCGAGATCCGGCGGATGCCGCTCGCGCAGGAGGCGGGGGCGCCCGCCGCCTATGGCGGGCCGGGCGCGCTCGACGGATCGATCCCGGGCAAGATCTGGGTCAATCTGGGCGATCCCACGATCCACAACCGCGTCACGATCCCCGACCTGGTATTCCACGAGGGCATTCCCGGGCATGTCTGGCAGGGGGAATATGCGCAGCAGCTGCCGCTGATCCGATCGGTGCTTGCGTTCAACGCCTATACCGAGGGCTGGGCGCTCTACGCCGAACAGCTTGCCGACGAGCTTGGCCTGTATGACGGCGATGCGGCGGGGCGGCTCGGCTATTTCATGGGGCTGTCATGGCGCGCGGTACGGCTGGTGGTCGATACCGGGATCCATGCGATGGGCTGGACGCGCGAACAGGCGTTGCGCGAATTCGTCGCCGCGACCGGACTGCCGATGAGCAACGCGGTGAGCGAGGTCGAGCGCTATTGCGCCTGGCCGGGTCAGGCCTGTGGCTACAAGATCGGACAGACCGAGATCGTCGCCCAGCGGACCCGCGCCAAGGCCGAATTGGGTACGCGGTTCGACGTGCGCGACTTCAATCAGGCGGTGCTCGCCGGCGGCAATGTCCCGCTCGACGTGCTGACCGGCAACGTCACGCGGTACATTGCCGCGAGCAGGGGCTAGTCGCGCCCCACGCTCACGGGCCGATATCGATGTCGCGGGCTTCCGCACGCCGCGCCGCCGATCGCTCGAACCCGAGCTGTTCGGCGACCGGATCGTTCCAGCCATAGGGATCGGTACGGAACGCGACCTTGCCGGCGTCGCCGACATAGACATTCTCGTACAGCAGCCGCACCGGGATGCGGCGCGGCAGCGGGACGAACTGCATCTCGCCCGACGCCTGCGCGGTCTGCCATGCCTCGGTAACGCCCTGGTCATCGGCGAGCATCTGCGCGAAGCCGATCGCATCCTCGACGCGGACGCAGCCATGGCTCAGATGCCGCTGGCTGCGGTCGAACAGCCCGGGGGCGGACGTGTCGTGCAGATAGATCGCCTGGTCGTTCGCCATGTCGAACTTGACGAGGCCGAGCGCATTGCTCGGGCCGGGCTGCTGGACGATCCAGCCGTCGCGCAGGACCATGTTGTGCTCCTGCAGATAGGCATCGTCGACATTGGCCATCTCGCCGTTCTGGATCGACTTGGGCACGGTCCAGGTCGGGTTGGCGACGAGGCGGTAGATGGGCGAGGACAAGGCCGGTGTCTCGCGACCGGGTTCGCCGACGATCACCTTGCGCTGATCGACGAGCACGCCGTCGCGGTAATAGCGCAGCTGCGAGGCAGCGGTGTTGACGTCGATCCGCGTCGCCGGGGGCGTCCGTTCGAGCCAGCGCCGTCGCTCAAGCGCCACCGCGAGCGCGCGCGCGCGGTCACCGGGTCCGAGATTGAGGACCTTGAGCGTTTCGGGCCCGACGATCCCGTCCGCGGCGATGCCGTAATCGGTCTGCAGCCCCTTCATCGCGTCGGCGATCGCCTGCGTATAGACCGGGGCGCTGGACGGGGTGGCCGGCTGGAGGCCGGCGATGGTCGAGGCGGATTGCGCCAGCGTCGGCGCGGTGACGGGGCCGGGGCCGGGGCCGGGCGTCAGGAGATAACCGCTCTCGACCAGCTGTTCGACGATCGTTGCGACGCGCGGATCGCGGGTGCCGACGCGGATCAGCGCGGCCGCGCCCGTCTGGGCGGGCGGCTCGAGCGGTGCCGGGCCGGATGGCGCGTTGAGCGCCTTCTCGCTGAAGACGCGATAGGCGTCGGACAGCAGGCGATAGTCGGCATCCTGCGGGGCGAGGCTTTCGAGCCAGTCGTCGACCTTGTGCCGCGCGATTGCGGCGACCAGCCCGGTGGCGAGATCGACGCTGGGTCGCGGCAGGGTATAGACCTGATGCAGCGTCGCCGGATCGACGCGGCCCCTTGCCAGCGCACCGGCATAGGCGAGCGCGACGCGTGTGCGGGCGACGTCGATATCCGCCGGGGCCGCGTCGGCGGGCAGGTCGGGCAGGAAGGCGACGTGATCGAGCCCGTGACGGCTGCGGTCGCCGAGTGCAGTGTTGAGCGCCGCGACGTCTGCATCCGACCAGACCGCACGCCACTTCGCCTTGGTGTAGACCGCGCGGACGGTCGCGTCCGTCACCGCCTGCCGGCTGATGACGACGCCGCCGACCGCAGCGGGCACGGCGCTCTGCTTGGCAGGGGGCGCGGCGCGTCTCGGCGCAGTCTGGGCAGGGTGGGCACCGGCGGCGCCGTTCGTCAGGAGGAGTGCAAGCGGCATCGCGCCGGACGCGAGCCGGGCTCGCAGGGTCGTCACTATCATCCCTGTTGAACGTACCAGTCGCCGCATCGGCTCAGATCGAGGGCGAAATTCCCGCGAACCATGCCGCATAGGGGGTGTTGGCGGCCATGTGGCGGTTATAGTCGGGCGACCCGTCATGCCACCAGACCGGGCCGCGTTCGCCGAGCCCATGCTTGGCCGCATCGACGTCGGCACGTGCAGCGGCGACCGCGTCGGTATCGTCCCGACGTCGGGCCACGCCGACCGCGCGTCGCGCCGCCATCAGCGCCCGCACCAACTCGGCACGATCGGCTTCGGGCAGCGACGGATCCGCGCACCGCCACAATCGGCCGCGGACGACGAAATAGCGGCCGTCGGGGGTCGTCGGATAGGCCTTGGGGGGCGTGCTGCCGGCCATGCCGCGCTCAGAGCATCTCGAGCGGTTGTGGTGACCGCGGGCGGGGAAAGGCCGTGTCGAGCGCGGCAAGATCCTCGGCCGACAGCACGAGATCGGCGGCCGCCCGGTTTTCGCGGACATGCGCGATGTTCGCGGCCTTCGGAATCGCGATCGTCGCGGGACGTTGCAGCACCCAGGCGAGCGCGACCTGCGCGGGCGTCCCACCGATGTCGCGCGCGATCCGCGCCAGTTCCGGATCAGCGAGGAGCCGGCCCTGTTCGACCGGACTATAGGCCATGACGGGAATGTCGTGACGGTCGAGCCAGGGGAGCAGGTCATGCTCGGGACCACGCCGGGTCAGGTTGTAGAGGATCTGGTCGGTCGCGCAGCCCTGTCCGCCCGCCGCAGCGAGCTCGGCCATGTCCTGCGTATCGAGATTGCTGACGCCCCAGTGCCGGATCTTGCCCGCCGCCTTGAGGTGTTCCATCGCCTCGACCGTCTCGGCCAGCGGTACCGACCCGCGCCAGTGCAGCAGATACAGGTCGAGCCGGTCGGTCCTCAGCCGCCCAAGGCTCGCCTCGCAGGCGGCGGTGAGGCGATCGCGCGAGGCGTTCTGGGGATAGGCCTTGCTGACGAGGAACAGCGTGTCGCGGACATCGTGGAGCGCATTACCGATCAGCGTCTCGGCGGCGCCGTCGCCGTACATCTCCGCCGTGTCGATCAGCGTCATCCCGCACTCGACGCCTGCGCGCAACGCTGCGGTTTCGGCCTCGCGACGATCGGCGCGCTCGCCCATCATCCAGCTTCCCTGGCCCAGGGCTGGCACCGTCTCGCCGCCCGGGAGAATCACCGATTTCATCGTCTGCCCCAATCGCTCTGGTCGTCAGGGGTCAACGCCGGTCGGACGCGCGGGATGCGTGCCGTGAGGGTTGTATTGCAAATAGTGTATCGGGGGATCTTGCCGCGGTCTGGCGCGGGGCGTCTCGCCAGAAGCGAGATCTCGCGGCTTGAAAATGGCTCCCTGAGTAGGATTCGAACCTACGGCCACTCGATTAACAGTCGAGAGCTCTACCGCTGAGCTATCAGGGAACGTTGCCGGAGGCGGCTCTATAAACGGCCAGTTGGACGATGCAACCCGGTTTTTGTCGATTTCTGCAACAAATTGCGCCGGGGCCGGGGCTATGCTGCGAACTGTTCCATCGTGATGCGGTCGTCGAGCGCATGCTCGGGATCGAAGAGCAGGGTGAGTTCACGCGCACGGTCCATGCAGATGTCGACCTGTGCCACGTCGCGGATCTCGCGCTGGTCGGCGACCGCGGAGACGGGGCGCTTGCCGGGGTCGAGCACGCGGATGCCGATCCGCGCCTTGTCGGGCAGGATCGCACCGCGCCAGCGCCGGGGACGGAACGGGCTGATCGGCGTCAGTGCGACCATGCCCGAACCGAGCGGCAGGATCGGGCCCTGTGCCGACAGATTATAGGCGGTCGAGCCCGCAGGGGTCGCGACGAGGATGCCGTCACAGGCCAGTTCGGCGAGCACGACGCGGTCGTTGACCGTCACCTCGAGCTTGGCGGTCTGGCGCGTCTCGCGCAGCAGCGAGACCTCGTTGATCGCGGGGAGGGTGAGGGTGCGTCCGTCGATCCCGGTCGCGGTCATGCTCAGCGGCGTGACCTTGAACGGCTTGGCGCGCGAAAGCCGGTCTTCGAGGCCGTGATGCCGCCACTCGTTCATCAGGAAGCCGACGGTACCCAGGTTCATTCCGAACACCGGGACCGCGGGCTTGCGTCGTTCGAGCATCGCATGGAGCGTCTGCAGCATGAACCCGTCACCGCCAAGCGCGATGACGACATCCGCCTCCTCGGGCTCGACCCAGTCGCCCAGATCGGCGAGCTGGGCGGCGGCGGCCTGTGCCGGCGGGGTGGCGGAGGCTACCAGCGCCCGGCGGACATAGTCGGTCACCCGCCGGTGACGCTCATGTGACGCGCGACCGCGGGACCTTCGCCCTCGCCGATGCGGAAGTCGTGCCGCTTGGGCTTGGCGTAGAGGCCAGCATCGATCGCCTCGTCGAGCCCGGCGATGCCGCCGTCGCGGAGCGCACCCTTCAGGTCGACCTGATCGTCATGCCCGAGGCACAGATACAGTTTGCCCTCGGTGGTGAGGCGGACGCGGTTGCAGCCTTCGCAGAAATTGGCGGTCAGCGGCGAGATGAGCCCGAGCCGCGTACCGGTGCCGTCGACGTTCCAGTAGCGCGCCGGCCCGCCGGTCTTGTACGAATCGCGCTCGAGCCGGAACCGGGTCTCGAGATCGCGGAACACGCCGGTGAGCGGGAGGAAGCGATCGGTGCGATCCTCGTCGATCGCGCCGAGCGGCATCGTCTCGATCAGGGACAGGTCGAACCCCTCGTCGCGACACCAGGCGAGCACCGGTGCGATCTCGTCCTCGTTGAAGCCCTTGAGCGCGACCATGTTGATCTTGATCGCGAGGCCCGCATCGCGCGCCGCCATGATGCCGCCGATCACCTGCGCGACGTCGCCGTGCCGGGTGATGTAGCGGAACCGTTCGGGATCGCGGCTGTCCATGCTGACATTGACGCGTCGGATGCCCGCATCGACCATCGCCGGCGCATGCTCCGCCAGCCGCGTGCCGTTGGTGGTCATCGTCAGCTCCTCAAGCCCGCGGCCGAGATTGCCACCCAGTCGCTTGACGAGATCGCCGACGTCGCGGCGGACGAGCGGCTCGCCGCCCGAGAGACGGATCTTGGTCACGCCGCGCGCGATGAATCGCTCGGCGATGATCGCGATCTCTTCGAGGCTCAACAGCTTTGCGCGCGGGAGGAAGGTCATCGCCTCGGACATGCAGTAACGGCACCGCAGATCGCAGCGGTCGGTGACCGAAATCCGCAGATATTTGATCGTCCGCTGATGCCGATCGACCAGCGGACGATCGACGGTTGCGGAGTGGCTCGAAGGGGAGTGAGACGCCATAGCAACAGAGCTAGGTGGTGCAGTGTCGAGCGGCAAGTGCGTTCCAGGATTGGCGACGGGCGATGGGGTGGCTAGGTTGTCGGCGATGACACCGGCCACACTGGATACAAAGGACATGCTGAACAGAACGATGCTGTTCGCATGCTCGTTCCGTCACTTCGCGGAGATCGCTGATATTGCGGTGGCTTGCGGCTGGGATGCGGTGGTCACTGCGACCGCCAGCGGTATCGACCCGGCCTATGCCGAAAGCGGCGCGCCGGTCGTGCTGATCGATGCGCGCGGGGCGATCGCGCAGGGGCTGGCGGCGGCGCAGACGATCGCCCCCCGGGTCGCCGAGGATGGCGGGGCGCTGCTGTTCGTCCTTTCGCGCCGCGACTGTACGGCGCTCGACCGCGTGTTCGAGCTGGGGGCGACGCATTTCCTGATCGATCCGGCGAGCGACGGCGAACTGATCCAGTCGCTGCGCTTCGCGGCGCGCCATGTGACGCGCGCGCCGGGCCGGCCGGGCATCGTCGACCGCCGCGACGCGATGGCCGGCGCACGCTTCGGCCGCGATCCGAACCTTGCGCAGCAGTGGATCGCCGCGCGGATCGGCGACGGACAGCCGGTCTCCGTCGTGCTCGTCTCGCTGTCACGGCTCGACATCGTCAACGCCGCGCATGGTCGGCCCGCGGTCGATTCGCTGATCGAGGTCGCGGTCGAGCGGGCGGAGGCGGTCGCGGCCGAGGCGATGGCAGGCGCGGCGCGCGTCGCGCGTCTCGGCGGTGCGGATCTCGCGCTTGTGGTCGGGGCCGGGGCCGCGGACATCGCCGCGCTGATCGCGGCGCTCGACGAGGCGCTGGCGCGGCCGTTCGCGGTCGCCAACGCGCTGGCGGTGCTCGGCTGCCGGTTCGGCGTCGCAAGTCACCAGCCGGGGGATCCGAGCGATCCGGCGGACGGTGCCGCGACGCTGATGCGGCGCGCGTTCGGTGCGCTCGCCAAGGCCAAGACCAGCGACGGGGCGATGCTGCAGATCGCATCGGCGGCGCACGACATGTCGCTCGATGCGCTGGCGATCGACCTGCATCACGCGATCGAGCTCGACGAGATCGACATCCGCTTCCAGCCGCAGGTCGAGATTGCGAGCGGACGGATCACGGGCGTCGAGGCGCTCGCGCGCTGGGATCACCGCAAGCTCGGGCCGCTGGGCGCGGATGCGCTGTTCGCGGCCGCGGACCGCGCCGATCTGGGGATCGCGCTGTCCGACCATATCCAGCGGCTGGTCCTGGCGCGCGCGCTGGCATGGCCCGAGGCGCTGGCGACGCTGCGCGTGTCGCTCAACCTCACCGCGGCGGATATCGCGCGGCCCGGCTTTGCCACGCTGTTCCTCGCGCGGGTCGACGACAGCGGCTTTCCGCGCGGGCGCCTGACCGTGGAGATTACCGAGACCGGGCTGATCGCGGATCTGGCCAGCGCGTCGACGCTGCTCACCGAATTGCGCGGGGCGGGGTGCCGCGTCGCGATCGACGATTTCGGCACGGGCTATTCGAGCCTCGCCTATCTGAAGGACCTGCCGCTCGACTATGTGAAGATCGACAAGGCGCTGGTCCACGACATTGGCGGCAGCCCGCGCGACCGGGTGGTCGTCGCCGGCGCGATCACGATGGCGCGGTCGCTTGGCCTGTCGGTGATCGCCGAAGGGGTCGAGACTCGCGAGCAGCTCGAACTGCTCGCGGCGTGCGGGGCCAGCCTGTATCAGGGCTTCCTGCTGTCCGAGCCGGTCGGCGACGCGGCCTTGCTCGAACTGGTGACCCGGACATGAGCCGGGCAGGATCCGCCATGATCGTCGCGGTTGCTGCGGCGACGATCGCCGTCACGCCCGCGCTGGCCGCGCCCGACCGGGCACCCGCATCGGTGGCGATCCGGGAGGCGATGGCGGCGAGCGCGGCGGGGTGGAATGCGGGCGATCTCGCCCGGTTCGTCGCGGTCTATGCCGACGACGCGGTGTTCGTGACGCCCAAGGGTCTGGTGCGCGGAAAGGCCGCGATAACAGCGCGCTATGCGCCGAGCTTCACGGGCGGTGGCAATACCCGGGGGCAGCTGAGCTTCGTTCCGGCCGAGCTGCGCGGGATCGATCCGACGCATGCCCTGCTGGTCGCGCGGTGGACGCTGATCGGCGCGACCTCGACCGAGACGGGGATGACGACCTTGCTGTTCGAGCGCCGCGGAGACGCGTGGAAGATCGTCGCCGACCACAGCAGCTGAGCGCGGCGGCGCTCAGCCCGCCGCCTTCGCCAGCCCCTTCGACAATTGCAGCGCACCGTGCAGCCGTGCCTTGGGATCGCCCCAGGCGCGTTGGAGCACCAGCTTGCTGTCGGGCCGCAGCCGCGCGACGCCGTTGAGCCGTTCGACATAGGCGAGCAGCTTGTCGATATTGGGCGGCGTGTCGTTGTGGAACGACACGAGCACGCCGCGCGGACCGACGTCGATCTTCGACACGCAGGCACGCTTCGCGTTCAGCTTGATCTCGATGACCTTGATCAGATTCTCGGTCGCGTCGGGCAGCGGGCCGAAGCGGTCGATCATCTCGGCGGCGAACGCCTCGATCTCCTGACCCTCCTCGAGCTCGTTCAGGCGGCGGTACAGCCCCATGCGGAGGTCGAGATCGGGGACATACTCCTCGGGGATCAGGATCGGCGCGTCGACCGTGATCTGCGGCGAGAAGTCCTTCGGGCGTGCGGAGGCGAGACCACCCGACTTGGCGTCCATGATCGCCTCCTCGAGCATCGCCTGGTAGAGTTCAAACCCGACCTCCTTGATGTGCCCGGTCTGCTCGTCGCCGAGCATGTTGCCGGCCCCGCGGATGTCGAGATCGTGGCTGGCCAGCTGGAACCCGGCGCCGAGCGAATCCAGATCGGACAGCACCTTCAGGCGCTTTTCGGCGGTTACCGTCATCTGCCGCTCGGGCGGCGTCACCAGATAGGCATAGGCGCGCGTTTTCGACCGGCCGACGCGCCCGCGCAGCTGATAGAGCTGGGCGAGGCCGAAGCGGTCGGCGCGGTGGACGATCATCGTGTTGGCGGACGCGATGTCGATCCCGCTCTCGATGATCGTGGTCGAGACGAGCACCTCGAACTTCTTGTCGTAGAAGGCGGACATGCGCTCCTCGACCTCGGTCGGCGACATCTGGCCGTGCGCGACGACGAAGCGGATCTCGGGCACCTGTTCGCGCAGGAACTCCTCGATCTCGGGCAGGTCGGCGACGCGCGGGGTGACGACGAAGCTCTGCCCGCCGCGATAATGCTCGCGGAGCAGCGCCTCGCGCAGGACGACGGGGTCGAACGGCATGATGTAGGTCCGCACCGCGAGGCGATCGACCGGCGGGGTCTGGATCACCGACAGCTCGCGGATGCCCGACATCGCCATCTGCAGCGTGCGCGGGATCGGCGTCGCGGTCAGCGTGAGCATGTGGACGTCGGCCCGGAGCGCCTTCAGCCGCTCCTTGTGCGTCACACCGAACCGCTGCTCCTCGTCGACCACGACAAGGCCCAACCGCTTGAAGTCGATATTCTTCGCCAGCAACGCGTGCGTGCCGATGACGACGTCGATCGTACCGTTCGCCAGCCCCTCCTTGGTCGCCTTCGCCTCGCTCGCGGTGACGAGCCGCGAGAGGCGGCCCATGTTCATCGGGAAGCCTTCGAACCGGCTGACGAAGTTGTTGTAGTGCTGGCGCGCGAGCAACGTCGTCGGGCAGACGATCGCGACCTGCTTGCCGCCCATCGCCGCGACGAACGCGGCGCGCAGCGCGACCTCGGTCTTGCCGAAGCCGACATCGCCGACGACGAGCCGGTCCATCGGCTTGCCCGCGGACAGATCGGCGAGAACTTCCTCGATCGCGCGGTCCTGGTCCTCGGTCTCCTCATAGGGGAAGCGATCGACGAAGCTGGGATAGCCGCTGGCGTCGGGTTCGAGCACGTCGCCGGGGTGAAGCGCGCGTTCGGCGGCGGTCGCGATGAGTTCGCCCGCGATCTCGCGGATCCGCTCCTTCATCTTCGACTTGCGACGCTGCCAGCCTTCGCCGCCGAGCTTGTCGAGCGAGGCGCCTTCCTCCGACGATCCGTAACGCGAGAGGACGTCGATATTTTCGACCGGCACGTAGAGCTTGTCGCCGCCGGCATAGCTCAGAGCGACGCAGTCATGCGGGCTCTGGCCGACGGGGATCGAGGTCAGCCCCTCATAGCGACCGATGCCGTGTTCGGTATGGACGACGAGATCCCCCGGCGTCAGCGTCGCCAGTTCGGCGAGGAACGCGTCGGCGGATTTCTTGCGCTTCTTGCGGTGGACGAGCCGGTCGCCGAGCATGTCCTGCTCGGTGAGGACGGCGACGCCGGGCGCGGTAAAGCCGTGATCGAGCGGGAGGACGACCAGCGCGACGCCGAAGCTTTTGGCGGTATCCGCGACGCCGAGCGCCTCCTGCCAGGTCTCGGCGTGCTTGCCGCCCTTCATCCCGTGATCGGCGAGCAGGCTCCCCAGCCGTTCGCGCGCGCCGATCGAGTAGCTGGCGAGGATCGGCTTGCGACCCTGCTTTCGAAGCTTCTCGACATGATCGGCGACGGCTTCGTAGATGTTCGCCTGCGCGGCGCGCTCGGGGCCGAAATCGCGCGGGCCGTCGACGTCGAAGTCGAGAACGGTGGCGCTGGTCGGCTCGTGGAAGGGCGTGACGATATGTGCGGTGGCGGCGTCGAGCGCGATGGACCAGTGTGCCGCATCGAGATAGAGCGCGGTCGCACCCAGCGGGCGATAGCTGCCGGGCTGCGCGGCTTCGGCGCGCCGGCGGTTCGCATAATAATCGGTGATCGATTCGAACCGGCTCTCCGCCGCGGCACCCACCCCGCTGTCGCGGACGACGACGTCGTCGCCGCCGAGGTGGTCGAACACCGTCGCCATCTTGTCCTCGAACAGCGGCAACCAATGTTCCATGCCGGCGATGCGGCGGCCGTCCGAGATCGCCTGATACATCGGGTCGCCCGTCGCGGTCGCGCCGAACGCGTCGCGGTAGCGGGTGCGGAAGCGCTTGATCGACTCCTCGTCGAGCAGGGCTTCGGAGGCGGGGAGCAGGACGAAGCCGTCGATCCGGCCGGTGGTGCGCTGGTCGGCGGCGTCGAAGGTACGGACGCTCTCGATCTCGTCGCCGAAGAAATCGAGACGCAGCGCGTGATCCTCGCCCGACGGGTAGAGATCGACGATCCCGCCGCGGACCGCATATTCGCCCTGGTCGTGAACGGTGTCGGTGCGGACATAGCCGTTCGCCTGGAGCAACGTGGCGAGCTTGTCGCGGCCGATCCGCTCGCCGGGCGCGAGGCGGGCGACGAGCTGGCGGACGCGGAAGGGGGTCAGGACACGCTGGGTCGCCGCGTTGACCGTGGTGAGCAGGAGCTGCGGGCCCTTGGGCTTGGCCTGCAGGCGGTGCAGTGCGGCGACGCGCTCGGCCATGATCCGCAGGGTCGGCGAGGCGCGGTCATAGGGAAGACAATCCCAGGCGGGGAAGCTCAGCACCTCGAGATCTGGCGCGAAATAGGCCGCGGTCGAGGCGATCGCGCGCATCGCCGCATCATCGGGCGCGATGAACACCGCGCGCGTCTTCGCGGCACGGGCGAGGTCGGCGAGCAGCGACGGCTGGAACCCCGAGGGCACGCCCGACAAGGTCAGCGGGGTCGTCGCGGAGAGGATCGTGTTCAGATCTGGCATATTCACTTCTCGTTCCCCGGCGAAGGCCGGGGCCCAGTTGGGAAGGCAGGTGTAACTCGGTTCCAACGCCAATCGTTGACGTCCCCCCAACTGGGCCCCGGCTTTCGCCGGGGAACAGTTTCCGACGATTACTTCACGACCGTGACGTAATTGATGTCGCGCATCGCCTGCATCATCGGGCCGTCCCATTCGGGCGGGCAGGGGATCGAGCCGATCGCCCAGCCCATGATGTCCACGTCTTGCTGTTCGAGCAGCGCCTCGAACCAGTCGAGCTGCTCGGGTGTCCAGCTGCGACCATAGGTTTCGAAAAAGCCGCCGATCATCATGTCGGCTTCGCGCGTGCCGCGGTGCGAGCTGCGGAAGCCGAGGCGCTTGAGGCGGGTTTCGTGGTCCATTATATCTCCAACGCCGATTGACCGGCGACCCGCTGGCGGCGGGCGTCGGCTGGGCTATAGGGGGCAGATAGTCATGCGACCCGAAATCCTCAATCCGCTGTTCGCCGAAACCCTCGTCCTGAAAGGGGTGGGGCCTGCGCTCGCCAAGCCACTCGACCGGCTCGGGCTCGCGCGCGTCGTCGACGTCGCCTTCCATCTGCCGACCGGCTATGTCGATCGGGTGCCCCGCACCGAGCTGATGTCGAGCGATGCCGGGCGGATCATCGTCATCACGCTGACCGCACGCGAGTATCGCGTCAGCGCGGGGCGTGGCCCGACGCGCGTGCAGGCGACCGACGAGCATGGGAACTATGTCAGCCTCGTCTTTTTCGGCGGCAGTTCGGGCTGGGCGAAGAAGCTACTGCCGATCGGCGAGGCCAGGCGCGTGTCGGGGCGGCTCGACGAATATGGCCAGGAACTGCAGATCGTTCACCCGGACATCGTCGAGCAGGACGAGGAGTTGCGCGAGCGCGAGCCGATCTATCCGCTGTCGGAGGGGCTGACATCGCGGCGGCTGGCGGCGCTGACGACGCAAGCGGTCGCGCGCGCGCCCGATCTTGCCGAGTGGATCGAGCCCGGGCTGAAGGCGAAACGCGAATGGCCTGGCTGGCACGATTCGCTCGCGCGGATCCACGCCGACCCGTCGGATGCCAAGGCGCGCGAGCGGCTGGCCTATGACGAGGTGTTCGCCAACCAGCTCGCGATGACGCTCGTCCGGGCTGATACCCGCAAGCGGCGGGGGCGTGCGCTGCATGGCGACGGGCGGCTGCGGGGGATGCTCAAGCTGCCCTATACGCTGACCGGCGCGCAATCGCGGACGGTGGGGGAGATCGAGGGTGACCTCGCGCAGACCGCGCCGATGCTGCGGCTGCTGCAGGGCGATGTCGGCTCGGGCAAGACTTTGGTTGCGGCGATGGCGATGCTGATCGCGGTCGAGGCGGGGGCGCAGGCGGCGATGCTCGCGCCGACCGAGATCCTCGCGCGCCAGCATTACGAGACGCTCAGGAAGACGCTCGCCGGGCTGCCGATCGCGGTCGGCGTGCTGACCGGGCGCGACAAGGGCCGCGTGCGCGAGGCGACGTTGATGGCGCTGGCGAGTGGCGAGATCGACATCCTCGTCGGCACGCACGCGATCTTCCAGGATGCGGTCGCGTACAAGGACCTCGCGCTGGTGGTGGTCGACGAACAGCACCGGTTCGGCGTCGCGCAGCGGATGACGCTTCAGGCCAAGGGGATCGCGCCGCCGCATCTGCTGGCGATGACCGCGACGCCGATCCCGCGCACGCTGACGCTCGCGCAATATGGCGAGATGGACGTCAGCCGGCTCGATGAGATGCCGCCGGGCCGCCAGCCGATCGAGACGCGGGTGATTTCGGAGGATCGGCTCGACGACGTGGTCAACGCGCTCGGCCGGCATCTGGCGGACGGGGGACAGGCCTATTGGGTGTGCCCGCTGGTCGAGGAGAGCGAGAAGAGCGACCTCGCGGCGGCCGAGATGCGTGCGGATACGCTGCGTGCGCGGTTCGGCGACAAGGTGGCGCTGGTCCATGGCCGGATGAAGCCCGCCGAGAAGGACGCGGTGATGGCCGAATTCTCCGCCGCGCGCACCGCGGTGCTGGTCGCTACGACGGTTATCGAGGTCGGCGTCGACGTGCCCAATGCGACGCTGATCGTTATCGAGCATGCCGACCGGTTCGGCCTCGCGCAGCTCCACCAGCTGCGCGGGCGGGTCGGGCGCGGGAGCGGGCGGTCGATCTGCCTGCTGATGCGTGGGAGCTCGCTCAGCGAGACGTCGCGCGCGCGGCTGGCTTTGATGCGCGAGACCAATGACGGGTTCCGGATCGCCGAGGAGGATCTGCGGTTGCGCGGCGCGGGCGTACTGCTGGGCACGAAGCAGTCGGGCGAGATGGCGTTCCGGCTCGCGACGCCCGACATGATGGCCGACCTGCTGCAATGCGCGCATGACGATGCGCGGCTGCTGATCGATCGCGACGGCGGGCTGGAGGGACCGCGTGGGCAGGCGGCGCGCACCGCGCTGTACCTGTTCGACCGCGATGCCGGGGTGGCGTTGCTGCGATCGGGCTGACGGGCGGTCCGGTCAGCCGGTCCGGAGCATCGCCGCGAGCATGCCGTAATAGGCCTTGGGCGGGATCGTCCGATCGAACGCGCAGCCGATCCGTCCGCCTAGCGACCAGCGGACATGCGCGAGGATGTCGCCGACGATCGGCATCCGGACATGGAGCCGCTCGCCAGCGTCCAGATCGCCGTCGCAGCGCGCCATGAGGCCGCTTGGCGAGACGTTGACCAACGTAAGCCTCAATTCGGTACCTGCGCTGTCCGCCGCACGCGTGCGGTGCATCACTTCGTCGCGCGGCTCAGACCGCGTCTCGTGCCTCGACATCGCTTGGTTCGGCATTGGTCAGTCCCCGCTGTGCCCCGGTCGAGGGCTAGGCCGACATCATGAAGCCCGTGCCACCAACCATCCCTAACGCAGTGTTCATGCCCGTGCCGGACGGGCGGGTCAGCCGGGCAGCAGCATCCCGTGACGCTTCTTGCCGAGGCTGAGGCGGACCGGCGCGGCGACGGGGATCGTGGCGGCGGGGTCGCGCAGCGGCTCGCCGTCGACACGGACCGCGCCTTCGCCGATCTTGCGTCGCGCCTCGCCATTCGATGCGACGAAGCCGAGCCCGACCAGCGCCTCGACGACGCCGATGCTGGTCCCGGTGCAGGTCAGGCTCGGCAGCGCATCGCCCGACGCGCCCTCCTCGAAGGTCTTGCGCGCGGTCTCGGCGGCCTGCTCGGCGGCGTCGCGGCCGCGGCACATCGCGGTCGCCTCGTTGGCGAGGACGACCTTGGCGGCGTTGATCTCCGCGCCTTCGAGCGCCTCGAGACGCGCGATCTCGTCGAGCGGCAGGTCGGTGAAAAGCCGCAGGAACCGGCCGACGTCGCGGTCATCGGTGTTGCGCCAGAACTGCCAGTAATCGAAATGCGGCAGCTGATCCTCGTGCAGCCAGACCGCGCCCGACATCGTCTTGCCCATCTTGCCGCCGTCCGCGGTCGTGATCAGCGGGGTGGTGACGCCGTACACTTCGGTGCTGTCCATCCGACGCGAGAGCTCGATACCGTTTACGATGTTGCCCCACTGGTCCGAACCGCCCATCTGCAACCGGCAGCCGGCGCGGCGCGACAGCTCGAGAAAGTCGTAGGCCTGGAGGATCATGTAGTTGAATTCGAGGAAGCTCAGCGACTGTTCGCGGTCGAGACGGAGCTTGACCGAATCGAAGGCGAGCATCCGGTTGACCGAGAAATGCTGGCCGACGTCGCGCAGGAACGGGATATATTCGAGCGCGTCGAGCCACTCGGCGTTGTCGAGCATGACCGCATCGGCCGGGCCGTCGCCGAACGTCAGGAAGCGTTCGAAGATACGGCGGATCGAGGCGACATTGGCCTTGATGCCGTCCTCGCCGAGCAGCTTGCGCGCCTCGTCCTTGAAGCTCGGATCGCCGATCTTGCCGGTGCCGCCGCCCATCAGGACGATCGGCTTGTGGCCGGTCTGCTGAAGCCGACGGAGCAGCATGATCTGGACGAGGCTGCCGACGTGCAGCGACGGCGCGGTCGGGTCGAAGCCGATATAGCCGGGTACGACCTGCTTGCCCGCGAGCGCGTCGAGCGCGGCGGCGTCGGTCATCTGGTGGACATAACCGCGCGCGGTCAGCGTGGTGAGCAGGTCGGACTGGTAGGTCATGGAGGAGCCACTAGCAGCGGTTGTGCGGTCCGTCATCCCGGCCGCGTGGTCATCGTCCCGTCCCGCCGTCATCGCATTCTCAACCGTCATCCTGACGAAAGTCAGGATCCAGGGTTACAGGCCCTGGCGCTCATGGCTCTGGATCCTGACTTTCGTCAGGATGACGGATTTTGGGACGGTAAGTCCGCGGCACCGTACGCGCCGGTTACATCCGCGGCAGCTGCGACGACGGATCGACCGGGGTGCGGCCCTTGCGGAGTTCGAAATGGAGTTCGGGGCGATCGGCGAATCCGGTGTCGCCCGACAGCGCGATCGTCTGGCCGCGCTTCACGCTCTGGCCGCGCTGGACCAAGAGTTTCGAGGCATGGCCATAGACGCTGGTCCAGCCGCCGCCATGCTTGACGATCACCAGCCCGCCGAGCGCGGCAATGCCGTCGCCGACATAGGCGACGACGCCGTCGGCGGTGGCGCGGATCGGGGTCGATACCGGAACCGCGATCTTTATGCCGTCATTGCGTTCGCCGCTGGCGCCGTGGCCGAACCGCTTCACGACGCGGCCGTCGACCGGCCAGAGGAAGCCGCCGCCTGCGAGCCGTACGGGCGCCGTGACGACGGCGCTCGGCGGCAGGACGCGTCGCGGGGTCGGGGTGGGGCGAACCGGCGCCTGGTTGCTCGCCAGCGCAGGCTCGCCGCCGGTCAGGATGTCGTCGACGTCGAGCGTGAACGCCGCCGCCCGATCGGCAAGGCTGGTGCCGCCTTCGGTATCGGGGATGACGATGCGCTGGCCCGCACGCAGCACATAGGGTTCGAGCAACGCGTTGACGGCAACGATGCGCGACCAGGCGACCCCGTAGGCACGGGCGATCGCGATCCCGGTCTCGCCGCGCCGGACGAGGTGATAACGGCCTGCCGGGATCGTCAGTCGCTGTCCCGTCTGGATCGTGAAGGGCGGTTCGATCGCATTGGCGCGCGCGATCGCCTCGCTGCTCGCCCCCGAGCGTTCGGCGATGGCGAGCAGCGTATCGCCCGGGCGGACCGTATAGAGTGATTGATCGACGCGCTGCGCATCCGCTGCGACCGGGCGCTCCTCCCACGCGGGGCGCGGCGCCGGCAGCGTAGAGACGGGCACGGGGGTGCGATCGCCGCGCCGGACGGGTGAGGGGGCAGGGCTGGCGTCCTGCCGCTCGACGCGGCGCGGATAGGTGCGCCGACGCGGCGGAGCCTCATAGGGGTCGGATCGCGTGGCGTCGCTGCGATCGCGCGCGTTGTTCGCGGAGCGGTCCTGCGGGTCGGCGGGTGGGAGGCGCTGGATCCGTTCGAGCGACTGTGGCGTCGGCCCGCGGTCGGACCGGACCGGCGAGTCGACGCTCGGGATGCATCCGGCGAGAGCCAGCGCCGCGCCCAGGATCGCGGCGGCGCGCGTCACGCGTAGGCGCGTCCCAGCATGTCCAGCGACTCGGCATGCGTCAGATCGAGATGCAGCGGCGTGACCGAGATATAGCCGTCCGCAATGGCCTCCAGATCGGTCGCGTGGAGCGGCGTCTCGACCGCGCCGCTGAGCGCGAACCAGTGATACTCATAACCGCGCGGGTCGGTGTTGGTGACGATCTGCAACCGGCCATAGTCGCGCAGGCCCTGGCCGACGACGCGAATGCCGCGCACAGCATCGGCCGTGCCGAAGGGAAAGTTGACGTTGACGAGGGTGCGGGGGGCGAGCGGCGCATCGAGCAGCGGGCGCAGGACACGTTCGCCCCAGGCAGCCGCGACCTCGAACGGCACCGAATCGCCCATGCCTTCGCGGCTGTAGACCTGGCTCAGCGCGATCGACCGGACCCCGGCGAGTGCACCCTCCATCGCGGCGGAGACGGTGCCCGAATAGGTCACGTCCTCGGCGAGGTTGGCGCCGCGATTGACCCCCGACAGGATCAGGTCGGGGGGGCTGTCCTTCATGATGCGGGCCAGCGCCATCATCACCGCATCGGTCGGCGTGCCGGCGACGGCATAGCGCTTTTCGGCGAACTTGCGCACGCGCAGCGGTCGCGACAGCGTCAGCGAATGGCCCGCGCCCGACTGTTCCTCCGCCGGTGCCACCACCCAGACATCGTCGGACAGCGTCGCGGCGATCGCCTCGAGCACCTTCAGCCCGCGCGCGTGATAGCCGTCGTCATTGGTCAGCAGGATCCGCATCAGGCAGCGGGCTCGAGCCGGGTAAGGCCGCCCAGATAGGGCTGGAGCACGGTCGGCACCGCGACCGCGCCATCCGCCTGCTGATAATTCTCGATCACCGCGACGAGCGTGCGGCCGACCGCGAGGCTGGAGCCGTTGAGCGTGTGGACGAACCGCGTCGCCTTCTCGCCCTCGGGGCGATAGCGCGCATTCATGCGACGCGCCTGGAAATCGGTGCAGGTCGAGATGCTGGAGATCTCGCGATACTGCGCCTGGCCGGGGAGCCAGACTTCGAGATCATAGGTGCGCGCCGCGGTGAAGCCCATATCGCCACCGCATAGGAGCATCCGCCTGAACGGAAGCTGCAACGCGTCAAGCACGCCCTCGGCGCACTGCGTCATCCGCTCGTGCTCGGCCTCGGACTGGTCGGGCGTGACGATCGCGACCATCTCGACCTTGTCGAACTGATGCTGACGGATATAGCCGCGGGTGTCGCGACCGGCCGACCCGGCCTCCGAGCGGAAGCACGGCGTCAGCGCGGCGAAGCGGAGCGGCAGTTCGCCGTCGGTCAGGATCCGTTCGCGCACGATGTTGGTCAGGCTGACCTCTGCGGTCGGGATCAGCCAGCGGCCGTCGGTCGTGCGGAACAGGTCCTCGGCGAACTTGGGAAGCTGGCCGGTGCCGAACACCGCCTCGTCGCGTACCAGCAGCGGCGGCGCGACTTCCTCGAAGCCGTGATCGCGCGTCAGCCGGTCGAGCATGAACTGACCGAGCGCGCGTTGCAGCCGGGCGGCGGGGCCGCGGACCAGCGTGAAACGCGCACCGGACATCGCAACGCCCGTCTCGAAATCGAGCCCGATCGCCGGGCCGACGACATCATGCTCGCGCGGGGCGAAGGAGAAGTCGGGCTTCGTCCCACGTGCATGGACGAGCACATTCCCGCTCTCGTCGACACCCGCAGGGACGTCCGATGCGGGCAGATTGGGGATCGCCGCGAGCGCCGCATCGAGCTCGGCGGTCAGCGCCGCCTCGTCGGCCTCAAGCGTCGGCAACGCGGCCTTCAGCGCGGCGACCTCGGCCATCAACGCCTGTGCGCGCGGCTCGTCCTTCTGCGCCTTGGCCTGGCCGATCGCCTTGGACAGCTCGTTGCGGCGGGTCTGCGCGGCCTGCGCTTCGGCGATCGTCGCACGGCGGCGCTCGTCGAGGGCGACGAGCCGGTCGCTGGCGGAGGCAGCGCCGCGGCGGGCGAGAGCTGCGTCGAATGCGGCGGGGTTTTCACGGATCAGACGGATATCATGCATGGCGCAAGGCTATGCCGAGGCCGGCAGGTACGCGCAACCCGGTGCGCCCGCGGGACGTTGGGGAGGGCAGAGGCACAGATCAAAGAGGAGAAAGCCCGTGGATCTTCCGCACAAGTCCGTCGTCATGGTCGCCGATGGCCGCAAGATGTTGTTCCTGCGCAACGAGGGCGATGCCGCCTTTCCGAACCTGGTCGTCGAAGAGGCGGTCGAGCAGGAGAACCCCGCGACGCGCGACCAGGCGACCGACTCGGCCGGCCGCGCCTCGTCCCCGCAGGGTGCCGCGCAGAGCTCGGTCGAACCCACCGATTTTCATCAGATCGAGGAAGACCGGTTCGCCGCCGACGCAGCCGAGCTGCTCAAGACGCGTGCATTGAAGAACGACTTCGATTCGCTCGTCATCGTCGCGCCGCCCAAGACGCTGGGCGAGATGCGCAAACATTATCACAAGGCGGTCAGCAGCAGGCTGGCGGGCGAGCTCGCCAAGGATCTGACCGGGCATCCGATTGCGGACATCGAGACGGCGCTCAAGAACGCCTGATCATTGCCACCCGATAGTTGAAAAGGCCCGCAACACGTTGTTGCGGGCCTTTTTTCATGTCCGAGATCTATGCAGTGTCAGTCGGCGGCGCGCTTCGCGAACCGCCGGCGGGCAACGAGGGCCGCGGCCGCTGCGCCGAACAGCAGCACCATCGGGGGTGCCGGAACCGGGGCGGGTGGCCCGCCACTCGAGCCGGTGCTGCCATTGCCGCCGCCGTTCGAGCCATGCCAGCCGCCGTTCGAGCTCCAGCCGCCATTGCTGCTCCAGCCTGCGCTGCTCGATCCATAGCTCGACGACGAGGTCGAGCTCGATCCGCTGCTGGTCGACGACACGGTGCCGCCCGAACTGCTGCTGGTCGACGAGGCGACGTTGCCGCTGGAGGAGGAAGACACGCTCCCGCTGGACGAGGACGAAACGTTGCCACTGGACGAGGACGAAACGTTGCCACTGGATGAGGAGGATACGTTACCGCTGGATGACGACGATACGTTACCGCTCGACGAGGAGGATACGTTACCGCTGCTGCCGCCGCTGGCGGACGACGAGGTGCTCGACACCGAACCCCCGCCGGTGCTGGACGACGATCCGCCCGTTGACGATTCGCCCGTTGACGATCCGCCCGTTGACGATCCGCCCGTTGACGAGGTGCTGCTGACGCCGCCGCTGGAGGTCGATCCGCCGCTCGTGCTCGATGAACCACCGCTCGAGGTCGACGATATCACGATGCTGCCGCCCGAGCCGCCGCCGCCGAAGAAACCGCCGCCAAAGCCGCCGCCGCCAAAGCCGCCACCCGGGCCACCGCCGCCGAAGAAACCGCCGCCGCTGTTTACCGGCACGGCGGTCGGGCTGCCGGCGCCGCCTACGAACGGGTCGGCGAACCCCACGGGGACCGGGGGCGCATTGGCGACCGTCACCATGGCCGGCGCGCAGGCGGTCGTCCGTGTGGTGACGACGCGACGGATGCGCGGACGAGCGACGGCGCCAATCTGGCGGGGGACAACGCGCTTGGTCATCGTCTTGGCCTGAATCGCGCGCTTCGGACGCTCGGCGACATGGACGGCGCCGCCTCCGATGATCGCGCCTCCGCAGGCACACGCGCATAATTTGGCCAAGGCCATCCGCACCGACATACTCAAAGTCTCTCTCGTTGCCGACGCGCAGACGACGTCGGATCGCGTTCACGGCACTCGGACACCGTCATCGCACAAAGCGCAAAACAAAGCGTTAAGCGCAAGCGCCCATCACGTGATCCGGTGGTCATTCTTACAATATCGCGACGGACGGCCTGCCCGATACGCAGACCGTGCCGTGGCGGGACAGTTGTCGCATCCAGGATCATGGCGACGGGCCCGTTCGCGGGACTCGCTGAGGCCGTCGGCGAGCGGTGTAACCCGGATGCATCGGTACGCAAGAATGTGTCTTCATTATCGATCCAAGCGCAAGTCTGCTCGCTTGTGGTCCGGAACACGTAAGACTATAGGCCCTTTCACCATTTGGGGGTGGCTTCGAGACGCGGCTTTTCGCGCCGACCGGCCAGAGGGAGAGTGGTATGGCAACGGTAATGAATCGCGTAGACGAGCACGGTACCAACCTTGCAGCAGCCAATGATGCCGATGGTTATCGACCGACGGCGGACGAGCCGTTCATGAGCCTGCGTCAGCAGGCCTATTTCCGGCAGAAGCTGCAGCAGTGGAAAGACGCTATCCTGCGGGAATCGCAGGAAACCTTGTCGCAGCTCCAGGTCGATTCGCTGCGCGAGGCGGATCTGACCGACCGTGCGTCGAGCGAAACCGACTGGTCGATCGAACTGCGGACCCGGGATCGCCAGCGCAAGCTCGTCTCGAAGATCGAGGCGGCGATCCGCCGGATCGACGATGGCGAATATGGCTATTGCGAAGTCACGGGCGAACCGATCAGCCTGGCACGCCTCGAGGCGCGGCCGATCGCGACGATGACCGTGGAGGCGCAGGAACGCCACGAGCGCAACGAAAAAATCTCCCGCGAGGACTGATATCGGGTCGGCGAACAGCGCATAGGCACGTGGTCCGCCTTCTGATATATGCGACGCATATCTCGACGTCGGGACACAGGAACACGGATGGACATGAGAAACCAAGGGTCGTTGGGCGCCGAGGGTGCGGCAGGGGCCGGCGCCGGGGAGTCCGTCGAGGATAGCGCAGACCCGGGCCAGAACCGGCCGGTTCGTGACAGCCTGCTGATGATTGCGCGGTTCAGCTATGCCGACGGTGCGGGTGTGTACGAGGTGCGGGTCCGCAACCTGTCCGAAGGCGGGCTGATGATCGAGTTCGATCGGCCGCTCGCCGTCGATACGCCGGTCACGATCGACCTGCGCGGGATTGGTGAGGTTACCGGACGGGTGGCGTGGTGCACGCAGGGCCGTCTGGGAATCGCGCTCGACGAGACGATCGACCCGATGAAGGCGCGCAAATCAGTCGGGCAGGGGCAGACGACACCGACCTTCGCCAAGCCGATCGTGTTCCGGGAGCCGCGGTCAAGGTAACCTTGTCCGGTAGAACGGGGCAGCGGTAGGTTGTCGGTGACGGTTGAATAGGGGCTGACTGAAGAGGCGGTGGTGGCGTGTTCGGCACCCCGCCAGTCCGGCTTTCCCGAGGGGGAAGGAATCGGAAAAGCCGGAACCGCGTGACGACAGGCCGATCGCCCGCCGACACGAACGGCGTGGGGTCTAGAGGTTGGCGAGTTCTTCCTTCAGGCGAAGCTTCTGCTTCTTCAGTCCTGCGAGCGCCAGCGCGTCGGGCATGGGCCGGTGTACCTCTTCGGAAATCCGGCGGTCGAGCATTTGATGCTTGGTTTCCAGCGCAGCCTGGTGCGTCGTTTGCATGGTGGAAAAACTCCTTCTGCATTCGTGTTGGGGTCCCGAGTAAACCATCGCCCCAGCAAAAAGTCTTTAACGAAGATTGGTGAATCGACCGGGCGAGCCGTCGCGTGCGACGGGCCGAGTCCTGTGGCCCCCGACGGCGCGCGCTGGGTAGTTTTTGGTGCTCGCGCAATGCCATGCATTTGCTAAGGACCGCGTAGTAGGGGTGGGCGAAGGACATGATGGTGGACGAGGCACAGATCAGGGTCCGGCTGGACGAAATCCGGACCGAGCATCGCGACCTCGATTCGGCGATCGCCGCGCTCTGGTCGCTCACCGTTCCCGACCAGCTGCAGATTGCCCGGCTCAAGAAGCGCAAGCTGCGGTTGCGCGACGAAATCGCCGCGTTCGAGGACCAGTTGATCCCCGACATCATCGCCTGATACGTCCGGGCAGGCACGAATGCGGGGCGTGATTTCGGCCAGCGCCTTCAAATCACGACATAATATTGATCAAGCGGTCGATCGAAGCGGCGCGTTTCGGGACACATCCTGGCGCATCGATGCGTTTTCCCGATGGGCGCGGCGATGCGGCTATGGCAGTCGGGCAGAATGATTGGTCGACCGCCCGAACTGCCCTTGCAAGACCGCATGATCGGTGCGCTGTACCGTGAGGCGATGCGGCTGGCCGAAGAGGCGCGGGCCTATTTCGACGATACGGGACGGACCGACCGGGACGCGCTCGAACCGCTCGTCCGCGTCAGCCTGAGCTGTGAATCGCTCAAGGTCACGACCCGGTTGCTCCATGTCCTCGCGTGGTTGCTGACGCAGCGCGCGGTCCAGGCTGGCGAACTCACGCGGGGCGAGGCGCTGGATCCGGCGCGGCGGCTCGGCGAGGCGCCGGTGACCGATGACGCGATGCTGGCGGCGTTTCCGCCCAGCGCGAAGGCGTTGATCACCGCGAGCATGCAGCTTCACCGGCGCGTCGCGCTGCTCGACGCCGCGCTTGATGCGCCACGGCCCGGCGCGAGCCCCGCCTTGTCGATGCAGGATCGCCTCGCCCGCGTGCTATAGCACCGCTGGCGAGGCGTCCCTTCAGACGGGCCTGGCCTAGGCGAGGCCGAGCCGGGCGCGTGCCGCATGATATTCGCGCTCGAGCCGGTCGACCCGGTCGGCGACGCTCTCGACCGCGGTGACCGCGCCGATCCCCTGGCCCGATCCCCAGATATCCTTCCACGCCTTGGGCTTCGATCCGCCTTCCGCATTCGCGCCGCCCCCGAAATTCATCGTCTTCAGATCGCCCTCGGGCAGCGCGTCGGGATCCATCCCGGCTGCGACGATCGACGCGCGCAGGTAATTGCCGTGCACGCCGGTGAACAGGTTCGAATAGACGATGTCCGCCGCGCGCCCCGCGACGATGCCGTCCTTATAGGCCTGATCGGCATTCGCCTCGACGGTCGCGATGAAGGGCGAGCCGATATAGCCGAAATCGGCGCCCATCGCCTGCGCGGCGAGTACCGCGTCGCCGGTCGCGATCGCGCCCGACAGCGCGAGCGGACCGTCGAACCACTGGCGAATCTCCTGGATGATCGCAAACGGCGATAGTCGTCCGGCATGGCCGCCGGCGCCCGCGGCGACCGCGATCAGGCCGTCGGCACCCTTTTCGATCGCCTTGCGCGCGAACCGGTCGTCGATGACGTCGTGCAGCGTGATCCCGCCCCAGCCATGCACCGCGGTGTTCAGATCCTCACGCGCGCCGAGCGAGGTGATCACGATCGGCACCTGCCATTTGGCACAGGTTTCGAGATCGCGTTCGAGCCGGTCGTTCGACTTGTGGACGATCTGATTGACGGCGAACGGTGCCGCCGGACGGTCGGGATTGGCGCGGTTGTGCGCGCTTAGTTCCTCGGTGATCCGGTGGAGCCATTCGTCGAGCATCGCCTGCGGTCGCGCATTGAGCGCCGGGAAGGACCCGACGATGCCCGCCTTGCACTGGGCGATCACCAGCTCGGGTCCGGAAATGATGAACAGCGGCGACCCGATCACGGGCAGGCGCAGGCTCTTTAGAATAGCGGGTACGGTCATGGCGCGTTTCATAGCGCAGCCGAAACGGCTGCGCCAGCACTCTGGTTAGAGCGGCAGTCACGTGTGATTGCCATGTGACCGCAAATGCTTAGAGCGGTCGGCATAGAGTGTTCCGGAGATGTGCCGCCATGAAGTTTGCCGTTGCCGCCCTGCTGGCGCTGTCCGTGTCTGCGCCTGCGCTTGCCGCAGGTCAGTTGCCGCGCAGCGTCGTGCCGATCCTGTACGATATCCAGGTACGCCCGGATGCGAAGGCGATGACGTTCAGCGGCACCGAGACGGTGACTATCGACGTCAAGCAGGCGACCCGGACGATCCAGCTGAACGCGGCAGATCTCAACGTAACTTCGGCTACGTTCGACGGCCGCCCCGCCACCATGAAGGCGGACGCTGCCGCACAGCTGCTCACGGTGACGCTGCCCGCGGCGGCGAGCGTCGGGCGGCACAGCCTGGCCTTTGCCTGGACGGGCAAGATCAACCAGTCTGCGTCCGGGCTGTTCGCGATCGACTATGCCAATGCCGACGGCTCGTCGTCGCGGATGCTCGCGACGCAGTTCGAGGCCCCCGACGCGCGCCGGTTCGCACCGATGTGGGACGAGCCCGCGTTCAAGGCGAAGTTCCGTCTGTCCGCAGTCGCGCCGGGCGCTCAGCTGGCCTTCTCTAACATGCCTGCGACGGCGATCACGAAGCAGGCGGACGGCACGCAGCTCTACAAATTCGGCGAGACGCCGCTGATGTCGAGCTATCTGCTGTTCCTCGGCATGGGGGACATGGAGCGCAAGACGCTGATGGCGGGCAAGACCGAGATCGGCATCATCAGCCGCAAGGGCGTCGTCGATCAGGGCGACTATGCGCTCGCCGCCGCGAAGGACCTGCTCGCCTATTATAACGACTATTTCGGCCAGCCCTATCCGCTGCCCAAGATGGACATGATCGCGGGGCCGGGATCGAGCCAGTTTTTCGGCGCCATGGAGAATTGGGGCGCGATCTTCTATTTCGAGAACGAGCTGCTGTTCGATCCCAAGCGCGCGACCGAAAGCGCAAAGCAGCGCATCTATACCGTCGTTGCGCACGAGATGGCGCACCAGTGGTTCGGCGATCTCGTCACCATGGCCTGGTGGGACGATCTGTGGCTGAACGAGGGGTTCGCCTCGTGGATGGAGGGCAAGTCGAGCGGCGTGCTCGTGCCAGCGTGGAAATCCGAGGCGGCCGCGGTGTCGGGCGAGCGCGAGGGGGCGATGGGGATCGACGCAACGTCCGCGACGCACCCGATAATCCGCAAGGTCGAGACCGTCGACCAGATCGGCGAAGCGTTCGACGGCATCACCTATTCGAAGGGGCAGGCCGTGATCGGCATGCTCGAATCAACGCTCGGCCCCGACGTGTTCCGCAAGGGCATCCGCAGCTACATGGCCAAGTATAAATACGGCAACACGGTCACCGAACAGCTCTGGGCGGAACTTTCCGCAGCCGCGGGCAAGCCGGTCGCCGAGATCGCGCACGACTTCACCTTGCAGGGCGGCGTGCCGCTGGTGACGATGACGGGCGCGACCTGCAGCGGCGGCGTCACCACCGCGACGCTGACGCAGGGGCGGTTCGGGCTGGATGCGGCATCGAAGACGCCGCAGACCTGGCACGTGCCGCTGGTCGTGGGCAATCTTGGCGGTGCGCAGACCGCGACGATCGTCACAGGCGCAGCGCCGTCGCGAGTCACGATCCGGGGATGCGGTACGGTCGTCCTCAACCGCGGCAAGGGCAGTTATACCCGCGTGATGTACGACGATGCGGGGCATGCCGCGATCGTCCGCGACTATGCCAGACTAGACCTCGCCGACCGGCTGGGTACGCTGGGCGATGATTTCGCACTCGCGGCGGGCGGCTATCAGGACCTGTCGCGCTATTTCGCGGTAATGGACAAGGTCGAGCCGGACGCGGATCCGCTCGAATGGTCGTCGGTCGCAGGCGCGCTCGGCCGGATCACCGGGCTGTACGACGACACACCGCTCGAGGCGCCGCTGCGCGCGCGGTCGGTCGCGATCCTCGGTCCCGTGCTCGCGCGGATCGGCTTCGAGGCTAAACCGGGCGAATCGCCGCTGACGAGCAATTTGCGCGAGACGCTGGTCGGGCGGCTTGGCACCAATGGCGATACGGGCGTCGCGGACCGTGCGCGGCGCTATGTCGCGGCGCTTGCGGCCGATCCGACCGCGATCCCGCCGGCGATCCGCCAGCCGATCCTGTCGACCTATGCTGTCAATGCGACCCCGGCGGAATGGGACGCGCTGCTTGCGCTCGCCAAGGCGGAGAAGAGCCCGGTTGCCAAGAACCGGTTCGTGACGCTGCTCGGGGCCGCGCGCGACCCCGCAACTGCGGGGCGGGCGCTCGCGCTGCTCAAGACCGACACAATCTCCGCGCCGCAAAAGGCCGGGCTGCTCCGCGCCGTCGCGGGGGCGCATCCCGACCTGGCGTTCGACTGGGCAGTCGCGAACCGTGAGCTGGTCGAGAGCTTCCTCGAGGCGAGCACGCGATCGGGTTATATCGTCGGGCTCGGCGCGGGCTCGAACGATCCGGCGATGCCGGGCAAGATCAGCGCCTTTGCGGACAAATATCTGCCCGCCTCGTCGCGAGGCGGCGTGACGCGGTCGCTGTCGACGATCGCGGTCCGCAAGGCCGCCGCCGACCAGCTGCGTCCCGCCGTCACCACGTGGGTCGCCGGCTGACACAACGGCGCCGGATCCAGGGCGATGTCCCGGGATCCGGTGCTCACCCCTAGTCGATGCGCGTCAGTCCGGTTGCGCAGGCGCGGGCCTTCTCGACATAATGCCGGGCGGAGACGCGGAGCGCCGCGATCGCCTGCGCATCGAGCTGCCGGACCGCACGGGCCGGGCTGCCGATGATCAGGCTGCCCGCGGGGAAGGTCTTGCCCTCCGTGACGAGCGCGCCGGCGCCGACGATGCAGTCCTCCGCGATCACCGCATGGTTGAGCAGGATCGCCCCCATGCCGATCAGCGACCGGTCGCCGACCGTGCAGCCGTGAAGGATCGCGTGATGGCCGATCGTGCAGTCCTCACCGATCCGAAGTGGCGCGCCGGGATCCGAATGGAGCATCGCGCCCTCCTGGATGTTGCTCCGCGCGCCGATGACGATCGGCGTGTTGTCCGCGCGGACGACCGCCCCGAACCACACGCTCGCGGCCTCTCCGAGCTGGACATCGGCGATCAGGTCGGCGCTTGGCGCGACCCAGGCGGTCGGGTGGCAGGTGGGGCGTTTGTCGCCCAGGGCATAAAGCGGCATCGCAAGGTCTCTCCGTCGAACCCGCGGGCTGCGACGAAGCCCGAAACGACACCGCCGCACCGCAGATCATCGGTTCGATGTCTGCGATACGGCGGGATCCTCTGCAAGGGCGGCAGGACGGGCCGTCAGGCGACGGGCGGCATGCCCTTGATCACCTTGTCGAGCGTCAGCGGATATTCGCGGATCCGGACGCCGCAGGCATTGTAGACCGCATTCGCGACCGCAGCACCGACGCCGCAGATGCCGAGCTCGCCGACACCCTTGGCCTTCATCGGCGACGACTTGGCATCGGTCTCGTCCATGAAGAACACGTCCTGATAGGGCACGTCGGCATGCACCGGGACATGATATTCTGCCATGTCGTGATTGACGAAATAGCCGAACCTCTTGTCGACGACCGCGTCCTCCATCAGCGCCGCACCGACGCCCATGGTCATCGCGCCGATGACCTGGCTGCGCGCCGACTTGGGGTTGAGGATCCGCCCGGCGGCAAACGCACCGCTCATGCGGCGTACCCGAACCTCGCCGGTCGCCGAATCGACCGCGACCTCGACGAAATGCGCGCCGAAGGTCGACTGCGCATAGGTCTTGGTCAGATCGCCGAACTCGATCGAATCCTCGGCCGACAGGCCCGCATCGCCCGCCGCCTCGGCGAGCGAGACGCTGCGGTTGCCCGACTTCACCTTGCCGTCCTCGAAGACGATGTCCGTGGGGTCGAAGCCGAGCTTGCGTGCGACGCTGTCGCGCAGTGCCGAACAGGCGGCATAGACGCCCGCGGTCGAGCTGTTGCCGCCCCATTGGCCGCCCGAGCCGGACGAGACGGGGAAGCTGCTGTCACCGAGCAGGACGATCACCTTGTCGAGCGGCACGCCCATCATCTCGGCCGCGGTCTGCGCGATGATCGTGTAGCTGCCGGTGCCGATGTCGGTCATGTCGGTGGCGACGGTGACAACGCCCTTCTTGTCGATGCCGACGCGCGCGCCCGACTTCATCGTGACATTGTCGCGGAAGGCGGACGCCATGCCCATGCCGATGAGCCAGCGCCCCTCGCGGACCTGGCCCGGCACGGGATTACGCTTGTTCCAGCCGAACCGCTCCGCGCCCGTCCTGAGACAGCCGACGAGATCGCGGTGCGAGAAGGCACGCTTGGGCGATTCGGGATCGACCTGCGTATCGTTGACGATGCGCAACTGAACCGGATCCATCTTCAGCGTCTCGGCAAGCTCGTCCATCGCCGCCTCGAGCGCGAGCAGCCCGACCGCCTCGCCGGGGGCGCGCATCGCGTTGCCCTCGGGAAGGTCGAGCGTCGCGAGCCGCGTCGCGGTCATCCGGTTCGCGCCTGCATAGAGCAGCCGGGTGACGTTCGGCGCGGTCTCGGGTCCACCGCCGGGGAGATCGCCCGACCAGCTTTCATGCGCGATCGCGGTGATCGTGCCGTCCTTGCGCGCGCCGATCCGCAGCCGCTGGATCGTCGCCGGACGGTGCGTGGTGTTGTTCATGATCTGCGGACGGGTCAGCGCGACCTTGACCGGCTTGCCACCGATCGCGCGCGAGGCAAGCGCGGCCATCACCGCATCGCTGCGGATCCAGAGCTTCGACCCGAAGCCGCCGCCGACGAAGGGCGACAGGACGTGGATGTCCTCCTTGGAAATGCCGAGCGTCTCGCTCATGTCGCGCACCGCCCAGTTGAGCATCTGGTTCGAGGTCCACAGCGTCAGCTTCGAGCCGTTCCATGCAGCGGTCGTCGCATGCGGTTCCATCATCGCATGGCTCTGATCAGGCGTGGTATAGGTCTGGTCGAGCTTGACAGTGGCCTTGGCAAAGGCGCCGGCGAAGTCGCCGATCGCGGTATCGGGTTTGCCGTCCTTCGGCTTCACCGCGGCCGACTTCTCCGCGGCGAGATCGAACTTTCCGGCGCTGCGGGCATAGGTGACGCGGACCAGCTTGGCGGCGGCGCGCGCCTGTTCGAACGTCGATGCGACCACGATCGCGACCGCCTGGTCGAAATGCTGGACGTCGGGGCCCGCGAGCATGCGGGCGGTATGCGCCTGCGCCTTGGCCACCGTACCGGCATTTTCATGCGTGACGACGGCGAGGACGCCCGGTGCAGCCTTGGCTTCGGCGAAATCGATCCGCTCGATCCGGCCCTTGGCGATCGCCGCGCCGACAATATAGCCGTAGACCGCGCTGGGGGCGGCGTCGTTGCGCTCATAGGCATAGCGCGCGGTTCCGGTGGTCTTGCGCTTGCCATCGATGCGGTCGACCGGTTGACCGACGACCTTCATGCGGTCGATCGGGTTGGTCGTTGCGGGGGTGTCGAACTTCATGGCGATCAGGCCTTCGCTTCTTCGAGCACTGCGTGGATCGTGCGTTCGATCAGCGGCAGCTTGAATGCATTTTGCGACGTCGTGCGGGCACCAGCCAAGACGGCCGCGGCCGTGGCCTTGGCACCCTTGGGCAGTTGCGCCTCGGCAGCTTCGACCCGCCACGGCTTGTGCGCGAGGCCGCCAAAGGCGAGGCACCCGCGACCATCGGGCTGGATGACCGCCGCGACCGAAACCAAAGCGAACGCGTAGGAGGCACGGTCACGCACCTTCTGGTAAATGTGCGTGCCGCCAATCGGCTTTGGCAAAGTGACCGCGGTGATCAGCTCACCCGGGGCGAGCGCGGTCTCGATATGCGGCGTCGTGCCCGGCAGCCGGTGGAAGTCGGCGATCGGGATGGCGCGCGTCTGGCCGGCCGAATTGACCGTCTCGACGGTCGCATCAAGCACCCGCATCGCGACCGCCATGTCGCTCGGGTGCGTCGCGATGCACGCATCGCTGGTCCCCATGACCGCGAGATTGCGGTTGAAGCCACCGATCGCCGCGCAGCCGCTGCCCGGCTGGCGTTTGTTGCAGGGCTTGGTGGTATCGTAGAAATAGGGGCAGCGGGTCCGCTGGAGCAGGTTGCCCGCGGTGGTCGCCTTGTTGCGCAGCTGGCCGGACGCGCCCGACACCAATGCCCGGCTGAGCACGCCGTAATCCTTGCGGACGCGGGCGTCAGCGGCGAGGTCGGTGTTGCGGACCAGCGCACCGATCCGCAGGCCGCCGTCACTGGTCGGTGCGATCGTATCGAGATCGAGACCATTGACGTCGATCAGATGCTGCGGCGTCTCGATCTGCAGCTTCATCAGGTCGAGCAGGTTGGTCCCGCCCGCGATGAACTTGGCGCCTGGGGTGCGGACGGCGGCTGCCGCGGCGGCGCTCGCGGTCTTGGCGCGTTCGAAGGTAAAGGCCTTCATGCCATGCGCTCCGTGCCGGCGACGTCGTGGATCGCGTCGATGATGTTCGAATAGGCGCCACAGCGACAGATATTGCCGCTCATCCGCTCCTGAAGCTCGGCGGTCGTCACCTTCGGCTTGGCGGCGATGTCGCCGGTGGCATGGCTGGGAATGCCTTCCTTGATCTCGTTGAGTGTCGCGACCGCGGAGCAGATCTGGCCCGGCGTGCAATAGCCGCACTGATAGCCGTCATGCTTGACGAAGGCGGCCTGCATCGCGTGCAGCTTCTCCGGCGTGCCCAGCCCCTCGATCGTGGTGATCGTGTCGCCCTCGTGCATCACTGCGAGCGTCAGACAGCTGTTGATCCGCCGGCCCTCGACGATGACCGTGCAGGCGCCGCATTGGCCGTGATCACAGCCCTTCTTTGTGCCCGTCAGCTTCATCGTCTCGCGCAGCGCGTCGAGCAGGGTCGTCCGCGTATCGACCTCGATCAGCGTATTGCGGCCATTGACCTTGAGCGTCACCGGCATCGTCGTCGGCGGGGTCTGTTGCGGTGCCGCAACCTGCGCACCCACCGGGGTCCCGGTCAGGGTCGCGGTCGCTACGCCACCCGCGATCACGCCACGGCGCGATACGGGAAATCCGTCATTGCTGTTCATAAAGATCTAAAGCTCCCTGATCCGCTAACGAACGGATCGCCACGGAACCGGTTGCGTCGCCACGCCGGAATCCGCCCTAACTCGGAAAAAATAGGTATCAGGCGGCTGCCGCGCCATAGGGCGGGACCGAGATAATCGACGGTCTAAGCCAAAAGTCCCAATCCGACACCGTCATTGACCCTTCAAATCGCACGCAATTCTGATATCGTCATGATCACGATCAAGGGATTGAGCGATGCAGAGTTACGCGCAGACGGTTGCTCGACTGAGGTCGATGGCTTTCCTCCTCGAAGAGGCGCTGCGCATCGCGGACGAGGGCGGCAACGCGCTGGTCGGGGCGAAGATCAGCGATTGTGTCGACTGGATCGAACAGGAGCTGACGTCGGTCAACGTGCGCGCCGCGCTCCATCCGATCACCGAACAGGGCAGCGCGGACCCCGCCTGAGGGTCTGGCGCTCGGCGAGTCGAAACGACGTCAGTCGTGGAGCCAGCAAAGGTCCCGTTCTTGAGGATCGTCAGCTGGACCGTCTGGGCATGATCCGTCTCGGCGTTTGATCCGCTCGCGCGCGGCCGATGCCAGTTAAGGCAGCCGATAACCGCGGTGATCCGTGACCAGCGTCGCTCGCCCTGACTGTGCGCGCTGCCGGTTGCTGCAGCGCGCGCACAGTCCGCACCCTCGCGCTTTCATCGGTGCCGCGACTCGACTTCAAAAATTGTCGGAGATGGAGCGATGGACAGTCTGCGCGCCCTGTGCTCGGATCTGTGCAGAGGGGAACAGCATGAGACCGGTTTTTGGATCTGGAATGGCGCTAACCGCGGTTGCCGCGACGATGGCTTATGGCATGACCCCAGGGGTGGCCCGCGCCCAGGTCGCAGATCCCCTAGCGATGACGACCGATCCCGCAGATCGCGCGGTGATGGCGGAGGCAGCGTCGGCGATCGCCGGACGATCGCCCGACATCGCCCGGCTCGATGCGGTCCTTGCCAAGCTGCCGCGGCCGACGCCGCTGCGCGGCATGGTGCAGACGGTGCGGGCCGGTGTTCTCGCAAGCGCGCAGGCGACCGGCCCCGCGGTCGCGGCGATCGAGGAGGCGCTGCGGCTTCTGCCGGATGATCCGCGGCCGAAACTCGTCGCGACGGGCATCTATACCTTTTCCGGTTCGCCGCAGCGCGCCGCGGATCTCCTCATCCAGGCCAGCCGGCTCGCGCCTGAGATGACGCGGCATTTCGACCGCTACGTCGTCATGGCGTTGACGGGGCGTTTGGCAGAGATCGGCGACCGGAGCAGGGCAGACCGGCTCAACGCCCGGCTCGGTGAGATCGGCTTCAGTTCGGGGCTCGCGCCCGAACGCTCGACCGCAGCCTTGTCCCGCACGCGCGAGGCGATGCGGATGTCGCCAGGCGCAGCGACTGACGAGGCGGTAAACCTCGTCACGACGATCGGCGATCCGGACGATCTGCTCACACTCTATATCGATCGACGCTATGCGCCGCTCTGGCCGCGGATCGCGGAATGGGCCGGGGCCGATCTCGCTGCACAGTCCCGGCGCTACCTCGACGAGCTGCGCGGCGACTGGGCGGCGGCTGCCGATTTCGACACCGCGACACCCTATGCGCGTCGCCTCTCCCGCCTCGAGGCGTATCCCGCGGTGCTCGGCCTGTTCCTGCCGATGTTCGACGGGATCGAGACCGGGGCGGCGGTGCCGATGGACGCGCGCGCCGCGGGCGCGCCGCGGGGCGAGGGCGTGTTCCTCGCGCCGATCGTCGCCAGGGCGCTGGCGCATCAGGGGCGCTATGACGAAGCTCGGGCATTGCTGGCCAGGGTCGCGACGACCGTGCCGGCCGACGACCAGGGCAATGGCCTCAATCTCGACGGCGCCTATCTGCAGCTGGCGGCGATGGAGACCGACTGGCCGCAGGTCCTCACGCGGGCCGACGTCTTTCTCGATCGGGCGAAACGATACGGGAGCAACGTCAACCGCGCGTCCGTCCTGCTCGTCAAAGCCTGGCAGGCCTGTGCTCTCGCCCGCACCGGCCAGAGCGCTGCCGCCGAACCCGTCACCGCAGAGGTGCTGTTGGACGAAGCACTGGTGCCGGGCGCCGCGATGCAGATGCATGTCTGTCGGGGCGACCCGGCCGCAGCGCGCGCGCTCGTCATCCGCCGGCTTGCCGACGAGACGACCCGCGACTGGGCATTGCGCTATGTCCAGCCGACCGGCTCCGCAACGACGACGCCGCTCGACCGGTTGACGGACCCGGTCGACGACGCGGTCCGGACCGCGCCCGACGTCGTCGCCGCGGCGACGCGGGTAGGGCGGATCCTGCCGAATCCCGTCAGCGTCGGGCTGCCGCAGGGGTTCGATCCGTTCCGCCTCCAACCGCGGACGACGCCGCTGGACGCGAACGCGGTCTAGGCGGCCGCGACGCCGATCGACCTCAGTCGCCGCACTGGGTCATCGGCACCGGCGCCGAATCGATCCTCACGTCGGATACCGACACGCCAAGCGCGCCGTCGGTCGCCAGCACGAAGGGTGCGGTGACATCCGCCATGTCGACACCGCGCTTAGCAAAGCATTGCAGCGGCACGACGACCTGCCGCCATTCGCCCGGCGTACCGGTCGCGAGCATCCTGGTGATCGGGACGGTCACCACGGCGCCGTCATGGCTGACCATGCCGAGCGTGACGGGCGCGCTGGCGGCGCGATCGACGCGCAGGTCGACGACGAGGCTCAACTCGCCATTGCTCTCTCGCGTGAGATCAAGCGGACGATCCGCCTCGATGCGTGCCTCGGCCGCACCGCCTGACCAGACGAGGCTGCGTGCATCCTCCTGGCGGCGGCGGTCGACCGCCGAGGCGGTGAGCCGCCGGTTCGTCGTCGTCGCATTGACGCCGAGAAGGCGGACCTTCGACTGTCCCTGTTCGGCGAGGACGAGCGACCAGCCTTCGGGGACGCGACCCTTGCCGAACACGATGCCGCTCGATGCCACGGCGAGTCCGGCGGGGCGCGTCTCGTCGAGCTTCGGGACGGTGCCCGGCTTCGCGTAGCTCAACCCATAGCCATAGGCGAACAGCGGATCATAGCCGGGGTCCGCGCGGTTGAGCACATATTGATCGGGGCGTTTGGGCCAGGAGAAGCTGAGCTTGCCGCGAAAGTCGTTCGCGATGCGCCCGTCCTTGGTGCGGAACAGCACGTCGGCGACGCCGCCGCCCTCGCTCCCCGGCAGGAACGCCGCGACGAACGCATCGGCGGCATTGAGCTCGGCGTTCACCCAGAGCGGCCGTCCGGAGAGGAATACCGCCACCACCGGCACGCCCGCCGCCTTGAGCTTACGGAGCAGCGCGAGATCGGCCTTGTCGTCGGGGCTATAGTCGAGCGTCGGGCGGTCGCCCTTGAACTCGGCATAGGGCTGTTCGCCGAACACGACGATCGCCGCATCGGGTTTCTTCGCGAAGCTGCCGTTCGCCGACAGCGTCGCGGTGCCGCCCGCCGCCTTGACCGCCGCGTCGATGCCCGACCAGATCGACTGGGCATTGGGGAAGTTCGCATTGGTGAGGCCGCTACCCTGCCAGGTCAGCGACCAGCCGCCCGCCTGTTGCGCGATATCGTCGGCGCCGCCACCCGCGACCAGGATATTGGCTGAGGGTTTGAGCGGCAGCAGCCCGCCTTGGTTCTTGAGCAGTACCAGCGATTTGCGCACTGCCCGCCGTGCGATGGCACGGTGGTCGGCCGCGCCGATCCGCTCCATCCTGCCCGCGAGCGCGCGTGACGAAGGGCGACCGCGATCAAATGTGCCGGCGCGCAGCTTGACGCGGAGGATGCGGCGAACCGCATCGTCGAGCCGAGCGGCGGGGATCTCGCCCGACTGCGCCTGCTTCAGCGTGTTGGCGTAAAGCGTCTTCCACCCGCTGCCCGAATACATGAACATGTCGAGCCCCGCGTTGATCGCAGCGGCGCAGCTCTCGTTCGAACAGCCCTCGACCTGGCCGTGGCCGTTCCAGTCACCGACGACGAAGCCGTCGAAATGGAGCCGGTCCTTGAGCACGCCGGTCAGCAGGCTCTTGTTGCCGTGCATCTTGGCGCCGTTCCAGCTCGAGAAGCTCGCCATCACCGACTGGGTGCCGGCCTCGATCGCGGCGGGGTAGCCACCGAGATGGATGTCGCGCAGCGCCGTTTCGGGGATCAGCGCATCACCCTGGTCGCGCCCGCCGGTGCCGCCGTCGCCGAGGAAATGCTTGGTCGTCGCGATCACGCGGTCGGGGGCAAGAAAATCCCTGGTGCCGACCTTGCCCTGCACGCCCTCGATCACCGCGCCGGCAAAATCGGCCTGGACCGCGGGTTCTTCCGCATAGCTTTCATAGGTGCGGCCCCAGCGATCGTCGCGAACCACCGCGAGCGTCGGCGCGAAGGTCCAGTCGATCCCGGCGGCGGCGGTCTCGATCGCGGTCACATGGCCGATCTCGCGCATCAGGTCACGGTCGCGCGTCGCACCGAGGCCGATATTATGCGGGAAGAGCGTCGCACCGGGGATGTTGTTGTTGCCGTGCACCGCGTCGGTGCCCCAGATCACCGGAATGGCGGGCCGACCGTCGCTGCGCGCCATCGACGCATCGTAAAAGGCATCCGCGAGCTTCAGCCACTCGATCGGCGGCGCAAGATCGTCACCGTTCGGACCCGAATTGCCCCCGTTGAGGATCGAGCCGAGCTTGTAGGTGCGCAGATCGGCGGGGGTGATGCTGGCGATGTCGACTTGGATCAGCTGGCCGACCTTGTCCTCGATCGACATGCGCGCGACGATCGCGTCGAGCCGTGCCTCGATCTTTGCATCGCGCAACGGCATGGCCTTGGCGGTCGGCCAGAGATCTGGATTCGCGACCGCCGAAAGCGGCGTGGATTTCTGGCTCCCGCCCGGCGCGGCAGATATTGGGGCAGATGTCGGGGCAGGGGCAGGGGGCGGCGAGGCCGGCGGTCGCGACGCGATCGGCGCGGCCGCGGTCTGTAGCAGCAGTGCGATCGTCACCGATGAGAAACCCGTCGACATCCTTATCTCCCTGATCCCGGTTCGAAGCTCTCCGACTGATGCCGACGCCCCCGGGCATTGCCACCCTGCTATCGCCGCAGCGGGGCGTCGGGCAAATCATTTACGTTACAAGCAAGTGAAGGATCGAGCTTACATCCGAACTCCGGTGCTGTCTGCCACCGCTCGGAAAGCCGGCTATAAGCGTCACGGGGGCGCAGAACGCGCCAGGGCGCAAAAATTGCCATAAAAGTGAAATTTGCATTTGACGGGGTTGGGGATGGGCCCTAGAGG
>NZ_JACYVG010000010.1:0-62449 GCF_014842205.1 Sphingomonas sp. CFBP 13714
GGACAGCCTCGGCTTCAGGTGGCAAACCACCCTCACCGCGTTCCCTATTAAGCCCCTTTCGGGGCACCGACGCGATCATGCCGACCGTCTCCAGCGGAGCAGGTCAGCGGGGACGGTGTATCCTGACGAAGACGATCCGGCAATTGGTCGACGCGACGATCGCAAAAGTCCAAACGGAGTGTCGGTGCCCATTAACGAATGTCGGAAGTTGGGAAGCGACAGATGCGTCGAGAACGACCGGAATTGGGTCAATGCGCTCCGGCACGCACGGGTTGCGGCAAAGGATCTCCGTAGAAGATGCCTCGGCCATCGGTCGCCAAGTAGACGCGGCCGAAGAGGCGAGGATCGCCCGTGATGACTCGGTATCTAAGACCCCATTGATGCGCGTCGTCGTTAATCCGAAACCAGCGCGCGCCCGCGTCGGTCGAGCGCCACAGCCCGCCAAACGTCTTCGTGACCCCGAAGGCATAGAGAGTCGGCACGTGCCCGCCGGGCGCCGCCTTGCCGAGACCGAAGCTCACGAAATACATGTCACGCAACAGCGGATTGGCTGGCGTGGACGCCACGAACGTTCGGGCTCCGTCGCTAGTGTGGAAGAAGCGGCCGCCTAGGATCAGCCAGAGCTCGTTGGCCGTTCCCGGCGTTGCCGCCGCCATTGGTTGAAACTCCCGTGCCGCCGGGCGCGAGCTGGCAATGCTGGCCGGGAGTCCCTGCGCGGGTGCCTGCGTGAACGTCTTCGCCCCATCACGACTGACGAATATACGCGCACCAGTATAGTCGATCGCGTACCAGGCAAGGGGGTCGACCTTGTCGGCGACCGCATAGGTGCGTTCCGGTAAACCCTTGGGTCGCCACCAGATCCGCCCCCTATCGGCCGTGGCGAGCGTCACTAGCCCAGACACCAGGAAGGTGCTCCCATCCGCTGAAACAGTGATCGGTGCCTGGCCATCGGCGTCGATCCGCCGTGGCGCGGCGGGCCCGATCGCGATTGGCGACGCCAGCATCTTATGCCAGCTGCGGCCTCCATCCTCCGACCAGCCGAGCGACGCCCCCTCAGGATCGGGAGAATAGCCTGATGCGCTCCGAACGATGATCTTGGGCACCACGCCGGCATAATCGACATTGTTAGTCTGCGGCAGGTCGGGATCGGCGAAGGCCCGCTCCGGCGCGCGGTCGAGCCGATCGTGGACGAAGCCGTGCGTGTCGCCGATGCCGGAGATCAAATGGGGCCCCTCGGGCGGACTGACGAGGCTGAGCGGCACCGCCTCTTCGATCCCGGTGACCCAGGGCCGCCAAACCATATCGGCCTTGTCCGCTTGCCTGGTCCGGAACACCGTCAGCCCCGTGGCATAGGCAAGCGTGGCACCGTCGAACGGATCGAACGCCAGACCCGCGATCCAGCCGCCAAACCCACCCTTGTCGAGCCGGAGCCAGGGGGCCGGCGAGAGATCGCGTGAACTCCGCTCCCGCAGGCTCGACCAGTGCGCGCCGCTGTCGGACGACAGCCAAACGGTATCGCGATGGTTCCAGCGATCGACCGTCGACACCGCCAGCCGGCCGGGATGGAGCCGATCGAGGCTGAGCCCCATGTAGCCGCCCTCGGCCTCGTCACCGCGCTCAGGCGTGATGTTCGTCCATCCGCCCGACCTCGGGTCGAGCTTCCAAACCTCACCTAGTGCGATCCCGTTCGGACCGATGTCGGAGCAGTAATCGATGTAGAGCATGCCCTGTTGGTCTACTGCCGCCTTGACGGGCAGCATGGTCGAGGCCGAACCTCCGGTGACGGCGCTCCAGCTTCGACCGGCGTCGGTCGAGCGGTACAGGTGTTGCACCGTTGCATCTGCGACGCCGGCATACATGGCGCGCGACCGGCCAAGGGCAGTTTCGCCCGGCGGGCCGAAGACGACGAAGGAGACGCCGCCATGGGTGTGGTTCGCGGCGGGACGGCCAAGCCCCTTCCACGGGAAGCTCTCGACCTTGTGCCACGTCCGGCCGCTGTCCTCACTGTCCCAAAGACCGTCGTGCCGCGATCCGAAGAACAGGTGCGTCCGCCGATCCGGATCAATCGCTAGGCGTTCGCCCAGACCGCGACCGTCCTCGTTGCCGCCCATGCTGAAGGGAACCGGCGTTATTTGCCAGGAAGCGCCGCGATCGGCGCTCCGCATGATCGCCGCAGGTTGGTCGAAGTACATGCCCGCGGCGAGGTAAATGATGTCTGGGTCTACCGGGTCCGGCGCGATGCTTTCGACGCCCATGTAGCTGTTCTGCGCTTGGCCGTCCTGGAGCGCAATCCAGCGCTGCGTAAGGGCATCCCAGCGATAGGCGCCACCCACATCGGTGCGCAAATATGCAAAGTCCCTTTCGGCGACGCTGAACACGATGGCGGGCGAGAACCCGCCGCCACCAATCACGACGTTGTTCCATTTGTACGGCAGTTGGGAGGGAACATGCAAAGTGGGAGCGGCAGCGAGCGAAGCTGCCGCGAGTCCCAGAAGCGGGATAACGAGTTTCACGCGGTCACCCTCTCCGATGTGGCCATTTAGCGAAGCAGGATCGGGACGGATAGTCGAGTCGTCTCACATATCGGCCTAGCCCCCGCCAGAAACGCTACACTCGATTCAGGTGCTGATTCGTAGTTCGAAAACAAATTTGAACTGGTGCGTATCGTCGGATTAACGTCCGTCCGCTTTTGGGCGCGGTGCGATCGATCACGAACGGCCGTATGTGGGTTTGCCTGCCCTCCGATGCTTGGCAGTTCCGCCCATTCCCAGACGCTGGACACTTTGTTACGATTATCGAATGTTAGCCACGCCACCCCCGATCCCCCAATGCGTAGCGAGCATGGCGGAAGTTAAATCTCAGTCAGTCGTGCTTTTCGGGCGCGGTGATGCGATGCGAACTTTCCTTAGCCAAGAAGAAGATCGCAGCGGTCCATTCGAGATATCTCTTTCGCCAGATAACGATGAGGGTAATGCTACCGCTATTTTGCGCTTCAATATGGAAACGCCATTTCGCGCGATTGGGGGCGTAATGTATCACGCGCCACGAGCAAACTTGCGCGTGTTAGGGTGGGCCCTTCAACCGCCTTTATGTTCGCCTAACCTAAAGCGTCCTTCATCGCGAATGTCGGCTAACCACCACATTCAGCCGTTCCGACGCCGATCGCGCCCAATGACCGAAAGCGCCCAAAATCAGACGCCGTGGCGGGTAAGCTTCGTTTCTCAAAACAGCCATTCATTCACCAAGATGGCTCCCGATTGTCATTCTCCAAAGGCAGTTTTGAAAAGGTGACGGGGCCTGATCTCAGGAGAACGTATAAATTTGGCTGCTGCTGACAGCTTCGAACCGCACCGGCGCTCGTTTAATCCTTCATCGTGAGACAGCCTAGCGCGAGACAGGGAGCAACTTACGTTCGCGGATGCGGGACGATCGATGCTACAAACACCGCTCAGAACGCTTCAAACTTGATAGGTAAGCAGGTGCGTCCTATCGTGGCACGCGGGTTATAAGCGCCGTGGTTGGGATGGTATTAGAGTGCTGATGCTCCTGCCAGTTGCCCTACTGATGTTCCAAGGCACGCCAGAACCATTGACGCAGCGGCCGTCAGTCACGGCTATCGAACCTACGCCGGCGCCGGGATCTGCAGATAGAGAGATCATCGTAAACGCGACTAGGAGGCCCCGAGTGGCGGGCATGGTCAAGCGGATGACCGGTGATAGCGATGCGCAAATTCCACGCTGGAATACGTCGATTTGCGTTACTGTCCGCGGCGTCCTGCCGGACAAGGCGCAATATATCGCTGAAACGGTTGCAGCTAATGCGCGAACGGTCGGTGTGCCGATAGAAGGCAAATCATGTCCGTCGAATGTCGAAATTATAATCTCAGATCAGGCGGATGCACTGGTAAGACGCTTTCTGCGTCGTCAGCCAAATATGTTTCGGAACGTGGCCAAGTACGGTCTCGCTCGCTCGCGGAACCGGGCCGAACTGACGGATCCTCGTCCGGTCCGATGGACTATGGGCAGAGCTACTGAAAAGCGCTTGGATGCGGCATCGCGGCTTTCCCAACCTTCGCGAGAGGATAAAAAGCAAATACTTGTGATCATCGATTTGCCCCGGTGCGGCGATGTCACGTGGGAGCAGCTGAGCTCCTACGTCTCAATGGTCGTGCTTGCCAATCCTGTGCACAGTGTCAGCAGCGACATTGGATCAATCATGTCGCTGTTTGACGCTACCATTCGTGATAAGCCCAATAACCTCACAGATTCAGATCGTCTTTTGCTAAAGGCTCTATATGCGACCGAGGAGCAAGTCTCGGCGGCGTCGCAGCGATATGCCATGACGGATTACATTGTGAGGGAGCAGAATAGGCGTCGATCGAGATGACCATTGCGGTATGGCTTATGGAACTCCGATAAAGCAGTCAGCCTCACCTGCCCCGATATCTATACATTGACTTCAACCTACTCGACGTTAGCTTTACTCCTTACACGGCCCACTTTAGTTGCGCGTAACCTCGGTTGCTGGCTGGACCGCTCAACTTGGTGGCAGCGCTAGCTACGAGGTGTTCAAGCATGAGCTACCATACGGATCGTCGAAGCCGAACACGAGCCATTGCTATGTACCTGACGCTTCTTTTGATCGGCGCGACGCTGGGACTTCTTGTCAGGTGCGGCGTGATTACAGATCACGTACTTTGGTAGAATGGCCGAATGGCACTTGAAGGTGCGCCGTCCGCCACAATGGGCCATTCGGTCCGGAGGCGGCGCGAACGTGGATAACGCCCAATTTCGGCCATTCTGCTTACGCCAAAACACAGACGCGCAAGCCGCAGCCTTGATGGTAGCTTACATGGCTATAGGTTAGAAATGCGCCGACCGATGCGGGTCAAGGGCGGACTCGCTCACATCTGCTGCGGATCATCAGGGTCTCACCTATCGATCCTGAATAGAAGGTCGACGGCAGGGCTGAAGCAGAGCACTACGGCAAGAACCACCACGAACGTCAAAAGGAGGTTGGTCGTAAATGCGCCAGCCGAAGGGTGAACCAGCCTTCTCAAAATTCCGCAGACCAGCCATATTGGTGCGGCGAATAATGAAGCGATCAATAGCACCCACCCCAGACTTGCCAGAATATGAGTTTCAGCACAACCGATTGAGGGATCGCACGTACCCAACAGACTGCCCAGCAGTACAATACAGCCGATGCCAGACGCAAGAAGCCCGACCGTAAGACAACCAAACCGCCAAGCCTTTCGTAGGTGGGGAAAGAGTGGATTTTCGCTCATGCTGCGATCTTAGTAACAATCGGAACCTCTTTGAAGTAGCGGCTTCTGGATCTGCTACACTACTGCAGGACGCGGACCGTCCGCGCTCCACCACGTCGCGACATTCCTTGGCGGATAAGCAGACCTCAAAACCGGTCCGGCGGGAAGGGCCCAGTTGTTGCCGCTTGACGGGTCGTGCAGCATACCCAAGACCGGTCATCCGTTCATAGGCGCTATGATAGTGCTGACGGATAGAGGAATATCGGTATGCCACTGCTCTGGCTTATAAGCCTTCAGGCTGCGGCAACCTGGAATCCTCCCGCTCAGGCAGCATGGGCAGGGGCAAAGCCCCCTATCGAGGTCCGCTTGCATGCGGCTACCTTGTCCATGCGCGGGGATGCGGCCATCGAAGTCGACCTTATCGCAAAGGACAATACCTTTGCCGTATCGCCGTTTCTGCAACCCACACGGGGCATTGCGTTTGAAGTCATCTCGGAAGATGGGCAACCGGTCGTGCCTGCTAAGCCAATGGCAGGCTCACCGCCCCCGCCTCCTCTTAAGATAGAGGAGCTGATCGCCATATCAGTAACATCGCCTTACCGCGTCCTCACTCACGAAAGCGCAAAAACGATCTTCCCAGGAGCAGGCCGATACAAAGTGAGAGCCCGGGTATTCCTCTTCAACTTCCCGTCCAAGCCAGTCCGCTATGCCCAACTAGTATCGGATACAATCACGGTGAACGTCACAAGGTAGAACACAACCGTGCCGCTCGCGACGGCGGCTTTTGCTAGAGGGCGTCTGAAAAGCCACCGGCCTGCTGTCCACCAATCCCCGCCTTTTCGCTTCCGCTCATAATCGGTCATCCCGGTTGCGCGTCGGCTTGCCCGCAATCTACCGATTGTTCAGCTGCTGATACGCTTAAGAGACGGAGAGCATGCGGATCTCACCCTCGCGCTGCCATCCCTTTGATGTGAGAATATAGCGAGCCTCTAATTCTCCACCGCAGAGGCCAGTGCACGAATAGGCGAAATGAACGACGGCGCTTTTAACGTCGCTACTAATCCGTGGAACTCCGACAGAGTAGATGAAGGCTTCTCGGATGTGTTGGCCGGGAATAGGCGCGTGCACCGCTGCTCGCGATCGCGCATCGTCGTCTGCAATGGGATACCCTTGGGGGATTTCATCTTTAAGCCTAGGGCAAATCGTCAGAAGATCGGGGCGACTTTGGTCAGGAGCGACGTAGTAGGAATCAAATCCTTTGTTGTGGTTGATGCTTGGCAGATCGCGCAGGGCGATGCTTCCAATCTCGCAGACGACTGTTAGCTGTGCCGAGCTTGGAGAGGCGGCTGTCATCATGAGGCCGACCACTAAAGCAATCATCTGCTGTCTCCCGGCTACATCGTCGAGGCAAACTCACGGCGGCAATTGTAGCCCGTCAACGTCTGCCTTGATCGAACCTCGCCTAAAAGCAGTCGGGCCGCAATCCACCAATCCCGGACACTCCCGAAACCTGAACCTATTTGAAAATCGAGACTGGTACGGGTCGCGTTGCAACAGGGGCCCCCTTTACAACGGTAATCATGATGCCGCTTGCTAGGACAGCGCATCTCGATATCATCTCGACATGAAACTTTTGGCTGTTCTTCTCACCTTTGCATCCCCCGCGGTAAGGGAAGAGCATAGCTATCCCCCAAAAGGATCTGGCCAGCAACGAGCAGATTTTGAACGCGGGCAAGCCAACCAAGCGAAATTCGAGCAGCGCCTTTTTACTGAAGCGGGCTTCAAGCCGTTGGCTGACATGATTAAAGCGAAAAGGATCGTTCGCCGGTCACTGTTTGAGGACCCATACATGATGCTTCCGATTCCTGGTGTTGAAGTAGAGCATCTATCGGATGGGACAGTGAGCGTCCGGGTTGTGGGGCGGGCCGGCGAAAGCGAACCGGTAAAGCTGCCCGCCGCGGCGTGGAGGCATCTAACGAGCTTGGAAAGAAAGATCCTGACACCGAGGCCGTATGTACCCTGGGACCCGCCAAAATCCGATCTGCCGTCACCACCACCTCCGCCAATATGTCACGGCTGGATCGTCCGCTTTGGCGCGTCTGAAAATGCGGTACAGGGCAGCGGAAGCTGGGCGCAATGTGGAGGTAAAGACCAGCCTGGTATGGCCTTTGCTGTGGAGATGGCGAGGCTTGCCGTAGAAAGTCATCCAAGTTGCAAGTTCGATCCTACAAATCCGTTTTGGTCATTCAGCACCTGTTTCACGCCCCGCCCCACACCAGCGAAAAACTGACAAACGGATTCACACGTTGCGAAAGGGCCCCCTTTCGCGACACGGCCCCTGCCAGCTTCGATCCTCAAAATAAATTCTTTTCGGAAAACACAGCCGCATCGTGCGACGTCCGCTAACACTATCTGCCTTCCCAATAGCCGCCGGACCGCTTTCCTTCCCCTTCACGACATTAATGGCTGACGATCATGCGTCAAAAATCGTCCGTACGGAGATGAACGAATGTCTGAATTTGGGGAGCGGGGAAGGGCGCGCGAATGACCAGTTCTGGGTCGTCAATATGGGTCAGCCCCGCCGGGCTGCTGGCGTCGGCTCCCGACCAACATACGCCGTTCGTTGGGAGGTGCGGGAACATCGGCTTGTGCCAAGATCCGCCGTTAGGCGGACATCACCCTTCCGGGCTGCAACGCACACTAATTTCAGTCGTTCGCCGCCGACATTCTCAATCCTGAGAACTGCCGATCGTTGATGTCGCCACCACGCGGACAATGGTTGTCACAGTACCGGCGAAAAACTGACCTTGCGAGCGCGGGTGTGATCACCCGCGCTCGTCTCACCTCAGACAGGCTTGGCACCAGCCGTGCCGCATTTTGCAAACTTGCCATTCGCGCTCTTGCAACGGGCCGGCTTGGCCGGTGCTTTGGGCGGGCATTTCGTGAAGCGTCCCTTGGCGTCTTTGCACGGTGCGGCGAATGCAGGCGCCCCACCGGCAATTAACGACAAAGACGCGGCAGCGACGAGCAGGGTGCGCATGTGGCAAATCTCCAAGCCCTTGATGGGCAAGGCGATGCTATGCCGACCGCGGTATCGGTCAACTAACAAAGCCTTCATCACATTCGCGGAGCTTTCTGCCGGTTGTGCGTTGGTCACCAACAACACTGAGAGGTTGCCATGACTGACGAGAGCACGCCGAAGCCTAACGAAAATGTCCGGGTAAAATCCAAGGACGCAAACCCCGCCGACGACGGTTTCGGTAAAGGTGATGGCTACTCGGGCGACGAGTACGATAGCATGGACCATGCCGCGGAGCGTCACCTACAGAACCGGGACCGTGCGCCTGGTGTCGAGTCGGTCGAAAGGGATGACGGCAGGGATATTCCTCGCGAGGCTGGTAAGCGAGCATATATCGACAACAAAACGGGTGAAGTTCACGGCAGTGGGGCCAGCGCAGGTGGCGGTAATCCGGGTGAGGACATTGACCTCGACACGTCGCGAAGCGGGCCTGAGGAATAGCTATCCGACAGTATCTTAGGGACTAGCGACGGAGCGCTCAGCGCTCAGCACTCAGCGCTCCGTCGCGCAATTTTGCAGTCAGGCATCACCAATGATCTCGACCCGCCGAAACGGGTCGAGGTTTGTCTTTACATTGACGCCAGCTTCTCAATGTGATGCTGAACGGCTGGCGCGATGGTCGACGCGACCTGCTTTAGCGCGGGAGCCAAACCGGAAGTGGCAAAACCCTGGTGAAGGGCGAGTGCCTGCTGGTGAGCAGTCTTCTGCTGCTTGATATAAAGTGCATCACGGGCTGGTCCCTTGGACGCCTTGAGCGCAGCAATATTCTTGCGGCCCATCGCGTCGAGCATCGGGGGCTTTGGCGTCAGGCCGGACTTCGTAGCTGCGGCCTTCACATCAACAGTGCTCTTGTTGTGGTCGCTTACCATCATCGTGGCGAACTGCTTAAGCTCGGCGTTCTTCGTAGTGGCCATCACGAGATTGCTCGATTGGATCTCATATTGGTCCGACGCGCCAGCTTTCATGACATAGGTAGCAGGGGATGGCACGCTTTGTGCCGCTACCAGTGTGGGGGTAGCGATCAGCGCTGCCGTGAGAATAAGCCGCTTCATAATCTTCTCCTACGCCTTGTATTGGCGTAAGTTGATAAGGGATCAGTCGATCATAGTGTTCCCTTATCGATCGACATCCCGCCCCTCTCTTAATCTTGATTTATACGATTCGCGGGTTCACGCCGATCGCGTGACCGATCAGGCCGCCGGGGGTGCCGCGGATCTGAGTAATTCTTGCGAATGATTGCATGTTAGAACTGTGGTCTATCTTCTATTCTCTAGCTCAAAACATGAAAATTCGCCGTGGTTAGAACGGCTACGTACGCTTGCGACTAAGTAGGACTCGGCAGGCCTATCATATGTGAATACGACTGGGTTGGGGGATCACATATGATCGACGAACTGGCTGCGGATGCTGCGCGCTTTGGCGACGATGACGAAATACGTCGCATTCTCGAGGAAGTGGCGGCACTTACGAGAATGGGATTTGTCGCGGTCGCGCGCGTAACGGAGGCGCGTTGGATTGCGTGCCAGGTACTCGACCAGATCGACTTCGGTATGTCGCCGGGAGATGAGTTGCGCATCTCAACGACGATCTGCAACGACATCCGCAAGTCCGGCAATGCGGTAGTGATCGACGACGTCTCCGCCGATCCGCGTTGGAACAGCAACCCGGCGCCCGCGCTCTATGGCTTCAAGAGCTATGTGTCGCTGCCGATCATCCTTTCGGACGGCACGGTTTTTGGAACGCTGTGCGCGATCGATCCCCATCCGCGCAAGCTGGCGCGGGCGGACATGGTACCGACGCTCAAGCAATTCGCGGACCGCGTCGCGAGCATAGTGTCGCAATGCCCTGCAATTCAACCCCAAATGCCACGGACCATATCTACGTGAGAATGGGATCGTTGATTAATGCACCGCCGGACGCGGAGCGGGACGATGCACGATAAGCTGCATGCTGATCCACGGCAGCACATCTCATGTGAAAGGTAGCGACTTTACGTCCTGTGCCCGTTTGCGAGCCCAGAGGAACATCACGATGGCACGATACTTCTTCAATACGGCTGACAACCGGCATGAGCCTGATAGTGAGGGGACCGAGTTGGCTGATCACGCGGCAGCGAGGAAGCATGCTCTAATTTGCGCCGGTGAGATCATGCACGGCGAACCAGCTGTCTTATGGGACGGTCGAGATTTTGTCGTCGACGTGACGAACGAGCGGGGTCTGATGCTCTTCAGACTCACAGCTTATGTCACCAATGCGCCAGCCAGAGGCGATACGAAATAGATAGTAGGCTGTGTTCGCAATTGCTGGTTTCGGGCGAAAAGTTGACCATAAGCCACTGCGTGCTGGCCGCCTGTGACACGAACGAACTGGTGGCGCCAATACACCCGGAGGTGTGATTGGCCGGACCCGGCAGACTGCATGACAGTGAGGTAGCCGGTGTTTCCAACGTGCGAAGTTGATGCCATTATTAGTAGGGTCAAATAGACCGATCACAGAATGAGATAATAGATGGTGGGGATTGTCATGAATCGGTTGAGCGTAGCTAGATTTTCAGCGGCATGCGCGATCACCTTCTCAGCTTCTTCCGTTGCCGCGCAGTCGGGAACCGACTTACGGCATGACAAAGCTGACATATTCGTGGCGAGGTATGCAGATTGTATTATACGGGACAAAAACAAAAGATCGGTAGCTAGCCAATTTGTCAGATCAATACCCAATACGGCAGAATACGTTGATTTGGCGTCAAAGGCGTCAAATTCTAAATGCCTTTCGGTTGACGCTAGCAGACCGGGCTCTGTTACGATGATGATAATCCAGCCGGACGTTTTTCGGGGTGCCCTGTATCCTGCACTATACCGCCTTCAATTCCGGAAGGCGCCAGATCTGGGCCTTATAAAAGACCTTCCCCCCCTCAAGTTAGCTGATGAATTTAATGGTCCTGTTGCAGCACTGCCGGCCAGTTACCGCCCGGAACGTGCGCTCGGCGATTGCGTCGCTCGATCGTCACCGGTTGCTGCTCACGTTCTGCTAATTTCACGTCCATGGAGCTTGCAAGATACTAGTGCCACTGAGCAATTGAAGCCGGCAATTGCGTCATGTCTCGGTGAGGGCAAGACGATCAGCTTAACGCGGCGCGCGCTAAGGGCATATATTGGGGAAGCGATGTTCAAGCTCGTGTCCGCATCCCCGAAGGTTTGAGCTTTCAGAAGCCGCAATGCCGAGCGACGCCACGCGGCAGTCTCCATCTGATCCTCTATCGCGCAGAGACAATTGGCGCTTCAACAATGTCCGTCGTCCACGCCGGCGATCGCATCTCCGACCGCATCTTCCACTCGCGGTTGAAGCCCTGCGACGCCGTCACCGCAGTCCACGTCACGAATTTGCCATTGATTGCGTCGAGTGCGCCCATCAGCCGGTCTCGCTTGGCCGTATCCTCTTCGAACAGCGTGCGCGGCCGCTCGTCCTCAGGCAGCAGATCGTTGAGCATGATGCCGGCCTTCGTGTACGCGTAACCATCCCGCCACGCCTTCTCAGCCGCTCGCCTGGCCGCCGCGATCAATTCGAAGCTGTCGTTCGTCATCGGATGGAGGGTAGGCGCGGACACCGATATAAGGCTGCGTATTGTCGTACCGGGCGCGGGTGTAGGCAAGGCGGCCAATCTTGCATCGTTCGGGATGACTTTCGGAAGCCATCGATTTCTAGGCAGTCATTTCGAACGACCGCTTAAACGGAAGGCAAGCGCTGCCGTGGAACCCGATGAATGAACGGCGGAAGTTGGAAGGCGGGGAAGGGCACCCGAACGGCGACTTATGGGTCTCTCAGACCTCGGTGCGTTCGGCCAATTCCAAAGCGTCCTCCACGTCAACGCCCAAGTAGCGCCGTGCTGTCCATCTTGGCATGGCCGAGAAGGATCTGAACGGCGCGGAGGTTGCCAGCCGCCTTGTAGATGATCGATGCTTTCGTGCGCCGTAGCGAGTGCGTCCCATAATCCTGCGCCGGAAGGCCGATGCCGACCATCCATTCGCGCACAAGGCGGGCATATTGCCGCATGCTCATGTGGTCCATGTCGTCGTTGCGGCTCGGGAAAACGAAGTCGTTTAGTGTCCCCCCACGTCGCTCCAACCATGCCCGCATCGTCTTTCGCGCCGTGTCCATGATCTCGAACTGAATCGGTCGTTTGGTTTTCTGCCGAACAACGACGGCGCGGTCACGGACGCGCCCCCCGGAAACTACATCGCCAATCCGCACCCTGACCACGTCACAGCCGCGCAGCTTGCTGTCGATGGCGAAGTCGAACAGCGCTCGGTCGCGCAGTCTCCTCTGCTAGTCGAGCCAAAAGCGAATGGCCCAGACCTGTTGCTGTTTCAGCGCCCGCTTCGCATCAATCAGCCGGCCTTCGTTCCAAGGCCGAAGTTCGTGAAAGGCGGGGTCCATTGACGAGTGAGCCATCGATCATCTCCATCGGCCCAGATCGGTTGATCGAGTATACGCATGCGCAGTAAACCGCCGGTTTAGAAATGTGGTTGATCAGCCGTCGATGATGCTGATCGAGCTGTCGGTTCTGGGCGGCGCCGCGCAGTCTTTGTGCGGCCGGAAGTGGGTCCTCGTCAGCGCGTAGCGGCTTGGTTGCAAGGTACGATGGCTTTGCCCGCTGTCGTGTCAGCCGCTACCCAACGTGTGATAAGTAGAGGACATGCGGTGGCGAGCGTCAAAATCAGCGGACTTTCTAAGAGCTTCGGCGACACCACAGTGCTCTTGCCGACCGACCTGACGATCGAGGAAGGCGAGTTCATCGTCCTCGTCGGGCCGTCGGGTTGCGGCAAGTCGACACTGTTGCGGATGATCGCTGGGCTTGAGGTGCCAAGCACCGGAAGGGTGGCGATCGATGGACGCGACGTGACCGATGCGGCGCCGTCGGATCGCGGGCTGGCGATGGTGTTCCAGTCCTACGCGCTGTACCCGCATCTCACAGTCGCGGAGAACATCGCGTTTCCGTTGAAGGTCGCAAAAGTCGCCAAGCGCGAGATTACCGAGCGCGTCGCGGAGGTCGCGGCGATGCTCGATCTGTCGGATCTGCTCGACCGGCGGCCGCGGGCCTTGTCGGGTGGGCAGCGTCAGCGGGTATCGATCGCGCGCGCAGTCGTGCGTCGACCGAAGGTATTGTTGCTCGACGAGCCGTTGTCGAACCTCGATGCCAACCTGCGTGCGCGGATGCGGCACGAGTTCGCGCGACTGCATCAACAGCTCGGTGCGACGATGATCTACGTCACGCACGACCAGCTCGAGGCGATGACGCTCGCCAATCGTATCGTCGTGATGAGCGAGGGGCGCGTTGAGCAGGTCGGGCCGCCGATAGACGTGTATCGGCGACCGGCGAGCCTGGCGGTCGCCGCGGCGATCGGGTCGCCGGGCATGAACCTGCTCGCCGCAACGATCGCGTCGGTCGACGCCGACGGCACCACGGTAAGCCTGGCAGGCGGCGAGAGGGTGAGGACCGGCGCGATCGTCCCGGCGGCTGCAGTCGGTTCGCCGGTCACGCTCGGCGTTCGCCCCGAACATCTGTATGTCGACAACGGGGGACCGTTCGTTGGCGCAGTCGAGCTGTTCGAGCGGCTCGGGCCGCTGTCGTTCGCGCATCTCGGTGCACGCGGCGCGGCAGATACGATCGTCGCTCAGTTACCGGGCGATCGGTCGGTGACGCTCGGCGAGACCTTGCGCGTCGGCGTCGCGACCAACGACGCGCATGTGTTCGGCGCCGATGGCCGCGCCTATCCCTTCACACTGCCGCCGAGCAGCCCAGTCAGATAATAACGCTGCATTGCGAGGAACAGCAGTAGGACTGGCATCGTCGTGACGACCGCCGCCGCCATCATCAGTTCGCCGTCCGCCGAATGCTCGCGCGCGATCGCGGCGACCGCGACCGGCAGCGTGTAGAGATGCTGGTCGGCCAGCACGATCAGCGGCCAGAGGAAGTCATTCCACGAGCCGAGGAACATGAACAACGCCAGCGTGACGACGATCGGGGTGAGGAGGGGCCGGACGATCGTCACGAAAATCCGCGTCTCGCTCGCGCCGTCGATCCGGGCCGCGTCGATTATTTCATCGGGGATCGCGAGCGTCGCCTGCCGTACGAACAGGATCGCGAAGATGCCAGCGAGCGATGGCAGGATGACGCCGGCATAGCTGTTGACGAGCTCGAGCTGCTTGAAGATCAGGAAGAGCGGCAGCATCGCGACCTGGCCGGGTACGACCAGCGACGCGATCAGGATCTTGAGCAGCCGCTCGCGCCCGCGGAAGCGCAGTTTGGCGAAGGCGTAGCCGGCCGGCACCGTGAGCAGCAGGCCGAGCAGCGTCGAAATCGCTGCGATGGCGACGCTGTTGAACAGAGCGGGGACGATCCGGTAATCAAACCACGCGCCGTCGATCAGCCGCCGGACGAGCAGCTCGTGGTAGTTCTCCAGCGACCAATGCGATGGCCAGAGCGGCGTCGGGAGTTTGCTCGATTCCCCGCGCGGCATGAACGATACGATCACCATGTAAAGCAATGGCGCGATCGTCAGCGCGGTCAGGGTAACAGCTGTCGCATTGGCGAGGATCGCGCGAAGTTTCAAAGCCATTCGTAGCGCCTCCCAATCCGCGTCTGGACCGTCGTCAGCGCCAGGATCATCAGGAAGAGCACGAAAGCGACCGCGCTGGCCTGGCCCAGGTTCCACCATTTGAAGCCCTCATCGAACATGAAATACAGGATCGTCGTGGTGCTCTGGGCAGGGCCGCCGAGTGTCATGACATAGGGCTCGGCGAAGATCTGGAGGAAGCCCGCGACGCTCATCACAGCGGCGAGCAGCAACGTCGGGCCGATCGCGGGGAGGGTGACGTGGCGGAAGCGGCTCCAGCGGCCCGCGCCGTCGAGCCGTGCGGCCTCCATCAGGTCCTGCGGCACCGCGGACAGCGCGGCGGTGAAGACGATCATGTTGTAGCCGAAGATCTTCCAGGTGACGAAGATCAGGATCGCCGGGATCGAGGTGTGGGGGTTGCCCAGCCAGTCGACCGGGGCTGCTCCGACCGCCGCAAGTGCGCGGTTAATCAGCCCCGAGCGTTCGTTGAACAGGAACCGCCACACCACCGCGGTCGCAACGATACTGGTGACGTAGGGCGCGAATAGCAGCACGCGCCACAGCGGCTTCCACCGCACCGTCGCGTCGTTGAGCAGCAGAGCGACGGCGAGCGACGCACCGATCGCCATCGGCACGCCGAGTACCGCGAACAGGGCGGTGTTGCCGATCGAGCGCCAGAATAGCGGGGTCGAGAATAGGTCGAAGAAATTGCCAAGCCCGACGAAGCGCAGGTTCGACCAGTCGGCGAGCGCGTAGATCGAATAATCGGTGACTGACAACGCCATCGCTAGCGCAGTCGGCACAACGAAGACCAGCGCGATAATCGCGAGGACCGGCGCAGAGAATATCCAGGCGGCGCGCTCCTGGCGCGTCATGCGAGCGTGCCCGCTTCAACTAACGCGCGGCGCTTGGCCAGCAACTGGTCGATGCGCGTGTCGAGACCGGCGAGCGCCTCAGCTATGGTCTGAACGCCCCGCACGACGCGTTCGGCGGCGAACTGGATCTCGAGTTTGATCCGCTCCCACTCGATCACCTTCGGCATGGTGGCTGGGAAGCGCATCTGTTCCTTAAACGGCGCGAGTATCGGCGCGCGGAGTTGTGGCGACGACCAGGCGCTCAGGCGAGCCGGGAGATTGCCGATCATGGTCTGGTAGCGGAGTTCGCTGGTCGGGGAACTGAGGTGGCGGACCAGTGCCCAAGCTTCCGCCGGACGCGGCGTCGCGGCGGAGACGCAGAGGCTGGTGCTCAACCCTGACACCGCGCCGACACCGCGCGGACCGGCGAGCCGTGCGGTTCCCCAACGCGCGGCGGGGATCTCCGCGGCACGCCGATGCAGGTCGAGCAACGTCGTCGGCCCGGTCGGCCAGATCGCGAAATACCCCTGTGCGAAGGCCGCAACCGGATCCTGGATCTCGGTCGAGAGTGCCTTGGGCGCTAGCCGTTCGGCGAAGATCCGCGCATAATAGGCGAACGCAGCCTGTGCCTCCGGCGTCTGGAAGTTGCCACGCGTATTGTGTTCGCGCAGCATCGTCGCGCCGGTCTGGCCGAGCATCGTGATGAGCGTGTCCGGCCAGTTGAGCAGCAGCATGAACACGAAGTCGTCGGGCCGTTGTCGCTTGATCGCGCGGCCCATGTGGAGCCAGCCGTCCCAGTCCTTTGCCGGCTCGTTGTAGCCTGCCTTGGCGAGAATATCCCGACGGTAGAACTGGACCTGAGGCGCGACCGACCACGGCGCCGCGAAGTCCCGACCGCCGACTCTCGTGGCGTCGAGCACGCCAGGGAACATGTCGGCGACTAGCGCGGCGGATGGGACGGGGGCGATTGCACCGATCGTGGCGAACTCTTGGACCCAGCCATTATACAGCATCAGCACGTCGGGCATCGCGCCGCCCGCCTGCGCGGTAAGCAGCTTCTCGTGCGCTGCGGTCGCCGGGAGGGATTGCACGTCTACCGGTATCCCCGTTGTTGCAGTAAAGGCAGGCATCAGCATCGGCGAATAATCGCCTTCATAGCTCATCGCCCAGAATTTCAGCGGTTCGGGGCCGCGCGTGCCGGTACAGGCCGCCAAACCTAGCGTCGGCAGGAGTCCCAATGCGGCTCTCCGCGTCCAGTCCTGCGCCTGCTCCCCCATCACCGGATCGTGGCGCATCGCAGCGTCCGGCGCTACCCCCATCGCGACACGGTAACAGCCGGAAAAATTCCGCCAGGTTAAGGCCTTGGCCGAGTTTGCGCGGGCGATCGGCTTGCTCCCCTGCCGACGATGCGCTTAAGCCGGACGCAACGAACGCCGGTGGGGGGGCAATGCCGGCGAACAGGGAGAGAAGTCATGCGTATCCTTTGCCGCCGTCATCTGCTGTCTGGCGTCGCGCTGCTTGCCGCAACGTCGGTACAGGCACAGGTCGCTTCACTGGCCACCGATGCGCCCGCGGACCCGGCCCCCGACGCAGCAGGTGAGATCGTCGTGACCGGTTCGCGCATCGCCCGCCCCGATTACGCGGCGCCCAACCCGATCGTCTCGTTCAGCGCGGCCGACCTCCAGCAGTCGGGCAACACCAACGTCACGACCTTTCTCCAGCGCGTGCCGGCGCTCACTAATTCGCGCGACAGCACGCGGACGGCGGGCAACGCGCAGGCCGACGGCAGCTTCGGGCAGGTCGGGCTCAACCTGCTCGATTTGCGCGGGCTTGGCCCCAACCGGACGCTGGTGCTCGTCAACGGCCGCCGCCATGTCGCCGGCCAGCCCGACACCGCTGCTGTGGACATCAACGCGATCCCCACTGATTTGATCGAGCGCGTCGATGTGCTCACAGGCGCGGCGTCGGCTGTGTACGGCGCAGACGGCGTCTCCGGCGTCGTCAACTTCGTGCTGAAGCGCGATTTCGATGGCGTCGCGGCCCGCAGCCAGTTTGGCATCTCCGAGCGTGGCGACGCCGCCAACCGCTTCGCCTCGCTGATCGCGGGCCGCAACTTCGCCGACGGCCGTGGCAATCTAACGCTCGCCTACGAGTATAACGCCGACCAGCCGCTCGCGAACGACGATCGTCGGTATCTCGCACAGGGCGACCGCCAGTATTTCGTCAACCTCGACAGTTACGACCCGACGCGCCCTGGCAGCTACAAGGTCGGACCGGTCGGCGACCTGCGCTACCCGTACAGTTCGAACCAGGGCATCGTGTATATCGGCGACCAGGTTTTCCGCGGCGACGGCGCGCTCTACACGCCCGGCCGGTTCCTGCAGAACGACGGGTATTCGATCGGCGGTGACGATACGCCCGTCGCGGGCTATATCGGCGATATCTTCCCGCGTACCCGCCGCCACGCGGTCAACGCGCTGACGCATTACGACGCGTCGGACGCGTTCAAGGTCAGCCTGGAGGGCAAGTTCGTCCAGTCGACCGTGACCAGCTTTGGTGGTTATGGCGGCAATTATCCCGCGACAGTCGCGCTCGACAATCCGTACATCCCGGCAAGCATCCTCGCAGCGGCGACCGCAGCCGGGCTCGGCTCGGTCGACGTCAACCGCAACAACTTCGACATCCCGCGGCGTGGCGAGGAAGACCGCCGGCGCACCTATCGCGGCGTCGTCGACGTCACCGGCCGGATCTCGGAGCATGCCAGCTACGACGTGTCCTATACCTATGGCCAGACCGACGTCCGCGCGACCAAGCTCAACGACCGCCTCAACGTTCGCTTCCTGCACGCGCTCGATGCGGTGCGCGGGCCGGGCGGAACGATCGTCTGCCGTTCGGCCGAGGCCCGCGCGGCCGGCTGCATTCCCGTCAACACGTTCGGCGGCAACACTGTGGATCCGGCCTCGTTCGGATATTTCCTGAGCAACCCGGCGAGTGATGCACGGCTCACGCAGCATGTCGCCAACGCCTCGCTGAACGGTGACTTCGGGCAGTTCTCGGCGCTGCCCGGCGGCCCGGTCGCGTTCGCGGTCGGTGGCGAATATCGTCGCGAATCAAGCAGCTTCCGTCCGGCGCAGGCGATCACCGACAATCTGTTCTACCAGTATGACGAGTACATCCTGCCGACCCCGTCGAGCGGCCATTTCGATGTCTGGGAAGCGTTCGGCGAATTGAACGCGCCGATCCTGAAGGACGTACCGTTCGCCAACCTGCTCTCGGTCGGTGCCGCGGGACGCTATTTGGATTATTCGACGGTCGGCTCGACCCGTGCGTACCAGTTCAACGGCATCTACGCGCCGATCCGCGAGATCAGCTTCCGCGGCTCCTACGGCCGCTCGGTCCGCGCGCCCAACATCGGTGAGATATTCCGTCCGCAGACCGGCAGCAGCAACTTCTTCTCCGATCCCTGCTACATCGGCAACCGCACGCTCGGGACGCAGTTCCGCACCGCGAACTGCCAGGCGCTAATCACCGGCGCCGGAGGCAATCCCGCCACCTTCACCGCGCAGAACAACCCGAACGCGACGATCTTTATTCCTGGCACGCAGCAGGGCAATCCGGACCTGCGCGCCGAAGTCGCCCGCACCTGGACAGCGGGCGTTGTGGTGCGGCCGATCTCCGGGTTGTCGATCGGGCTCGACTGGTACGACATCCGTCTGCGCGACGCGATCAATACGCCCGATGCGAACACGATCGCGTCGCTGTGCGTCGATCAGCCGACGCTCGACAACGCCTATTGCAAAGTGATCAGCCGCGAGCGCGGCACCGGGTTCATCAACGGCTATGTCGTCCAGCCGCAGAACGTCGCGGCGTTCCGCACTGCCGGTGCCGAACTCAACATTGCCTATCGCTTCCGGACGGCGCGAGCAGGCGCGTTCGATATCCGGCTGGTCGGCGGCTATCTCGACAAGCTCGAACAGGTCGCCACGCCGGGCGCCATAACCGAGGACAATGTCGATCAGCCGTTCCGTCCGAAATATACCCTCACCTTCTCGCCGAGCTGGACCGCGGGGGCGCTGACGCTGAGCTACAACCTGCGCTGGCAGGACGGCGTCCGCCGGTTCGCCAAGGTTGATACTGATGCGAACCCAAGCCTCGTCGATCCGCGCTATCTCCGGTACAAGGAGCTGTGGCAGCACGACGTGCAGACCGAGGTCGCGGTCGACGAGAGATTCTCGTTCTATGGCGGGGTCAACAACCTCGCCGACCAGAAGCCCGATATCGGTTTCGAAACCAACGTGCCGATCTCGCCAGTCGGCCGGTACTTCTATGCTGGCGCGAAGGTTCGGTATTGAGCCGCTCGGGCGTTGACGTTGGACGATGCCTCGACGACGGACGCCTGATCGCCAAAACGAGAAAAAAGACGCCGTGCTAATCAAAGACATGCTGAGCCTTATCACGATGGAGGAAGGGGCCTTCATCGATCCCAGTTGCACAGTCGTCGATCCGCACCGCCTGACACTGCGCAAAGGCGCGTTCGTCGGCCCCGAGGGACTGATCGACGCCGGCGGTGGCGTCGAGATCGGCGAAGCGGTGCGGATCAGCTACCGGTGCACGATCATCTCGCTGACCCACCACATCACACGCTCGGTCTGGCGACGGGGCGTGGACGGGGATCGACTTCGGCCTGTCCTGATCGAGCGCGGTTGCTGGGTAGGCGCCAACGTCACCATTTATCCGGGCGTCACCGTGCGAGAGGGGTGCGTCATTAATGCAGGATCGGTGATCGCGAAATCTACCGAAGCACATGGACTTTACTGTCCACCATATGCCGTGCGTATCAAAGACCTTGAGTTCGAGTGACGGCTGATCACGATCGCGTCGTCAAGACCAACTATCTACGTTCCACCCGCCCGAAGCTCTCGTACGAGGCTCCGAAAAAATGGCGTATCGCTAAATGAACGAACGGCCGGAGTTTGGGTTAGCCTATGGGGACCTGAATGACCGTTTGTTGGTCAGGTGTTCTCATGGAGCTCGTGCGTAAACCCATTCCTCTAACGCTCAACTGGATTGCCAGCGGATCGCATCGATCAGCGCGCGCATCGCAGGACTGACCCGCCGGTCCGGATAATAGAGCCTGCACCCGGGATAGGGCGAGCACCAAGCACCGAGAACCTGGATCAGACGCCCGTCCGCAATTTCGGCGGCCACGTCGTGCTCCATCATGTAGCCGAGGCCTGCACCCGCCCGCACCGCTGCCGATGACAACACTTCGTCGTTGACGATCAGTTGCCCCGCAACGCGCATCCTGATGTCGCGTCCGCCCTCCTCGAACTCCCAAGGCAGCAAGCCGCCGCCGCCCAGCTGTCGGTAATTTACACAGATGTGGTCTTCGAGATCGGCCGGACTTATCGGGAGTTTGCGGCGGGAGAAGTAGCCCGGTGTGCCGACCACGACCGTGCGCAGGTCGGGGCCCACCGGCACCGTCACCATGTCGCTGTCGATCGCGCCCGCGAGCCGGATTCCTGCGTCAAACCCGCCAGCGACAAGGTCGATCAATCGGTCATCGACAATCACCTCGACTGAGATGTCAGGATGATCGATCAGGAATGCAGGCAGGCGCGGCGCTAGAATCGTGCGCGCGGCCCAACCGAACGTCGTCAGCCGCACCGCTCCCGTCGGCGTGTCCCGCCAGTCAGCCAAGCGCGACAGGCCGCGCGCAACTTCGCTCAGAGCTGGCCCAAGCGACCGCAGCAGTTGCTCGCCCGCCAAAGTCGGCGCGACCGAGCGCGTGGTCCTGGCTAGGAGGCGAACGCCAAGCCGCAGCTCCAGTGCCTTCATTGCATGACTTAGGGCCGACGGAGACAGGCCGAGTTCTGCAGCTGCGCGCGTGAAGCTGCGCAACCGCGCCACGGTCGCGAATGTCGCCAAATCGTCAAGCTCGCCGCGCCGCATTGATGCATCATGCTCACAAGCCCTTGCACCTAACAATGACTAATCGTGGTCGCGCGCGCTCCTTATTTTCCGGATGAAGCAAGGAGACAGTCCATGAGCCTTAGTCACTATCGCACTCTTGGCCGTTCGGGCCTCGTCGTCAGCCCGCTTGCGTTGGGCACTATGACCTTTGGCCTTGGCCAGTGGAACGCTGACGATGCCAGCGCGCGCAAAATCTTCGACGCCTATCGCGAGGCGGGCGGCAACTTCATCGACACCGCCGACATTTATTCTGGCGGTGGCAGCGAGGATCTAGTTGGTCGCTTCATAAAAGAGACGGGTTCACGCGACGAGGTGGTGCTGGCAACCAAGTTCGGTTTCAATGGATCTGCCAGCCCGCTGACCGCTTCGCAGTCCGGCGGCGGCAACCCCAATGCGGGCGGGGCGGGAGCCAAGAACATCCACCGCGCGCTCGACGCCTCCCTCCAGCGGCTCGGTACCGACTATGTCGATCTCTACTGGATGCACATTTGGGACGGGGTGACGCCCGCCGAGGAGTTGGTCGAGACGCTCGGCGCGCTCGTTCGCTCCGGCAAGATTCGTTACTACGCCTTCTCCGACATGCCAGCATGGCTGGCTACTAAGGCGGCGACAGTCGCATCGGAGCGCGGCGTCCCCGGCCCAGTCGCGATGCAGGTCGAATATTCGCTGGTGGCGCGCGATGTGGAGGCCGAGCACATTCCCGCCGCGCGCGACGCCGGCATGGGCGTACAGCCATGGAGTCCGCTCGCGGGCGGTTTCCTGTCAGGCAAATATCGGCGCGACGACACGGCCGAGACCGGTCGACTGAGCGGCGCCAACCCCTTCGGCGACAGCAAGTTCGTCGATCGCAACTGGGACGTGCTCGACGTGGTGAAGGCGATCGCCTCCGAGATGGACTGCAGCCCCGCACAAGTTGCGCTCGCATGGACGATGGCGAAGTCGGGGGTGTCATCGACGCTGATCGGTGCCCGCTCGGTCGAGCAACTGAAGAGCAATCTGGCTGCTGCGTCGCTCACGCTGGACGATCGCAAAATGGAGCGCCTGAATGAGGTGAGCGTCCCCGCCCCGAGCTTCAGCGCCGCGCTGGCATCGCCCGCCATCCGGAGGATGATCTTCGGCGGCCAAGACGTGCGTGGATGGGGCGAGTAAGTCCCCGCTACCACCCAATCACGATAACCAACCCTGTCGCAGTTTCAGGGTGCTACTGGCTCTGTCGTCACTGAAAGCTGCCAATCCGATTTTTCTGAGATTACGACGTTGATGACGGGTCATCGGTCGCAAAAAAAACGGTCAGCGCCGAGATGAATGAGTGTCTGAAGGTGAGAAGCCGGAGATTGGACGCGAATGACCGCAACTGGGTCACCTCTGCCCGATGGTCTCCTAGTCTCACATCAGCATGATGGATGCATCGGGCGCTTCGTAGACGGTTGTAAGCATAGCCTCGACCCGATCCAATCCCGCTCGAGTTAGTTGAAGATTGAATGTAGCGTCCGCTTGGGCGTCAATGATATTGCGCTGGCGCAGTACGGCCACCCACCTGGTAGCAGTTGAGATTGCTACGTCCGCATAGGTCGCGATCTGGTTCAAGCCTACCGCGCGGCCTTCTGCTTCGGCCAAATAAATGCCGATGAGGAGCGATCCAATTGGGTCGGTGCTGAGGTCAGCGCCGAAGAGCTTGACTCGTGCATCGTGGACATGGCGTATACGAAGCGCCGCCTCCCATAGCCTAGCTGGCGGCAGATCACGGCCGCCCTCGTGCCAGAACAGAGTACTAATCAGGCGGTCAGGGTCAGAGAAGCGAGTGACCAGAAGGTTCGCTGCGATTGAAGTACCGTCAGGGCGCAGATATCGCTTCTGCAATCGGACTGGGGCGGCAGCCGCTTCTAGTACCGCTAGCATATTGCCGCTTCGCTGCAAATCCCGGGGGTCGGTGATCTGCCTATATGAGATCCCAATCAAGTCGCTTTCACGGCGCTGCAATAAATCGAGAAAGCCCTGATCTGCCTGCAGGATGACTCCATCGAGCGTTGATACACAATGAGCTGCCGGCATAGTTACCCCGCAAACTAATTGGATCGATAATATATAATAGTGAGGGCTTGGTGCAACGGGAGTGTCGTTGCCGTGCCGGCGATCTAACCTGCTGCTACGTCCGCGTCAGCTATCCATCACGCGACACGCAGATTGTAGAATGGGCTTCCCGGCGAGGTGAATGAACGACCGGAGTCGAGGAGCGAGGGAGCGGCCGGAAATGACCGCAACTGGGTCTCCGCTGACGCAAGGTCCTGACCGGAAGCCTCACGCGATCTGCCACCTTATCGCCTTAAAGACCTCGCATGATCTGCCAAGTTTCGTTCCGGACCGGCGAAGGAAGGCAGGCTGGACGTCGATAGGAGGCTGGAAGTTGCGCTTCAGAGTATTCGCGAGCTGGCTTCTCCGAATAGGCGTCGTCGCCTTATTCTCCAGCGGGTCCGCCATACATGCGGGCGACGTTCACCGTACCGCGATAATTGCTGAAAAATCGAACCCGGCACAGAAAGTCTATTGGAGGCCTGTAGTTAATGGGCGTCTTCCGAACGGTGTGCGCTATGCGATCCTCGCAAGGCAGTCAGACGAGCCTGGCATAAGTCTGCTCATGCGAAACGAAGGTGGCTTCATCGAGGAGCAACGGCCGGGCGAGCGCGGGTTGACACACCTTATCGAGCATCTCGTATTCGTCAGTCCGACGATAAACGCGCCGAACGATTTGCATCATCTTGTGAAGATCGGTTTGCCGCTAACTTTCGCCGCCCCTTCCGCCGGTACCACAAGCTGGCGAGAGACCAATTACTTCGTGTCGACCAGAACGACGCGCACGGCAGACCTCGACACACTGCTGCGTCTATTCCGCGAGGTCGCGACCGACCTCACGTTCAGATCCGATGCAGTCGACGATCAGCGTGCGGACGTGATGCGCGAGATGGCCGGCAGGAAGCCCGGCAACGTGATCTACGCCGACTATATCGCGGGCATAGCACCAGGCTCTCCGACGGACGTCATCGACGGGCAAAATTCCGACGACGTACCGACAGCGAGCGTAGAAACGATCCGCGCTCTATACCACCGCCTATACCGACCCGAGAACATGATGGTCGTGATCGTCGGAAACGTCGATCCGACCACCGCGAAGGCTCTTATCACCCAGCGTTTCGGGAGTTGGAAAAAGCATCGGGTCGCCGGTCGGCCATGTCCCTGTTCCGCGCTTGCGTTACGATCGCATCGCGCTGATCAGTTTCTCAGCTCTGCCGCAGGGGCGCAGGACAGCGCTGATCACCGTGGCAATGCCGACACTTTCGTCACCCGGCTCCAAAAGATCGCAGATGGACGCAGAGCTCATGGACAGGCTGGCGATCCGCGCGGTCAACAATCGACTGGCAAGAGCTCAGCCAGGCAGTCCGTCCGGAAAGGTCGGAATGTTCATCGAGAATGGCGAGCAAGGCCACCGGCTTATCATGCTGTGGGACAACTTTACGGGCGACGCATGGCAGCCTGCACTGGTCGACCTCAAACGTACCACATGCCGACTAGGTACGGCGGGCCTCTCTGCAGACGAATGGGACAGGGCGAGGCGTGACCTGATCCAGGAGCTCGAGCAGATTACTGGAGACATGGGCCACGCCAAGAACGTCGAACTGGCAAAGGATCTATCTCACGCCATCGCCGCAGACAGGGAGCTGATCGCTCCGAGCGCTTTGCTGCGACGTGCTCGGATCTGGTTGCCGACGATCGATGCAAGCACTGGGAATGCTTGGTGGCGTCAGCAATGGCAGAGCGGCCACGAACATGTCCGGGTCGAAGCGCCTGAGCTTGCCCGGGTGGTGGACCCCCGTCAGGCGATACGGACCGCACTGGATGCAGCATCGTCGCGAGCGAGCTGCCACTAACTACGACAATAGCCAGGCCGGAACAGGGAGACACGGATGGGAATCGTCCTAATCGTCGCAGCGGTCGCATCGCAGACCGGACCTATGACGGTCGTTCCAAAGGTCGTGGATTTCGACCTTGCCAAGGTGCGCCCCAGAAAACCGACGTGCTTGGATCGAGGGCAGTCAGACGAGATCATCGTGTGCGCTCCAAAGGGAATGGACATCTGGCTGGGTGACGTAAGCGGATTTGCCGCCAAGCAACTGAATGCCGAATTCAAAGGGCCGCTGAACGCCGAGACGACCATTCACGTCATTCAGCAAAAGAGCCTCATTGCTACGACCCCGGCAGCGGCCGTGACATTGAAATGGCGTTTCTGATATTTCTGGTCGCGGGAAAATCCCGTGTTCGACCGCAATCCAAACTGAACCGCATCTGCCGTTGCCAATGTTACTCGCCCCACTTTTCTAAAGCTTAATGAATGTCCGAAGCTGGTGAGCCAGAACCTGGCTGTGAATGACCGAGATTGGGTAAATGTACCTCGGCGTCTTCACCCGAGATCAGCTCCTGCACTCATCCAGAAGCATTTGCAGCCGCTCGGCATCGTCAGGCGTGGCGGGGTTGTAGATAATCATCCCCAGTTCCCGCCTTCCTTCGACGGCGAACGACGAAAACTCCATCGCCAGCAGCCCCGCGTCGGGATGGTGGATACGCTTTACTCCTTCGCCGTGAGCGACCACGTCGTTATCCTGCCACAGCGCTTCGAACTCAGGGCTGAGCCGAGACAACTCCATGACGAGCTTTATCACCTCGGCGCTGGTGCTAGCGCCGGCGCGCGCCACGTCGGCGCGGAAGGCGCCGACGACGAAGCAGGCGATGCTGTCGAAATCGGCATTGCGGGCGCGTACATGATCGCTGCCGAACATCAGGCGCAGAATGTTGCGTCCCTCGCGCGGCAGCTTGGAATAGTCGGTCAGTAAGACCGCAGCGGCACGGTTCCAGCCGACAACGTCCCACATTGCGGTCTTGATGATCGCTGGGCTGAGCACCATCCCATCTAGTACCCGTTGCAGGCGAGGGGTGATGCCGTCGACCGGCTGATATCGGGCCTCTGGCAGACGACCCAGTCCGAGTATGTAGATGTGCTCGCGCTCCGGCTCGGTCAGCATCAGCCCCTTCGCGATGCGATCGAGGACATCCGCAGATGGCGCGCCGCCACGGCCCTGCTCGAGCCAGGTGTACCAGGTGGGACTGATATTCGCGCGGCTCGCAACCTCTTCACGGCGCAAACCGGGCGTCCGGCGGCGACTGCCGCTGAGCCCGAATGTCGCCGGGTCCAAGCGAGTGCGGCGGTCGCGCAGGTACGTGCCCAGCGAATTTGGTGCTTCAGTAGACAAGATGTATCCTGTTGCAGCTTATACCACGATAAGCTCACTACTTTAACAGGGTCGGGCGCAAGGCGATACATCCCTCGTCAACGAGGAGATTTCCATGCGCGTGTTCTTGACCGGTGCGACCGGCTTTATCGGCTCCCATGTCATTCCCGAACTACTCCGCCGCGGTCACAATGTGCTCGGGCTCACTCGCTCCGACGCGGGCGCGCAGCAGCTCGAAGCGGCTGGCGCCGATGTTCATCGGGGCGACCTGGAACGACCGGAGACCCTTGCGAGTGGTGTCGCTGCGGCTGACGCGGTCATTCACTGCGCATTCGATCACGACTTTGCCAACTTCGTCGAGAATACTCGAAAGGATGAACGCAACATCGCCGCGATGGGCGATGCGCTGGCGGGAACCAACAAGCCGATCCTGATAACCTCGGGCATCGGTATTGGAACGCCGCGCAACGGCGGTCCTGCTACCGAGGATGTGCTCAACCCGCTCCACGCCAATCCGCGCATTGTGACGGAGCTGGCCGCCGCAGCGCTGATCGCCCGCCGCATCGATGTCCGCACCATTCGCCTGCCGCAGGTGCACAATACTACCAAGGCCGGTCTGATCACGCCGCTGATCGCCGAGGCCCGCCGTGCCGGGGCGGTGGCGTATCTCGGCGAAGGGAAGACGCGCTGGGCTGCCGCGCATATCAGCGATGTCGCCAAGCTATACGTGCTGGCTCTCGAGCGCGGCGAGCCGGGCGCGCGATACCATGCGTCGGTCGAGGAGGGCGTCGATGCACGCACGATTGCAGAGGCCATCGGCGAGGGAACCGGATTGCCGGTACGTTCGATCGCAACCGAAGACACCGAGCGCTTCTTCGGCTGGATGGCTCCCTTCGCCGCTCTCGACATGACCGCGTCGAGCGTCTTGACGCAGGAGCGGCTGGGATGGGAGCCTACAGGTCCCGATCTACTCACCGATCTCGCCGCGATGAATCATTACGAGCCCATGATCGGATAACAGATCGCCGTTGCATGCTGATGTGAGTAGATTCCGCTGGCGTGCAGCGGCGTGACTATAGCCTGAGGATCACACCATGGCCTCGGCCGGTTACGTGAATGAACGGCCGATTCTGGGATGCCGCTTTCGGGCACTGAACGACCGCTTGTGGGTCGTAACGCCAACAGGCCATTCGTTGAAGGAAGCCACCCGGCAGTCGGTCTAAGCGTCGGAGCGGACTGCTCGTTGAAACGGGCGCCACTGCATATGCCCGAATAATGGCGTCACGATTAGATGCGGTACAGCGAGAGCCGCAATGCCCGCGAATAGGGGGCGAACGCCGGAAGGGTCAGAGTGTAACAAGAGAACGCCTGTTATGGTAGCGAGCAGTATCGCGGCGACCAGTATCGGAGCAGTTGCTCGGAGGTAGCTGCCCATCGTTGCACAACCGATCTGCGTACGACGTTCGAACGTTTGGGGTGCGGCATGCAGAACGAGAAAGCCCACCGAAAACCCCACGAGTGGCGGCAGAACGACAAGGGCCACCGTCCCGACCAGGAGGCGCAGGTCTTTGCGCTGACATGCTTTTACGACCAAATACGCTGCGGCTATTGCGCCGATCAACGCCATTGTCGACACCATTGCGGGCAGCACGTTTGTCGAGGTGCCCCCAAGACGAAGAATATCGGTCAGGTTCGTGGCATGGAGAGTGGCGGGGGTGGCGACAAGGCTCGTTCCTCTCGCCACCCTCTCCAACGGCCGATCCGCTGGTGCATCTTCCACGCCGAAATGAACTGCCGACGCGACGAGAAAAGCCGGAAGTGCGACCGCTGGATCAATGACCCACCAACAGAGGCAAACTGCACCAACAAAGACGTATAAGGCGACGAACAAAGGGCGTTGCCGCGGCTCGACGATTGCCAAGTCGCTGGCGCCATGTGCCATGCCGATGAAACCTATCGCCACAACCGCAAAAGCTAATTGTACGGTCAACGCGCTAATGGAGGCGGCGGCTGCCGCCCCTAGAAGCAGGCTCCAGCCCCAGGCTGGAGCGCGGGCGATCATGACTGATGACCGCGTTCGGTGCTATGCTGCTCCAGCGCCTTGTCCAGATTGCTTGCCGCATAGAAGGCGTAAACAACCTTGGCGACGACATCCATGATCAGAATTGCCCAGACTGATGTCGGATCCATGATGATCTTCGTTCCTTCAGGACCGATCAGGAAGACGATTGGATAGAGGAACCAGATAACCGTCAGGAAGGCGACGTTCTTATTGTATGCCGTGCCCAAGGCCATGCCCCGGCTTTTCGCCAGCATGCGTAGCGGCCCCCACAAGAGGTACAGAACGCCGAGAAAGGCGGCGCATGACCACGCATACCAGACCCATTTTGCGAACGATGGGCCGGTTAGCGACGACACCAGTCCCGTAGCTATCATTAGCACGTCAAGGACGATGATGGCGGTGAGGTGGCCGCCAACCTCGCCGGTTCTACCATGCTCATGGAAGGCCAGAAGAACGAGGCTCGATAGCAGGATCGGCGTTGTCACCGACCAATCGAGGTATCTTGCGAGATAGGTGACCGAGCCGTCGAGCTTGAACAGCGTACCGATGCCGAAGGCCATTGCCAGATACGCCGTAGCTGCAATGAACGGCACGCTGGCATGCAGCAGCGTATGGTGGCCGGACGGGTGACTTTTCTTCCCCGTCGCATAGATCGCCAGCGAACCCAGCGACATGATTGTGAACCCAAGTAGGAAGGCAGTCTGATCCATGCGGGATCCCCAGCACAAGGGGGCGACCCGATGCCGACCCAAATCGCATAACATGGATTGTATCGTTTTGTGTCCACGCCGGAGCAAAGTTCATCGGCTTGTCATGAAGCGCGGTCGATAGGAGACGAACGGACACTTCGTCAGTGAATTAAGCCGGCGGACTTTCCTGCGCGACGCTGCGTAAGTAATCACTGGTACCGGATGCCTTCATGAGCATCGTATCGACTAGCCGTTGTCCTCTGCAGCCCCGGCGAACTGGATTGCGCGGCTTTGGTATCACGATACTGAAGCTTGGCTGATTGTGGAACGCGCGGTCGCCTGGATCGCTAAGATGGACCGCCTATCGCTCACCCACAAACTGAATGTTCCGCATGTTCAACGGACTCGGCCTGCCGGTTTTGCTCGCCATCTTTGCCGCCTGCGCAGGCGTAATCTGGGTAGCGGGCGTGAAGCTAGCTGATACGACGGACATTCTGTCCTCGCGCCTTCACCTAGGCAAGGCGCTCGGCGGTATCATCGTACTCGCAATAGCCACCAACCTGCCCGAGGTCGCGATCACCGTCAGTGCGGCGCTGGCAGGCAATCTGGGGGTGGCGGTCGGCAATATACTAGGCGGCATCGCCATCCAGACGGTTGTGCTCGTGGCGATGGACATCGCCATGAAGGAGCAGGTGCCTCTGACCTACCGCGCCGCCAGCCTCACGCTGGTCGTGGAGGCGGTGCTGGTCGTGGTGGTCTTGATCGTGTCGATCATGGCGACGCAGTTGCCGGGCACGCTGATTGCGGCTCGCCTGACTCCCGGGGCGGTGTTGATCGGCGTCTTGTGGATCATTGGCGTGTGGCTTTCCAGCAAAGCCAGTAAGGGGCTGCCTTGGCAAGATACGAGCGGCACGGCTCCCGACGCGCAAAAAGAACCCAAGGGCCACTCGCAGGCGAAGAAGGATGACGCCTCTGGACAGCGCGGCGAGAGTACGATTCACGTCGCATTGGTCTTCGGCGCTGCGGCGCTTGCAACATTGGCAGCCGGTGTACTCTTAGAGCGAAGCGGCGATGCCATAGCGGAACACATCGGCCTCAGCGGGGTCATCTTCGGGGCAACGGTGCTTGCGGCCGCCACGTCGCTGCCCGAGCTTTCGACCGGTATCACCTCGGTACGCATGAAGGACTATCAGCTGGCCGTCAGCGACATCTTTGGTGGAAACGCCTTTCTGCCAGTGCTCTTCCTCCTAGCCGTCGTCGTCTCAGGCAAGGCAGTGCTGCCTTATGCTCAGGCAAGCGACATCTATCTTGCGGGCCTTGGAGTGTTGCTGACCTGCGTTTACGCCGCAGGCCTGATTTTCCGACCCAAACGTCGAATTTGGCGCATGGGCATCGATTCCTTCGCGGTGCTTACCCTTTATGCCCTCGGCGTGGGCGGCCTGTTCGCAATATCTAGCGGTCACGGCAGCTGAGCCGCTTATTCCAAAACGCGACTTTCTGAGGTGGAAGCCAGCTTTTGAAACTAGCCGTGTTGAACGTGAACAGGTGTCCGATGTTGGGAGGAGAGAAGGAGCACGTGTATGGCCGATTCTGGGTCGTCAGGGCTGCTCGAGGAGGCTTTGCGTTACCCTCGCGCTCACAGCCGCAAACAGTCGTCGCCTATGACATGCTGGGTGCTTATAGGTTGGCCTGTTCCTCTTTGTTTAAGTCAGCATCGGGACCGTAATAGAGTTCAGCGCACGCGTCGCGCAGGCAGCCACCCTCGATCTCGATATCGTCCCGATAGGCGTCCCCGATGAAGCCGAGAATGTCGACGTGCTTTGCCTCGAAATACATCGGATGCACATCGTTGCGACCAGCACCGTAAACGACGCGGCCGACTTTCGACCAGATCGATGCCATCGTGCACATGCCGCAGGGCTGGAGTGTCGAGTATAACGTCGCCCCGCGCAGCTCCAGTTCTCCGGTTTGCTCACAAGCCCGACGGATAGCCATCATCTCGGCATGGGCCGTTGCGTCAGGCAACTCCTTGGTCTGATTACGTTCGGCTGCAATCACCTTCCCGTCTAGCACGATGACGCATCCAAGCGGGGAGGTTGAGGGATCGGACCCTTTGGAGCGTGCGACGTCTATCGCCATTTGCATCCAATGTTCGTCGGTATCGGTCTGCATTGCGTATCCATCTAATTGCAGTTGCTGTAAGATTTGGCGTGTCGATCCGGTTGCGGCGTCAGCTTTGAACCACCCTGACGGTCGCTTCCGTGGGATCGACCGGATCCATCACGAAAACCCCCGCATCACGGTTCGCGACAAGCCATGCGACGTGCGCGGCAGAGATGCGCTGGCCCGGCACCAGTCGAGGGACGCCCGGCGGTGCGGGCGCGATCATCTCTGCTGCGATCCTTCCCTCAGCCGCCTCGTAGGCCACCATTTCGGCTGGGCCGTAGAGTGCCGCAGGCCCGGGCATCGCCATGTCGACGGACAGGGTACCGATCCCGGGCATAGGCGAAATTGCCGACAGGATGGAGGGATCGGAACCGAGCTGATTCACGAGATCCTGCAAGCCGCGGACGAGCTTGCGGAGATCGGACCTGGTTGTGCCCAGCGACAGAACGGCCAGGATATGCCGGGCGTCGGATAGCCCCATACTGATCCGGTGATGCTTGTAGAGCCAGTCATCGATAGCATACCCCGATACGCCCAGCACCGAGACGTCGATCAGCACCTTGGTGACGTCCAGATCGGCATCGGGCGGCAGATGATCGCAACCTAACACTCGCAACGGGGCAATACCGGCAATCTTTCTGCGGACCTTCTCCGCCAGCGCAATGACGCCGTTCCACATCTGCTCCCCGTTCAACGCGTGATCTCGCCGGGTCGCGTCAAGCGTTGCTAGGATCGGTACCGATGGGCTGGTGGTCTCGAACAGCTCATAGGCCATCCACAATCGCTGGCGATCGATCAGGTCGCCCTTGGCGACGATCACCGATCCCTGCGCGAGAGCCCCCATCGTCTTATGGGCGCTGTAGACGGCGGCATCCGCCCCCTCGGTCAGCGGATCGTCAGGCAGTCCTTCACAAAATGCGAACGCACCACCCCAAGCGGCATCGACGATCATGGGAATACCGTGATCGTGACAGACAGTGGCGAGTGCCGCGATATCGCTCGTCACGCCGTAATAGGTTGGGCTGACGACGATGAACGCCTTGGCGGTTGGATTGGCCGCCAAGGCGGCGTTCAGCGCCTGCGGCCCAACACCATGCTCAATGTCCCATTCCCCGTCGATCTGGACCGGCACGATGGCGGCATTGAGCCCCGTCGCGAGCGCGTAGGCACGCTCAGCCTTGTGGGCATTCGCCGCGACCAGAATGGTGTCACCTGGTCCGGCGACCGAGGCCATAACCGTGTGAAGACTCTGGGTGGATCCGCCGGTTACAAACCGGCAGAAGTCGGCATTCCAGGCCTCCGCCGCGATCTCGTGCGCACGTTGAAGGGCCAGCTTGCCTTCGGTACGGTCGTCGAGCCCCTTCGGCGTCAGCACGTCGGCGTGGAAAACGCGCTTGCCGAGCAGTGCCTTCATCCCGCCAGGAATGACTGCACCCTGGTTGTGGCCCGGCGCTCCAAATCCGATGACCGGCCTCTTCTCGATCGCCGCCAACGCATCGGCCAACGGCGCACTCTTCTGATCCATGCCGAACCCTCTCCTGATCGAATGGGTGAAACGCACGGATACTGGAAAGCCCCTCCACGATGGTTGATCTTCTTTATCAAACAAGCAGTTATCCGCCGAAGGCGGACATGGATCAAACCTTCCGCCTAGCTGGCTAAGGCGCTCATCGATAGCAAAGCCCTTTCCAACATTCCGTCACCAAGGGTACGAAAGAGGAAGAGCTATGAGGAACGAGATGCCGATCAACGTCAACGCGGCGAGTGCGGCGGAGTTGGACACCATCTCGGCGCTAGCGGGGCACGGGTTCGAGATCGTCCGCTATCGTGAGGAACGTGGCGGGTTCAGTGACCTGAGACAACTTGATGAAGTACCCGGTCTTACCGGTAAGGCCGATGGGGCGACTGCTTCACTGACCGTCGGCGATTGCTGACTCAGGCGGGCGCCAGACTTTGGAACGCCGCGATAAGAGCCTGTTCGTTGATCGGTTTGTCGAGAACGATCATCGATGGCCGACTTACATGGCATGCTTCGCGCGTGCCGGTCACGAAGATCACGGGCGTCGGCCCATGCTCCAAGATGATGGCTTCCACCGCGGCAGGGCCGGTACCGGCTGAGAGATTGACGTCGGACATGATGATGGAGGGAGGCCTCAATCTCACAGCATCGATTGCCTCATCTTGCGAGGCAGCCTGATCAAAGGATATGCCGCCAGCCCTCGCGATCAGCTGGATGATGTGGTCGGCGATGAGGAAATCATCCTCGATGACGAGCACATGGCACATATGACGGATCCCGATAAGCTGAGCTCTTAACCAATGTGGTCACGCAACGGGCCCGCCACGGCGTTAATAAATGTCAGACAAGGTCGAGAGCTCAGATCGGCGCTTCGATTGCGAAGCGAACACCTTCCGGCAAATATTGGATTTCCGCCTTGCCGCGGATGTGGCGTGATAGGACGCGCTCAATCATTCTCGTACCAAATCCAACACGTGTTGGCATAGCAACGATAGGTCCATCCTGCTCCGCCCAGGAGAAGGTAAGTCGGCGTTCGGTTGCATTGCCGTTCAGGTCCCAGCGTATGCTCACCTCACCCTCCGGTACCGAGAGCGCTCCATATTTGATCGCATTGGTCGCCAGCTCGTGCAGTGCCATAGACAACGCAAGTGTCACTTCCGGGGTCAGCCGTATCGTCGGGCCGATAGCGGAAAACCGTCGACCGTTGCTGTCCATGAACGGCGCCAGCACCCGCTCGACAATCTCACCGATTGCCGCGCCTTCGATCTCGTCCTTGAGCAGCAGTTCGTGCGCAGACGCGAGGCTAGCGATGCGGCCCGACACCGCATCCCGAGCCTCAGCAAGGGACCCAGCATCGCGTAGCGTCTGACTGACTACGGCACTGACCGTCGCAAGTGTGTTCTTCACGCGGTGTGTCAGTTCATGGGCCAGAACCGAACGTTGCTCCTCGGCGAATTTGCGAGCTGAAACATTGCTCGAAAAGCCCGAAACCGCCAACGGCGTGCCATCCGCACGGCGCTGCAGCGCGCCTTGGGAATGGATCCAACGTTGCTCACCTTCAGGCGTCAATATGCGGTATTCGACGTTATAACGCGTGCCATGCTCGATAGCGCTGTTCAGCGAAGATCTGACGAGTTCGCGATCCTCTGGGTGCACGCAAGCCAACAAGCCTTCCACCGATAATATCTCTCCGGTCGGCCTTCCAAAGTTCGTCAGGCAACTTGGCGAGTAGCTGAGCCGCCATTCTGGCAGGTCGATGGTCCAAGTGCCCAGTCCGCCAGCATCGAGCGCAAGCGCCAAGCGCGCTTCTCGTTCGGCCAAAGCGACTTCACGCTTCGCCAGCTCGGCACTTAGCGTGTCGCGGTCGCGTTCCAACTGTAACAGCCCGTGCCGCTCGAGCGTGACATCGAGCTGGGATGCAACGAAGTAGCGTAGGCTGCCGGTCGCGTCATGCACGGGCGCGACCATGAGGCGGTTCCAGAACGGCGTGCCGTCACGACGGTGATTCAGAAGGTCGATATCGATCGGCTCGCGGCTAGCGACCGCATCCTTCATACGTCGGACGTCGGCCTGATCGGTCAACGGTCCCTGCATGAAACGGCAGTTCCGGCCAACAACCTCGACCGCCGAGAACCCCGTCAGAGCCTCGAACGCACGATTGACGTAAACCAGCGGGTTATCCGGTAGCGTTGGATCGCTGACGACCATCGGCGTAATGCAGTGATCGAACGCCGCAACGAAGGGGTCATGCTCGTTTAGGCGGGACGCAAATGCATCGATAGCCTCGCGTACGACACCTGAGGTATCGTGCGGTCGAATAGGCGAAGGCGGGAGGGGCTGACGGTCCAAAGCAGGAACGTCCTAGCGGTAAGACGTTGATGGATCAACGTAATCGAATTTATGTAGAACTTCTGTCATCTGTCGTCCCAACTCGTGAGGCCATGCGATTGTCGGTTATCACCGGAAATCAGCGGCTAGTCTGGGACCACTCTGCGGCGAACGCGGGTGCTGCAATGAAGCTCGCCGGCTGCGGGGATACGGGCGGCGGATCGCAGACACCCTCTTCAATGTAGCGCATTGCGGACATCAGACCATTCCGGGAGAAGGGCTTGGGTATGACGCCATGGCCACCGGCAAAGTCGGCTGGGATCTTAAGTGGGTTTGCAGTGACGAAGACGACTATCGCGTCCGCCCATCGCTTCCGGATTAGTGCACAGACATCCAGACCGCTGGTGCCTTTCGCAAGCTGTAGGTCGACAAAAGCCAGGTCCGGGTGGAGATCGCCTGCCAAGTCTTCAACTTCATAGAGAGACACGGCCTCGCCGACGACACGGTGACCGGCGTCTTCGATCATCGCTTCGATATCCATGGCCAAAAGAGCTTCGTCCTCGACGATCAGCACGTTCAACGGCGGTTGGGCACGTACACTCATTAACCGTCCACCGGGAATGAGAGAGATACATGAACCCCGGGGGCGGCGTCGGACCACATGACGTCGGCCCTGACTTGCTTGGCGAGGCGGGAGATAAGCATCTTGCCAATGCCGTCCGGCTGAACGTCATTGCTGGCTAGCCCATGGCCATCATCGGTGATTTCGATCAGGGCATTATTGCCTTCTAGGGCGGTGCGGACGGAAATCGTACCGGCTCGCCCGTTGGCAAATGCATGCTTGATGGCGTTGGTCGTTATCTCGTTGAGGATCAACCCAAGCGATGCCGCCTTACTAGACGGCACCTCTATTTGCGAAATATTAGAAACCAGCTTGATGTCGTCGCGTCGGCTGGCACCAACGACGTCGCTGATTAGATTTTCGGTAAACGCCCCGACGTCGAAGCGGGTGACGTCGTCCGACTGATAAAGGCGGCGATGCACTGTCGCCAGCGCATCAACCCGTTCAAGCATAGTTTCAAGTTTTGATGAAACGGCCGGGTCTGATATGCTACGCGCCTGCAAACGCAGAAGTGAACCGATCATCGTAAGATTGTTCTTTACGCGATGGTCGACTTCGTGAAGCAGCAGAGTTTTCGCATCTAACGCGGCCTCGAGGTCTGACGTCCGCGCCTCGACTTCCTGTTCGACCAATAACTTCTGCTTTGAAATGATAGTCTGCGCTTTGACGCGGTCAGTAACATCAAGCTGGGAGGCGAAGAAGAATACAACCTTACCGGCGTCATTGCGTACAGGGCTCAGATACAACGCGTTCCAGAACGCAGATCCATCTTTTCGATAGTTTAGGAGGTCCACGGCAATGTCGGTCTGGGCGTCGATTGCCCGACGCACTTTAGCCACCTGCTCCCGGTCGGTGTCGGGACCTTGCAGGAAGCGGCAGTTACGGCCGATGATTTCACTTCGATCATAGCCCGACAGCGTTTGAAAGGCTTCGTTGCAGAAGACGATCGGGTTATCGGTCTGCGCGGGGTCCGTGATGACCATAGGCATTCGGGTAGCCCGAACAGCCGCGGCAAAAGGGTCCGCTCGCCCGTGCTCGTAATCGAGCGCTTCCGTCAGATGCCAATCGTCCCGCTGCTTCATCACGCCTCCGTGGAGCGTGCCGACCAGCCGAACTCCGTGCCGGGACTAAATCGTTTTGATCGGCTTCCGTTCCGCTGAGAGATCGAGTTCGTCTCACTAAGGCATGGCTATTGGGCGGCATGGCTTGCGCGTACAAAGCCTCTTGAGATCGAGAATCGGCGCCCCGTCTTGCAGGCTGGAAGCTGAACGAATGGCAGAAGTAGGGAAAGCGAAAACGGCTCATGAGTGTCCGCTTGTGGGTCGCTTTGTCCAAACCGTCAGTTTTGTCTAAAGTTGTTATTTATGCCGGTAATGCGATCCACAATCGTCCGAATGGCATCTTCCTCAAGCGGCTCGGTGTCGATTGAATTGTGGATGCCGATGCCCTCGACCAGCGCGTCCAGCGCCCTTGCCGTCAACGGATCAAAGAAGCGCTCGAGCGCCACGCGACTATTGCTCATCCATCGCTGCATCACCGCGGCGACGGGCGGATGGCGTGCGGCAAAGGCATAGAGTTCGTAGCTGAGCAGCAAGGTGCGCGGTGTCGCCCATATCGATCCCGCGATGATGGCGACGATGGCCGCCTTGGCGCTGTCCCGATCGCCTGCCATTGCCATCCGCTTCGCAAATTCCTCCGACGATTGCTCGGCCAGTTGCAGAAATGCCGCTGCGATAAGGTCGTCCAGTGTCGCGAAATAATAGGTGACGGACCCGAGCGGCACGGCTGCAGCCGCCGCGATGCGGCGATGCGTGGTGCCGGTCACGCCGTATTCGGCGACGACATCCAGCGTCGCTTCGACGATCCGCTGTCGGCGTTCAGGATCTTTCCGCTTCGTCCCGCCGCTCACGGCACCCCCTTTGCAAAGCGCATGTACATTTGTACAAATTGTTCGTCAGCGGGCGTCGCTCCGCTGTCGTAGCATATAGGGAGGACGGGGGGCATGCAGGAAGCAATAGTATCGCGGCGCACGATCATTGGTGGTGCAACGGCGCTCGCGGTGCCGTCGATCGCACGCGGCAGCGGGACCGTGGCACATACCGTGTTGGGGCGAAGCGATGGTGTCTGGTTGAATGCGCCCCGTCGCTGGAACGTGGATGCGAGGGGAGAAGTGACACTGGTCACCGATCGGGCCACCGATTTCTGGCGCGAGACGCATTATGGCTTCACACTGGATTCCGGTCATTTCCTTGGTTTCGCCACTCCTGCCGCGTTCACGGCGCAGCTGCGCATTCGGGGGGAGTATCGACAGCTTTATGATCAGGCAGGTATCATGATCCGGGTCGACGAGCGTCGCTGGATCAAGGCCGGAATCGAACTGTCCGATGGCCGCGCGATGTTGAGCAGCGTCCTGACCGATGATCGCTCGGACTGGGCGACCAGCCCTTACGCACACGATCCACGCGATTTCTGGATGCGTGCCACGGTCGCCAACGGTGTGTTGCGGTTGCAGGTGTCGGCGGATGGCATAACGTGGCCTCTTGTTCGATTGGCACCGTTTCCCGTGATGTCTTCATATCGCGTCGGCCCCATGGCCTGCACGCCCGAGCGCGAGGGGCTGGGCGTACGGTTTTCCGATCTGCGGATTACCCCGCCGCTCGCCAAAGACCTGCATGATCTGAGCTGAATGTGATGAGCGAGAAGACTAGGATGCTGGCGGGCGAGCTTTACACCGCCGACGATCCCGAACTGGCCGCCGACGCGGCGCGCACTGCGGCGTGGATGGCTCGGTACAACGGCATGGCTGACGCCTCAGCGGCCGCTCGCGATCGGTTGCTACGCGAGGCAATGGGGGACGTCGGAGAAAGGGTAACCGTCCGAGCGCCATTTTACTGCGACTACGGTTATAACATCCATCTCGGCGCAGGAGCGTTCCTCAACTTCGGCTGCGTCGTGCTCGACGTCGTGCGCGTCGATATCGGTGCCGGTACGCAGATCGGGCCGGGCGTGCAGATCCTGACCGCCGACCATCCCCGCGACCCCGCTCTGCGAGCGCGGCTGCTGGAGTTCGGACGGCGAATCTGGATCGGCGCGAACGTTTGGATCGGCGGTGGCGCATTGATCTTGCCCGGCGTGACGATTGGTGACGATGCGATTGTCGGCGCCGGCAGCGTGGTCACCCGTGATGTCGCAGTCGGAGAGACGGTGGTGGGTAACCCCGCACGAGCGGCACGACGATGATTGCGCAGGGTCCACTGGATGCCGTGGTGCCGATCCGGGACGGCAAGGCTCATTTCGAGGTTCTCGACGGGCTGCGCGGCACCGCAGCGCTGCTGGTGGTGGCGTTCCATATCCAGGGCATAACGGTGCTATTCAACGCGCCACAACTGCTACTGCCGCATGCGTATCTGGCTGTCGATTTCTTCTTCGCGCTGTCGGGCTTCGTCGTCGGCTATGCCTATGACGATCGTTGGGGAACGATGTCGAAACGCCAGTTCCTAATCCGCCGGCTGATCCGGCTGCACCCCCTCGTCGTGCTGGGCGCGGTGCTGGGGCTGCTCAGCTATGTGGCGGACCCGTTCGCGGGCAATCGGCAGAATGCGCCGGGAATACTCATCGTGTTCGCGTTCGTCATGGCGTTGTTCGCTTTGCCATCCGCGCCGCTGGCCAACCGCTTGGGGGACAGCCATCCGCTGAATGCCCCCGCCTGGACGCTGTTACAGGAATATATCGGCAATCTGGCCTATGCGCTGGTGCTCCGGCGGCTCGGAACGCAAGCGCTGGCGATAACAGCGCTTATCGCTGGACTGGTGTCCGCGGCGATGGCGCTGTCGCTGGGGTCTTACGACACCGGTTGGGGGCTTGCCAATTTCTGGGGCGCGCCTGTGCGGCTTGCCTATCCGTTCATCACCGGTCTGCTGATCTTCCGCCTGCATGACCGGCTGCCGCGATGGCGCATCGGCTTCGTGCCGCTCAGCCTGATCCTCTGCGTCGTCTTCGCCGCCCCCGTGCTGCCCAGCTACGGTGGCCTCAAGTTGAACGGCCTGTATCAGGCATTCTGCGTCCTTCTGTTGTTTCCAGCGATCATCGTGTTGGGGCGGCATTCGGGCGGCGGTCGGATGGTGAGCCGCCTATGCCGTGCGGCAGGGCAGCTATCCTACCCGCTGTACATCACGCATTATCCCTTTGTGTACCTGTACATGAATTGGATCGCTGCCGGTGGCACGACGACATGGGCCACGGTGGCGGTTGCGGCGGCCCTCTATGGTTTCACGATAGCCTTCGCCTTTGCCGCTTACCGCTGGTGGGACCTGCCGCTTCGTCTGGCCTTGCAGCGGCGACGGGTCGAGCAAAGGGGCCGCTACTGACATGTCATCGTTGGCCAGAGCGGTTCCGGCGAATGACCTGATGCGGATATCCATGGTATCCCACCTGAATGAATGGCCGGAGTTGGGAACGAACCGGGGGGCTCTGAAAGTCCGGAAATGGGTCGTCGCGATTTTTGCTCATCAAGCATTCCCCCGATCAAGTTCGTCCCTGGATGTCATATCCGCCAACTCCCGCCATTCGCCGAACCGTGCGTAGAGCGTTGGTAGGACGAAGAGCGTCAGCAGCGTCGCCGAGATAAGCCCGCCGATGACGACGGTCGCGAGCGGCTTCTGCACTTCAGCCCCGGCCCCGTGGCCGAGCGCCATCGGCACGAAGCCGAGGCTGGCGACGAGCGCCGTCATGGCGACAGGGCGGAGGCGGGCGAGCGCGCCGTCGTGCGCGGCGCGGACCCTGTCGATGCCGCGCGCCATCAGGTCGTGGATCGACGACACCATGACCAGACCGTTGAGCACGGCGATCCCCGACAGCGCGATCAAGCCGACCGCGGCCGAGACCGAGAACGGCATGCCGCGCACCACGAGCGCGAGCACCCCGCCAATCAGCGCGAGCGGTACGCCGGTGAAGACGATCACCGCGTCGCGCACCGACCCGAGCGCGCCGTACAGCAGCAGCATGATGACCGCGAAGCAGACGGGCACGACAAGGAGCAGCCGATCGCGTGCGGAGGCGAGGTTCTCGAACTGCCCGCCCCATTCGACATAGATACCGGGCGGCATCCTGACCTCAGCGTCGATGGCCGCACGGGCGTCGGCTACGACGCTGGCGACGTCGCGGTCGCGGACGTTCGCCTGGACGACCACGCGTCGCTTGCCGTTCTCGCGGCTGATCTGGTTGGGCCCATCGACGACCGCGATGTCGGCAACCGTCGACAGCGGGACGAACCCGCCGCCCGACGTCGGCACCGGCACCTGCGCGACTTGCGTCAGGTCGGAGCGCGACGCTTCGGACAGGCGGATCACAACGGAGAAGCGACGGTCGCCCTCGAAGATCAGGCCAGCCTCACGCCCGCCGATCGCCGCCGCCACCGTATCCTGCACGTCCCCGGCGGTGACGCCGATCCGCGACATCGCCATGCGGTTCGGCCGGATGTCGAGCATCGGCAAGCCCTTCGTCTGCTCGACGCGAACGTCGACTGCGCCACGCGTCACGCGCAGGATCCCGGCGATGCGCTCAGCCGCGGCATTCATGCCACCAAAGTCGTCGCCGAACACCTTGACCGCGATGTCGCCGCGCACGCCGGCGATCAGTTCGTTGAAGCGCATCTGGATCGGTTGCGTGATCTCGTACGCATTCCCGGGCAGCGTCGAGAGACGCTTTTCGATCCGTTCGACCAGCTCTGCCTTGGCGAGGGCAGGGTCGGGCCACCGCGCCCTCGGCTTGAGGATGACGAACGTGTCGGTGGCGTTGGGCGGCATCGGATCGCTTGCGATCTCGGACGTGCCGGTGCGCGAAAAGGCGAAACGGACTTCGGGCTGGCGCGCGAGCATCTTCTCGACCTGGAACTGCATCGCCTGGCTCTGGTCGACCGAGGTGCCGGGAATGCGGACCGCCTGGACGAGGATGTTGCCCTCGTCGAGTTGCGGCAGGAACTCCTAGCCGAGCGTGGTGAAGGCGACCCCGGCAATCGCGAGCGCGCCGACCGCGATCCCGAGCGTCAAGCTTGGGCGGCGCATCGCCTTGCCCAGCCCGGGTTCGTAGCGGCGACGCAGCCAGCCGATAATGCGGCTCTCCTGCTCGTCGACCGGCCTGCTCAGTCCTATCGCGATCGCCGCGGGGACGAACGTCATCGACAGGATGAAGGCGAAGACGAGCGCAATAATGACGGTCAGCGCCATCGGTTCGAACATCTTGCCCTCAACGCCGGTGAAGGTCAGCAGAGGGGCGTAGACGAGGATGATAATGGCTTGGCCATAGACCGACGGTCGGATCATCTCGCGCGCTGATGCTGCGATCAGATCCAGGCGGTTGCGCAGCGACAGCGGTTCATCCCGGCCGTGCTGCGCCTCGCCAAGGCGACGAAGCGCGTTCTCGACGATGATGACGGCGCCGTCGACGATCAGCCCGAAGTCGAGCGCGCCCAGACTCATCAGGTTCGCCGACACCCCGGCCTGCAGCATGCCGATGCTGGTGAGCAGCATCGTGACCGGGATCACCAGCGCGGCGATCAGCGCGGCGCGGAAATTGCCGAGCAGCACGAAGAGCACGATGATGACCAGCACGGCTCCTTCGGCGAGGTTGCGCCCGACGGTCGCGATCGTCGAATTGACCAGCTCGGTGCGGTCGAGCACCGGCTTCACCACGACATCGACGGGCAGCACGCGGCCGATCTCGTCCAGCCGCTTGCTGACGCCGGTCGAGACGGTGCGGCTGTTCTCGCCGATCCGCATGACCGCGGTGCCGACGACGACCTCGTGGCCGTTTTCGGATGCCGATCCCATGCGCAGTGCCTGGCCGGTACGGACGGTGGCGATCTGGCTGAGAAGAATCGGCACGCTTTCGCGCGTCGCGACGACGGTGCGGGCGAGTTCATCGGCGTTGCGGACGCGACCGTCGGCGCGGACGGCGAGGCCTTCGCCGTTGCGGTCGACGATGCCGGCCCCGGCGCTCGTGTTGTTGCGCTCGAGCGCGGTGGCAAGGTCCTGCAGCGTGATCTTCATCGCTGCCATCCGCTGCATGTCCGGGACGACGAGATACTGTTTGGTATAGCCGCCGAGGCTGTCGACGCCGGCGAGACCCGCGCTGCTCTTCAGCTGCGGCGTGACGATCCAGTCCTGCACGGTGCGCAGATAGGTCGCCTTGTCGGGTTCGCTGACGAGATGGTCGCCCTCGGGCGTGATGTAGCTGCCGTCCTTCTGCAGGCCGGGCTCGCCGTTGCGGTGATTGACCTGGTCGAGTTCGCGGTACTCGACGGTCCACATGAAGATGTCGCCGAGCCCGGTGGCGATCGGCCCCATCTCGGGTGTCACGCCGTCGGGCAGGTCGGCCTTGGCGGTCCGCAGCCGTTCCGCCACCTGCGACCGTGCGAAATAGATGTCGGTCTTCTCGTCGAAGACGGCGGTCACCTGCGCAAACCCGTTGCGGCTGAGCGAGCGGCTGTATTCGAGCCCGGGGATGCCCGCGAGCGCGGTCTCGACCGTGAAGGCGACCTGCTTCTCGATCTGGTCGGGCGAGAGTGCAGGGGCACGCACGTTGATCTGCACCTGGTTGTTGGTGATGTCGGGGACGGCGTCGATCGGCAGCCGCTGGATCGCGAAGACCCCGGCAAGCGCCGCGGCGAGCGTCAGGAGGAGGACGAGCCAGCGCTTCTCGACGGCGAAGGTCACGATGCGGGCGAGCAATGACGAGGTGGGCATGGCCTAGTCCTCGTCCTTCGCGGCGCTTTTGCCGAGTTCGGCCTTAAGCGTGAACGCATTGGTGGAGGCGATGCGTTCCTCGCCCGTCAGGCCCGCAGTCACGGTGACGGCGCCGCCATTGGTGCGGCCGAGCGTCACCGGCGTCGCCTTGAACCCCGAGGCGGTGCGGACGAAGATGTGCGGCTTGTCGCCGATCATCTGCACCGCGGCGGAGGGCACCGCGACGCTGCGGTCGCCGCTGGCCGGAAGCAGGACCGAGACGCCGACATTCTCGCCGACGCGCCACGTCCCGGCGGCATTGTCGATCGTCGCGATCACGGGGACCAGCCGTGTGGTCTCGTCGAGGATCGGCGAGACGAGGGTGACGCGTCCGTCCTGACGACGGCCGGCGGATGTCACCTCGACGCGCGCGCCAGGCTTCACGCGTCCGGCATCGGCGGGGACGAGCGACATCGTCACCGATACCTTGGCGAGGTTGGCGACGCGGAACAGCTCGGAATCGGCCGCGATCTGCTGGCCGAGCGTGGCGGACCGGGCAATCACCTGACCGGCGATGGGCGAGCGTACCGCGATGCGGTTGAGCGCACCGCCGCCGCCGCCGGTGGCGGACAGCTGCTGCCGCGCGAGACGCAGCGCGATACCGGCCTCCGTCGCGGCGGTGCGGGCCGCGACGAGATCCTGTTCGGGCGATACGCGCTCGGCGAACAGGCGCTGTTCGCGCCGCAGGTTCGACCGGGCGAGCGCCGACCGCGCCACCGCGGCCTCGACCTCGGCGTTGAGCGATGCCGCCTCGCGGCTCTCGATGATCGCCAGCGTCTGGCCGCGCCCGATCGACTGGCCGAGATTGCGCGTGAGCGAGACCAGCCTGCCGCCGATCGTCGCGGCGACGACCTGCACACCCTGCGGATCGCCCTCGATCGTCGCTGGAAGTTCGATGGCGCCGGCCACGCCACCCACCGTCGGGCTGGTCACCTCGATGCCGGCATCGGCGATCTGCTGAACCGACAGAGTGGCGACCGCGGGATCGCCCGTGCGCCTGTCGTTTTCGGCACCCGCTCCGGCGCTGGCATTGCTGTCCTGCTCGGGCGAGCGTTCGCAGCCGGCGACGGCCAGAGCGATGGCGAAGGGCGCGATCGCCCGCATGATGGCGATGGTCATCGGTCGGTGTCCTTGGGCAGGGGCGCGGCGGCAGTGAGCCGCTCGAGACGGGCCTGAGCGTCGTGATAGGCGGCCAGCGCATCGATCGCTGCGGTTCGGGTTTCGACAAGCGTTCGTTCGGCGTCGAGCAGATCGAGCTGGCCGAACTTGCCTTCGCGGTAGCCGATGCGCGCGATCCGCGCGGCCTCCTGCGCAGCGGCGAGGGCAGGGCCGGCCGCGTTGCGCGCGGTCGTGGCGGCGTTCGCTGCATCGACCTGCGCTTCGGCGATGCCCTGTTCGGTGTCGAGCAGGGCTATGCGGCGCAGCGCCGCCGACTGGTCGCGCTGGGCATCCGCCACGGCGACGGCGGCACGGCCGCGGTTGAAGAGGGTGAGCGGGATCGAGACGCCGAAGACCGCCGCGACGTCGTTGGTCTGCTCGAGCCTGCGTGCGCTGGCGCTAAACGTGAGGTCCGGCACGCGCTGGCTCCGTGCGAGGCGGACCTGGGCCGTCGCGGCATCCAGATCGGCGCGCGCCGCGGCGGCGGTCAGCGTGCGCGCGGCGTCGGGAGCAGGCGACGGGCGGATCGGATCGACGCGCTGGAACCAGGCCTCGTCGAGCGGTCCGACACCCATGCGAAGAAGCCGGGCGAGGTTCGCCACGGCAATTGCGGCGGAACGCTCCGCGCGCTCGACCGCGCCATCGGCGGCGACGCGCGCGACCTCGGCGCGCTGTTCCTCGAGCGGCGACGCCCGACCGGCCTGCACCCGCACGCTGGCGACGCGCAGGACCTCTGCGGCGATGCCGCGCTGATCGCGGGCGATTCCGAGGCGGCGCTGCGTGGCGATGGCGACGACATATGCCTGCGTGACGCGCAGCCTCAGGTCGGCGCGCGCGATATCGGCCTGTAGACCGGCGCGGCCGATCAGCGCATCGGCGACCCCGATCCTGGCGCTGCGCTTGCCCCCGCGTTCGAGCGGCAGCGCGAGGCCGACGGTCGTCTCGGACGAGCGCAACCCCTGATAGATGCCGGTTCCGGCGACGTTCTCGGTCTCGGCGATGACCGACGGGTTCGGACGGAGCGCGGCGACGCGACGCTGTGCCTCGGCGGCGCGGACGCCGGCGGACGCTGCATCCTCGAAAGGCGAGGAGGCGCCTGCGCGGGCGAGCGCCGCCGCGAGCGTGAGGACCCGTTCCGCGGAGGCGGGCGGACTGGTCTGGGCCTGCAGCGACGATGCGCAGGCCCCTGCGGCCATGACGGCCGCGATGATGCGATGCATTTGGATGCTCCTGACGACGGGGACGCGGGCGCGCACGGCGCACCCGATCGACGCGTCAGGCCTGGGGTGGTCTCAAGGCGGCGTCGGCATCGCGGCCGACGAGTGCGGCGTCGGAAACGGACGCCAGCGTGGAACCGGCCGGGCCAGCCATGCCGGCCAGCGTGTCGGCATCCGGCGCGCTCATGTGATGCGCGTGGCAGCTGCCATGATGATGCGGATACCCTTTGTCGGCGTCGCCAGCGACCTGATCGCCGTCGCCATAGACGTGCGACGCGGCTTCATACTGGCTCGTCTCGATGCAGCCGCCAACCTCAGCCGCATGCGCCACCCCGATCCATGCGGTCAGGACAAGCATTAGACAGGCAAGGAGGGGCAAGAGCCTACGCATCGATCCGCGGGTAGCAGATAACGGCGTTGCTGTAACTGGGTACGGGGGCTCGACACAATCACTCCGGGTTTGAGAATGAACGAGTGACCGGAGTTGGGGAGCAGAGAGGAGCCTCTCAGCGTCCGACTATGGGTCTGGCCGGAAGCTGTAGGGCAGGGTGCCGTCGCCCATTCTCGGCCGTTTAGCTCGTCGGCTCGCCAGCCCGAAAGCAGCCATTCGTTCAGGGTGATCTTTTCCATCCCGGTCATTCTTGATGGAAAAATCAAAAGTTGTGCATCGTCCCTCTGATATGATCGTCAACGATATGTTGACTCCAGTTGGTCAATGAACGATTGACCCATCGTCAACAAATAATTGTCGGAGAAGATCGTGCAAATCAGTGAGCAGCAGGCCGTTAGGGAGCAAACCGCCGCTATCGTATTGGACTGGGCAGCGGGCCGTCAGCCTCCTTTTACCGGTGAAACCGCAGAGGGGTTTGCGGAAGCTATTACGGTAGCGCACCTGGTTGCAGATGAGGGAAGGATCAGCCTTCATCGCTGGATCGACGCAGCACGGCGAACCGGGTTGAGCTGGACAGATATCGGAAACGCCCTTGGCATCTCCAAACAGGCGGCACAGCAGCGGTTCAAGTCTGCCGAAATGGGGGACGAACTGGCGAGCGGAGAAGGTGAGGAAATTGTCCGTCTTGGGGCTACCGCGTTCAACGAGATGAGCATCCTGCGCGAGGAAGGCGGGAAGGGGAATGAACTGGTCCGTACTGGCGCTCTCACACTGGTATTTCGGCCAACTACCCACCTGTGGGAATATCGACGTAAAATTGGCACAGCGTCGATAACGGCGGAGATGAAAAAGGCAGGATGGATATACGTGTCTAGCTGGGTGCCATTTCACTACTTCAAGCGATCAGTACCCGCTGAGTGATCTCGATAGGCCGCTTCTCCGATGATCGCTTCGAGAAGCGGCCGAGTTTGTGTTTGTGATGCAAAATTCACGGATTTCGCTTCAGCCTAAGCACGGCAGGAAACCGGGGGCTGCGGCGATGCAAAAGACTAATGCATCTAAGATACCCGTTCAGTAGGCGGTTTCCTGCGGTGTGGCGCCCCAAAGCGGAAGGTCCGCTTTCCTTCCCCTTCACAACATCCACAACGGACTATTCTGGGCAAGCGCAGTCAGCGCGGGGGTGAACGAATGTCTGAAGTTAGGAAGCGGGAAAGGGTGCGCGAATGTCCGGATCTGGGTCTTACGGCCTCCTGCTGTGGGGCAGGGCTACTCAATCATAGACGCTGGAGTTACAAACTGGGGCGTCGCAGAAATGGTCTCACATTCGGGCTGATCTTCCACGCTCAGCCATTGCCGACCGCAAGGCCAAACTCACGCGAATGCAGCTCCGTCGTCGACGACACAGGGCTTCAGCAACATCGTACGACGGACGCGATCAGGCTCGGCTAAAGTACGCGAGGGTTTACCTATTAGGTAGCCCTGGATTGCCGAGCATCCTTCCCTTGCGACAATCGACAGCTGTGCGAGCTGTTCGACACCCTCGGCCAGTACCGGGATGTTCAACGTCAGGCCTAGCCCCGCAACCGAGCGTAGGATTGCTACTGCTTGATCGTCACGTTCGATCTCAGCCACGAAAGACGCGTCCAGCTTGATGCGGTCGAAGGGGAAAGACCGAAGAACGTCAAGGGATGAATACCCTACGCCAAAGTCGTCTAGGGCAATGGCGATGCCCATGGCCTTGAGAGCGTTGAGTTGGCTCAGCGCGAACCGGCGGTCGTGGATGATGGCGCTTTCGGTCAGCTCAAGCGACAGCCGCTCGGGCGGCAGGCCGCTGTCCTCCAGTGCCGACCGGACCGTGTCCACAAGTCGCGGATCGGCAAGGTGTATCGGCGAAAGATTGACGGCGACGGGATGCCTGTTGGGCCACAGGGCGGCCTCAAAGCATGCCTGGCGTAAAATCCAGATGCTGAGCGGGACGATGTCCCCACTCTTTTCCGCCAGCGGGATAAACTCTGATGGCGGAACCATCCCCCTGGTCGGGTGCCTCCACCGGACCAATGCCTCGTAACCCGAGATTTCCCCCGAAGGGAGCGCCGCCTGGACCTGATAGTGAAGCTCGAATGCCTCTGTATCGAGCGCAATCCTGAGGTCAGCGATCAATTCGCGACGCTCTCGGATCGCGTCATCCATCTGACTATCGTAGAAGCAGGGTTCGCCGGAATGCGCGGATTTGGCGCGGTACATGGCAAGGTCCGCCTTGGCGAGAAGCACGTCGGCGTCGAACCCGTCATGCGCGGCGAGCGCGACGCCGATGTTGGCTAAAATCGCTGCAGTAAACCGGTCGAAAACGAAGGGTGCGTCGCATGCAGCGCGTAACCGACCCAGAAAGTCATGCAGGTCGCCTGCACCTTGGTATGAAATGACCGCCGCAAACTCATCGCCGCCAAGGCGTGCGACACATTCGCCCGGCTGCAGGAACGCGGTGAGGCGCGCGGCAAGCGCAACAAGCAACTGGTCGCCCGCCTGATGGCCGTAGGTATCATTCACGACCTTGAAGCGCGATAGGTCCATCATGACCACGGCCATGCAGGAATAACCGCCCTTGATCAGAAAACGCTGCTCAAGCTCCTCGATAAAACTGATGCGGTTCGGCAGATCGGTCAGACCATCGTGCATCGCCATCCGGCGCAGCCGGGTATAGGATTCGGTCTGGGTGTGACCGTCGATCAGGGCGCTGATCGCTGCGCAGCCGACGATTATACAAGTCGCTACCGCTGTGGTAATGGCGAGCGCGACCATCGTCAGATCCGACAGTCCTTCACCAAATTGCAACACGGTGACCTGCATGGCGGCCATGCCAGTAAAATGCAGAGCTGCAACCGCGAGCGCGAGCAGCCCTATCGCCTTGGAGTTACGCAGTCGGCTGTGACCCTTTAGAGTATGAAATGCGCTAGCGCTTAGTCCACACGAGAGCACGACTGACGCAAGGACATAGCGCCAGTCCCATGTAACGATACCGTCCACACGGTACGCCGCCATGCCGACATAGTGCATCACGGCGATGCCAGTACCGATGATGCCTCCACCAGCCGCGCCGCTCCAGGAACGACGTTGCACAGCGAGAGCCAAGCCGGGCACCGCGAGGAAGGTCACTGCGAGAAGCGAAAACAGGGTGAGGATGGGATCCAGAACCACTGGCGCAGTCGCTCGAAAGGCCATCATAGCGACGAAATGCGTTGCCCATACCATGGTCCCTGCGCTGACCGCAGTGAGCACGACCCACCCGAAGCGGCTGTAGCCCGCGGCCGCCCTCACGCGATGGAAGAGCTGAACGGTAGCGGCGGAGCCGATCAGGCAGATCAGCAAGGCCAGTCCGACCAGGCGCAGATCATGCTCCTGCGTTATGCAGAGCGCTACCCGCATCATGCTGCAGCACCCCGCGTGAGCAAGTCCAATCGCGCCTCAAGCGCCGTCGACGCCTGCCGGGCCAGTCCGATCAGATAGGCTTTCTGGTCTGCCGATGCGGGCGATCGACGCTTGGTGTCGAGGATACATAACGCCCCTACATCAATTCCGCTTACTCGGCGAAGAGGCGCTCCGATATAGTAGCGGATGTAAGGTTCACCGGCGACAACTGGCAGGTTAGCGAACCGCGGGTCGGCTTGAGGGTCGGCGGTCTCAAGTATTTCGGGCCGATCGAGCGCAAAGCTGCAAAACCCACTGTCGCGCGGAATGCAATCAATGACGAGGCCGTGCCCTGCCTTAAACCACTGTTGATCGTCATGGATCAGGGACAGGAGCGCGATCGGCGCATCGAATGCGTTGGCTGCAGCAGCGACGAAACGATCAAATATGGGTTCGGGAGCGGAACCCAGAATGCTTAAGCCGCGAACGGCGTGAGAGCGCATTCGCTCTCTAAATAGGCTCTTCAGCATTCGTCTCTCTTCATCGCGCGCGGCGGCGATCACCATCACCGTCGAACGATTAAAGAACCGTTTCGAATGAGTTGGTACCCCGCAAAGAGTGCTGAATAAACGCTCGCTTACCGCCAGTATCACCAAGGGAGTGGAATGACGGCTTTCTTCTTCATCACGACATTCGCGAGCCGATAGCCGGGCTTCAAAAATTGGTCATTCGCAAAGATGAACCAGCGTCCGAAGTTAGGAAGCGAGGGAAGGGGCGCGAACGTCCGGTTCTGGGTCTCACTGCGGGAGGGGGCTAGGTGAGTAGCTGCCAAAAGGCCAGACCGCCTCGTCGATGCTCTCGGGAAAGGTGATGGGCCGGTGGCGTGCTGCCGACCACCACCTGCTCGACCAACTGCAGATACGGCTGGCCGATCGATCATCAGGCAACACATCGTCAGTCTGCTGTGAGGCTGACTCACGGTAAGCAGCACGGCAAGCACCGAGGTAGCTTAGGGGCAGCGTAGCGTCGGGGCCGACCGAAATGAACGGCCTTTCCGCTCATTAATTGCGAGCCGACTTGCCGCCGACCGCGCGTCGTGCTCGACTCTCAAGGACAGCGCGGAGACGCCGAGGGGAACTGCCGAAATGACCGACATCACATTGCATTCGCCGAACCTAGATAAGCTCGAAATCGGCAATCTCAGCGCCAAGTTTAGCGCGCGCGGCGACCGGATCCTGCGCTACTATATCGACATTCGGCACAAGACGATGAACCTGCACCGCGAGCTTGGTGCGCCGGAGCTGTTCATTCTTCAGAGCAAAGTTGACGCCCTGTTAGCCGACTGGGATGAAAAGCTGGTCGCGTTCGAGACGAAAAGGCTTTTCCAGACCAGCAAGGGCGCGGCCGACGACATGACCGCCGATGCCATCCGCGACCAGGAACGCATAAGCCGCATCCTCGCTCACACGCTGACCATCGATGACGCCATTGACTGGGAGACGCTGAAGGACCGCAGCGAATACCCGATGCCGTCCCGCTTCCCGGAACCGCAGCCTACCACAGTACCCCGCCCGGAACCCGCCTACGAGGCGTTGCACATCGGCCTGCTTGATCGGTTGCTCGGCAAGCGCCGCCATCTCGAGGAGCAGGCCAAGGCGCGCAACGCCCGCGCCGGCGAGGAGTGGCGGCGGTCGGAAACGGAGCGCGAGGCGCTGCACGCGGTCGCGATGACGAACTGGGAAGCGCGGGAGGCCGCTTTCTGGGCCGAGCACCACGGCGCCAAGGCCGAGCACCTGTCCGCGCAGGCCGCTTGCCACTCCAAGGTCGACGCGCTGCGCGATGCGGTCGCCGACCGCGATCCCGATGCTGTCATCGAACACGCATCGCTGGTGTTGGAGAACTCGGACTACGGTATCCTATTCGAGAAGTCCTACGAGGTTCAATATCGGCCGGACGACCGCCTGCTGCTGCTGGCCTACAACCTTCCCGCCCCAGACCGGCTGCCGCAGACGAAGTCGGTTAAATTCGTAAAGGCCACCGGCGAGCTGGTCGAGACGAAGATCGCCGAGCGCGACCGCAAGGCCAACTTCGACAGCGCCTGTCACCAGATATGCCTCAGAACCATCCACGAGCTGTTCGAGGCCGACGTCGACGGCAATGTCGATGCGGTTCTTTTCAACGGCATGGTCGAGTTTGCGGATCCGGCCACCGGGCTCCAGCGGCGATCATGCATCCTGTCGGTCCTCGCCAAGCGCGACGACTTCTGCCGCATCGACCTCGCTCGCGTCGATCCCAAGGCGTGCTTCAAGGCGCTCAAGGGGGTCTCTGCCGCCAGCCTCTCCGCGCTCGCGCCCGTCCCACCTGTCATTGAGATGGACCGCGAGGACCGCCGGTTCATCGAAGCCCGCGAGGTCGGCTCCACCCTCAACCAGGGGACCAATCTCGCCTCCATATCGTGGGATGACTTCGAGCACCTCGTCCGCGAGCTGTTCGAGAAGGAGTTTCTGAGCCGCGGCGGCGAGGTGAAGGTCACCCAGTCCTCCAGCGACGGCGGCGTCGACGCCATCGCCTTCGACCCCGACCCGATCAGCGGCGGCAAGATCGTCATCCAGGCCAAGCGCTACACCCGCACGGTTGGCGTCGCCGCGGTCCGCGACCTCTACGGCACGGTGATGAACGAGGGCGCGTCGCGCGGCATCTTGGTCACCACCTCCGATTATGGCCCCGACGCCTACCGCTTTGCCAGCGACAAGCCGCTGGCACTGCTTAACGGCGCTAACCTGCTGCACCTGCTTGAGAAGCACGGCTATGAGGCCAGCATCGACGTTGCCGGCGCACGCGCCGCGCGGTTTCAATGAGGTAGCCGGCCGATGGGCGCGGCGAAGGACGACCGATCACACCAGCACCATGCTTGAACACCTCAACGGCGGTCCTTCACAAACCAGCTGTGAAGCAACGTGGGTCCTGCTTCAGCCGATGAACGAACGGCAGTAGCTGGGAGACGAAGAATGCGGCTTGAGTGTCGTCTTTTGGGTCCTTTCGGAAGATGAAGTTTTTCAACAGACGTGCGTCATGCGTTCCTAGGAGTCAGCATCGACCGCGCACCTGAACCCGATATGGACCGATGCGGTGTCGACCATTTGCGCCTGCCGCGCTGCCGGCCGATATCGCGCACAGTAATTCGGCGCGCACAGGAACGAGCCGCCTTTCAGAACGCGTCTTGGAATACGGATGTGCGGCTGTTCGGGGTCGTAGCTATCGTCCGGCGCCAGGCAGCACGAGGAGGCGGGACGCGTGTGGCAATCCGTTCGATACCAGTCGCTGGTCCATTCCCAGACGTTGCCGATCATGTCGACCAGACCATAGCCGTTGCACGGGAAGCTGCCGACGCGGGTGGTGCGATGTCCCTTGGGACGGCGATCGCCGTGCGGGAACTCGCCCATCCAGATATTGGCCATGCGCTTGCCGCCTGGCATCATCTCATTGCCCCAGGCGTACGTGGCTTTCTCGATACCGCCGCGTGCCGCGCATTCCCATTCCGCCTCGGTCGGCAGCCGTTTGCCAGCCCAGGCGGCATACGCGGCCGCATCCTCATGGGTGACGCAGGTGACGGGATGATCAAGGCGGCCGGCAAATACCGTGGTCGCTGCCTCGGGCCGGCGCCACTGTGCATCCGGTACATAGACCCACCAGTCACCTACGTTCCGAGCGGATGCCCCACCGCGGGGAGCACGGAATACCAGCGCCCCGGGCACGAGCCGATCTGCGCCGACGCCGGGATAGTCCGCCGGATCGAGCGGACGCTCGGCAACCGTTACATAGCCGGTGGCGGCAACGAACCGCGCGAATTGTCGGTTGGTCACCGGATGCCGGTCGATGCGGAACGCGTCGACTTCCACCGGGCGCACCGGACCTTCTTCCGGGTAGTGATCCTCCGCGCCCATCCAGAACACGCCCGACGGCACGGTCATCATCGGATCCGGGTCGGCAATGTCGGTCATCGCGTTTCGCCTTCAAGGTTGCTCGCGCGTCAGAACTTGCCACGCACGCCGATTGCGTAGCGGCGATCGGCAATCCGTTCCTGCCCGATCGGCCCATCGATGAATATCGCCCGCTCGCGATTGGGCTGATTGGTGAGGTTGACGCCCGAGAAGGTGATTGCGAATTGCGGGTTGATGTCGACCGATACAGTTGCGTTCAACTGGCTGCGTTCGTCCTGGTACAGGGGCAGGTTGTTGGTCAGATCGACCGCCTCGACGCGCAGGAACGGGTCGCGAAAGGTGTAGCGGACGCGCGCATTGATGCCGTATTTCTCGTAGAACAGCGTCAGGTTGTAATTGTTTTTCGAAAGGTCGCGCAGCGGCAGTTCGAACTGCTGGGCGACCCCGCCTGTCGCGAACCCCGGCACGGTGAACGTCGTCTCGCGCTTGCCGTCCTGATAGGTGTAGTTGGCGATGATTCCCAGGCCGTCGAGTCCTTCGGGCAGATAGGTGAAGCTGTGCTGGAAATTGACCTCCAGCCCCTTGAGCGTCGCGCCGCCCGCATTTACCGGCTGGTTGATGCCGACGCATTCGCCGACCGCACCGGATTGGTCGATCGACACCGGGTTGAAAATCCCCGTTGCGCAGTTGTTCGGATCGAACGGCCCGCGCGCCGGATTGATCAGCGTGGGTGCGACCGCGACCGTCGTCACCAGGTTCTGGTACTTCTTGTAGAAGCCGCCGACCGACAACAGGCTGTTCCGATCGAAGTACCACTCGACCGCGGCGTCATATTGATCGACCGTCTGCGGTCGCAGATTGGGGTTGCCGGCGCTGACATAGACGTCGAGCAGCGGGAACTGCACGGTCGGCGACAACTGGCCGAAGTCCGGCCGCCGCAGCGAGCGGCCATAGGACGCCCGCACCAGCACCGACTGAACCGGCTCGGCGGTCAGGATCGCGTTGGGGAGCCAGTAGGTATAATTCTGCCGAACATCGAGGTCGCCTGCGACGCCGTTCGCCAGCGTGACGCCCGATGCCGTCTGGCTGGTGCGTACGACGCGCACGCCGGCGTTGCCGCGCAGGCCGATGGAGCCGATCTGCGTGTCGAGATTCACGCGCAGATAGCCCGCGTAGCTCTCTTCCTTCACGCGGAAACGCGCGCTCAGATCCTCGGGCGGCACGGCCGCCAGCCCCAGCGCCTGGCGGACGTCGCCGGGGTTCCGGGTCAGCAGGCCCGACGGCACGACGAAGCCACCCAGATACTGGTCGCCGGTAAAGTCGAAGAAGTCGGTCGGGGCTGTCGCATACAAGTCCGGCCGGCTGGCGGCGGTGATGCCGGGGAACTGGCGCGACGCCTGGGTCGTGCGACGGCGGCGGGAATCGGTCTGGTTGAACCGCGCGCCGGCCTGGATCGATCGGATCGGGCCGAGATCGGCCTTCCATTCCAGGTCCAGACGCTGGGCATTCTCGACGTTGCGAAAATAGCTGGCGTTGTCGCGACCGATGAACGTCTGGTAATAGGCGGGGTTGCCGATGTTCGCGAACAACGGGCTCGACGTATCCGGAGCGAAGAACAGGGCTTTGCCGGTGATATCGAACAGGAAGGGCGGGCTGATCCGGCCGTTGGCGTTGCCGAAATTGGCGCTCGCCGGATTGTTGTACTGGCTGACCAGCTGGAAATTGGCGTCGGTCGTGTCGGATCCGGCGCCGCTTGCCTCGGCCCTGATCGTCAGGGCGCCGAATTCCCATTCGGCGCCGCCGGCGGCAAGATAGGACCGGGTGTCGCGCAACGGGCTGTTGTTCTGTGGCCGAAACTGGGTGCCGCCGATCTTGCCGCTGACCAGCTGGTCATAGCTGAAGCCGCTCGCGTCGCGGCTTTCGATCACGCGGTCGCCGGGGAATGCCAGCTCGGCGACATCGGCGGTCTGCTGGATGAACACGCCGGCCTCGTTGCCGACGATTCGCTGGTCGACATAGGTACCGTCGAGGAACAGCTTCAAGTTGCTGGCCGCCTGCCATTCGACTGAGCCGCTGGCCGATGCGTTGCGGCGATCCCGGGTCGAGAAGAATTGCTGTGCATAATTGGGCCGCAGATAGGGGTCGGCGGTGCCATCCCCGTCGAGGTCGACGCCGGTGCGCGCGGCATAGCGTACGTTGAGCACATCCTCGCGAACCGACTGTTCGCCATATGCCCCTGAGACGACGACCCCGATGTCACCGATGCCGGTTTCGAACGTACGCCCAAACACAGCGGACACGCGCGGATTGAACGCGTCGGCATTCTCCGCATATTCCATGTCCGCGCGGATCGAGGCGATCGGCTTGCGCAAGCCAAGCCCGCGATAGGTGCGCAGGTCGACGATGCCGCCGACCGACCCTTCGATCTGATCGGCGGTCGCGACCTTGGTCACGCTGACCGAGGCGATCAGTTCGGCGGGCAGGTCGTCGAAGCTGATGCCGCCGCGCGCATCGCCCGACGGGGTTGTCGCGCGCCCGTTGATCAAAACGAGGTTCTGGTTCGACCCGCGGATCGACACGTTGCTGCCGACACCCTGCGAACGGTCGATCTGCACGCCGCTGACATTCTCCAGCACTTCGGCCAGGTTCTGGTCGGGAAGCTTGCCGACGTCCTGCGCATTGATGACGTCGACGATCGTGTCCGACGCGCGCTTTTCGTTGATGGCGCTGGCCAGGCTGGCCCGGATACCGGTGACGACGATTTCGGCTTCGGCGGCCGGCTGCTGCTGCGCGGCGACTGTTGCCTCCTGTGCGAACGCCGGACCGGCGATCAGCGCCGATACCGCCGCGCCTGTCCCCATTGCAGCCCGCAAACGGCGTTTCAGTGTCGAACCACTCATGATGACATCCCCCTTATCCACCGGCTGTTCGCCGTATGCTGGGGAGGCCCATACCGTGGTCGAACCGCTATGACAATATTGTCATTGCGTTCGCCGGCCGCCTTCTGTCTTGGTTGCGTCGGTTAGATCGGCTTCTTTACCGTTGCGCAGCCAGCGCTGGGGAAACTGGGCTGCGGTGGATCCATCGCGACGGCGGAAGGTAGATCCTTCGCCAAGGCGTTCGGTAAAGTTCACGTGATGACCGCCGCCGCGTGCATTCAGTTGCCCGAACAAGTCGCGGCGCATCGCCGTTACGACTGGCTGCAGATCCTTTGACGCGATCAGGTTCCGGGTTTCCTGCGGATCGGCCTGAATGTCGTAAAGCTCCTCGGTGTCCCAGACGCCGTGATACTGGATCAGCTTGTACCGGTCCCCGCGCAGCGCGAAGGTGGTGGGGGTCTGCGGATAGTTATATTCCCAGTAATATTCGTAAAGCAGCGAACTTCGCCACGGGCGGGCAGGGGCTTGCCCTTCAAGCTGCGGTACGAAGCTCGCGCCGGAGAATTGCGCGGGGCGCGCGACGCCGGCCAGATCGAGGATCGTCGGCGCGATGTCCAGATTGGCGACCATGTCCGTCACCGTCTTGCCGCGCTGGATCACACCCGGGCCGTAGGCGATCAGCGGAACGCGCATCGATTCCTCATACGCGTTGCGCTTGTCGATCAGCCCATGTTCGCCGAACATGAACCCATTGTCGCCCATGAACATGACGACGGTATTGTCGAGCAGCCCGTTCTTGCGGAGATGGTCGAGCAATCGGCCGGTGGATTCATCAACAGCGGCCAGCGTCTGATGATATCGGCGTTTGTATTCCTTGAGATCGAGTGTTGAATGATAGGGAAATTCGACGCCATGCCAGCTGTTGCGCTGGTTATGCACCCAACGGGGCTTGCCGTCGCTGTCTGGTGACTTTGTCTCGTCATACGTTGCCGGCAAGGCGATCGGAGTATTCCTGTACAACTCTTTGTGCCGCGTCGCCGGTTGGAAATCGGCATGCAGCGCCTTGTGCGAAAGGTACAGGAAGAACGGTTTCTTTGCGTCGCGCTGCTTAAGCCAGTCGAGCGCGTAATTAGTCAATTCGTCGGTGATATAGCCCTTTTGCGGTACGTGCCGCCCATCGACGTTCAACTGTGCGGTGCTGCCATCAGCCAGTCTTGGCCAATAGACACCCTGACCTTCGAAACTCACCCAGCGATCGAAGCCGGGGCGCGGGTCGTCGTTCAGTGCGCCCATATGCCATTTGCCGAAGAACGCGGTTTGATACCCCGCTTTCTGCAGATATTGCGGGAAGTAGATCTGGCCGCTCTCGTCGCCGGCATTGTTGTCGACGATGCCGTGGTCGTGCATGTACTCGCCGGTCAGGATGGTCGCCCGACTGGGCGAACATAGCGATGACGTGACGAAGGCGTTCTTCAGATGGACGCCGTCCCGTGCCATTCGGTCGAGCACCGGGGTGCGGATCTCGCGGTTCACGAACCCGAGTTCGTCGTAACGCTGATCATCCGTCAGGATAAAAATTATGTTCGGATGGCGCGCCGCCGGTGCTTCTTTCGCGGCGCGTACCACCGCCGGTCCTGATGGGCGAGCATGGGCCGGCACGTGGATCATCGCCAGCACTAAAATACTTGCGCTGCGCACCGTGCGCCAAGTGCATGTACCGGTTTTCATACGCCGTCCCCCCGCTCAAGCATTGACCGATGCGTGTCTGCCCCGCATCCCTAACAGGCCAATTCGTATTCGACAATATTGTCGGTGCAAGTAGAGGAAGCGGGGTACCGTGACGCAGTCCAGTCGACCAAAGCGGTCAACCCTTGCGGACATTGCCGCGGCTGCGGGCGTATCGATCAAGACGGCATCGCGCGTCATTCGTCACGAGCCAGTGGCGGCGGCAACCCGGGAGCGGGTAGAACGCGCGGTGGCGGAACTGGGATACCGACCGATCACCGCGCCACGTAGCGCGGCCAGCGATCGTTCGTACCTGATCGGCCTGCTCCACTTTCCGCCGATTGCGACGTTCGTGTCCGGCCTGATCATGGGTGCCAGTGAACGCGCTCGGCAGGAAGGATATCATCTTGTCGTTGAGGCATGCTCGGTCGGAACATCTGACGAGCGCGCGAGATGGGTACGGCAACTGGTCATTCAGTCCAACCTTGATGCCATGATCCTGGCTCCGCCGCTGGGTGACGATCCCGTTATCTTGGCGACGCTGGCCGAACTGGCGCTACCGACATGCAGCATCGCGCCGGGTGACATCTCCCCCAACTATCCTTCGGTCGCGATCGACGATCGCAGCGCGGCACGGGAGGTCACAGAGCGGCTGCTGAAATGGGGGCACCGCCACGTGGCATTCCTGACTGGCGCGGGGGGGCGCACCACGACAACCCGCCGCCTCGCCGGTTTTCGAGATGCCGTCGCCAAATTCCCTGAAGCACGTGCGACGGTGGTCGAGGGCGATTACAAATTTCGCTCGGGGTTTGAGGCAGGGCAGGAATTGCTGTCAGGCAAGGATGTGCCAACCGCCGTATTTGCCAGCAACGACGAAATGGCGGCAGGTATCCTGGTGGCCGCGCACAAGCTGGGGCTGGCAATGCCGAGCCAGTTGTCGGTATTCGGGTTCGACGACGATGTAATCGCCAACGCGGTATGGCCGGCTTTGTCCACTGTGCGCCAGCCGGTTCACGAAATGGGTAGCGCCGCGATCGCGCTATTGGTCGAAGGATCGCTTAGGCCCTCCGCGGGAGCCGGTGACGTGCCCTTGCACCAGCAAATCCCGTATGAGATCATAGAGAGAGAGACCAGCGGTCCGGCGCCAAATCCGTGACCAAAGCATGGCAAGGCTGTGACGCCGTTCGCCCCTATCGTCGCGCCTATCTCGGCTGGCACGGTCTTGCATGGGCCGGTGCGACGATCGCCTATCAGCCATTTCTTTCGTTCCTGCTGCCACTCAAGATCATCGGGATCGGCGGGCATCCCGATCCGATATTGCTCAGTAAGGCGGTCCTTCTGGGCGGGGTGACTGCGGGGTTTGCCAATTTAGGTTGGGGGCTCGTCGGCGACCGTGTCGTGGCGCGGGGCGGCGGGCGGCGATGGTTGATCTTAGCGGGACTGGTTGGGGTTCTACTTAGCTATGTCATGCTTGCACTGGCCAGCACGCCTACGGAATTGCTCTTGGCGCTTTTCGGCTTTCAACTCGTGCTGAACCTCTTGTTGTCGGCGCTGGTCGCAACCGCGGCGGACGAGGTGCCTGTTCATGACAAGGGACTGTTAGGGGGCGTACTGTGCATCGGCGCGCCCGCCGGTGCACTGGTCAGCGTGGTCACTACGTTGCCTGGCATGTCGGTTGAGCGCGGACTGCTCTGGATCGCGGCCATGATCACGATACTTGTTTTACCCTACGCTCTTCAACAACGGTACCCGGTGCAGAGGGGGCCTCAGCAATCGCCAACGACTGTGGGGGAACCCGCCGAAGCGCAAAGTTTCATGCTGTTATGGCTGGTCCGCTTGCTCTTACAAATTGCGAGCAAGGCAGTCTTTTTCTTTCTCATCTATTATTTTGCTGAAACTGTTGGGCAAGTCCTGCCAGCCGCGATCGCGCAACTGACTTTGATCGCCGCCCTCATCGCACCGCCCGCCGCGTTGTTCCTGGGGCGAGTGTCCGACCAGTACGGCTGCCACCGCGTGGTGCTGTTGGCAATGATCGCCGTCATGGCGAGCGGGTTGGTAATCATGGCGATACAAAGCGACTTGGTATCTGCAGTATTAGGATACCTCGTGTTCGCAAGCTCCGCAGCGATCAGTCTCTCGCTTCACTCGGGATATTCGATGCTCCGGCTACCTGTCGGGTTGGCCAGCGGGAAAGGACTAGGTTTGCTGAATCTCGCAAACACGTTACCGGCGGTTGCGGTTGCCGCTCTTGGCACGGCCATAGTGCCCCAGCATGGATATAGAACGCTATGCTGGATCCTTGCCGGTGCGGTAGTGGTGGCGGGCAGTTTCTTGATCCCGCGCAAATCCTGAGGCAGATCGGCCTTCTATGGTAACAGCTTGGAACCGATAGCGGACAGCGAGGCGGCGGTCTGCTCGAGTGCTTAGCGTCACGGCGTCAACCTGAACGGGCGTCTGATTTCAAGGAGGGAACAAGACTTCCTAAGCGTCTGTTTGTGGGTCTATTTAGCCGTGAAGCCGCCGTTCTGCTTATTCTTGTAGATCTGAATTTCCGAGGTTCCCGCTATTCGTCGTCTGAGTAAAGCCCTGAAAACCTTCCGTCCTTAAGTCCACCAATAAGCCAAGTCTGCGGCGTGCCTTTCTCAAACGTCACCACGTAAGTCTCCTCGCGGCCGCCCGCCAGATCCGCTTTCAGGAGAGTCAGTTTCTTGATCGGTCCCTTTTTTGTCAGCGGAGGACCCATTTTAGATATCTGCTGTTTGCACGCCTTGAGAAGTTTTGGCTGCATCATGTCCGAGGGGCAGGTACCGGTAGCCGTTCTAGTTGAGATCGTCCTCAGTGCAGCAGAGTAATTACCCTGCGCAGCGGCGACAGGTGCTGACATTGCAAGTACCGCGCCAGCAAACAGAAACGGAAGGTATAATTCATTATCAGTCCCCCATTGATCTTGCATATTTTCTAATGTCTCAAAGGGGCGGTGGCCATAGCAAAAGCGCGGTGTTGGGGGATTGGTAGCTGACGGCTCGCTTGGTTGTGCCAGCCCGGCGAGCCTTATTGCAGTGACACTCGGCGGATTGCCCTTGTTCCGTTTTAGCACTGGCGTTTCCTGCGTGCTGCTGTTCTGGGGTGGGTTCATCCTGCCGCATCTGCCCGGCGCGACCGTCGGCGATTTGTCTGGATTAGCTGTCGCGACGTGTGGACTGGATTTCGGTCGTCCGCTGGCCTCAGCAACGCTCGCAGATGATCGAGCACAAGCCAGCTGCGGCTAGACACAGAAACGCAAGGCCGATAATAAGTGTTATGTTAAATCAAACGCTTATCTGCATTTTTGACACCGTGGTTTGCTTAAAGTTCGGGCCGAGGGCAACCGACTTTGCATGTTGGGCATTCTCGTGTGCCGCACTCCCGAGGACGCCCTGGTGCAATTTAAGATCGCGCTGCTGAGGGTCAGGACTCATTGGTCATAGCCAGAAGATGACGGTGGCCGCGAGCGCGACGGCA
>NZ_JACYVG010000011.1:0-52300 GCF_014842205.1 Sphingomonas sp. CFBP 13714
CCTCACGGAACCTGAATCAGATCGCGCCTCTCACATCAATGGGTCCTGACCCTAGGAAATAGAATGACGGAGCTAAGTTTCGGTGGATCGCTTCGCAAATGCTCTTGCCGGTCATCCGATGAAAGACAATTCAGTAAGTAATGTCTTCAGAGATCAGTTCGCCAAGCTTAAGTCTCGTTTGATTGGCAGCCCGGAAGCGGAAGCCGAACAGGCGGTGGAACGCCAGCGCAAGCTGGCTGAGGTCTTTGCGCGGCCGCAACAAGCGAAGTTTAGGCGCGAATTCTTCGCCCTGTGGGGCGCGCGCTGCTTGATCAAGAAGTGCGAGACTTTGCCTGCTCTGGAAGCTACGTATCCGGAAGAGCGGGAAAGGCCAAGGTCTTGCTGCAACGCTTCGCAAGCGAACCCTTTGTTTGGTGGTTTAATGAACACGTGGTTGGGCGGCGAGCTCGCTACCGCAAAGACGCTAAGACCCATAATCGGTCATTTTTGCATGGGCTTGGGCTTAATAAGTTCTGCCATCCATTCATGAAGATGAACGGCAGAGCTCGGGAGCCAGTCCGCTGCTTAACCTCAGTCGAACTTAAAGCGCACACCAAGCGCAAAGGTTCGGTCGATCAGCAGCGTGCTGGAGTTGGACTGCTCAGGGTTACCGACATTGCCGAACTTGTAATAGCTCTGCTGATTTGCCTTGGTTAGATTCACAGCGTCGAAGGTCAAGCCAATATCGTTATTCACATTCAAGGTGAGCTGGAAGTCCAGGCTTTTTTCCGGCGCGCGCCAGAAGCCGATCGGGTTGGCAAACGCCCGGGCTTCGTTACTCTGCAAGAACCCTTTGCGCCAGACGTACGATAGACGCGCACCAATCGGACCGTTGTCGTAGGCCAGCGTCGCATTGTACGACAGTTTCGATACGCCGAAGAAGGCCGACTTCGTCGAACCCGTAATCTCGCCGACAGCGTTGGTAAGCGGAATGGTCTGTTCGGAATCTAGGATCGTAGCGCTGCCGGTGACACCCAACCCGTTCAGCGGACCAGGCAGATAGGTCGGGAAATAGGTCAGACCCAGTTCGACGCCCTTCAGGACGCCGTCCGAGGCGTTCACCGGACGAGTGATGTTAAACAATTCGGTATAGGTTTCATTGCGCGGTAGATAGTTGTTCGGGATCGCTTCACGCACTGTGAGCGGCACGACCAGCCCGTCGATCTCACGACGGAAGGCTGTTACGTAGATCGCGCTGTTGCGTTCGAAATACCATTCGACCGCCAGATCGATATTCTTCGAGTGCGTCGGGGTAAGGTTTGCCGTTCCCGACGTGCCCGAACCGAAGCCGATGCGCGACAAGTCGCCTGTCAGCACTGGATTGGGGTTCAGATCGCCGAAACTGGGACGCCGGAGCGTTTCGCCATAGTTGAAACGGACGCGCAGATTATTCCTGATCGCATAGCGCGCGGTAAACGAGGGTAGCCACTTCTCCGAACCGGTGGACACGCTCGTCCGAGCAAAGTTGGCACCGCGATCGAAATAGTCATAATCGGTATCGATCGCGACATAGCGTACGCCGGCCTGCAGCTGCAGCGGACGCCCGAAGATGCTGACTTCGCCATCGGCAAGCGCATAAGCGGCCACGTTCTTTTCCGAGATGCCGAACACCTGGCCGAAGCTCAGCTGATCGGAGAGCAATAGGCCGGGGGCCACGGCGCGATACAGCGTGCGGACGGCGTCGCGGTCCATGCTGCGCGGATCCGCCAGCACCCAGCTCGTCGGAATGTTCGCCTGACCGTCGAAGAAGCCGCTGTTGGTGAAGGGCTTGCCCTCGCCGAACGCCGCCAGCGTGGTGCCCAGCCCACCCGCGCCCTGGTCGCGCACGTAATTGTCAGCCTTGCGATCATCGAACCGGAAGCCCGTCTTGATGCGCCGCAGGAATCCTTCGTCCCAGCCATATTCGCCATCGAGCATCATTGTCAGCGCGCTACCGGTATTTTTGGTACCGCTGTCGAACAAATTACCGATCGTCCACGCCGTCGCGTCGGTCAGCACGGACTGATTGCCGAAGCTGTAAGACGGCAGCCCACCGCCCGCGTTGAAGTCCACGTCGATGTCGAGCGGCCCGCGATCCGTGCGGATGGCGAAGAACGAGGTCTTGTTCTTGCTGTCCTGATACGCGATGTCGGCCGAGATCTTGCCGCGATCGGCCACGTCCCACTTGGCGTTTAACGCATAGACATAGCTGTCGGTCTTGCTGGTGCCCGTGTCGCCGCTGTTGAACCCCGCGACCGATCCGACCTGACGCGACTTGATGATGTTCGTCCCGTCGAACAGCTCAAAGCTTGCTCCAGGATTGGCCGGCAGGTCGCCCCACCAGTCGACGAAACTGAAGTTCAGGCTGTTGAACGTCTTGCCCTTGAAGCCGGTGTAGAAGACTTCCGCCGTGTAGACCGAACGATCGTTAGGCGCCCATTGCAGCGCTGCATTGAACGCGCGACGTTCGCGCTTGCCGTAAACATCGGACGCGATGACCGCGTCTCTCGACAGATAATACGGCGTATTCACGCCATTGATGTTGAGCGTGGAGCCCGGCGCGGTGGGCAGACCTGCATCCAGGCCCGGCGTCCAGTTCTGGTTCCTGTCACCCGGGAAGATCCGCTGCAACGGGGTAAGGCCCGAACCCGCCGCCGGGTTTTCCGTTGCGAACGGCACCATCGCGCCAGCCTGCAAATTCTGGTTGCGGAATTGAGCGCGCGTGTAGCTGCCGTTTACGAGCAGCCCGATATCGCCAATGCCGGTTTTCCAACGGTCGCTGATTAACAGCGCAGCGTTTGGGTTCACTTTGTCAGCGAGTTCCGAATAGAGTCCGCGTACGAGGCCCGATATCGTGAAGCCGTCAAAATCGAGCGGGCGCCGGGTCTGAACATCGATCTGCCCGGCCAGGCCCGTTTCCAGCTGGTCAGCCGAGCGGGTCTTGTAGACGTCCACCTGCTTGACGAGGTTCGCCGAGATATCCTGTAGGGCGAATGACGTGCCGGCCGCGGTGAAGATGTTGCGCCCGTTTAGCGTCGTCAACGGATCGGTCAGACCTCGGATGGTGATCGTCGCCGCTTCGCCGCCGGCGCGATCAGTGACCTGAATACCGGTAACACGCTGAAGCGCTTCGACGACGTTATTGTCGGGGAGCTTACCGACATCTTCCGACACGATCGAATCGACAATCTGGATCGAATTCTTGCGCACGTTAAGCGCACCGACGATGCTGGCGCGGACACCTGTCACAACGATGTCAGCGTCGGTCTGATCAGTGGCAGTCTGGTCAGTCGCGGACTGCTCAGCCGCGGGCGGCGTCTGGGCAGCGTTGTTAACGACGCCCGCGGGCGTACCGGTCGCTGGCAGGCCGTTTTGATCCTGTGGCGTGGTCGGCACGGCCTGCGCATGTGCGGGGGCTCCCAGCACCAGCGCTGCGATCGATGCGGAACACAGAATTAATGATTTCATCGCCATCTAGCCTCTCCCTATCATGTCTATCCGACCTTATTGGCAGTCGGTATTACTCGGACATTCGTTATGATCGGAAGGACGTTAAAGCAAGGGTTATTTGGCCGACTACTCAGCAGGATATTTCAGCGAGGACTGAGGCGGTGCAATGCGGCGCCGTGCGGTGGCAGGCTTTTTACTAGCGTACCCGACGCCCTTTCCAGATCGCGTCGTATCCAAAGATCACGGACACCGACCGGTCCGTTCAGGCCGATCATGTCGAGGCAAAACCGCACAGATCGCCGGGATTTGTCGGTGTTAAATAGAGCGAGATAGCGGTCTCGCGATCCCGGCACACGCGCCGACCAGACCCGAATTCCGTCGGCGACGAAATGCGGCTGGTTGTCGTAGCTTGCTTGATTGACCGCTATGACCTCAGGGTTGGTGAGAAGGTCGAGCGTCGGGCGGTCGAGATAACGCAGGTCGCCGCCCATAATCAGCGGCGATCGCGCAATCGACCACAGGGTCATCAGTGTGCGCTGTTCGTCGGACGTAAACTTGGTGTCGCGCGCGCCCAGCGCCAGACGCCCAAGCGGGAGCATGTCCGCATCGGGCCAGCCGCCACGTACGCGGTGCGGGTTCCAGTTCTCCAAGCGGGTGAACTGCGCTTCGAGCAACGGCCACTCGTCCCAGAAATCGTCGCTGATCCGCCACATCTGCGCAAAGCGGCGAACGTGATCGGCACGGGATAGGGGCGTTTCTCCGGGCGACAGGCTCAGGATGATCGACCGCTTAGTCGCGACGATCGCGGCATGTGCAGCTTCGATCTCGGGGGCATGCGCGTCATAGGGGCGACTCATGTCGTCCATCTTGACCAAGTCGACGCCCCAGGATGCGTAGAGTGCGAACACGCTGTCGTAATAGGCTTGTGCGCCGGGCTTACGCATGTCGACGCCGTACATGTCCGGGTTCCAAGCACAGATGCTGGCGGTGTCGGCGATTTCGCGCGCGCGGTATTTCGTCCCGAACACCGGCAGGTTGTGCTCCACCGCCAGTCGCGGAATACCGCGCATCAGGTGGATGCCGAACTGCAGGCCGAGCGCGTGCACCCGGTCGGCGAGCGGGCGGAAGCCCTTGCCGCCGGCACTCGACGGGAACCGGTTCGGCGCGGGCAGCAACCGGCCATAGCCGTCCATCGCCGGGGTCGACTTGGTCGCGTAGGTGTAGCTGGTCGCCCCAGGCTCGTACCACTGAATATCGACGGTGAAGACATCATAGCCCGACGGTAGCAGCTTCTCCGCCATGATCGTCGCGGTCTCGATCGCCTGCGCCTCCGTGATCGTCGTCGCAAAACTGTTCCAGCTGTTCCAGCCCATTGGCGGCGTCGGCGCCAAGAGCTTCGAGCCAGCACTTGCGCCAGCGCCGATCGCGGCCGCGGGTACGGCTGCGGCTCCTGCTGCAAGGAACGTCCGGCGATCGAGACCGCTCACCGCAATGGGCCGTTGGCAACCGGTTCGCCGAAATTGGGGGTGCCGTCGGGCATGTACGTGAAGGTCTGGACGCGGGTGTGGCGGTTGGGATCGAACAGCGGGTCGCCCTTGATCGCCTCATAGTCGCGCGCGTGATAGACCAGAATATCGCGGCCGCGCTCGTCAACGGTGAAGCTGTTGTGGCCAGGCCCAAAGACCTTGTGCGCTGGCGAGGACTTGAACACCGGCTTCGGCGATTTCGTCCAGGCTGCCGGATCCATGATATCGGCATCGTCGCGCGCGGTCAGCATGCCCAGGCAATAGCGCGCATCGGTCGCACTCGCCGAATAGGTCATGAACAGCTTGTCGTTGCGCGCCAGCAGCGCCGGAGCCTCGGCGACCTTGAAGCCGCGGATCTCCCAATCAAGCGTCGGCACTGCCAGCCGCGCGGGCTTCGCCGCCAGCGTCAGCGGGGTTGCGAGCGGTGCGAGATAGAGGTTGCTGTTGGTCTCGATCCCCGGCTCGCGCTGTGCCCAGGCGAGATAGCGCGTGCCGCGGTGAACGAAGCTGGTCGAGTCGAGCGTGAAACTGTCCCACGGCGTCGTCAATTGCCCCAGCACGGTCCAGTTGCCGGTCATCGCGTCGGGTCCGTCGCAGACCACCGCGAAGGTGCGGATACGGAAAACGTCCTCGCCGCCGCCGCTCGGGCCTGCCGCGAAATACATGATCCAGCGGCCGTCGATCATGTGCAGCTCGGGTGCCCAAAGAAAACCGGACATCGGCCCGGTTTTCTCATGCCGCCACAACACGCGCTCCTTGGCTGTCGACAGCCCTGCCAGCGTGCGCGAGCGGCGTAGTACGAGCCGATCGTATTGGGGCACCGAGCCGGTCATGTAATAATAGCCGTCGGTGTGCAGAAAGACCTGTGCATCGGCACGCTGGCGGACCAGCGGGTTGACCGGCAGCGGCACTTTGGCCGCAAGCCGCGCGAGGGCGCCGCTTGCGGTCGCTGCGCCGGCACCGGCCAAGAACAGCCGTCGTGTGAAATTCATCATCATGGTCGGTTCTCCGCAATTGGCCAGCCATCTGCACCCCAGGCGATCGGTGCGATGCGCAACGTCGGGGTGCCTTTGGTCTGGGAATCATAGGCATGGTAGACGACATAGTCCTTGGCGTCGGTATCGTGCATCACGCCGGGGTGGCCGGGTCCGCGAAAGCGCTGCGTTTCCTGCAGGTCGGCGCGCAGGAAGATCGTCCCCCCGCCCTGCATCATCGCGCTGCCGTCCTTGCCGAGATACGGGCCGGTGATCGCCTTCGATCGGCCGACGACGGTGTAATAGGTGCTGTTCACGCCCTTGCAACAATAGTCGTAGCTCGCGAGCAGCCAGTAATAGCCGCCATGGACGATGATGAACGGCGCCTCGACCGGGGCGGGTCCGCCGGCTGGTGCGGGGCGGCGCGCGATCGCGTGAGGCTTCTCTACGGGGTCGAGTAGCTTGCCGGTCTTCGGGTTCAGCGCGAACAGCTTGATGCCGGTCCAGAAGCTGCCGAGCGATAGCCACTCGCGGCCCTGCGCATCGACGACATGGTTGGGATCGATCGCGTTGAAATCGTCCTTGGGCGTCGACATTACCACGAGTCCCTCGTCGCGCCAGCCATAGTCGGGCGCCTTGGGGTCGAGCGTCGGGCTGGTCGCGAGCCCGATCGCCGAGCGGTTCGAGCCGAAGGTGGAGACCGAATAATAAAGCCGGTACCGCCCGTCCCCGCTCCGCGAGATGTCGGGTGCCCACATCCCCTTGGTGCCCGGCACCGCTTTGGTCGCCCAGTCGGGCAGGCGCGACAGCGGCGGCGTACCCGCGGTCCAGTGGACCAGATCGGGCGAAGTGCGTGCGCTCAGCATCTGGCCGTCGAGCCCGGTGCCGTAGACGTAATAGGTATCCCCCGCCCGGATCATTACCGGGTCGTGAACGGGCACGATATCGCCGGTTAGACTGGCATTTAGTGTCGGCGGCGCATCGGCGGTTTGCGCCAGCACGCTACTTGCGAGCGTCAACGCGATCAGCCCGGTCGCCCATTTCGATGCGGCCATCGTCTCTCTCCCGGTAGGTACGCCCGCCGGTTGCTCCGGCGGGCGTCACGATCACTTCAGTTCGAGCATCACCACCGACATTGGTGGCAACGTCACCGACAGGGTGCCACCGCTCAGGCTAGCGCCAGTGAATGCCTTCGGTGCGACCGCGTTGGGCGCCTCGAAGGTGTTGAGCGCAGTCATCGTCGGCGCGGTCAGCACCTGCCCGGTGACGGTCTGCGCCGTCACGCCCGGCAGCGCGGCGGACACGCTGGTAGGCTTGTTCGGATCGAGGTTCGAGAGCGCGATCCGCACCACGCCGTCCTTGCCGCGGACGGCAGATGCGCTGACCGACGGCATCGTCCACTGGTCCTTGTTGTACCAGGGCGACTTGATGTCGATCGGCAAGACAGTGCCGTCCATGTACGGCTTGTACATCGCGAACACGTGATAGGTCGGCGTCAGCACCATCTTGCTGCCGTCGGTCAAGATCATCGCCTGCAGCACGTTCACCATCTGCGCGATCGCGGTCATCTTCACACGGTCGGCATGCTTGGCGAAGATGTTAAGGTTGATCGCGGTGACCAGCGCGTCCCGCAGCGTGTTCTGCTGGCGCAGGAAACCGGGGTTGGTGCCCGGATCGCCGGCATACCACGTGCCCCACTCGTCGACCGCGAGCCACATCGTCTTCTTCGGATCGACCTTGTCCATGATCGCCGAATGTTTGGTAATCAGCTCGTCCATCCTGAGCGTCTCGGACAACGTCTCGGCCCAGCCGCGCTCGTCAAACACGGTCGCGGACGCACGCGGCGGCCAGCCACCGGGGATCGTATAGTAATGCAGCGACAGCGCATCCACCTTGCCGACCAGCTCACGCGCCATTGTCTCGGTCCAGTGATAGTCGTCGACGTTGGCGCCGCTCGCGATCTTCATGACGCGCGTATTTGCGGGCGCCTTGATGAAGGTGGCGTAACGTCGCGTGACGTCGGCGGCATACTCCGCGCGCATGTTGCCGCCACAGCCCCACAGCTCATTGCCGACGCCGAAATACGGCACTGCCCACGGCGCCTTGTGGCCGTTTTTTGCGCGTTCGTCGGCCAGAGCGCCGGCGGGCGAGGTCATATATTCGACCCACTCCGCCATTTCCTGCGGCGTGCCGTTGCCGACGTTGCCCGCTATGTAGGCTTCGGCGCCCAGCTGTCCGGCAAGCTCCATGAACTCGTGCGTGCCGACCGTATTCGGCTCGGTCACGCCGCCCCAGTGCGTGTTGATCTTGGTCGGGCGCTTAGCCTTGGGGCCGATCCCTTCTCGCCAGTGGTATTCGTCGGCAAAACAGCCGCCCGGCCAGCGCACCACCGGCACGCCTATCCCGCGAAGCGCGGTGACGACGTCAGTACGAAATCCGCGGACGTTGGGAATCTTTGACTTGTCCCCAACCCAGAGCCCGCCATAGATGCCGGTGCCGAGATGTTCCGCGAACTGCGTAAAGATGCGGCGATCATAGGTCGGGCCGGGCGTGTCCGCATGGACGGTCACGGTTGCCGCAGCCGACGTGGGGGCGTCGGTCTGCGCGGTGCCGATACCGGCGGTCGAGAGCAGCAGCGCGGCGGCGAGGCCCTTCAGCGTGCGGGTCATTTTTGCCTCAATCATTAAAAGTCTCCACGGATTTGCGGGTGCCGCGCAGGAATGCGTCGGCGACGAGTGTGAAGGGGGTCGTGTCGACCTCGCTGCGCCCGTCGCGGACCAGGGCGGCGAAGCGCGCGTAGAGCCCGGCATATTCGGCATCGTCATGCTCGCTGCTGCCTTCGGGCAGCGTTAGCACCGCGCCGCCTTTGGCGAGACGGAGCGTGCCGGCGTCGGTGTCGACGACGATGTCCCAGCTTTGCGGGCCCGTCTGGCGCCAGTCGAGATCCATCGTGATCGGCGTGCCCGACGCACTGCGGAAGGCAAGATCGGCAGCAATGGGCGCGGCACGATTGGCCGGTGTCGACAGGGTCGCAGACGCAAGGAAGAACGGCTCGGGCAGGATCTCCGTCGCGATCGACAAGGCATTGATGCCAGGATCGAACACGCCAAGCCCGCCCGGCTCCCAGATCCACGCCTGGCCAGGATGCCAGACGCGGACGTCTTCGCGCCAGACGATCGACACGCGGTCGATGCGACGGTCGGCAAGCCAGGCCTTGGCGGGTGCGACACCCGCCGCGAACCGCGAATGCCAGCCGGCGAACAGCGTTGCGCCGGTCTGTGCGGCCTGAGCCTCGAGCGCGTCGACCTCCGCGAGTGTCGCGCCCGGCGGCTTTTCGAGGAACACGTGCAGGCGCTTGTCGAGCGCCATCGCGGCGAGCGAGTAGCGCACCTGCGGCGGCGTGCAGAGCGCGATTGCGTCAATCGCCGGACCGTCGGCGAGCAACGCCTCCAGCGACCTGAAGTTGGCGACGCCCTCGACGCCCGCATCCCGCGGGCTGACGCTGGCGACGAGGTCGAATTCGGCGTTGCCTGCGATCGCGGGTAGATGCTGGTCGCGGGCGATCTTGCCCATGCCGACAATCGCGATGCTGATAGCTGCCATACTCAGAGCGCCTTCACGACGACAGGCTGCGGTGCTGCCTTGGTCAGCGTGTTGCGCAAGGGAAGCGTGAACGGCGCGGCCTCGATCTCGAATACGTCGCCTTCGCGCGTTGTCACGCCGTCGGCGAATGACAGCGTTGCGGTGCCGAAGAAGTGGACATGGACATCGCCTGGGCGACGGAACAGGTCATATTTGAAATGATGCGTCTCGAGGTTGGCAATGCTGTGCGACATGTTCGCCTCGCCCGACAGGAACGGCTTTTCCCACAGGACGGCGCCGTCGCGGTGGATCCGGCTCATGCCCTCGATATGCGCGGGCGGCGTGCCGACCAGCAATTCAGGCCCGAGCGAGGCCTGGCGCAGCTTGGAATGCGCGAGCCAGAGGTAGTTGTGGCGCTCCGTGACATGATCGCTGAACTCGTTGGCAAGGCACAGACCAAGGCGAAACGGCGTTCCGTCCGGACCGATCAGGTAGATCCCGGCAAGCTCAGGCTCCTCGCCGCCGTCTTCGGCAAAATCGGGCATCGCGAGCGCGGCACCCGGTGCGACCAGACCCGAGCCATCACCCTTGTAGAACCATTCGGGCTGCTGGCCGCGTGTCCCTTCTTCCGGCTTGCCGCCCTCGACGCCTTCGAGGAACATCCGCATCGAATCCGTCTGCTTCTCGGCGTCCGCGGCCGCGCGGTGCATCTTGTCGCGGCCCTCAGCCGAACCGAGATGCGTCAGGCCGGTGCCCGTCATTATGAGGTGGGCCGGATCGACATGATCGATCGGTGAGGTCAGGCGACCAGCGGCGAGCTCAGCGGCGATGTCGACGCTCGCGCCTGTTCCACAAGCTGCAACTGCGCCGGCGAGATCGGTGCCATCGGCGAGCGCACGTTCGGCGAGCGCGCGGACGCTGTCTACGCCGGTAACGAACGTGGCCCCTTCACTAGTGGCAGCGATCACCGATCGCGTGCCGTCGACGCCAACATGCTGCAACAGGCGCAAAATCATCACACTCTCTCTCCTAAGCGGGACGCCGTTGTTACGGTTCGTCCCCAGTATCTTGATTTAGATGGCGGGAACGCCGTCGATAAGTCGCGGCACGGTCGTGCCGTCACGCAGAACCTCCGGCAGTAGTTCGGGCAGCAGATTCTGGTACGACACCGGCCGCAGGAACCGGTCGATCGCCAGGCTGCCGACCGAAGTCGTGCGGCCGTCCGACGTCGCCGGGAACGGCCCGCCATGGACCATGGCATGCGCGACCTCGACACCCGTCGGCCATCCATTGGCCAGGATCCGCCCCGCCTTGCGCTCGAGCCGCGGGATCAGGCGCGACGCCATCCCGGCATCGCCCGTATCCATCTGGATGGTCGCCGTAAGCTGACCCTCGGCGGCACCCAGTACGGCGTGGAGTTCGTCCTCGCTCGTGCAGCGTACCAGCAACGACGACGCACCGAACACCTCATGGCCCAGCGCCTTGTCGCTCAGGAACTGTGCGGCGGTCGTTTCGAAGAATACCGCCTGCCCTTGCGCAACGCCTTCGCCGACCTTGCCGCGCGCGATCTCGTTCACCGCGTCGTGGCCGGCAAGGGCGGCGATGCCCTGCTCGTAGGCGGCATGGATGCCGCTGGTGAGCATCGTTGCGGCAGGAGCCTCGGGCAACGACGTTGCGGCCGCGGACACGAATGCGTCGAGCCCCTCGCCCTCGAGCGCGAGCACGAGACCGGGATTGGTGCAGAACTGGCCCGCGCCCATCGTCAGTGACCCGACGAACGCCGTACCGAGCGCAGCGCCACGGGCCTTCAGCGCTTCGGGCAGCAGCACCACCGGGTTGATGCTTGACATCTCAGCATAGACCGGGATCGGGACTTCGCGAACCTGCGCCAGCTTGGCCAAGGCCAGCCCGCCAGCCCGCGAACCGGTGAACCCGACAGCGGCGATCCTCGAATCCTGCACCAGCGCGCTGCCAAGCTCGTTGCCGGGGCCGACCAGATGGGAGAACACGCCCTTGGGCAGCCCACACGCCGCGACCGCGGCATCGATCGCGCCAGCGACCATTGCGCCGGTGGCGGGATGTGCAGGATGACCCTTGACGACGACCGGGCAACCGGCTGCCAGCGCCGACGCGGTGTCGCCACCGGCAGTCGAAAAGGCGAGCGGGAAATTGCTCGCCCCGAACACCGCGACCGGACCGAGCGGGATCATACGCAAGCGCAGGTCAGGACGCGGCAACGGTGCGCGATCGGGGAGTGCCGGATCGATCCGCAACCCCATCCAGCCGCCACGGCGAACGACGCCTGCGAACAGCTTCAACTGGCCGACGGTACGCCCGCGCTCGCCCTCCAGCCGGGCGCGCGGCAGGCCACTCTCGCGCATCGCGGTGACGATCAGGTCGTCGCCCAGTGCGACGATCTCCGCGCCGATCCGCTCCAGGAAGTCCGCCCGTGCGTCATTGGTGGTCGCGCGGTATACGTCGAACGCGGCTTCTGCAGCGGCGCAGCCCGCTTCGACGTCGCCATGACCATGAACCGCAATCGGATCGCCTACGGTCGCACCCGTTGCCGCCTCGACGGACCAGAAGCCTGTATCGTGAACCTTGTTCGTGAAAAACACGTCGGCCATGTGGTATCCACTCCTTATACTCTGACATATAAGGCTCGTTTGAGTTTGGCAATCTACGACATTCCTCCATTTGGAACGGCGTGGTATCTGTCGAACAGGGAGCGCGAATGACTAAGACTCAAGACGTTAACGACGTCGTTGATGCGATAAGTGAACCGCCGCGGGCCACCCGTGGTACGGGAAGACGGTTGCACGGGGCCGTAGCTCACAAGCTGGGAACGGCGATATTGTCCGGGAAATACGCGCCTGGCGACACGCTTTCCGGGGAGGTCGAGTTCTCAGCGATGCTGGACGTGTCGCGTACTGCTTACCGCGAAGCCATCCAGGTCCTGACTGCCAAGGGGCTCGTGGAGAGCCGTCCGAAAATCGGAACGCGCATACTGCCGCGCAGCCGGTGGAACTTGCTCGATCCCGACGTTCTGGCGTGGTCGTTCGCCTGCGAACCTGACATCGGATTGATCCGCAGTCTCTTCGAACTTCGCGCGATCGTCGAGCCTGCCGCGGCGGCGCTGGCCGCCCAGAGACGCGAGCGCAGCGACCTCAAGATCATGAAGGATGCGCTGGCGGCGATGCGGCGGCATACCTTGGCCACCGAAGCCGGCCGCGCGGCGGACCGCGAGTTTCACGATGCGGTACTGACCGCGACGCGCAACGATGCATTGATCGTACTGAGCGCGAGCATCGGCGCCGCGGTCGGTTGGACCACTCAGTTCAAGCAGCGCGCACGTGCCCTGCCTCGCAATCCCATCCCGGATCACGCGCTGGTCTACGACGCGATCGCTTCAGGCGATGCGAACGGTGCCAGCACGGCGATGCGAACCCTGGTCGATCTGGCGCTGGAGGATACGAAGCTGGCGATGGCGGGCTGATCGCACGCCACCGTCGTTTCGGCGTCCTTTGCTCTGACTAACCGCAGCCTGGTTAAGCTGAACTCTGATTAAGGAACGGGAACGGGATCAGGCAGCGCGTCGGTCACGCGCGACCCCCATACCGCGTAGAACAGGATATAGAGTTCGCACACGGCGGTCAGCAGGAACGAGATCTGCAACCCGTAGGTGTCGGCGAGCCAACCCTGGACGATCACTAGCGCGCCGCCGGCTATTGCCATGATCAGCAGCCCCGACCCTTCTTCGGTCAGCGGCCCCAGGCCACGGATGCCGAGAGTGAAGATCGTCGGAAACATGATCGAGTGGAAGAGCCCGACCGAAATCAGCGACCACATCGCGACATGGCCGGTGGTGAAGGTCGCGATCAACATGACGACGAACGCGCCGATGCTCGCCACCGCCAGCACGCGCTCGGCGGGGATCGTCCGCATCACTACGCTGCCGACCAGTCGGCCGACCATCATACCGCCCCACAGGACGAACAGGTAATGCGAGGCCTGCTCGTGCGTGAGGTTGCCGATGTCCGGCTGGCTGACGAAATTGATGAACAGGTTGGCGACGCCGATCTCGGCGATAAGATAGATGAAGATCGCCGGAATGCCGAGTACGAGGTTGCGGTGCGACCACAGGGACAGCCCCTTACGCTCCGTCTTTGCCGAGCGCTGCGTCGATGCGCCCATCGCCGGCAACGGGAAGCGCGCGATGACGATCGCGAGCACCACCAGTACGCCGGCGACGATGAGATACGGCAACACCACCGACTGTGCGTCGGCGAGCCGTTCGGCCGGCGTGAGGAGTGCCGTTGACCCAGCAACCGCGGTACCGGAGGTTGAGCGGCCGAGGATCAGATATCCACCGAACAGCGGCGCGAGCGTGGCGCCCGCCGAGTTGAACGCCTGGACCAGGTTGAGCCGCGACGAGGCGGTCTCAGGCGGGCCGACGACGGCGACATACGGGTTGGCGGCGACCTGCAGCAGCGTGATCCCACTGGCGATCACGAACAGCGCGAATAGCGTGACGCCGTAGGAGGGCAGCCGCGCGGCGGGTACCATCATCAACGCTCCAACCGCCATCAGACCCAGCCCGAACACCATCGCGCGCTGGTAGCCGACCCGTTCGATCAGCTTGGCCGACGGGATCGACGCGAAGAAATAGGCGATGAACCAGACGCTCTCGATCAGCGTGGTCTGTGTGTAGCTGAGGTCGAACACGCTGCGCAGGTGCGGCAGCAGCGTGTTGTTGATGACGGTGATGAAGCCCCACATGAAGAACAGACTGGCCAGCAGCGTCAACGCGGATCGGTAGCTTGGCCCCCCGCTTGGCGGCACTTGTGTCGCAGCACTCTCAACCTGTCGTTGCATCTGTATCGGCATCGCCATAATCGTTCATCCTCCGTGCCATGTCGGCGACTGATCGACGGACTTTGGTCGATCGTCTTTTCCCGCACGGCTTGCCCAGAAATATATTGTCTGACTATATAGCCGCATAAGGCGCGTCAACGGCGCCGAACGATTAAGGACGGGATGCGCGCAATGATTAAGTCGGTGTCGAAGTCGGGGATCATACTATCAGTCGCACTGGCGGCGCTGACGGCTCAGGCCGCCAACGCCGCGACGGCCAAGCGCGGTGCATTCGGCACCCTGCCCGACGGTACCGCGATCGAGGCGGTGACGTTGACCGGCAGCAACGGCGTCAGCGCGAGGATCATGACGCTCGGCGCGACGCTCCAGTCGTTCAGCGCGCCCGACCGCAACGGCAAGACGGTCGACATCACGCTCGGCTATGACGATGCTGCAAGCTATGTCAGCGCACCGAACTTCTGGGGCCAGACGGTCGGACGCTATGCCAATCGGATCGCCGGTGGCCGTTTCGAGCTTGACGGCAAGGCGTATCAGCTCCCGCTCAATGACAAGACCAACAGTTTGCATGGCGGCACTACCGGTTTTGACAAGCGGGTCTGGAAGATCGTCTCGGTCACGAACGGCGCGCAGGCGAAGGTCGTGATGACGATGACCAGCCCGGCAGGGGACCAGGGCTATCCGGGCACGCTTGCGGTCAAGGTCGCCTATGCGCTTGACGACAAGGGCGGACTGACGATCGACTTCGATGCGACGGCCGACGCGCCGACGATCGTCAACCTGACCAACCATGCGCTGTTCGACCTCGCCGGCGAAGGCTCGGCGACCGGGATCTACGGCCAGCGTCTGACCATCCGCGCCCGCCGCTATACGCCCGTCGATGCTGCGCTGATCCCGACCGGCGAGTTGAAGCCAGTAGCCGGCACCGTGTTCGACTTCACCAAGGGCCGGGCGCTGTCAGATGGCATCCGTGACGGCCGCGATCCGCAGATCGTCATCGGCCGCGGCTGGGACCACAATTTCGTGCTCGACAAGGGCGCGAGCGCGGAGCCCGGCTTGGCCGCCCGCGTCGAGGACCCTGCATCGGGTCGCGTGCTCGAAGTATTCACGACGGAGCCTGGCGTGCAATTTTACTCGGGCAATTTCCTCGACGGCTCGCTGGTCGGCAAGTCAGGTCACGTCTATCGGATGGGCGACGGCCTAGCGCTCGAACCACAGAAGTTTCCCGACACGCCTAACCAGCCGGCGTTCGGCTCAGCGCGCGTCGACCCGGGCAAGCCCTATCACCACCGCATGATCTACCGCGTCTCCGTCGCCCGCTGACCCCCCGCTGATCCGATTTCCAGAAAGCCCAATCGATGACCGACTTGACCACGCCTCTTCAGAAGCTTCGTTCGCGCGCCTGGTTCGACAACCCCGAGAACATCGACATGACCGCGCTTTATCTGGAGCGCTATCTGAACTTCGGGTTGAGCCTGGAAGAACTGCGTTCGGGCAAGCCGATCATCGGCATCGCGCAGACCGGCAGCGACCTCAGCCCCTGCAACCGCCATCACCTCGTGCTCGCCGAACGGCTGCGCGAAGGCATCCGCGAGGCGGGCGGCATCGCGCTCGAATTCCCGGTCCACCCGATCCAGGAAACCGGCAAGCGCCCGACCGCGGGGCTCGACCGCAACCTCGCCTATCTAGCGCTGGTCGAGGTGCTCTACGGCTATCCGCTCGACGGCGTCGTACTGACGATCGGCTGCGACAAGACGACGCCCGCCTGCCTGATGGCCGCCGCCACGGTCAACATTCCCGCGATCGCACTGTCGGTCGGGCCGATGCTCAATGGCTGGCACAAGGGCGAGCGGACCGGCTCGGGCACGATCGTGTGGAAGGCGCGCGAGCTGCTCGCGACCGGCGCGATCGACGATGAAGGCTTCATCAAGCTCGTCGCTTCGTCGGCGCCCTCGACCGGCTATTGCAACACGATGGGCACCGCGACGACGATGAATTCGCTCGCCGAGGCGCTCGGCATGCAGCTGCCCGGCTCGGCCGCGATTCCGGCGCCCTACCGCGACCGCCAGGAAGTCGCGTACAAGACCGGCAAGCGCATCGTCGACATGGTCGCCGAGGATCTGAAGCCCAGCGACATCCTAACCAGGGAGGCGTTCCACAACGCGATCGTCGTCAATTCGGCGATCGGCGGATCGACCAACGCGCCGATCCACCTCGCCGCGATCGCGCGCCACATCGGCGTCGACCTGCCGATCGACGACTGGCAGACGCACGGTCACAAGGTCCCGCTGATGGTCAACCTTCAGCCCGCCGGCGAGTATCTCGGCGAGGATTATTACCATGCCGGCGGGGTGCCAGCGGTGGTCGCCGAGCTGATGAAGCAGGGCCTGATCCACGAAGACGCGATGACTGCCAACGGCAAGAGCATCGGCGACAATTGCCGCACCGCGACGATCGAGGACGAGCGCGTCATCCGCCCGTTCGCGACCCCGCTGCTGGAGGATGCCGGCTTCATCGTCCTGCGCGGTAACCTGTTCGACAGCGCGATCATGAAGACGAGCGTCATCTCGCCGGAATTCCGCGAACGCTATCTCAGCAATCCGGACGATCCCGAAGCGTTCGAAGGCCCCGCGGTCGTGTTCGACGGCCCCGAGGATTACCACCACCGGATCGACGATCCGTCGCTCGGCATCACCACCGATACGCTGCTGTTCATGCGCGGTGCCGGCCCGATCGGCTATCCGGGTGCCGCCGAAGTCGTCAACATGCGTCCGCCCGCTTATCTCATCCGCGAAGGCGTTCACGCGCTTCCCTGCATCGGCGACGGTCGNGCCTCGCGCTGATCCGCACCGGCGACCGGGTTCGCATCGATCTCGGCAAGGGCAGCGCCGATGTCCTGATCTCCGATGAGGAACTGGCCGAGCGGCGCCGCACGCTGACTGCGGCGGGCGGCTATGCCTTCCCGCGCTCGCAGACGCCGTGGCAGGAAATCCAGCGCGCCACCGTCGGCCAGATGGAAACCGGCGCCATCCTCGAAGGTGCCGAGAAATACCAGCGGATCGCGCAGACGATGGGTCTACCGCGCGACAATCACTGATAAAGATGCAGTATCGCCTTCCTATGTGAAGGCGATACTGCATAGGCCTTCAGCGTTGGCGCCGTACCGCTGGCACTTCGGAAAGGGCCACCGGTACGACACCCTTCGGCGCTGCACTCGATCGACGGATCAGATCGGTCTCGGCCTGCCGATACGGCGTGCCGTCGTTCCGGAACACCTCGTGAAACCAGATCGTCGGCTCGGCCAGCACGTACGGTTTCTGCCAGCTGTCCCAGGGTAGACGCGTCTGCGTCTTGCCATCGACGAACCCCCAGTTGATCATCCCAACATTGTAGCGCTTGCCAATCGGCAGCGAACCGTCAAAGGTCGAGCCGTTGCCACGCGCCATATACTCCGTGCAGATTACAGGACGATCGTAGGCCAGAAGCTGCCTGATCCGCCGCTCGAACGTCTCGGGCCAACTATAATCGTGGAATGTCACCACGTCCGATTGCGCAAGCTGAAGCTTTTCCATCGGTGAGGTCTTGCCGCCCGGCGTCCAATCGTTTCCGATCCACACGCCCGAGGTCAGCGGCTGGGACGGATCGGACTCGCGTGCCCAGTCGAACACCTGCGCCAGCAGTGCGCGAACCAGCGGCTCCTTGCCCTCCTGCCCCTTATACTGGTCGGCACCATTGTCGGGCTCGTTCCAGACGTCCCAGCCGAGGATCCGGTCGTCCTTGGCGAACGCACCGATCACGCCCTGCACATACGCCTTGTAGCCGGGATAGCGCGTGCGATCGCGTAGACCTGGCATTCCCGGCCCCTGCACCCACCCCGAATTGTGCACGCCGGGGATCGGCGGATGCTGCGGCCCGAGTTTCGGATCCGGATCCCAGCAACTGTCGAACAAGACGAACAACGGCTTGATCCCGTGTGCCCGAGCGATCGTCAGGAACGCGCCTATCCGCTGCTTGAAGCCCTCGGGGTCCTGCTGCCAGAGCTGGTCGTGAAGAAAGACGCGCATCGTGTTCATGCCGATGCCCTGCGCAAGGCCGAGCTCATAATCGATCCGCTTGGGATCCCAAGTTGCCGCCTGCCACATCTCGAGCTGGTTGATCGCAGTTGATGGCGCATAGTTTGCGCCGACCAGCCACGGTTGCGCGGCATACCATCCCTTGGCTTGTCCCCCGGTCCAGCGACCCCTCGCTTGGGCGGGGCTGACTGATAGGACGATCGCGGCAAGCAGGACGGGGGGCAGCGCCCTCATGGGCGCGACGATTCTTCCGACCGAAATCCTCCGATGCGGCTTATCGGAGCAAACTTCTCGTTCCGATCCATCCCGCATCTGCCTCGACGTGCGTTGTTTCACCGGTTGTCCTCTCCTGTTGAGCGATCGTGCCGTTCATTCACTTAACGACGCGCCACATCACCGCAGCGCTGTTCGCCGCGCCTTTGATCATCCTAGCTGGCCACGCTCCGGATCACCAAGAACCAACCGAAGAATTGTTCGGTATTGTCCTACAAACGGTTGTCAGCTCCGTAGGATAATCTTAGCGTGGAATCAGGTCGCGTGGAAAACCATCGACATCGAAGGGGAGAGAGACATGAAAGCGAAGGCACTTCTCTGCGCATCCGTAGCCACCATGGCACTGCTTACCACAGCGTCCGCCAGCGCGCAGATCTCCGACAAATCGACAGCCGAAGTTCGGGCGGGCGGTCAGGATCTCCCCAAGCCGACCACCGCCTCCGATCAGAACGCGAACCCCGCCGCCCCGCAGCCATCGCTGCAGGAAAGTCCTACGGAGGGAGACGGCGAGATCGTAGTTACCGGCCTGCGTCGCAGCCTTCAGTCGGCGCAGGCGATCAAGCGCAATTCTGACGGCATCGTTGATGCGATTGTCGCCGAAGACATTGGCAAGCTGCCGGACACGTTCGCGTCGTCCGCGCTCGCGCGCGTGTCGGGTGTGCAGGTGACGCGGGGTGGTGGCGAGTCGGCGGGTGTCACGGTGCGCGGCCTACCCGATCTCAGCACCACCTATAATGGCCGCGAGATTTTCACAGCCGAAGGTCGTTTCGTCCAGATCCAGGATTTTCCTGCCGGCACGGTCGCAGCGCTGGAAGTCTATAAATCCGGCACTGCCAACCTGATCGAAGGCGGCATCGGCGGCCAGGTCAACGTCCGCGGCCGTCGCCCCTTCGACTTCAACGGCTTCGAACTGTCGGGATCGTTGAACGGCGTAAACTGGCAACAATCGGGCAAGATGTCCTGGAACGGCAATCTGCTCGTCAGCGACCGCTGGGACACCGGGATCGGTGAGATGGGCCTGCTCGTCAACGCGTCCTATGTCGGCATCAATTTCCTGGACTCAACGCGCGAGCAATCGCTGGTCGTCGCGACGACCAATGCCGTGAATGCGCCTGGCACGACCGGCGGTGTTCGCTATCCAGACGCGCAGTCGCTCTTCCTCGGCTATGGTCGACGCTGGCGGCCGTCCGCCAACGCCGCATTCCAATGGAAACCAACGCCGGAACTCGAGATCTATGCCGACGGTCTCTACCAAGGTTATCGTGGGCGCGATTCCAACCGGTTCATGTTCGTGCCGAACTTCGGCGGCGCCGATTTCCAGCTGAACAATGTGGTCACGCGCCCCGGCAACGCAAACGTCGCGCAAAGCGCGACGGTTTCGGGCGCTAACGCACCGGATGGCTATTATGGATCGGCCAACGGGACGACCAACACGTATCAGGCTGGCGGTGGCGCAATCTGGAAACATGACAATCTCCAAATTTCCGGAGACATCGCCTACACCGACAGCACCTACACGTTCGATGCGGTCAATATCGACTACACGTTCCGCAGTTCGCCGGTCCGCAACGTCGTCTTCGAGTCGCCAGGAACGGACGGTGGTCCGAGTTTCGACCTGGGCACCTTCAACCTGACCGATCCGGCGAATTACCTCAGCCGCGGCTTCTTCCAGGAATATACCAAGGTCGGCGGCAAGGACATCCAGTCGCGCTTCGACGTCCAGTACGACATCGGCGAGGGCCTGCTTAAGCGCCTGCAGTTCGGCATTCGCTACAACGATCGCGACGCCAACCGTGATCGCGGCGCGCCCTATATTTTCAACTTGCCGGCTCAGATCCCCATCACCGCGCTGCCGGTCAGCACCGAAAGCACGTTGGCCGGGTTCGGCTATAACAACACGCTGCCGATCCATACTTTCACCGCAATCCCCTCGAGCAGCATCCGCGATAATCTCGTCGCGTTGCGGAGCTTCTACGGTGCGCCGGCTGGACGACCGGAGTTCAATCCCTCGGAGAATTTCCGCGCGAACGAAAAGGCGCTGGCAGCCTATGCTCAAGTCAAATACGGCTTCGACATCGGCAGCGTCGTCGTCGACGGCGTGGTCGGTTTGCGGGCCGTCCGCACGAAAAATCAGATCAGCGGCTTCCTGCGCGACGAACAGACGCCGGGGAATTTCGTGATCACCCCGATCACCGCGAAGAACGAATACACCGATTACCTGCCCAACGTCAGCGCGCGCGTTGCCGCCACCGATGAACTGCAGTTGCGGCTCGCCTATACGCAGACGCGGACCCGGCCGAACTTCTTCGACCTCAATCCCGCACTGACCGTCGGATCGCCGCCGACGATCGATCCGAACAATCCGCCGAACTCGAACGATCCAAACAGCAACGCCCGCAATATCACGGCCGGCAACCCAAACCTGTCGCCGTTGACGTCAAACAACTACGACGCGAGCCTCGAATGGTATTTTTCACGGACCGGCTCGCTGACCGGTGCGATCTTCCGGCGTGATGCGCAGGGCTTCATCTCGAACACGACCGTCTTCACCACCGACCCGACTTACGGTCGCGTGCGCTTCACCAGGCCCGAAAACACCGGCGCAACGCGGTTCCAGGGTGTCGAAGTCGGCTTCACCAGCTTCCTCGACATTGACGGACTGCCTGACTGGGCGAAGGGCTTCGGCTTGCAGGCCAACGGCACCTACGTCGATTCTAAGGGCGATCTCGCATCGACGCTCGCGACGTCCCCCAACGTCGCCGGTCAGCAGCAACGCTTCAACGGCGTGTCGAAATGGACTTACAACCTGGTCGGGCTGTACGAACGGCCGTTCTTTTCGGCGCGGATCGCGTATAATTTCCGCTCGGACTTCGTTCAATATTACAGCCAGGAGCCGCTCGACGTCGACGTCAACGGCGCTCAACGCACTGGCGGGGTGATCGAGAAGGCGCGCGGGCAACTCGATCTGTCCGCAACGGTCACGCCGATTCCGAGCGTCACGCTGGCGTTCGACATCGTTAACGTTCTGGGCAATCCGATCCGGCGCTATCGCCAGTTCGATGACGCCGGCGATCAGTTCGCACGCCAGATCTTCTATCTCGAGCGTACCTACTCGCTCGGCGTCCGGTTTCGGTTCTGACCTGACCTGACCTGACCTGACCTGACCTGACACAGCGATCATAGGAGATACTGTCATGCGGATTGCTTTCTTCGCTACGCTGGAGCTCGGCGCGCTTATGTCGGCCTCGTACGCCACCAACGATGCGCCGAGTGTGGCGCCCGACCTGGATCTCTTGTTCGTGCTCGACTCCGGGCAGCCAGCGCAATGACGCGGCGTTGGGGACCGTGGATCGCAAGCACAATCGGTGTCGCTCTGGTAACGGCCGCGGCAGGCCTCGCCCGCAACCCAGTGTTCCAGGGCGCCGACCCGCATGCGATGATGATCGATGGCGAAATGTGGATCTTTCCGACTGGCGGCCCGGGCGGAAGCTGGGCCGCGGACCGGTTCGGTGCCTTCTCGTCTCGTGATCTCAAGACTTGGACCTCCCGTGGCGAGATCATGCGCCGCGATCAAATCCGCTGGATCGGCGACGATGGCGCGAAGGCGCATTTCCTGTGGGCGCCGGGCGTTGCGACACGGGACGGCAAATGGTATCTTTATTATTCGGTCGGACCGCAGAACCCTACGCCGAGCCGGATCGGTGTTGCCGTCGCGGACGCACCGCAGGGCCCGTACCGCGACAGCGGACGGCCACTGGTCACCGGCGGTCGTCAGGCGAACGGGGAATTCGAGGCGATCGACCCGATGGCATTCGTCGACCCACGGTCCGGCAAGGCCTATCTCTACGCCGGCGGCAGTGCCGGCGCGAAGCTGCGTATCTGGGAACTCAGTCGCGACTTGGTCAGTCTCGCGCGCGAAGTTCCGGTACACCAGCCGCCCAATTTCACCGAGGGTGCGTTCATGCACGAGCGGAATGGTGTGTATTATCTCTCGTACAGCCACGGTCACTGGAACGGCCCTGATTACTCGGTCCATTACGCAACTGCGCCCTCCCCCATCGGCCCGTGGCGCTACCGTGGCGCAATCCTGACGAGCAACACGCGACATCAAGGGCCGGGCCACCACAGCTTCGTCCGTACACCACAGGATGAGTGGTTGATTGTGTATCATCGTTGGGACCAGCCCCCCGGTCCAGCGCCGCTTAAGGGCGAGCGCCAGGTTGCGATCGACCGGGTATGCTACGGCACCGACGGCACTATTGTGCCCGTTATTATGACCGAAGGCGACGCGGTCCCGAAGCTGCACGGAATAGGTAATTGCGCGAGCAATCAGCGATTAGGCGGCTGCCCGTCATCTGGACGAACGGCTACTCATGCCGCTCGCCGCGCGAATGCGGACGGGCGACTTTCCACCAGTTTCGCCTCAAAACAGACGTCCCGCTCTGCGCCCCTACTCGACTCCCGTTAGGTTTATGCGGTTGCCGAGATGCCTGAAGGCACGATCGCGACAGGTCAGTAGAATGACCTGCATCCGCGTCGCTGCATCGGTAAGAATCTCGGTCATAAGATCGAGCCGGCTATCATCGGAATAGACGAGCGGGTCGTCCAGGATCAGCGACACGGGTACGCCCTGCTCCAATAGCATGTCCGCAAAGGCAAGCCGGGTCAGGACGGCCAGCTGCTCCTGGGTGCCCCGGGAGAGATCCCCGCAGTTTTCGCCAAGACCACCGCGCACAATAGATGTCAGGCCCAGATCATCACTGAAGCTCGGATCACAGCCCGGTAAAAGTCGCTCGATATGGCGCCGCGCGCGGCGCGCAACAGGACCGACGAACGTCCGTGACGTCTCCGCACGCGTGCCTTCCAGCGTATCGCGAAGAAGCTTCAACGTGTCCGCCTCCTGCATCACTCGCGCGAGGTTAGCGGCCGCGTCCTCCGCTTCGTCTCGCGAGACCGCAGCGCGGTCCGCGAGGCCCTTGCCCCCTTCGGCTTCGATCCGCGCCTCGAGCCCGGCGATCACCTTCTCAAGATCAATACGCTGCGTCCGGGCAACCTCGGCGCATTTGTCCAACACGGCGATCTGCCGCTCGATCGCGGAGACGTCATGCGCCGTCGCTGCCCGCTCGGCATCCTGCAGGCTGACCAGCGCTGCCGCCTCTTGCTGACGAGCCTCCGACAGGGCTTCATCCAGACCGGCGACCTCAGACTTGCCTTCAAGGGCAGCAAGCTGTGCTTCGGCGTTAGCGGCATCACGCTCGGCGCCAGCTGCCTGAACCATCAGAGGGGCATTGCGCGCTTCCAGTTCGCGCAGGTGCATTGCTGCTGCCTCATCGCCTCCCTCGGCTCTCGCAAGCGGAGTCCGCTTCCGCCGCAATCGCCGTCAATGCGTCGAGGTCTGGCCCCTCTTCACTCCCCTCCCCTTCCGCGCTCTCGTGCAATCCCGCTACGAAAGTCTTCAGGGTTGAAGCACCACCTGCGATACCGAGCAGCGGCACGGCTGGGGTCATCCCGGCGATTTTCACCTCGAGCGTACGGGCGTTAGCAGCGGCATCTCGTGCAGCCTCATTATGAGTTCGCGCATCGGCGACACTCGCCACCCCGTGGTCAGCCAGTACAGCGCTCAGATCGTCGCGGGCGTTGACCAGCACTGTTTCGGCGCTCTGTAGCTCTGCTGGCGGCCGGATGATCAGCATGGCGCCACCAAGCTGAATGCGCGTCTCACGCGATAGCGTCCGGTCGCCAGGCTCCGCTGGCATGCCGTCGATCTGAACGCCGCTGACATCGCCCGTCAACTCGACCCGGGTCGCACCCGCCTCCACGGCCGCACGCGCCTTGTCGACGGCCCGTTCGCGCTCCTCCAACATCTTGATGACGTTGGGTGGAATCAGCGTCTTACCAAGCTCGCGCGCCACATCGAGTTGCGCTCCAAGAGGCAGTAGTTCGTCGTGCCGCTGACGTGCTCGGGCGATCTCGACATGGCGTGCTTGGGTGGCCACCAGCCTGCCGGCAGCATCGAGCGCGGCATGGGCGTTTCGCCGGGTATCCCGGGCCGCCGCCAACCGATCACGCGCCGTACCCGCTCGCTCCCGCGCGTTGGCCAATTCCTCTTCCAGGGCAGATCGGTTTTCGAAGGCGCTGGCAAGCTCTGCGACCGTCTTGCTGACGGCCTTGCGGGCATCGACCAGACGCGCGGTAAGTTCCTCGAGAGCCTTGACCTGGTCCGCAAGGCGACCTTGCTCGGCCCGCCGCGTATCGCGCAATTGCGCCGCGGATCGTGCGACGTCGACCTGATCGACCAGAACCCTTCGCCGATCTGCATCCGCCGTATCGGCAAGATCGCGATCCAAGAGCTTCAGCCTGGCCCGAGCAGCTTCAAGATCAGCGAAACCCTGCTCGAGGGCGGCGAGCCTAGTTGCGGCTTCGGTTGCAGCCCGCTCGGCCGCATCATGTTCGGTACGGGCTGTCGACTGTCGAGCGCCAGGCCGACCAGTGCTGGTCCAATAGTCTGCGAACTGGCTGTCGATTCGGGGCCGGACACGCTGATAGGCAGCACCGCCCATGATGGTACCAACCTCGGCTTCCAGCGTCGCGCGCACGCTGTCGCGGACAATCTCACCGGGAGGCGTGACCTCGAGTGCCTGCGCCTGCCCTACCCAGAGCAGTCCGAGCGCGCCGTATGCGGCCACGTCGCCGGCTTGGCTCGTAGCAAAGGTCGGGGCAACGCTCAGTGCCCTTGACCGGAGTACAATCGATTTGAAGTGCAGCCAGCGCTAGAATTTCTCGTTTTGTGATCGTTTTTGGAAAAGGCGGCAGCCCGCCAGGAACGTCGGCCGATCACCATCCTCTTCCCGAAAGCGGACTGTCGCCTTTCCATCATTTATTGCCCTTCAGCGGTCGAAAGTACGGAAAACCCGGTTCCCGTCACCCGTGTGTGACAAACAGGTGCTTGGTGACGCCTCAGCGAGCCTGCCGACGCTAACTGTGTATCTGTGTCCATTTCAAATACCGATCCCGGATCGCTTCGTGCTCGGATGCCGGAACTTGCTGGTAAAGCATGGCGATTGATACGCTGATCGCCGGGGCGATCTCCCGCGCCCCGATCGAGCTACGAGCGCGCCGTCCGCCATATTGCTCCGTCGACGAGCGCGATGCCTGCTTCCAGGATGCTGCGGTCCGCTTAGCTTTGCAATGACAGCGTGTTTTCGCCTGAGCCTTGTACCATAGCGGCGTGGCTTGAACACCATCCTTGGCCCGCAAGTGCGGTCGAATGCTGGGTCCCCGACTTCCGTCGGGCGGCCCGCAAGATACATGACCTTGCTACGGCTTGTCGGTGCGGGGAATACGTGGGGCGTGGTTACCAGTGTTGCCGCGTGTTCAACCGTCCCGGCTACCGGCGGTTGATGGAACGCGCGCCATGTCCTTGATCAAAAGTTTGCTCACGAGGTTCCGCCGGCGCCAAAGCCCTTCGAAGGATTTCTCGAACAGTGGTTCGGGAATGCTTCAGATCGAAGCGCTGGTGCAGGCACATGGCGACTGGCTCGCGCTGCTGGCCACAATACTGGAACGCGAACGCGTAATCACAGGTGCCGAACTCGCCCGCACCCTGTCCGAGTTTGCCGCGTATACAGCCGACGATCGCCCGGTGGAGGGGCAGATCCTTTCCTTCTGGGCTTCCCGCTTGAACGACACAGCGGCAACCGTCTGCATATTCTCTTCCGTCCATTAGCTCTATTATTCATGCTGAGTGGCGATCGCAGTTGATCGCTACGCTGGTCTTGGCTTCAGCCTGCGTCGAAAGTGAGAAAGCGGCGAGGCGTCGTGGGCTCTGGAACGTGCCCGGTCCGTCGCGTTCGAGCGACGTTTGAACCTTGTGATGTGGATTTGATAGACGGGCCCCGTCAGGAGTCATCGCAGACATGGAGCCGAATCATTCCGGGTTGCGAGTATTTTCACGAGCATGCTGACGATCGAACCGGGCAAACGTCCTGCCCAACGGACGCCTCCAACACCGACGCCGGGTGTAAGCACACCGGAGCGCGTTGCTCTGCTGACCGATCGTCAGCGGTCTTATCTCCGCCTGGTGCTTCAGAACCGCAGCTCGAAGGAGATCGCGGCAGCCACGGGTAGCAGCCACCGGGCGGTCGATAAGCAGCTGTTAAAGGCAAATAATATCCTCGGCGTGCCGACCCGTTATGATGCCGCGCGGCTCCTGGCGGAGTACGACGGAGGGGTAGAGCCTTTACCCCCTGCAAACGACCTACCTTCCGCGCCACCAACTTTACCGCTTCCCCTCCCGTTGCCGACCGCTGGGGCGGCAGCGAATATGCTCACCTGGAAGCAGGTTGCCTTCTGGACCGCGATCATCTCGATCGTGACCCCCTTGGGCCTAACTGCGGCCGGCATGGCGATCGTAACGCTGCTTCTCCTGCTTGGATTGAAACCACTGTGATGGGCGCTCGGTGCCCAAGGAGGCCTTATGCAATCACTTTCCGACACAAGCCGGATCGTCGCGGACGACCTGCGCCGAGCGGAGCGATCGATCACTCTAGCCACACGTGATACGGCGCAATTTCTACTGACCATACTCGAGGCGACGGAGGCCCACAGCTTATCTGCCGCGATGACGCAGCAAACGGTAAAGGCGACGGTCGCGGCACTGTCGGCCCTCGTTGATGTTCAGGATCAGCTGGCAATGCGAGCACATCTGTCTGTCGAGAAGGTCGGTCGCCAACTGGGCCTGACAGAAACGAACTGAGGCGAGAACTTGCCGAAGCCGCCATCTGTTTCGATCAAGGAGATCGACGTTCCGCGGATTGCGGAGGCTACGTCACCGCGGGGGTAACGGCGGGTAGGCCGCGAGAAATCCTATGAGCGCCCAGATAATCCTCGCGGTCATCTTTAACGTCGTCATGTTCGGCGTGCTGCTCTTCGCGGCACTCAGAGGGGGCAGGCCGGAACGATTGGGGGCGCTCATCAACATGGCGGAGTTCGCCACCACTACTGCTATACGATTGATCGCGGCGAAAGAAGGCTGGGCCCCGGGTGAGGTATTGATCCTGGTGATTGATGCGGGCGTCGCTGCGGGCTTCTACTGGCTGGGCGTAACGACGATCCGCTTCTGGCCAATTTGGGCAACAGGTTTTGCAGTAGCCGACCTCTTCATGAGCATCTTCGGCGCTCTGCTGCCCGGTGTGCCACTCTTTGCCTACCATACAGGCCTTGGGATCTACGCTTATCTCGCGCTTGGCACGCTTGCGCTCGGCACGCTCCGCTTGCCGGCGAACGCCGAGGCCCACATCCGAAACGGATCGAGACGATTATGGGTGCAGCATCTGAACGAGATGACCTGATCGACGTCGTTGTGCGGCTGCCGCGCAAGGCGATAGAGGAGACGTTGCTGTCTATGCCGCCAGACGCGAGAGAGCTGTCCGAGCGCAGGCTTGCCGAGGCTAGGGCGGTGTTGGTCGGCCGGCGCCGGCGGGCGACCCACTTCAACGGGGTCCGCTTCTATGATCCGAGCTGGGACATGATCCTGGAACTTTACGTAGCCGCATGCGAGCGACGCCGCATCGCTGTGTCCCAGCTATGTAAGCTGAGCGGAGGCTCGACGACCACCGCTTTGCGCCACATCGAGCATCTCGAGGCGCTTGGATACATAGTCAGACAAACGGATCCCGAAGACGGACGCCGCCTGATCGTCGGTACGCTCACTCCCCTTCTTGTCGCTTCGGAGCAGTGGCTCGATCTTCAAATTGCCGAGTTCCGAATACAGGATCGGAGATCGGGCTGACGATGTCTACGGGTCACACTAGACTCCGGTCTTTCAGCCACCAGTGACATATCGAATGCCCGAAAACGTCCAACTCGCTCCCCTGCTTGGACAAACGGCATCAGCCAATTTCGAGCCTGAACTTGCAGTCTCTCGCTGACTCAATTGCCATTTCCCTGCCACGCCTACCCGGCGCGCCGATGAGGAGGCTGCTCTACGTCTGCGCAACATGTCACGTAAGACTGCCGAAACGCCCGATTCTCACGCCGTTACCGAAAGCACGAGCGAGTGCGCGACGGCGTTACCGATAGCACGTGCCTCTGGGGACAGCGTTATCGATAGCACGAGCGAAGATCGACACGTCGTTACTGATAGCACGTGATTATCACCCATTCCGTTACTGATAGCACGATTCATCGCGCACGACCGACCCGCCAGTGATGCTTAACAATCGATGCTGTGGATCAGCTCGACGCTGACCTCCGCCGTCCACTCGGGCGCGCGTCACAACGATCAAGGGGGACGCTGTGCAGATATGAAAAACCCGGCACGAGGCCGGGCTTTTCGGGACGCCTGCTAGGGCGGATGTGAGAAACCTCACTTTAGCTGGCTTCCTTTCCTATTGCTACCCCAAAGCGTCGATCGTGGCGCCACGGTGTCGCTTTGTCTGCACGGGCTCCCCTCCCAGGGAGAACGAACAATGGCTACTGCCCATAGCCCCGGCCGGGGACTGCGCCGGTTTGACGAGCATGCCGCCAAGGCGACGAAACTTGCCGAGCAATTTTGCGGTCTTGAAACTGGAATGGCACCTTCCAAAGCGCTTGCGGCGCTCAAACGAGCGGCTCCTTACATAGGCGTGCCCCTGCGCGTGGTTTCCGTCATCGATCTCCTGTTTGCCTGGACGAAGCCGCAGGACTGGCAGGGTGGACAAATCCCCGTCGTTTGGCCGTCGAACGACCTGCTCGCGCAAAAGCTGGGCGTAACCGTCCGACAGGTTCAAAAGCTCTTAAATCAGGCACAGGCCTTCGGTCTGGTCAGCTTTCGGGATAGTCCGAACGGTCATCGTGGTGGACGCCGCGGGGCCGACGGCTTCATCACATGGGGCTACGGCATCGTCCTCGCTCCGATCGGCACTAGGCTTCAAGAATTTGCTGCCCGCGCGGCCAAGGGAGCCGCAGAGGACGCGGCACTGACAGTGCTCCGCAAACGCCTTGCCGCTGCCCGCAGGAATATCAGGGCTCTGGCCCAAACGGTATTCGATGCCGATCTTCACGATTTAAAGGCGGGTGACGATCTCGCGTTGGCGTTGATGGCCACCGACCAGATGCGTTGCGTCCGCGATGTCGGCCTTCTGACGGCCTGTGTGGAGCAGATCGAAGAGCGTGCGCGTCGTTTAGCCGGGGCTGTTTCGGCCGAGATCGCTGTCCCCAGTACCGGTAGCGATCAGGATGATAGTTCATGCTGGGATGGACCTAGGGACATCCACACTATAACTACAAGCCAACTCCAATCTGCTAAAGCAGATACCAGTAGCGGCTTGGCGGAAAAAAGTAGTGGAAATGGGGACGCCCTCTCCTCTCAACCTCAAACTGCAGTCGACGACGATCTGGAGAAACACGGTGTCGATCCGGAATTCATGATGTCGATCGCGCCGGAGCTCTGTTCCGGTCTGCTCCACCGCGATGGATCGTGGGGCGAGGTGGTCGCCACCGCGGAGCGTCTTGCGGGACAGTCGGGGATCAGCAGTCACGCGTTCAAGGAAGCCTGTCGCATCATGGGCCAGCGAGGTGCCGCTGCCTCCGTCATCGCCACGATCCAGAAATACCGGCGCGGCGAGGTTCAGCGGCCCGGCGCGTATCTCCGCGGAATGAGCAGCAAGGCTGACAAGGGCGAATTGAACCTTGGGCGGACGCTCCACGGCCTCAAGGACACGAGCCGCACGGTCGCCATGCGGGGGATGTCCGATGGGACCGACGCGACGCCGATCGGGAGCCTGATGTCGCGGCTGGTTTCCCGGGGGGCTGAACTGCGATGACAGGATTTCGTCACCTTCTCAAAGACCTGGAACTCGTACTGCACACCGGGTCTCCGAATGAGGTTCACGGCGTTACCGATAGCACGAGTCTCGACCGGGTTTGCGGTGGCCCGTACCTATCAAAATGTGAAACACACCCCGATTTACCGGCTAAATCGCTCCAAATCCTCGTGCTATCGATAACGCGGTCGCTTATCCGACTGCAGGTTTGCGGCCGATCCGCTATAAGCGGCCTTGCTAAGTGAAGCTGGTGGGAGCCCCGACGATGGATTCGCGAGAAGTCGCTCTCTCCCAGGGCAAGCTGTTCGACTATCTCGACAGCCCGCTGCACGGCAAAGTCCGCGGCGAGCAGAGCATCATGGACTTTCCACTATTCTCGTTAGCGAAGCGGCCTCAGATGGAGGCCATGACCTACGAGATGGACGGCGTCAAAATCGAGATCAAGCCCAGTTCGAGCGGTATCGCGACGATGTGGGATAAAGAAGTCCTGATCTACGTCCTGTCGTTGATGGTGCAGCATATTGGCCGGACCGGGGGTGAAGTACAGAACGTCTTTACCTTCAATGCACACGACTTCTTCCGGGCGACCGGCGTCGGTCGCCCATCGAAGCGTGATTACGATCGCTTCATCGAAGCACTCGGTCGTTTACAGGGCACGCAAATCCGAACAAACATTAAAACTGGCACCGTGGGGACGAAGGGCTTCTTCTCATGGTTCGCGGAGGCGCAGGCGACAACTCGCGAAACAGCGAGCGGCGTCGATCAACTCATGCCGGTCCGCGTCCAGCTCTGTGACTGGCTCGTCCGCGCGGTTTCGCGTGACAGTCGTATCTATGACTACCACAACGACTATTTTCGTCTTGGCTCGATTGAACGACGCCTTTATGAATTGGCGCACTGCTATTGTCGTGATGAAGAATATGAAATGCCTCTGGAGATGCTGGGTGCGAAAATCGGCTCCACGTCGCCGCTACGCACGTTGAAAAGTCAGCTGAAGAAGATTGCGGCCGACAATAAGATGCCGAGCTACTCAATTGAAGTGCGCGAAGTTGTTCCGGAGGTCCCTGCGCGGGATAAACTAGGACGACGGGTCGGGAAGCCAGAAACGGTCGTTGTAATGAGGCCCAAGGATCGGTCGACAGGCGGTCGGGCTACGTTGGCCGCGTGATATCGATCCATATGCCTGACATCCTGCGCGACTAGCCGCGGCCGACGCCGCCCGACCGGCTTTGGAAGATGGCTTCGCGGTCGCGATGCTTTGTCGGGCACAAGGTGTTCAGAGGAGAGGGAGCCTTCGGCTTGTTGATTCGGTGATGATCACCGGACGACTTAACCGAGGCCCTCGATGCGAACCTCAGACGCAGCTCTCAAACTCGATTTCACCGAACCGTCAGTCACCGCTGCCAAGGCCGTCGCCGAAACCATTGCCAAGAATGGATCGCTCCAGCGCGACATGCTGTGTGGGTCATGGAGCAAGCCTATGGCGCTTCGACTGCAGATGGTCGCTGGTCGCTGGTCGCTCCGCGACATGCTCGAACTCGTCGAAGTCAAGTACTTCGCAAAAGCAGGCCTTCCCGCCGATCCTGGCGCTTGTGTCGCTGCACTTACCGAACTGGTCGCCAATCTGCCGACCCACACTGTTCGCAGCGAAGAGCAGATTGAGCTCCAGCAATTCTCGACACCGGCGCCCATCGGGTACCTCGCCGCGCTCGCTGCGCGCATCGCGCCCACGGACCTGGTGCTCGAGCCATCTGCCGGCACTGGTCTCCTCGCTGAGTTCGCCTCCCGCGCCAATGCTCGCCTAGTCCTGAACGAGATCGATCCGGCTCGCGCCGAGATGCTCGCAGCCGACTCCCCCGGGGCTGCCGTCACGCGGCACGACGCCGAGCTGATTCACGACCTGCTGGCGCCGAGCATCCGGCCTTACGGCCGTTCTTATCAATCCGCCTTTATCGCGCAGCATCGGTCGTCACGCCGACCGCCAAACAGCGTTCCGGCATCTTCGCACCGCTTTGATGCGTCTGGGCACGGGAGGCCGCTGCGCCGCCATCTTGCCCGACCGCGTCGAGACGTCGAGTCGCGCGTGAGCGAAGGCGACCGAGGGTTGTACGCTGACGTTGCACCTTGAACTGCCGGCGAATACCTATGCCAAGCATGCCACCAGCCAACCTGTGAAGATCATGGTGCTGGAAAAGGTGACCGGCACGCCTGCCGAGATGATCCGCTGCACGACGCTCGCCGATGCGCCCGCGGCGATCACCGCCAAGACCGCTCCGTCTGTGTCCGCGTCTGTCCCGCGCACGGCCTCGCTGCTCATCCGCCCCCGCGGGCGCAGCTCGCGTTTTGGCGGCTTGGCGAGCAAACCGCGGCTGAGCGCACCACCCGCAAAAGGCGCGCTGTCGCAGACCGCAACGCCGATCGATTACACCGTGTTTGTCAAGCCACTTCCGACGGGGGAGTCTGTCGGTGTGTACCTGCCCTATCGGCCAAGCCGTATCGCGATCGGTTGCGCGTCGGCGCATCCAACCGCGCTGGTAGAATCGATCGCGATGGCTTCGATCACAGCGCCGCGGCCAATCTATGTTCCGACCCTGCCCCAGGCTGTCGTCTACGCGAAGGCGCTCTCCGACGCACAGCTCGAGACGCTGATTTATGCCGGCGACGCGTTTGGGCGTAACCTACTCGGCCTGTTCAAATCCGTCGAGGAAGGTCTCTCAATCGCTTCTCCGAGGATGGCCGTCCGTACCGGACCGGCTTCTTCCTCGGTGACGGCACCGGCGCCGGCAAGGGTCGCCAGGTCGCCGCGATCATCTTGGATCAATGATTGCGCGGTCGCCGCAAGCAACCTCGGCGCTCCTCGCGCGAGCGGCAAGAGGCTTTGCGTCACCGTCGCCGGCTTCGGCCCCCCGCCTGCATGGTGAGGACGCGGATCGCGCTGTCGAGGCCATGATCGGTCGTGCACGCTCCCAAGGCGAACAGCCGAGCGGTGATGACTGGTTCCTAAGGGGCAAGCTCGCGATGGTTGGTGGCGAATAGTGTAACGACCAGCGCGCTATGCCGCTTCGCTCCACCGAGTTCCTAGCCGGTCTTGGCCCGTCCGGGTGACGATCGACTGACGGGGGCTTATCGCGCCCAGATCGCGATTCCGACGCGGAGCGGTTCCGTGGGGCGAGGCCGGAGTCTGCCCCGCGCCGTGTGCTTCTCGTTCAGGCCGCACGCTAACTCACAGCGATGGCCTTTGCGCCGGCTTCGCCGCGGTGTGCCAGGCGGGACGCACTACCGGCAGGCACGTCAGCCGCGCTTGGTTCCTGCAGTCCGGGCGGGATGCTGCGAAGCACGAACCGTCCCATCGTCATCTCGACATGCTCGGCGCGCGCGCGCCGTGTCAGCGAAAGCCGCACCAAGGTCCACGCCGCAACCATCATCCTTCACCACAGACACCGGCGCAGGGCGCGAGCACCAGCGAGGGAGAGTGTCAGAGCCGCCCGGGATAACAGGATTGAGGCAGAGTGGCACTTCCGGACGAGTAACGCGACAAAGACGTACTGCTTCACGGTTCCATGACCGCTGCCCGCCGGGCGGTCCATCCCCTCTCTTTCCTGAACGACCTAATTCGGCCGTCCACCCCCTCCAACCCGCGATCATTCGGGCCGAGTTGCCGTGTGCCACGGCTGCCCGCACCACCCCTTTGATCGGGGTTCCCCTGCGCGTCTACGCGCTTGCGGTGGAGGGGGCGTCCTGGCCGTCTTTTTTGGTGCTCAGTCGAGGGGACGGACCCCCCGGCGAGTAAAAAAAGGAACTTCGAAATGCAGAACCTCGTCATCCTCACCGGCAACGTCGGCGCCACGCCTGAAGTCCGCACCACCCAGGGCGGCACCAAGATCACCAACTTCTCCCTCGCCACCTCGCGTCCCAAGCGTGACCAGGACGGCAAGACCATGAAGGATGGCGAAGTTTGCCGAGTCGAGGACACCGAATGGCACCGGATCACCTGCTTCAGCGGCGTCGGCCAGACCGTCGCGCAGTATGTCGAGAAGGGCCAGAAGGTCATGGTCCGGGGCCGCATCCACTACACCCGCTGGACCGACGACCAGAATATCGAGCGCTACTGTGTCGAGATCATCGCCGACGAAGTGACCTTCCTCTCCTACGGCAAGAACCGCCAGGAACGCCAAGGCGCCGCGCAGGAAAATGAGGCCGATGACGTCCCCTTCTGAGGGAGGCAGTACGGGCCCGGAGCTGACGCTCCGGGTCTCTTATCGCGTTCATTGGCGATCAGGACCGTAAGGTCACAAGTTCAGGAAAACTCAGCTAAACCGCCCGCTTGAGCTGCTCGGGTTGCTTGTTGTCCGGTAGCGTCTGCCTAAGATGTCGGTGAACCATGCGATCGGTGAACGGTTTGCCGATAAACGTAGCCTTGTCGGGCATGACCCCCGGACCCGGACCCGGACCCGGCTTCCGGTTGCCGCTTGCGATCACGATTTCAATCCCGTGCCAATGGTGGGCAACGTGATGGGCTAGCGCAAACCCGTCGGTGTCGCCGGGCATCTCCACGTCGGACAACAGGAGCATCACATTGTCGGCATGATCGCCCAGGAGGGTCTTCGCCTCATCCCCCGTACCCGCCTTGTGAAAGCGAAACCCGGCGGCCACGAGAGCGTCGGACGCGTGCATCAGGATAAGCGGATCATCATCGACTACCAAGGCATAAGCGACGGTAGAGATCACCTTCCGATCTGAAGCCTCGTTATAAAATCTGGTTGCCGTTGTTGGCGTTTCGAAATGAGATGGCGTCTCCCGGCGAAGCCGGGACCGTCGCTCTATTCCGCTTCGCTTCACCGATGCCGTAGCCGGTCTCGGCCCTTTCGGGTGACGATCGACTGACGGACGCACAGCGCGGAAACGTCTTTCCGGAAAGCGGCAACTTCCTTCCATCCTGGCCCGGCCGGGGCTGCACCGCCGCGCAGCGCACTGTCCCCGTCGACATCGGGGCGCAGAGAGGGGCACGGACTGGGCAGGTGTCCACCGCGCCTGCGAGGGGCGCGTTACTGGCAAACCAACGCTGAGCACGACGTTCCCGGCAGGCGGGCTTCCCCCCCGCTTTTGAGGCGCAATCCTTGGGCCGCCTCAGGGCCCTGTACGATCAACCCGCAAGGGGTCCGGGCGCTTTGCTACGGCTTTCTTGCCTGCGGCAACAAAGTGATCGCGGCCCTTCCCCGTCCTGTCGGGCGCCTGTCGAGCGGGGATGAACCCCGTCGGCTTCACAGGAGCCTCGGACATGTTCAACGATATCTGGATCGCCCGCAAAAACGCCATGTGCCTAGCAAGAACCCTCATGGTGGCAACCATCGTCATCGCCGTCGGCACGGGGTACGTCATCATCACCGCCGAAGATCACGACAGCTCGCTCACGATCGTCAACGAATACGACCCTTACGCCTGAGCCTCCCGGGGGCTTCGGCCCCCCTCCCCTCCCCGCTCGTCAACCGTGAAGGCGCCGGAGCGGGCATCGAGCCCGCCCCGGCCCCGCTGCGCAAGCACGGCAGCGCCGCTGGACGACGCGCTTCTGCCCCCTTCTACCCACCGCTTGGGTGCGGGATCCAAATTCAGGCGGTATCTCTTCCGAAGGCGGGCAATCAGCTCCACGCCGTCCGGACAGGCGGCAGTTCCTCGAACACCTTCATCAGCCGCGGGTCGCGCAGGAGCGTCACCCATTCGCGGCCATAGGTTCGCGACACCAGATAGAAGGTAGACCCTTCGCACTCGACCATCCGACAGCGCTCCAGCTTGTCGACCAGCGAATAGTCGGAGCCGCGGCGTGCCACGATGTCTTCCAGCTCGGCCCGCATTAGCGTCCCGCATTTGCAGCACCGGGTCCGGACCAACGCCTTCATCCGGAGCATATCGCCAGCGCTGTCCATCCAGCGGCGCCACAGGGCAACGATGTCGGCAGCCGTTTCCATGATCAAACGATACGCCGCGATCGGCGTGGTCGTCCAGCATCAGCATGGACCTGAAGTCTTCCCGTGTCGACGATCCGCGCGGCATTTCGGGCTCGTACGTCCTGGCCGGGGCGCTCCCCCGCGCAAGCCCGCCAGCGGGCTTCTCCACTCCGTTTCGACCCTATGGGTGCGCGAGCGACCTGTGCCCCGGCCGTCCTGTCGCCTGTCGAAAGGCCCCGATCGTCGGGGTCAATGGCAGGAGACCATCATGGCCGAGCAAACGCCCCAATCAAACCACGCCAAGGGTGGCGCAGCGGAGATCGCCCGCCTCAACGACTGGCTGCGCGAGCATCTCACCGTCCCGGGCAACAACCGTATCGTGATGACCAGCGGGATCGCAGATCTGATCGGCGACGTCACTCTTTTCCGAAACTTCCGCAAGCGGGCGGAACTGCTCCGAGAGGTTCGCGACTTCGATGGCTTTGACGACGCCATCGACCCGTATGGCGAGCACGACCTGGGCCGGTTCCGGTTTGAAGGCACCGACTGCTACTGGAAGATCGACTATTACAATCACGACCTGAGCGCGGGTTCAGAGGATCCGGCCGATCCCTTCAAAACGACGCGCGTCCTGTCCCAGCCCTATCGAGGGGATGGACGATGGAAGCATTATCGATTGGCGAGATTGCGCGGAGCGCGATCGGCGGATGGAACTCCGCGCGTAAGCCTAAGCCGTCAGGTGCAGCGCATAGGACCGGCGCGCCGGTGCTGCGTAACAGCATCGAAGAAGGCACGTTCGAGGATATGTTTTTCGCGGTTCCCGCGAAGGGCGAAACCGACAAGACGTTGAAGGCAGCAAAGGAGCTTTGCGCGCGTCGTTCGGCAATCTGGGCGACGATCGGCCGCGAGGCGCGCAAGGCGTCGCGGATCGAGCGCGCTATCCTATCGCTCAACGGGAACGTGATCCTGATATTTGAGCGGATTCTAGAGCTGGCGCGGCTTAACGCAGGGCGGGTTTATCCGACCTATGAATGGTTGATGGAAAAGACGGGCATTAGCCGGGCAACGGTCGCGCGTGCATTGGGGATTTTGGAGGCAGTCGGCTTCATTGCCCGCAGCGCCGTTTCAAGCGGGTTGAGGTCGAGGGCATAGGGCCGCGGTACAAGCAAACGTCGAATGCCTATCGCACGATGCTGCCGGCGCGCGTCCTGGCCTATCTCCCGCGCTGGATGCGACCGGCGCCGGTCCCGATCGATCACGAGCAGCACCACGCCGACAGCGCGGCCGAGACGAAGGCTATGCTAGCCACCCTCTCCTGCCGCGACTTCGCGAAAGCCACAGTAGGCGGGCAGTTGGGGAAGATGCTGGAGAAATTTGGCGCGGCGATCGATCGGAGAGACAGCGAGTCTCAATTACAGACGCAACCGCTAATAGATTCATTTAATCATAGCTCGGATGGAGTTGGCCTAGTCGGCCAACACGTTTTCGCCTGATGGCGGGAGGCGAGGAAGCCACTGGAAAGGATCTAGAACGGTTTCCTTGTGGATAGTGCGGGAGTGTCGGCTGCGCCGCCACGATGCTCCACGATGGAGCAAGCGGCTTTGTCAGCTTCCATTTGAGCGCGTTCGTCCCGTTGAAACGGTGCAAAGGGTCACGAACACGACGAGAGCGGCACCGACTATAGCAGGAACAGCGCCCGAGCAGCGCCGAACCCAGCGAGCGCCGCAATTCCATAGCCTAGCAGATTGAGGCGATAGCCAATCGTTCGCCAGCGGTCGCGGCGTTCGTTGAGCTGATCGCGCAGGACGGCGATCATCCGGCGATCGTCGTCGGCTTCTAGCATCCGATCAATCATCGCGGTTAAACCGGCCGTCAGGTCGACGCGGCGCACGTCTGCCAACAGCTCTTCCGGATATTGTTTGAGAGCGTCGACCGTCATCGGCTTAGACGGGAAATGGCGACCCCAGCCATCGGCCGGGCGATCCCAGGCGAAACCGAACCGACCATAGAACCGCGTCAGGCGGTCGAACTGCGCCGCAGTATCTGGACGAACTAGGGTTATGGGATCGACGGCCACGCCGGGGAAGGTGCGTTGCGCCCATGCGGTAACGACGTTGAACACGAGCGTTCCTATCCCCTGCGCTCGCAAACGGGGATGGATCACCTCGACAAAACCGTCTGTCAGCTTGACCCCGGAACCGGAGAAACGGCCGAGGCTAGTCATCACCAAGCGATGCCATCCTAGCCTCGTCACATCGACCACCCGCACTTTCAATTCGCGGTTTCTCCCGCCTTCCTCTTCTAGCGTGCCGATGGCGATCAGGCAGCCCGAGGGCTGCGTTCCTACCTCGAATAAGGACCAGCTATAGGGTTCGTCATGCTCCCCCAGCGTTGGAAACATGGCAGCGAGTTCGGGCGTGAGCAGCATCTAAAAGCCTCCTAACCTCCCCAAAACAATACGATATCGAAAAATATTAAGCAATATGCAAAATCCCTATTGCATAGCAAATGATATCGCTTAATATCGTGAGTGGAAGGACGGCCTTCCCGCCGATTTGCAGCGGCGATCACCAACCGGAGACAGACCCATGAACGCCACCCTCGCAACCCGCTTCGCTCGCAACGCCCGCCAGATTCGCGGTTTGGAAGCACTCGACAACGACACGCTCCGCGCCCTCGTCCCCTCGATCTTCGCGGAAGAAGCGCACGACAGCCGTTCGCAGCGTTACGTTTATGTCCCGACGATCGAGCTGGTCGACGGCCTTCGCAAAGAGGGTTGGGCACCGTTTTTCGCGGCACAGTCGAAGCCCCGCGACCTGGGCCGCATGGCGCATACGAAGCACATGCTTCGCCTCCGTCGTCCCGACGATATCGGCAACGCCGAGGCCGCAGAGGTCATCATCGTCAACAGCCATGACGGCACGAGCGCTTATCAGATGTTCGCCGGGATGCTGCGTTTCGTCTGCACCAACGGCATGATTTGCGGCGATCAGTTTCAGGAGGTCCGCGTTCCCCACAAGGGCAACATTCAGGATCAGATCATCGAAGGCGCGTACACCATCGCCAAGGACTTCCCGCGCATCATCGACGCCACGGCCGAAATGAAGGGAACGCGCCTTAGCGAGGCCGAGCAGCGCGTTTTCGGTGAGGCGGCATTGATCGCCCGCTACGGCGACGACGAAAGCCCCATCCGTCCCGACCAGATCATTCAGCCGCGCCGTTCGGCCGATGTGGGCGGCAGTGTCTGGAGCACGTTTAACGTCATTCAGGAGAACGTCATTCGTGGCGGCGTGCACGGGATGAAGCGCACCGACGAGGGCCGCATTCGCCGCAGCAAGTCGCGCGCGATCAACGGCATTGACCAGAATGTCAGCCTCAATCGGGCCATGTGGACACTGGCCGAGGGGATGCAGCGCCTAAAGGCCGCAGCCTAACAAAGGTGGGGGGACGGCATTGCAGCGCCGCCCCCCCGGTTTTGCCGACAATCGGAGACAGACCCCAAGCCGACGCGCGCCCCCTAACAGGGTCGCGTCGTGCCGTCACGGAGACAGACCCATGACGACCGTTGCACAAACCCGCTGGCGTCACCTGGCCCCAGCCCGCGCCGCTCTTTCCTTCGTCAACTGGCTGGACGCCAACACGTATCCGCCTTGCCGCGTATGCGTCGCGCACGAGCTGCGCCGCGCCGCTGGCATCCGAAACCGGAGGTTTGCACGATGACCGTTCCCGCATGGCGCGGCGCGATTATCGGGAAGGCCGATAATCGCGCGCATCGCTTCGCGATGCAGAAATCAACAATTTTGCATCATTTCAAAAACGGCTGTTTTCCGCGGCCTTCCGCTATGCACATTTCTGATACAAAAGAGGGCCATGATTTTGGGCTATGCGCGCGTCTCGACAGGGGGACAGGATTTGACCCAGCAAGCGGAGGCGCTTCGCGCCGCTGGTTGTCAGAAGATTATTCGCGAGACGCGCAGCGCCGGCGCCAACGCCGACCGGCCGAAATTACGGCAAGCGTTGAAGTCGCTGGAACCGGGCGACGTGCTGGTGGTGACGGCAATCGACAGGCTTGCACGCGACACGCGCGACCTTTTGAATATCTTGCACGAGGTCAAACTATCGGAAGCGGCTTTCCGATCGATCGCGGAGCCGTTGGTAGATACGTCGTCGGAGCTGGCCGAGGTAGTGATTGCCGTTCTCGGGATCGCAGCCAAATGGGAGCGAGGCCGGATCATCGCACGGACAACGGCGGGACGGGTTCAGGCGAAGGCGGCAGGGATCAAGTTCGGTCGCAAGCCGACACTCACACCCCACCAAATACGCGAGGCATCTGCACGCGTCGCAAGCGGCGAGACACAACGCAACGTCGCGCGATCCTTCAACGTGAGCCAAGCCACAATTTCGCGGATCGTGATGCGGACCGAGGAACAGCAAATATGAGCCGGTACGATTTTGAGGGGAACGGCGCGCGCCTCGCGATCGGATGGGACGCGCCGCTTGCGTCGTTCTTTCTGACCGTCTGGACGGACGCCCTGCAGGACGGTTCGGAAGACGAGCCGCCTTTGATTTGGTTAGGTGCGTCCTATGCCGAGGTCAGTCATCCCGGCGTATTGGTGACGATCGCGAAGCGTCACGTTCCGGAGATCCCGGCCGACCTGGCGCGAACGCTTATGGTCGACCAACTCAAGGCCCCTGCCCGGCCGCTTGCGGCTGGCAACTCGACAATGGACCGCCTCTTAAACACGTTGACCGGCCAACCGCCGATCAACCCGACAGCGCACTAGTCCTTATGTTCGGTATAGCCCTCTTGCTTCGCCAGCGCGTCAACAGCGCGCTCGATCGCCGTCACAAGCGACCAGCCCTTTTCTTCGCGGATACGCTGCAACAGTTCGTGCTTATCGGCCGCGAGACGGGCGTAAACCGACCCCATCGCGCCACGAGAAGGCCGACCGCGCGGCTTTGCTTGATCGTCCATAATGCTCCTACACCGATCGCGTTTGACGATGGCAGGAGCGATCATAGGCGATTTAACGATATCGTGCTAGGGTGGCGTCATCGGATGACGTAAGCACCCCCGGCCGAGTAACGGAGGAACGATAATGCAAGAATTATGGGACGGCATTCGCGGTATTAGCGAAGCGATCGGCTACCTATTCATTGCAGGATTGATCCTTTGGGGACTGTTCGTGCGCGGATCGACGCCCTTCGGGCGCAATCGCGGAGCAGGACGCGGAGGGGAAGGCCCCTACCGTTACGATCAATCGGCCCAAGAACTTTATGACCGCAATCTCCGGAAGGGTCCGGACAACCATTGATCCCGGCATAGCCGGTGGAGGCTTGAGCCATGCAGACGATCGTAATCAACAACCAGAAGGGCGGCGTCGGGAAGACGTTGTTTTCCGTTCACCTTGCTTGGTTTCTGGCCGAGCTAAAGGCGAGTGTTCTGTTCATCGACCTAGACGGCCAAGCCAACTCCAGCACCGTTCTACAGGCTGAACGAAAGGGCGGCTATGCAGCCGACCTATTCGAGACGGGTAAGCTAGATCCTTTAACCGCTGAACCCGGCATCACCGTTCTAGCCAGCGACGGACGCCTAGACACCATCGAGGCGGCGGGTGCGGATGCGATGATTCCGCAGTTTGCGACGATCGCGGGCGCGTTTGACTTTTGTGTCGTCGACACCCCGCCCGCCTGGGGCTGGCGCAACTTCTCTGCAATGGCTGTGTGCGATCATGTAATTGCGCCCATCGAATTGAAGGACTTCGCCATAAGTGGCGTCGGCAAGCTATTACAGTCGATGAAGAATGTTCAGGACAAGGGTAGAAACGGGAAGCCCGTCAACTTCCTTGGTTTGCTCGCTTCGCGGTTCAACAGCCATTCTAACCGAGAGCGTGACAACCTCCAGACGCTTATAAACGCGCTTGGCTCTGATATGTTGTTTCCGGGTGTAATTACTAACCGAGACGGATACGAACAGGCCATGTCGGACGCCGTTCCAGTTTGGACAATCAAAACTTCCGGCGCGAAAGTAGCGGGCGCAGAAATCCGGAAGATACTTACGACGGTTTACGACCGGGTTGCACCTAAGCAACCCGAAACGACGGAGGCTAAGTAATGTCCAAATTTGGAAGCCTACTTGGCGACGTTGCATTTACGCTTAATTCTAACGCGAGCGCGGTTGCTATTCAGATGATCCCGCTCGATCGGATCACGAGCGACCCAAACAATCCCCGCAAGATTTTCGATCAGACGCAGCTTGAGGAAATGGCGCAGTCGATCAAGGAGCGCGGGATACTCCAGCCGATCACCGTTCGCCCGCTGGAAGGCGGAACGTCGTTTATGGTCCGCTATGGCGATCGGCGCTTTCGCGCCGCTCGAATAGCGGGGCTGACTGAAATCCGCGCGATCGTGACGACGGCCGATGTTTCCGAAGATGATTTGTTCGATCAGGTCATAGAGAACGACCAGCGCGCGCCGCTGACGACCGCCGAAATGGGCGAGGCGATCGGAGCCGCGTTGGCGCGGGGCGATAAGGCAGCGGACATAGCGAAGAAGCTAGGACGGCCGAAATCGGTAATCGCGGAATATTCCGCGTTGCAGGAAATGCCGCCGTTCCTTCGCGCCCTGGCCGACACGACCGCAATCCGAACGCTCTACGAGCTTTATCAAGGTTGGAAGGCAGACCCGGCAAAGGTCGAGGCGTTCGTTGCCGACAGTGACGGAACAGGCATTCGACGAGCTGCCGCGCGTGAGCTTGTACGCGGAGCAGACGCGGTAAATAAGCGCCCGGCACCAGCTCCAGCAGCTACCCCAAACGCCGATGAGCCACCCCTACCGCTGGAACCAGACGACAAAAGTTCGTCCGGACGAACTTCTGCCGACGATGAAAAAGGTTCGTCCGGACGAACTTCCGAGCCAGCTCCAAACGGATCGACAGCGACAGACCCACCGGCCGCGACGGGAAAAGACGCGGAAAACCTACCAGCTCCAGTAACGAAGCCCGTTGCGAAGAATGCGACACCAGCAACGCCAAAGGGTGAGGGAAAGCCCGCGCAATCCACGCCTGAAAAATCCCGTGCGGCTGACAGCAGCAAGCCAAGCCTTCCTGTCATGGTGTATGGGCGAGCAGCGAGGCTTATCATGCCGCCAGTTGTTCGCGTCGTGTTTGACGATGACGGAGCGGAAGAGTCCGTTGATCCAAACGACGTTAGCCTTTTGGCTTTCGGTTCATAAAGGGAGGGGGATGGCGTCTGCCGCTTCGCGGCACCGTTCATTCAGTCGCTACGCTCCCCAAGCCCCCAAGCGGGGTCTTGGCCCTTACGGGTTCCAATCACTGACGAAGAGGCGACGCGGAAGAGCGCCGCAGAAAGTGCCGGCGAAAGCCGGCGCGTAGTTTGTAGAAAGGGGGGAAAGGACGCACGCGCCCTCTCCCCCGCAACGACAATCTAGGGGACCGAGGCTCAGTCGCTAAAGCTCCCTGCGCCCGCACCACTCCCCTAGATTCTCGCTGCCCCCCTCTCCCCGTTAGATTCCACGATGAAGGAGTTTGCGGGGTGTTCCCGCCAGCCAATGAAGGGATCGCAAAATGCGCTGGATCATCATCACCGACAAAATCGACGACGGTAACGCAGTCAACTTCGGCCAGTTCGACGACGAAACGCGGCGCTACCAGAACGAGAGCAAGGTTGCCGACGCACTGGCAACGATGCCGACCGAGTTCGAGCTTTTGGACGATGACGGCGAGGTCTATTTTGAGGGTCGCACCCGTTGCATCAACCACGGCGCGGACCTCGCTTTCGCCCCGCTCGATTGGGCCGAAGCCTACGGCTGCACCGAATTACGATATCGGCCCGTCCGTTCGGACGAACCTTGGAAAACCCTCTGATCCATTGCGGGCCGGGCAACGCCCCGGCCCCTCTTTTCGAGGATGCCGATATGACCACCACCAAGACCCGCGACGAGCTAGGCGAACAGATCATCACCGCAGGACTTGCGGAGAACGATTTCATTCTGGACCTTAATGGCGGTTTGACCGTGCCGAGCGGCTTCCCCCTGCCCTCCCCTTGGAATCTCCCTTCCCGCCTGTTCCGGTTCCCGATCGAGGTATGCAAGGCGCGAGGCGATCGGCCCCGCACGATCGGCCTTCGTCACCCTGATCTAGCCGGGCATCCCTTCGTGCAGCACGTCGAGGCCGCGCTAGGGTTCAAGCTGGACCCGAACGGCGCACCCAACGAAAACGGCTACAGCACTTCCGAAAGTTTCGGTTGGTTTCACGCGGTCGACCTCGTGACGGCGGGCCAGTGGCGCGCGTTGCTCGATACGTCCGCCTTCACCACCACCCGCAGCATCTTCAACGCGGTGGATTTTGGTTTGCGATATTCAGACTATAGCGAGGGGGGGAAGCGCCACGGCCACCTTTCCACGTTGGATGCCCGGCAGATCATGGACGAGCTTGGAGCCACCGAACCGACCAATCGCGCCTCTATCATTAGAGAACTCGGGAAACCGTCAGCTTGCAATTCAGAGGGCAAGAAAGGCGGCGAGCGTTGGCCGATCAACGGGAAAGCCAGCAGCCTTGAGGATCAGGCGTGGGCGATGATTTTCGGAATCGAAGACGGATGGTTTGAGTATGACCGCGCCGGATTCCTGCAATGGTCCGTGAAGGGACGCGACAGGTACAGCGCCGGGAATGCCGTCACCTACGTTGAGGCAAAGACAGGACAGGCAGCGTTCGCGTTTTAGGATGGGTAAGTGACGGCGCGGAAACAGGGGGGAAAAACCGCGCCGTCATAATCTGAACGAGGCGCGGAGGGTTACGATCCGATCGGCCGAAATTATGGAGGGGTGACGACGCGAAGACCGGAGGGAGAACGCGCCGTCAGAAGGATAACAGAGGGTAGGGGATTACGATCCGGGCGGCGCGAAAATGCCCCCGTGACGATCGGCGCAAGAGCTGGATCGTCACGGGGGCATTTTCGCGCGAGCCGGGCTTTGCCCGGCGTTCGACCGAGAGAGGACAGGGGGAGGGGCAAACAAGCGGTCAGAAGCGATCATTAGCGAAAGTTCGTCCGGACGAACGATTTTAACTCTTGTGGTATGATGGCAGGATAGGCTTACAGCCGGTTTTGTAATACATTCCGCCGATGGCTACATTCATTGTTAGATTGGCTGACGACGTTGCCGCCCGGTTTGATAAGCTCGCCGCGAGTTATGGCGGACGGTCGAAGGCGTTGCGCCTCGTCATCGGGGACGCGTGCGATCAGGCAAAACCGCTTCCCGAGGTTCAGCCGTCGAGTGGTCGATACCGCGTTGAGATTAAGTTGAACAAGGGTGACGCGAAGCGGCTGGAGGCGATGGCCGACGAGCGCGGGTTGACGCGAACAGACTGGATTGTCGCACTGATCCAGACCCGGCTAAACGGTGCGCCGGTCCCGGTAGTCGACCAGCGGCAGACGCTAACAGACATTCGCATTCAGCTTCGCGGGATCGCGAAAAACGTCAATCAAGTCGTGAAGGCGTTCCACGCTGCGAACATGGAGGATAGCCGTTTGGAGGTAAGCCGCGAGGTTGCGCGCTTGGCCGCGATGGCGGAATCAGTAAGCGAACAAGTCGAGGCGATCGGTGACGCGATGCGCGGCGACCTATCCTATTGGAGAGCCGGGGATGAGTGACGGCCCGAAGATCGAGTTTCTAGACACCACCTGGCGCGCACCAGCAGGAGGCAAAACAACAGGCTCGAAAGGCCGGTTGAACATACCGGCTGGCAAAAGCTCCAGAGGGGGAGGGGGCGGGAGCGTTGCGGCGACAAAGGCAAAGCTCCAGCGGATCACGAACCGCGTCCCGGAGGTCATGGTCAAGGTTTCCGGCCGTCAACGTGGTGGCGGGCATACCGCCGCGCACTTGGAGTATATCGGCCGACACGGAAAACTTGAGGTCGAAACGAGCGACGGCGAAAAGCTGGAGAGCGTGAAGGACCTTCGCGAGTTAGCGCAGGATTGGGCCGAGGATGAAGCGGCGACCACCAAGCGCCGCGAACCGCTTACGTCAATTTCGATGGTTCTATCCATGCCGCCCGGCACCGATCCGGACACGGTGTATCAAGCAGCGCGGGCGTTCGCTCGCACCGAGCTGGAGCGCTTTCCTTACGCAATGGCGCTACACACAGACGCGGATCATCCGCACGTTCATTTAACGGTCGCGGCCCGAGGGGAAGGCGGGGAGAGGTTCAATCCGAGAAAGGACGATCTAGCCGGATGGCGCGAGAGCTTCGCACGCGAGTTACGAGCGCGCGGTATCGAAGCCGAGGCAACACCCCGCCGAGCGCGGGGCGTTATTCAGAAGATGGAGCGGACGCCTATCCGTAAGATACGCGATCGGGCGGAAGCCGGAACGGCCGAGCTGCCCCGCGTATTGCAATCGAGCCGAGCCGAGGCGGCAGCTATGGCACAGGAGAAGCCAGCCAAGGCGCGACCTTGGGAGGTGAGCGCGATCGTTCGGCAATCCGAGGTGCGAGCGTCTTACGAGAAGGCCGCTAGCGAACTGGACGCCAGCGCCGACCCCGCCGATCGAAAGCTGGCCGAGCAGACGCGGGCGTTCGTCGCATCGATGCCTGATCCAATGACACGGGATCGCGACCAAGCCCGGCAGATGGCAGAGGCGACAAGGAATGTCCGCCATAGCGAACGGGATCGGGAGGGTAAGCCAGTGACGCGAGCCGAGCCGGTTCCTCCAACAAGGTCAGAACGGCAACGGCCGACACAACAGCCGCAGCCAGAGCGGACGCCCGACAAGCAGCGCGAGATACCGAAGACGCCAATGCGGCCCGATCGCACCCGATAGATCGGCGGAAAGTTCGTCCGGACGAACTTTCTCGGTCACGACGAACAGACGGCTTTCCCGGTATCGACCTCATGCCTACGATCGCACCAGCAAAAACGCTCAAGGGATCTACAATGCCGAAAGCCAACGTAAGCTATAAGACCCCCGCCCTTGCGGTCCTGATGGCGCTGACGTTGGCGGCATGTAATCGCGACCCTGCGAAAGCCACGGTGCAAACGAAGCAGCCCGATACCGTTGTGACCAGCCGTTCTAACGGGAAGGCTGTCCCTAACCCCCGCAGGGGAAGCTATAAGAAATCAGACCCGAACGCTCCGGCTGGCTACCGATCGCCGGACTGAAAGTTCGTCCGGACGAACTTTCTGCCAGCTATCGCTCTTTACGGCGTGTTGGAAAGACAGGGCCACGCACCGTCATTTTATCGGGATCAAAAGGCTTCTGGAGCCGAACAACGTCGTCGTATGAGCCGCGCAACCACGTCTCGATATCGTCGGGATCGAGTATCGTAATCATGGCTTTGGGGTGGATCGGGCTAACCAGCGAATTGGGATCGCACGTCACCATCGTAAAGCCGTTGCCCTCCGCTGTGGTCTGCCAGAATCCCGCAACAGCGAACACAGGCTGACTTGGCACCGAGAACCACATTTCGCCTTTGAGGGGCGGTTTGCCGTCCTCCAGATCGTGCTTCTCCGGGGTGAACTCGCAGAACTCCGTGAGAGGCACGAGGCAGCGATTTTCCGGCTTCTCGGCCAGTTTGCGCCATTGTGGGAGCGCGAGGTTCCGCACGTTCGTCATGGGCCAAGGGGCTTTGCCGCCCGTAACGTCCCACGTCATCACGTCCCAGGCGCGTTCGCCGCCCTGTTCGCGGATGATGTAATTGCAGCTTTTTGGTCGCAGCTCGCGCGGATTAAACCGATTGTCGCGGGGGCGTTCGATAAAGAGCTTCGACGCCGATCCCCATAGGGTTTCCGGTTCGCCGTCCATGCGGGCGCGGTTGCACATTATGCGATCCCTAGTCGTCTATTGCGTGGTCACGGATCGCTTGAGCGATCTTACGCAGCAGCTCCAGAACGCGATCGTCGGTTTCGCCTTCCGCGAACGCTTCAACGATTTGGGCGGATTGTTCAAAGGCGTCGGGCTTATCCATTGCAGAATGATGCGGCATCGATAGCCGGGCGGCAACGTCTGTCATTCCCAGCCGTTTTTTTCGGTATCTAGAAACACGGCCTCGATGGTTTGGCAGCTCGCGTCGAACGTGGCGATGATGCGCAACCTATCGCGGTCCAACTTGGCTAGCGCTTTGTCCCGAACTTCACGGGCGCGGACTATTTCAGAATAGCGCGCTTGTTCGGCACGCTGGCGAGCTGGCGACCAGTGGGACCAGTAAAGCGACATTTGTTCAGGGAGCGGGGGCGGCTTGCGGTAGACCATCCCCGCTATTCTATCCGAAAGCACGAAGACGACGCCGCAAAAATGCGATCGGTCGCGCAGCTTTACCCGTTCCCTTTCTGTTCTTTGATGCGTTATGAGGGGCCGAAGGGAGACGCCAAAATGCTGCCGCTGATGCAGCCAATTCCGATCGCAGATATTCCGCTAGGCATATTTCCGCGCATTCTCGCAGCCGCTGGAGCTGGATTCCCCTCGCCCGCGCAGGACTGGGCCTGCGAGTCCGTCAATCTGGTGGACCTGTTACGATTGGATCGAGCCGCGAGCTTTGTTTTCCGGATCGAGGGAAGCAGCATGAGGGACGCCGGAATCCACGATAACGACGTGGTTGTGGTCGACCGAGACGCGCCCGTCAGACGGTCACATTGTAATCGCGGTTGTAGATGGCGGGTTCGTATGTCGCCAACTGGTGTTCCGCGAAGGTGTGCCGCACTTGGAGGCGCGCAACGTATCGACGAGCTACCCCGTGACGATCGCAGATGAGGCGGTCGACGTGTGGGGCGTCGTGCGATCGGGCGTCCGCGACTACCGGCGTTAGATCGAGCTATGTCCTACGCAATCTGTGACGTGGCAAACTTCTATGTATCGAGCGAGCGGCTTTTTGATCCTCGCTTGCGTGGCGTGCCGGTAATCGTACTATCCAACAACGACGGATGCGCCATCGCTAGAAGCGAGGAAGCAAAAGCCCTGCATATAAAGATGGGCGATCCTATGTTTAAGATTCGCGACGTTGTAAAACGTCACGGAATACAGGTTCGTTCGTCTAATTACGAATTGTACGCCGATCTAAATAGGCGTTTCAATGCCGTGATTGCAGAACTTTCTGATACCGTTGAAGTCTATTCAATAGAGGAGAGCATTTTTCGTCTTCCTGTTCTTCCTGGCGGCGTTGGAGATGTAGCAACCGCTTACCGCGTCATTGATGCTATATCACGAAGCGTTGGTTTGCCTACCCGCATAGGCTTAGGACCAACACGAACGCTATCAAAGGTTGCCAATGCTCTTGCAAAAGCGACTGAAAAGATTTGGGGCGGCGTCGTCGACCTTCACGACGAGGAATTGCGTCGCCGGCTGTTCGCGCAATGGCCGGTCGGAGAGGTTTGGGGGATAGGTAAGGCTCTGGAGGCCCGCCTGAAGCCGCTAGGGGTGCGAACTACGGCTGACCTTGCTGCATTGCCCCCAGCGGTCGCGAGAGACGCCGGGACAGTCGTTCTGGAGCGCCTTGTGCGTGAGTTGAACGGTATCGAGTGCGCCGAGTTCACAGTTGAACCGGAGGCTATGAAGGGAGCAGCCGTCACGCGGCAGTTTGGCGCACCTGTCAGCACCTTAGACGACCTATGCGAGGCGATGGCACGTCGCGCAGCTCGCGCGGCTGAGAAGATACGCGCGCAGGGGCTGGTGGCGTCTCGCATGATAGTCTTTGCGCACGGCAGCAAATACCGGCCGAATCCGCCGAGCGCATCGCGATCGGCGCGCTTGTCCCCAGCGAGCCATGACCCGCGCGTAATTGTCGCGATGGCAACGAGGCTTACCGAGGCGATGTTTCAGGAGGGCGGGGTATATACGAAATGCGGCGTGCTTCTGGAGGATCTAAACCCGGCCGGAGCGGCACAGACCGACTTGTTCGCTATTCCCGACCCGCGCGCTCCTGGCCTGTTAGCCGCGATGGACGGACTAAACGCACGGTTCGGGCGAGATACGATCACCGTTGCGGCGCAGGGGCGCGGGCCAAAGGCTTTCGACACGAAGCGCAGCCAGAAATCTAATTCGTGGACGACAAACATCGCGGAAATCCCGGTTGCGCGATGAGTACCGCGCGTTTTGAAACGACGATGGATTACGCGCGTCACCGTGCAGATATGCGGATCGTGTGCCATTGCGGGCGGACGATCAATGTCCCGTTCGCCAACGTGTTGAAGCTCTTTGGCGGTTTGCCGCAGACAATGCCGCAGGCGATTGCGCGGCTAAAGTGCAAGCGGTGTTTTAAGCGGGGGCAAGTAACTGTTTCGCCTGTTCCAACCGTACGGCGATAAGTCGTTACCAATCAGAAACATAGTAAAGTCCGGCCGCTGCTCCAGCGAATAGGAGTGCACTGGAAAGACGCCCATAAGCCTTAAAAGATAGCGCTAGAGACTTGTTATCTTCTTTGTGCGTGAGGTAACGCTTATCAAGCCATTCTCCGATCGAGGGGAGAAGGATGCCCAGCAATGCACAGATGGCTAGGGTAAACTTAAATATACCTTCCCAACCTTTAGCGTCGCGGCTGGAAATCCAAGCCGTAAAGCGAATGACGAGATCGAGCACCGGCACCACGTTATTGATAACCGTCATCATCTTTGACGATCGGGCGTTGCGCGTGCCGCTACCGTGGGGCCGGGAATACCTCGATGGGGGGTAGGATCAGGGGAACGGTTCAACATGACGCCCCGGCCGTTGTCGTATCCGATCCGCGCACCCTCCCCGACGTGCGGCGTTTCCTTAAAGCGGTCGCGATCGTGGCGCACCACCTGGCTATCGTTGCCGAGCTGGTAAATGTTGGCTTTGTCGACGTGCAGCACCGCACCACGATACTCGCCCTTGGTCTTGGGATCGGCGTCCCGAGCTGTATCGAGGCGATGAATACCACGAGGGTTCATGCCCTGCGGTTCTGAATCCATAACGGTCCACTGGCCGCCAAGGTGCCTTTCGTGGAGGCGGCTACCGTTCATAATGACGAGGCGTTCGGCACGTTCGGGCGGTCGATCAGAACTCATGATCGGAGCCTTTCATTCTAATTCTGTGAAGAAAGAAAATCTTAAATCTCGAAGCTTGGGCTGCGAGGGTAAGACGACTCTTTTTCTCGCAAGCTTCTTTATCTTCTTCGGAAAATGTCGACGAAGAAAGATCGCAGAGAAGCCAAATACGAATGTGTTAAAAAGGCTTGTCACATCGCGCGTGTGGTCCATCAAAGCCATTAGCGAAGCGGCATCCTCAGACGACGATTTTTCAATCTTTGCGACGACCTCTAGATGCACCATCTCCGTCGAAAAGTAGAGAGTGTTACCCATCGTTTTGCACAGGTATTCACCCATTATCGCATCATCTTTACACTCGTCAAACGCTGCGGCCGTCATCTTAAAATCGGCATGGAAACCTATCTTATCGCGAACCATCGCGAGTAAAGCGCGCGACGGTTTTGGCTGGCCCTCTGCCTGCTTCGGAGAAAAATAATTCTCTAAGTCGGTCAATGCTGACTTTGCGTTCGGTTTTAGCTCTTTATCATAAATAGCCGATATCTTCGGATAATGCTCTTTGTGAGTTTTCCAGCCCTCATACAAACGACCGGCAAGCATTCTTAGGTTGAGCATCGCCATTGCATGAGCGCCATGCTGGACGACCTTGATATCACTTTCTTCTCTAATCGAGGTTTGCATTTGCTTGTTTAGCATCTGCACATCGTTTGCGAGGCTAGGGTCAGGACTCATTGGTCATAGCCAGAAGATGACGGTGGCCGCGAGCGCGACG
>NZ_JACYVG010000012.1:0-50671 GCF_014842205.1 Sphingomonas sp. CFBP 13714
GCTTGGAGCACGTAGCAGCGGCCGTCGCTCAATGAGAGGGTGACTGGCAAAAAACCGGACGACCATGCCGCAACGACATGTGCTTTGCTCGTTTCGGCTATCGCAAATGCGCCAACAACCTTGGCATGGCCCACGGCCGAGCCACGCAGGTAGAGTGGATCGACGTGGATCAGGCTCCATAACGCCGTATCAGGGATGCGGGTTAATGGCGGCGCACTGGGGTCTGAGGGCACCGCGACACCTGGTCGTAACCCCCCGCCACTGTAGCCAGCGGGCGGGACGAGCTGCGCATGAGCGCTGATCGCAGCGGCTGCTATCGTGATTCCCGAAATTGCGCGGGTACATACCGATGCCTTGTTCTTCATCTGCTAATCCCTGACCCGCGTAGCTTACGACTGTACCGGCAAAGAGCGAGCTGGCATGCCGATCGCCAGCTTGATGCAAAATTCACGGGTTTTGCATCAACGAAAGAACGGCAGGGCACCTTGGGTTCCGCCGATGCTGAAGATCGATGCACCCAATACACCCGTTTCATAACCAGTTTCCTGGGGTGTGGACGCGAAAGCACCCAGTCTGCTTTCCACCAAGTCGCGACGATCGGAGCGGCCTAAGATGGTGGTGAGCGGACCGTCCGCTTTCGGGGGCAAATAGGAAAGTGACGTTGTTTTAACTGCCTTCCTTCTCGCAACCAACAAGATCAAAAAATTGCCTGTCGAGGAAGGCGGTGTCTTTGGAACCCGCCGCGTCCCGGAAAAGCATATGAGCCGGAGCAGGTTCTCCCCGCTTCGGAACGTGATTGATCAGATTATACATGATATCGGTTCCGATATATTGCCTGTCTCCGTATGGACGAGGCCCCCCATCCGGACTTGGCGGCTGCCAGCCTTTGGCGGTAACGTCTTCCGTAGACGCAACATTTTGAAGCCCGTTCGAACCACCGTTCCACGGCAGCCACCAAAAGGTCTTCCTTAATTCTTTATGCTGGACTGCTATCGCAACATGGCTTGGCCAATCTGGACCGCTGTCGACTGGGTGAAAGTAGGCAGTTACGCGTGGATCGTGGCGCAAAACATAGTGTGCCTGCTCAACGGGGCAGGCAACTACCGTAGCTGCCGCAAGTGCCAACATGCCAATCATTGCGACAGTCTCTGCCCCCAATTTTCAAGCGTAAAGGCAGACCTTTATGGTTTTCAGTGTTTGACTATATTTGTATAAATTACATTACAAGCAATATGCCGCGATTTAATAGTTACCTCTTTGGCCTAACGTCAGATAACTGTGAGGCACGGGTTTAGTCTACCTCCGACTATCATCTCGAATATGCCTTCGCCAGGGTCAGACCCAAAACGAAAAAAATAATTGTGGCCCTTCGCCAATGCTTTGGCCCTCGCTTTAATTATCCATCCATCAAACACCTCACCGTAAGCTATGAGACGCCCTGCTACTTGGGCCTCGCGTTTGTGTTCGATGGTGTGATAGGGAACGTATGTCTCCCACACCGGATCTTTCCATCTCTCAATCACTTGGATGCTGGAAATATGAGGGGTCACCGTCCACCAAAATCGTTTTGCTGGTTTGATCTGGAAAGCGAGCCGTTTGCCAAGGAGGCAGGGTTCAACATCGATCCGCGGCTGAGAGCAGCTCGCAAGTAAAGTAGCAGCCACTAAAGCCCTCGCCCACCTCATTGCACGATAACGCATATGTTAGGTCGACATCCTAGCTAAATTAACAACCGGTTTGTTTCGAGCAATTCAAAGACCCAATAAACTGGTATGTATTGGGCGTTAGCCGCCGAAGCCTTCGCGCCAATGATCCTCGTCTACCGGGTAAGGATCGATGGTGAAGCCATCCGGATGGTTACAAAACCCAGGCGCTTGCCGCAGCCTCTTTGCCGCCGCCTCGGCTCGCGACGGAGAACTGTAGACGCCGATCAGCTTGGCGTCCTCGGCGTGCTCATCGTCAGAGCGAACGTAGTGCAAGACGTAAGCGGTTTCCATGGTGGCAGCTTATGCATCAATCCGTATGTCCGCTATCGAGAACAGACATGGGGTGGCTGGACGTCCGGCATTGGGCGGGAGCGGACATAGGCTCGTCGCATAAGTGCTAAGTTTTGCAACAGTTGAAGCAACTACCGGCCTTCAGATGCTCGATCGTCGCATAACTCGGTTGCAGAACGAACCAGTTTCAAGACACATTTTGCGACGCTTAGTTTAGAGATAAATGCCGGGAGGCACGGCGGGGCAGGATAGGCGGCTAGCGGATATGCTCCACCTTAAGTCCTCTAACCTTTACTTTTTTCCACTCCCGGTCGGCAGTAAGCGCGGGAACACCAAGCTGCATCGCGAGCGCTAGACAGGAACGATCACCGAGGCCGCGCCCAAACTCCTTCGTTTGAATGTGCAGGCCAGCGGCCGCGTACGCTGCCTCCACATCGTGCGAACGTACATCGAGACGAAGCTCGTCTAAGAGCTCGCGGATGGTGGCCGCGTCCAAACCGCTAAGCAGGAGCTCCTTGATGACCTCCTGTAGATTCACGGCCGAGATCGCTGATCGTCCGACGTGCGGTGTGACCTTGTCAGCGCCTGGCTCATCCCGAACCAGTGCCAGCACCGCAGATGCATCCATTACAACAGATGTCATGCGGGATTTTCCTGCAGGTCCGAATGGGAAGGCTCGCCTGCCTCCGCGACGGCCTCTGCCTTACGATCAGACAGAAAGTCGTCGACTGTTCGGGTCTGCTTGGCATGCTCTCGATAAAGGGCCTGAGCTCGAGAAACCCCGTGACCAATCGGGGACAGGCGGACCTGATCGTCCTCAACCGTCAAGATAACCTTCGCATCTCCATGGAGGCCCATCGCTTTGCGAACCGATGCGGGCAGAACCATCCGACCGTTACTGGCTACTTTAACGTCTATGGACTGCGTGGCCATGGCGGCGCTTCTCCCTAATGCCTCTGCGGATCCTATGCCACTTCACGCAATATGACACAATGCCAGCTGTAGCATTGGGCTGCCCCTCTCACGTTAGCTTGTTTATTCTGGGTATACCCTGAGTAAGCATGTGGTTTGAACACAAATCCCGTTCACACAGGGTCGGTAACAGCGAAATTGAACACCTTATTCAGGAGGTCTAGACCCTGCTCGCACACATAGGCGTCTGGCTTACCGGCGTGGATCGCGAGGCCGGCCTATGCCTTCAGAGGGCGATCGTCGGATTTGTAGTCGATGGAATGAGCGTCGGCACGCATTGCCTGTTTGACGTTCGGTTCGCGGCTGCCATCAGATCAACGTCATCTAGATCGCGGCAATCGATCCACCATTTGGCGTCAGTGACCCGAAGGCAAGCGTTACAGTCGGCGTCGCTGTTTGGGTTGGTTAGCGCTGCGAGCCGCTTGTTCCTGACCGTCGACGCCCAGCTGATTTGCCGATCAGTCCCAGTCAGCGGCGGAAGAACAAGGTGTGAGACAGCGGCGCTGCTTAACGCTGCCGCGGCGACCTCCTCAGCCCGCTTCTCCGCAACGAAGCAGTCACGACAGGTAGTCGTCTTCAGCCACTTGGCCTTACGTTCCTGCTGGCTTTCAAAGCCGGAGAGATGATGAGCCTGCTCATGACCGCAGGCATGAATGATCCGATGTTCCATGGCATGGATGATGCTCGCTAGCAGTTTGCGCGCAACGCCAATGAGTCAGATTGATTCAGAATCGCGGCCAGTGGCTGACGACTGAACGGGACAAAGGTCCAGCCAACTAAGCTGGCGCAACGCCGTCAGCGTTCACCAGATCCGGGCCAACCAATGTGCCGATGAGCCGGACGCGCTTCTCTACCAGATCTACGGGGGTTCGATGCAGCTCCAACTCGTAGCGGCCACCGACATCGCGGCGAAGATAGAAGGCTCCGCCATCGCGGACCAAGGTGCCTATCTCATTGATCCTGGTACCAATCGCTACCATCGCTATGTCGTCGCTCCGTTGATGATCATGCAAAATTGTGGGAGATCCTTGGGGCAGCCGATGCTCCTTGGTAGTCCCCGATACTGCTAATTCGTTCCCGACCGGTCTCTAAAGACTGATATTCCGCCGCGCCATTTCAACGAATGCCATATCCCCGATTGGTGAGTGGGGCTCGGCTTTGAAGATGTCGGCCAAATCGAGCAGATCCTCGTTGGAAAGGTCCGCGATCGAGGCTTCGATCTCGGCAAGCTGGCGCACCGCGTGATCGCCGCGATCGGCGACCCGCTTCATTCTTGTCTTGAGCATGCCGCCTTTTATCATAAACGTCGCGGGGGCGGCAGGGGCATCTACGGCCGGTTGGCTGAAGTCATTCGGCCAAAATGCCCGCTATCTGCAGGCGGAAGAAGCTTCACTAATGGAGAACCGCACCGCGTTCTGGCAACAGATCCCAAAGCGGCAGGAACGCACAGCTTCAAAGAGTGAACGGCGCCATCACGGTGCATGCGGACCGTCCGCATTTACGGTAAAACTGGTGGATAGCGGCCCGGCCGTTTTCGGGCGGCGATTGCGGTAAACAGACGTTCGTTCAGACTGTGGGGCAGGGGGCTACCGCCCGCGTTCTGGTGCCTCCCAACCAAATGCTACCCACTTGACTAACTACGGGTATCCCGTACATGCTATCGTATGCAGTCCGTCATCGAAACCAGTGCCTACCTTGCGGCCGCGAAGGACGTTGGCATGAGTGCCGAGGAGCAGCAGATGGTGGTCGATCTGATCGCTGCCAATCCGGAAGCCGGTGAGATCATGCCGGGGTGCGGCGGGGCTCGGAAGTTAAGGGTAGCGCGACCGGGCGGCGGTAAATCTGGCGGGTATCGGGTGATCACCTACTATGCGGGCATGAATGTACCGACGTTCCTGCTGACCGTCTTCGGGAAGAACGAAAAAGCTAACCTGACCAAGGGCGAGCGTAATGCTCTTGCCACTTTTACCAAGACGCTGACCGACAGCCTTAGGAGGAAAAAATGAAGAGTGCCTTCGACAAGATCGCAGCCGGCCTCAGTGACGCTATCGCTCATGCCAACGGGGAAACGGGTCACGCAAGGGTAGCGGCACCCATCGATGTGGCGGCGATCCGCAAACGTACGGGTAAGACACAGGATCAGTTTGCCCGCGCATACCATCTCCCGCTGGGTACAGTGCGGGACTGGGAGCAAAGCCGCAGCCAGCCAGATGCGCCGGCGCGAGTCCTATTGTCGCTGATCAAAGCCGAACCAGAGACCATCGAGCAACTCGTTCAGCGGGCGTAGCGTCCTGAACAAGAACGCAATGACGATGATGTTTGCCAGCAGAACGGCCAAGTGGCGGCAGCGTTCGGCACGTAGGCCAGAAGTTACCGAAAGAGCCCTATGCTACGCCTAATCCACACCGCAGACTGGCAGCTAGGTAAGCCGTACGGTCGCTTTGATAGTGATGTCCGCGCAGCACTTAGCGAAGCGCGCTTCGATGCGATCGATGCGATCGGCAAGGCCGCGGCCGAGCATGACGCTGCGCATGTCTTGGTCGCTGGCGACGTCTTCGATACCGAGGGTCCAGAAGATCGCGTCATTGTGCAGGCAGTGTCACGGATGCAGCGATATGCCTGCACGTGGTGGCTGCTCCCCGGCAATCACGACTTCGCCCGCAACAGCGGTCTTTGGGACCGTGTCCGCGCCAAAGGGGCGGCGAACATCCGCGTCATCACCGAGCCCGTGCCATGCGAGCTGGAACCTGGACACTGGCTTTTGCCGGCACCACTCACGCACCGGCACAATCTTGATGACCCGACGGCCTTGTTCGACACGATGGAGACGCCGGGCGCGACACTGCGCATTGGCTTGGCCCATGGTTCGATCCGTGATTTTTCGTCGCGCGGTGAGGCGCAAAACCAGATCGCTCCCGATCGCGCACAGCGCTCCAGCCTAGACTATCTGGCGCTCGGTGACTGGCACGGAGCGCTGCGGGTCGATTCACGAACCTGGTATTCCGGCACACCGGAGAAAGATCGGTTCCAGCGAGACGAACCGGGATATGCCTTGCTCGTGGCGCTGGAGCAAGGCGTGGAGCCGATCGTGTCACCGATCCGCACGGGCAAGTTCCAATGGCTGATGCGGGATTGGACGATCCCTGACGCGGACGGCTTTGCCGCCGAGTGCGATCGGCTGCTTGGCCCGATCGAACCGTCGGCAACGCTCCTGCAGCTGTCGCTTGCCGGCATCGTCAGCCTGTCCGACCGGATCACGATCCTTGGCAAGCTGGACAATGACCTACGCCATCGCCTTCGGCATCTGGCGGTTGCGGCAGACGACCTGGTGGGTCGGCCAAGCGAGCAGGACCTGGCGGATCTGCAGGTAGAGGGGATGATCGGAACGGCTGCCGCAAAGCTGATGCGCATGATCGAGGCCGGCGGTACCGACGGGGTCACGGCCAAGCGGGCGCTCGAGCGCCTCTTCGTGGAATATCAGCGCGGACAGGACGCAGCATGAGCCTCAAGATCCGGCGCATCGCGCTGGCCAACTTCCGTAAGTTCCGTGAGCCGTTCGTCCTCGACGGGCTCACTGACGGCTTGAACGTCATCATCGAGCCCAACGAGACCGGCAAGTCGACACTGCTGGAAGCCATGCGCGCGGCCTTCTTCATTCGGCACAACACAGCCAACCGGCTGGCGCGGAGCTATGCGCCGCACGGCGAGGCCGTCGCCCCGCAGATCGAGGTCGGCTTCGAGGCGCGAGGCGAGGACTGGCAGGTTAATAAGCGCTTCCTGAAAGGTGCGTCGGTCGAGGTGCGTGGACCAAACGGCCGTGCACAAGGCGAAGATGCTGAAGCTCAGCTGCAGGCATTGCTCGGCGCGCGCCGTGACACGAGCCAAGCCGGCGACGCGGCCGCTCACGGTGCGCTGGGGCTGCTTTGGGTAGGGCAGGCGCAGGCGCTCGAAGTCACGGCCCCGGGCGATATCGTCCGCGATAGCGTGCGTGCGACGCTAGAGGCTGAGGTTGGCACGATCATGGGCGGCGCAGCCTACCAGCGTGTCCGGCCCCGGATCGACAGCCAGTTCGCAGACTATTGGACTAACACCGGCCGGCCTAGCGGTCGCCAGACGACGGCACGTACCGAGCATGACGCTGCCGAGAGCGTTGCGACCGAGGCGGCCGCCCGGCTCGCCGCCCTTGAACAAGGGTTCTCCGATCTCGAGGCCGCTTGGGCTAGGCTGAAAGTGTTGGACCGTGATCTTGCCGATACGACGGACGCAGATCGGCGAAAGGCTCTCGTTGGTCAGATCGACGTGGCGCGGTCTGCTGCGCAGTTGCGCGATACTAGGCTGGCCGAGCGAGGCCGCCTTGCTGATCAGGTTAGGGGACTGGAGGACCTCACCGCGCGTCTCGCTGATGCTCGGAAGGCTGTCAGTGACACGGCCGCAGCACTTGGCAAGGCGCGTGAGAAACGATCCGGCCTGGAAGAGGAATTGACCAGCACGCGTGAGCAAGCGGGTACGGCGCGTGATAGGCTGGCGACGGCCCGCGACGATAGGCGCAAGGCGCATGCCGCACTTGATGCTGGCAACAAATGCGTTGCGGCGCGAGCACGTCAAATTGAGATCACGCAGGTACGCCAGCGGCATGCTGAGCTGCTGCCCCTCGAAGCCGAACTGGAGGCAGCGCGCGAACTCGGTACGACCGTGATCCCCTCCAGCGTCATCAAGACGCTGGAGGAACGCGAACGTGCCGTCGACAAGGCGCGCGCGGCAGTCGAGGCGGGCGCGACCCGGATCGAGTTCGCGGGCGATGTCAGCGGTGTTCGGATCGACGGAAGGCCGGTCGAGCGCGGTGACCAGACGCTATCGCGTGAGACGCGCATCCAGCTTGGCGAGGCTGAGTTAATCATCCGACCGCCAGCTGGGCTGCAAAGCGCCGAAACGGCGCTCGCCAACGCCCGCGATGACCTGGGCGCCGCGTTGGCCGACTACGGGGTGACAAGTGTCGCTGACGCGCGGTCACGTAATGAGGTTGCACGTGATGCTGTCGCCAACGTGCGGACGCTTGAAGCGCAGATATCTGGAATCACGCCGCCCGTGGCGCTGCTCGGTCTCGACGCCGGTGCTTCGGCCCTGAAGACCTTCATGGCAGGATTGCCGGAAAGCACTGAAGGGGAGGGCAGTGAGAAAGGACCGGACGTCGACGAGTTGAGCGTGATCGCGGCGGAGGCGGATTGCGCGCTCGCAAGGGCGGAGGGCGTCGATGAGGCGGCGTCTGCGCAACTGCGCGAGCTGGAAGCGCGCAATGCGCCGCTGATGGTTCAGGCGGCTAGCGCAGAGCGTGATGCTGCCAACGCCGTAGCGCAGCTGGCTGCTTTGGAAGGCAAGCCTGAGGTAGATCGTCTGGATGAGGCTATGCTGGAGGCACGTCAGCGAGAAGCTGCTGCGCTGGTTCGTCTGCAGGATGCCGAACGTGCTGCGACAGCGCATGATGTAGCGGTGATCGAACGCCAGATCGGGGTGTTGGACAAACGTATCGAGGTCGCCCGGACGCAGCGGATCGATCTGGAGAAGGTGGTCGCCGGGCTCGAGGCCCGGATTGAGGCGGAAGGCGGCAAGGGACTGGCGGACCGCGCTGCTGCTGCGCGAGAAGAAGCGGATGCTGCGGCCGCCAACCTGGCGCGCGTGACGCAGGAGGCGGAAACGCTGAAGCTGCTTCGCGACACGCTGGAAGGTGCACGTGCAGAGACCTCACGGACGTTCGTCGGGCCCGTCGCCCGGCGGGCGCGTCGGCACATCGAGCGGCTCCTGCCCGGCTGCGATCCTAGCTTTGGGGATGATCTAGGCCTGACATCAATCATGCGTAGCGGGCTAGGTGAAAATTGCGGTGACCTTTCCCGTGGCACCCAGGAGCAGCTTTCGGTGCTCACTCGGCTGGCCTTCGCGGACATGCTGCTGGAGCAGGGTTTACCAGTGTCGCTGATCCTCGACGACCCGCTCGTCTATTCGGACGATGCCCGCCTCGATCTGATGACCGAGATCCTGACCGACGCGGCGTCGCGAATGCAGGTGATTCTGCTGACCTGCCGTGACCGCGCGTTCCGACATCTTGGAAACAGGGTAAACCTAATCGGAGCTCGGTGAAAACGACGACTGGAAGCCCGGTGGTAGAGATTGAAGCGTCCGCTTTCCGGCAGCGATCGTGCTAAGCGGACGTCTGTTCAGACGGGGCCACCGTTACATTTTCGAGCGCTAATGGTAGATGGCAACGACTGCTTTTGAGCACGAACCGGCACACTCGGTGGTTTGCTCAAACTCCTTTGCTCGAGGCGCCAGTCCATCGGATCGATTTAGTTGAAACCTCACTTGCTTCGGCCACGGGACGCAATCATTCTGGCCGTACAGGGGAGGAGAAATGGCCAAGGATCTGATGAGTTGGGCTGCGGAGCAGCCTGACTGGGTAAATGACAGCCTTCGTCGGATCGCTGCGGCGGCAGATCATTCTATTGCGCAGACGGATGCCGACTGCATCCTCGACAACGTGCGTGCTGCGGCCGGTGCCAGCTCTTCACCCCACCCCATGACTGCAATCGACGCCTCGCAACTCGGTGGCCCCTCGGGCGAGACGCGGCGGACGGTGCTTGCGCAGCTAGGTCCCGTGCAGAACATAGACCGCCTAGCCGGTGGTCAGAAGTTGCGCATGGCCGGTGTGGGCATCACTCTAGTGTATGGGGAAAACGGGAGCGGGAAAAGCGGCTACACCCGCATAGCCAAGCGGCTGTGCCGGAGCCTAACGTCGGATCAGCTGAGGGGGAATGTCTTCGACGCCGGCGGCGGACCTATGCGGGTGCATGTGCGCTACCAGGTCGGCGACGATGCGGTGACCGAGCTCGAGTGGGATCCCGCGACACCGCCTCCATCACAACTCCGCCAGATCTCTGTGTTCGACAGTCATAACGCCCGGCTCTACGTCGATAGCGGCAACAGGATCGCCTATCTGCCCCGCGAGCTCGCAATCCTCGAACACCACGGCGAGCTGTGCCAGCGGATGGCCGCGAAATTTTTGGCGGACGAGAAGGTGCTCACGCCGCGGCTGCGCGTCGGGCTGCCGGCCGGATACACCCCGGGTAGCGTAGTCGCATTAACCCTCGCCAAGCTGGACTCCAGGGCCCCCTCGCTGCCCACCGAGGACGAGATCCGCAGACTGTCCGAGTTGAGCCAGCCGGACCTCGCTGAGCTTGCCCGCCTCGAAGCCGAGCTCGCCGCAGATCCGGTGGCGCTGGCGGCGACGCGTCGCCGCGCCGTCACTGTGCTAACGCGCGTAGGCCAGGTGCTGGCGACCCTCCAAGACGGACTCTCGGAGACGGTGGGCGAGACGCTCGCGTCGGCCCGGCGCGAGCTGGGCCAAGCGGTGGAGGCAGAGAGGATCGCAGCGACTGTTAGTTTTGGGGACGAACCTGTCGCGAATGTCGGCGGCGAGTCTTGGCGCATCCTGTTTGAGGCAGCCCGCGAGTTCGCTGCGGCTGGCGTGGAGATACCGCCAGAGCGCCTGCCCGAGACGACCGGCGACCTGTGCCTCCTGTGTCTCGAGCCGCTAACCCCGCCGGGCGCTGCGCGGCTCGCCCGGTTCAATGACTTCGTGAGCGGCGAAGCTACGAAGCGCGCCGACGTCGCGCGCGATACCCTGAAGAAGCTCTTGGCGCAGGTCGAGCAGGTCAAGGTGCCTGAGGCAACCGTCGTCGAAGAGACCCTGTCTGGATACGGACAGCTCGACGCGACCAGGGCTGCGGCCGTGGTCGACCTCCTCAAGGGGCTGGCCGGATTTGAGGCAAGGCGCGCTGCACTTCTGAACGAGACGGCGACGCCGGCACCTACGCCGGATGTTACTGGCCTCGTAGATACAGTCGCGGCGGAACTCACACGCCTCGAGGCCGAGGCTGCGTCGCTCCAGCGGAGCGCTTCGCACACCGAGGCGCTTGACGCCATGCGGACACGGCTGGCCGAACTCCAAGATCGGGCCAAGCTCGGGAATGACCTCGAGACGGTGCTCCAGCGACTGCGTGACGTCTCGGAGCAGAAGTTGCTGACGGTTTGTCAGGCGCGGGTAGCCACGCGGTCGATCTCGACGCAGATCACCGCCCTACGCAAGCAGCTCGTGACCGAGGAGCTCGAACGAAGGATCGCAGAGGAGATCGCCGCGCTCGGCCTGACCCACCTCCCGTTCAAGGTTAGCGACTCCAGCTCCGGTGGGAAGAGCCTCTTCTCAGTTGGCCTGCACGGCGCCGGCGCGGTGAAGAACAACCAGGTGCTGTCAGAAGGCGAGCAGCGGGCGCTGGCGCTCGCGTGCTTCTTAGCCGAGATCGGAGGCGACGACGCGCGCTACGGAATTCTTGTAGATGATCCCGTCTCTTCGCTTGACCATCTGCGTATTCGCAAAGTCGCGCACCGTCTCGTGACCGAAGCGAAGAAGGGACGGCAGGTGATCATCTCCACGCACAACCTGGTGTTCTTTAACGAGGTGATATCGGAGGCCGCCAGAGCAGGAGACGGCGCACCGCTGGTTAAGTCAGTCGTCGCTAAGACCCAATCCGAGGGCTTCGGCGTGATCCGGGAGAACCGCGAGCCCTGGGTTGCCGACCTCGGCGCGCGGATCGAGACGCTGAGGCTACGCGCGAAGAAGCTTAAATCCCTGACTGACTTTGACACGGACGAATACCGGCGGCAGGCGAAGGACTTCTACTCTGATCTGCGCGAATCTTGGGAACGGGCGGTCGAGGAGGTGGTCTTCGCGAAGACGGTTGTAAGGTTCGTGCCGGACGTGATGACGGGTAGGCTTAAGGAGGTGACCGTCACTGACGAAGACTACCGGACGATCTTCTTCGCGATGAAGCGGGCCTCGGAACGTTCAGGCCACGACATGTCAGCCGGCCGCGACATCCCGCAGCCGTCCCCGGACGAGATGGAGGCCGACCTTACGGTGCTCGATAATTTCAGAATCGAGCTCGGCAAGCGGCGGAAGGCGACGTTTGCAACGCGTTCCGCTCTCGAGAATCCTGTAGGCGCGACGCTGCTATAGGTGAGGCACTTGTCCGCTGGAGTTATAGTCATCAGGACGGCGGGTTTTGCCACTCTGGTCTGAAATTTTGAATAAAAACAATCGCGGAGTGATTTGTGGCGACGCGCCCGAACTTGGCAAATTTGCGCGCAAGCTCGTAAGTGCGCGCCTACTGCCTACGTGTGAGGCTGGCGATGAATTTTCCAAGACGTCGCTCGATCCGAACTCAGCGTAGAGGACGCTTTGCGCATCCGTTAATCAGCGAACGAAACCCGCTGAATCGATTGCAGGAGTTTGCGGCGCCCAAATCACTACCTTGAACGAATGTCTGTTTTGGGCCGCACAAGTAGGCCCTGAATGATTCGGAATGGGGCCTGGCGCCTCGCCAGCAACGCTAACGCTTGGTGGATAGCGGCCTGCCCGCTTTCGAGCGGCCCGTTGCGGTAAGCTGCCATTCGTTCAGGCGGCCGGGCAGGGGCGCGAACGGCGGCTTCCTGGTAGAGAGCGGAATAACGTTCTCAGTTGGGACCTACAGCAGAGCGGATGTGTATTTTCTAATCTGAAGATCGCAAATTTCAACTTACGATAGTTAAGTTAACTCGCTTCCGTCCCGATAGCAGTAGGCTGCGATGATAGGCGGTAGCCCGTTTACGGCGGCCGTCGTCGGCAATTGCGAGCCAAGCCATCGCCTCAGCAACGCGAGTGCCCGGCTCGAGGGGAATCCGCGCCAACTCAATGTCGAACGGTGCAAAATAGGCGGGTTGACCTTGCCATTCGGTAAGGCGGTGCCTTGCTTGCTCGATCGACCAACCGTAAAGGTGGATACCAAGATCGACGAGCGCGCGGGCGACGCGGAAAAGGAGCCAGTGGGTGTGCCCGAGCGCATCGTGAGGATCGCCGTATGTGCCGGCTTTCTCCGCGAGTTGCTCAGCGTAGATGCCCCAGCCTTCGACAAAGGATGACGCGTATTCGATGCGGAGCGGGTGGGGCGGGGTGATACCTTCCAGACCCAGTTGGATCATATGGCCCGGCAGCAATTCGTGTGCCACGACGCTGGGGAACGTCCAGCGCGGGCGACGGCAAATATCCTTTAGATCGACGACATATGCGCCGGCGCGAGTCGGAGTTGGGACCTCTCGATAGCCGCCGCGGCCAGCGGCGATCTCCTCTGTGGATAACGCGCGGGCGCTGGCGTTCAGGCACCAGGGAGGGAGCTCGCCGAACGCCGTCGGGATTTTTGCTCGCGCGGTGGCGAGCATGCTGTTCATGTCGCCAATTGCGTCGGCACGGCCAGCGTTAGTGTCCGGATAGAGAAAGCGCTCGTTCTGCCAGAGTTTGGCATAGCGCGCCGCGACCGTCCCTTTGGGCGCGCCAATCCGATCGAACAGGTACGTGGCACGGGCGTGGAGGCGGTTCAGCTCGACAAAGAGTCGACGTTCCGCATAGGCTGGCGTCATGGTGCCGAGCGAGCGTTGCAGTTGTAGCGCGTACCAGTCCGCGCCGCCCTTGAACCGTCCGACCCCGGGAGCGGATGGTGCGATGTCGCGGAGACTTTCGAGCGCGGCGATCTGTCGTTCGATCGCGGGATCTGGGAGCGCCGCCCGGAGAGCGTCGACCGTGCGATCGAGAGACAGGCGGGGAGCGACGATGCCTGCTTTGGCGTCGGCGAGGATTGCGGTGGTGTCTGCGTCAATCCTGGCTTGAACCGGACGTGCCGCCTTCCAGGCGCCGGTCGTAGGGGTGACGCGGTAAGGGCTGCGTCCGGTGCGGCCGAACGTGGACCGCGCGATGGCGGCGTCGACCGCCAAACCGGCTCGCGTTGTGATCAGATCAAGGCGGCCACCGGGCTGCAAGGCGTGTGGGTCGAAGGGGGCGAGAAGACGGAGTGCTTCGTCTGGATCGGTCGCCGCGGCCGCGTCGAGCGCTTGGCGTAGAGACGAGGCGGTCTGGGCGTGCACGTTAAAAGGGAAGAACACTGATGACGCCAGCCCAGCGAGCATATTCCTGCGGTTTGGCGTCATCCCACATACTCGCGTTCGCCGTGAGCCAAGTCGAATGGCGTGACCCAAGGGAGGTGTGCTTCGACTTCGCTCAGCGCGAACGGGGTGGGAGCGGTCACGCTACCGACGGAGCAGGCGTCGGGAAATTGGCGAAGCGTCATGGAGTGCGCATCATCGGGTCAATGCCACGCTGTTGTTGGCTTGGGTGATCTCGGGCTCGTCTCCGGTAAGCGCGACGCGGATGGCCAGCGTCGCGGGATCGAGGCGGGACGGGACCGCAAGTTTCACAGTCGCGGTTTTGGGCTTGAGATCGAGCGGTGCGGCTAGCGGGGGGATGCGCGTGGTGGCGACGACCTTGCCCGTCGCGTCGATCAATTCCGCATGGCCGCCTTTTGTGTCCTTCGCGCCAAGGCTGTGGACGGTGATCGCTGCGCTCCGACCCCTCATGACCACGTCGTCCGTGCCGATGCCGAGGTCCCCGCGCTCGTCTACTGGAGTGCCCGGCTCGATCAGCGCGAAGTCGAACACCGTGGTGCCGGGCGCGAACGTCACGTCAGTGCTGGCGCTGCGTTCGAGCGTCATGGTCTGCGCAGCGCCGATCGGTGTGAGCGTCTTGCCGCCGTCGCCGCTGGTCGACGCCTGCATCGACCAGCGGCCGGCGGTGACGGTCCAAGTCGACATCGTCGCGCGCTGGGCGTGATCGGTGGTGTTGTAGCCGATCACCCGGAACCTGGTCGGTGTCGCGTCCGGGAGCAGGAGCGCAACGCGTGTTGCGGCGCCTAGCTCGGCGAAGCGCCAGCTTACGGTGTTGCCTGGCCAGCTCTGGTTGCGGCGCAGCGCGATGCCTCCGAGGCGCTCGCGTTGGAGGATCTCGCTTGGCTGGTCGACGCGGTCGCTCCACCAATGGCCTTCGGTGTACATGTCCATGTGCTGCGACTTGTCGGCGATCGCATCTGCGTGGAGTGCTTCCAGGGGGGCGGTGTCGCCGGTCGCGGCCCAGGCAGTGTAGCGGGCGAACGGGTCTTGCGATTTGGTGGCGGCTAACTTGGCACGGGCCGCGGCGCCACCGGGAAGTGCGTCGAACGCGTTCTCGTTGAACTCGGCGAGTGCCCCCGCACCCGCCTTGGCGAGGCGTGCTTCGATCGGACGCAGGTATTTCGCATCGCCGGTGTAGCGCCATGCGGCCCAGGTCGCCTGGAGCGAGGTGGTGATGCCGCCGCCGTCGCCGGTGCGCTCGGCGTCGGTGCGCCAGTTGATCTCGTTGGGATAGCTCCAGCTGCTGTCCGGACCCTGTTTGCCATGCGCCATCCAGCCGTCGATCACGCCGGTGACGAGCCCGCGTGCGAGCGGATTGGCGTTGTAGAGGCCGACCAGCATCGGGCCGTGCATAACGGTGAAGGCATAGGGCTTCTGCCATTCCCATGCGCCTTCGCGGTACATCTTCCGCCCGCCATACCAGTTGCTGGCGAAGTGCATGTGCCCGGCGGGGTTCTTGAGTATCACCGTCTGGAGGGCACGCGTGGTGTCCATCAGCCGCTCGATCGCCTTGGGTTCGCCCCAGTTCAGATAGAGGCGTTCGGCGTTGCTGTTCAGGCCCTCCTCGTACGCGTGGAGTTCGTCGGCTGTGATGTAGCCGAGGCCGTTAACGATCATGCCGTTCTTGTAGACCGCATCCGACAGCGCGCGGAGCGAGGCGTTGATCTTGTCGGGCTCGACACCCATCAACGCAAGGCCGGGCCATTGCTGCGTCAGGTCGGTGTCGTCAGAGAGGCCGCCGCCGAAATCACCGTAGGGGACTTGCCGTTCGTCGATCCACCACATGACGAACTCGCGGACACGCTTGAGGTCTTCGAGCTGTCGGAAGGCCCATAGGGGTACACCTGCGGGGGCCACTGGCTGAACGAAGGCGGGAAGGTTTTCTGGCCGATAATTGATGTCCGCCCAATAGGTGCGGGCGCGCGCGTTATCAGGGTCGACGCGAAGCAGGTCGGAGATGTCGGCGAAGAGGCGCTGGTAGAGGCCGGCGCGCTTCGACGCGGTGTGTTCCTCGACGAGAAAACCCCAATTGTCCTTCACTTGCGTCATCCGGTCGGCAACGTGTTCGATAAGGGCGGCGGCGCGAGTTTTGAAGACGAGGCGGATCTTCGCGCCGTTCAGCGCGGCGGCATCGAAGCCCGGCTCAGCGCTGGCTATCGTCAGATACATGCTGTCGTTGGGCAGGATGCGGTCGCGCAGGTCGAGCCAGAGCGTACGTGCTTCGTTCGGGCGGACCGAGACGGAGAGGTCGATCACGTCGCGGCCCGGCCAGATCGGGTCCTTCACGCGGACGTTGAGCGCGATCAGGCCGGCGGCGTTGGGCTCGGCTTTCAGCGCGGGGATGTCGATCGCGAGGCCGTCGAGGCCGTCGTTGAGGTTCTGCCAGCCATAGTCGAACGCGCGTGCCAGCGGGCGGTCGGGAAGCGCGTCGCCGAAGCTCGCCGGGATGAGGATGTGGACGATCGGCGCGGCGTCCTTGCGGCGTACGGGGGCGCCGGATGCGCCGCCGGTGCCTGCGCCGACCGCGGCTTTGAGGCCGACGGAGGGCATCGCGACGACGGTGCTGCGCTCGTCCGAAGCGAAGCGGCCCGCGATGTAGGCGTTGAGGGGCGCGAGGGCGGCAAGGTTGGGAGAGGCGGTTGCGTCGACGGTGTAGGAGAGCTTGAAGCTACCTGCGGGTTCTGCGCCCGCGCCGATGTCGTAGGCCCAGAACTCCTGGATCGGTTGCTCCTGCATCGTGTTGGTGAAGCTGAGCGTGCCGCCGGTGCGGGGGGCGAACTGGTTTACGCTGCGGACCGTGCCTGGAGCACGGGCGCCGATCAGGGCAGTCTTGGTTCCGTCGCCCCAGTCGAGTCGGCCGTACGCGGATCCGCGGATCTCGACGCGGTTGACGCGCTCGCCAGGGGGGATCGTCAGATCGTAGCGCTTGCCGCCTTCGACATAGGTGTTCCAGTCGGGCAGCTCGAAATAATCGTCGCGGCCGGGCAGGCGGGATCGGTTGTAGACGCCGGGCCAGGTCGTCTCGGCGATGCCGTCTACGCCCTTCCACATCCATTGCTTCAGGTCCTTCGCGTCGACGAACTCGACCTTTCGGACGCGCGTTACGTCGGCATCGAGAACGGGCGGTGTGGTCTTGTCCCAGCCGTAGCGGTGAAGCCAAGCCGTGCGTCTGGCGGCGGGGCCGGTCGCCGGGGCGGGGGACGGTTCGCGCTTGTCGGCGAGCGCGGCGACGTCGGAGGCTGTGAGCATGTGGTCGTAGACGCGGATCTCGTCGAGGTCGGAACCGCGCATGAAATTGTAGCGGCTCTGCACTTGGTGCGGCGACATTACCCGACCGGCGAGACCGAACTGGTCGAGGCCGCTGTCGAGGTCGGCCTTCTGGTCCTTCCGCGCGACGAGCTTGCCATCGACGAAGAGCTGCACGCCGACCGTCTCGTCCCAGGCGAACGAGACATGCGACCAGGCGTCGGCGGCGAGCGCTTGCGGTATCGTCCAAGCGACCCGGACTTGTGAAAGGTTGGCGTCGGTGACGAAGGCGTCGAATCCGTGGCCGTTCCAGTCGATCCGCAAGAACGCCATGTCCCAGCTTGAATGGTCCGCGAACCCGGCGCGGAAGATCACGAATGGGGCTTCGCCCACGGGGGTGCGGGCGCGCCAGAAGAACGCGAGCGTGCCGCGGTCGGCGCGGATGTTGCCGGGTGCCTTCCACGCGACGTAACCGTCGTCCGCCCATCGCGCGGCGCCGCCGATCGCGCCATCCGGGGTGACGTCGACGCCGCTGCGGAAATTGGGGACGGGATCACCGGTCGCGTAGTCGGCGGTGAGGCTCTTGTCGGCGGACGCGCGGAAGAGGAGGCCGGTTGCGTCCTGTGCAGCCGCAGTCGTGACGCTGGCGACAGCTAGTGCGAGGACGGACGCCGTGGTGGAACGCTTCACTGCTCTCTCCTTGCAGCCAATCGGCATTGAGCGATCTGGCTAAATCTCACTGCGTCGCAAATGCGCCCCCGCGAACGCGAGGACCCATGCTCGGTCCCGTCCTTGCGTAAGAACAGGAGGGCGGGACAACCCTCAGTCGGCGTTCACTCTCGCCAAGCGCGGCGAGAGCAGGTGCACGACGGTGATCGCGATCAGATACGTGCTGCCCGCGACGGCGAAGATCAGCGTGTAACTGCCTGTGGTCTGGAGGACGTACCCCGTGAACTTGGCCATCATCATGCCCCCGATCGCGCCGACCGTGCCCCCGATCCCGACCACCGACCCGACTGCGCCACGCGGGAACATGTCCGAAGGAATCGTATAGAGGTTGGCTGAGAACGCCTGGTGCGCCGCCGTCGCCAGACCGACGATCCCGACCGCGAGCCAGAGATTGTCGACATATTGGGCGAAGAAGATAGGCATCACCAGGAACGCGCAGGCCAGCATCGTGATCTTCCGCGCGAAGTTGGCGGAATAACCGCGTTTCATCAGCTTCGACGAAGACCACCCGCCGGCCACGCTGCCGAGGTCGGAGAGCAGGTAGATCGCGACTAGCGGCGGTCCGAAGCTCTTGAGATCGAGATTATAGGTCTTGGCGAGAAAGTCCGGCGTCCAGAACAGGAACAGCCACCAGATCGGATCGATCAGGAACTTGCCGAGTGCGTACGCCCACGTCTCACGGTAGCCGAGCAGCTTGATCCAGCCGATCTTCTTCGCCGGGTCAGCCGGATCGCTCTCGATATGCGCCAGTTCCGCCGGCGACAGCTTGGCCACTTCGCGGGGGCGGCGGTAGATCGCGATCCAGGCGACGAGCCAGACCAGGCTGATCGCGCCGGTGATGATGAACGCCATCCGCCAGCCGAACGCGATCGTGATGATGGGCACGATCAGCGGCGTGATCACTGCGCCGATGTTCGCGCCTGCGTTGAAGACGCCGGTCGCGAAGGCTCGCTCCTTGGCGGGAAACCACTCCGACACGGCCTTGATGCCTGCCGGAAAATTGCCTGCCTCCCCTAGACCAAGCACGACGCGGGCGGCCGAGAACTGGAACGCGTTGCCGGCGAATCCACACAGCGTGTGGCCGAGCGTCCAGATCACGAAGGCGACTGAATAGCCGATCCGCGCGCCGAGCACGTCGACGATCCGTCCAAAACTAAGATATCCGATCGCATACGCGGCCTGGAACCAGAAGATGACGTCGGCATAGGTCGTCTCGTTCCAGCCGAGTTCGGCGGAGATGGTCGGCTTCAGCACGCCGATCATCTGTCGGTCGACATAGTTGATCGCGGTCGCAGCGAACAACAGGCTGCAGATCAGCCAGCGATAGCGGCCGATCTTGCCGCCTACTCCTGCGTCACCGATCGCGCCGTTCGCGTCGGGCGCGCCCACCTCCGGCATGTTCATGCTCGCCATTGGCTTCTCTCCTAAAGACAGCCTCTAGCGGGCCTTGATGGTGCAGTGGACGGCGAACCGTCCGTCGAAGCGCGCCTCGACCCGGTCGCCGATCGCGACCGGATGGACGCCGGTGACCGCGCCGGTCGAGACCCATTGTCCCGGCGACAATGCGATTCCGCGGGCGGCCAAGTGTTCGAGCAGATAGCGGACCGCGCCGAACGGCCCGTCTAGCATCGTCGCACTCGTCGCGGCACCGATCAAGGCGTCGTTGATCCACAGCTCGACCGGCCATGCGTTGACGTCGCCCTCGCGCCACCCCTCGGCATCGGCGCCGACGACCAGCCCGTTATTGTTGCCGAAATCGGACACGGTGACGGTCGGCCCGAGCGCGTTGATGCCGGGGAAAGGCGAACTCGCGATCTCGATCCCGACATGCACCGCGTCGACCATCGCGCGGGCTTCGTCGATCGTGTAGGTCGACTTGGCAGGGTGGGATGCGGTGCCGATCCTGAGCAGGAATTCGGCTTCTGCCGCGGCAAACCCTTGCGCGAACACCGGCATAGCGACCGGATCGGCGCTGGCCATGACGATTTGATCGGCGAAGATTGGGCCGGTCAGGCGGTCGATCCCGTCGAGCGGCGGGTTGATCCGTCCGACCTTCCAGCCCGCCACGACGCCGTCCGCGAGCAGCAGTGCCGCGTCCTGCACGGCATAGCCCTCATCGAGCGTGACCGGCACGTCGCCGGGAAACTCGAAAACGACGCCGCCGTCGCGGCGCGCGTCCACGAAGGTCTGGGCGATCCGTGTCGTGTTGGTCGTGTTCGGCTGTGCCGCCAAGAACCCCTCCTGTAATGTCGTTCTATTTTTTCGAAGCGTATGGGAAACCGGTGTCATTGACAAGTCGACTTGCTCAGCCCGCGAACAACGACGTCCAGTCTTCGTTGTGAGCGTCGTTCGCGGCGCGGCCGAGCGCGGCCATAAGCGCAGCGTCCTCAAGCACTTCGCGAGGGATGCCAAGGCCTTCGTCCGTCAAGCGCGCGACGATTTCCGCCGGGCTGCCCTCGAATGCGAGTATGGCCAGCCTGTTGCCGGCGGGGTCGACGATCGGCTGTCCACTGCGCGATCGGCGGATCAGGAACGCGGTCCAGGCGCCGAATGCCGCGACGACGTGCGTCGGCATGCGTCCGGCGCGGCGGTTGGCGATCAGCGTGTCGCCGAGGCGATAGGGCAGCTTCTGCGAACCGTCCTGTGCGATCTGGTCGAGCCGGTGGACGATTACCGGGTTGCGGAAGCGCTGCAGGACGGCTGCGCGATAGTCCTGGATGTCGAGCCCGTGGACGGGGGGCAGCATCGGGATGATGTCGCGGACGATCATCGCGTCGAGGAACGCGGCGAGTTCCGGGTCACGCATCGCGTCGACGACGCTGCTCGATCCGCGCAACAGGCCGGCATAGGCGAGCGTGGAATGCGCGCCGTTAAGGATTCGCAACTTGGCCTTTTCATAGCCGCCGACATCGGTGGTGACGGCCGCGCCGACGCTGGCGAGGTCGGGGCCGAGCTGGCACCCGATGTCTTCGATGACCCATTGTGTGAACGATTCACGCTGGACCGCGGCGCGATCCTCGACGCCGAGCGTCGAGGCAATGTCGCTGTAGAGCGCGGCGTCGCTCGCTGGGGTGATCGAATCGACCATCGTCGAGGGTATTCGCACCTCGCCCGCGATCCAGTCCGCCAGCGAGGGGTCGGTTCGGGTCGCGAAAGCCAGAAGTGCTGCGTGCAGCTTGGCGCCGTTGCTCGCCAGATTATCGCACGGCATCGGCACGAACGGGACGGTCCCGGCGGCCCGGCGCGCGGCGAGGCCGGCGACGATCCAGCCGACGACGCTGCGCGGAACCGTGGTTCCGGCCAGGTCGTGGACGATATCGGGATGGCCCATGTCGAGCGTGCCATCGCCCCCGAGACAATAGCCCTTTTCGGTCACGGTGGTCGTCACCAGCGCGACCGCCGGGTCGGCAAGCAGCGAGTGGGTCTCCGCCGCGTCCTCAGGCCCGAGGAAGCGGCGGTGCGCGCCGATCACGCGCATCGACGGATCGGCGTCGCGGATCGCAAGCGTATAGAGCCCGTCCTGCTCCGCCAGTGCGTCGATCGTACCGCGCGTCCGCATCGATACCGCCGCGATCCCCCAGCGAGGATCGTGCGTAAGCAGGTCGTCGACATAGGCCGCCTGATGCGCGCGGTGAAATGCGCCGGGGCCGAAATGGACGATGCCGACGCCGCCCGCTGACCGTGCCTCTGGGCTTTGTATGGATGCGGGCAGGGTGGAGAGGTTTGCAAACGACAACCGGTTCACAGCGTCACGCCTCGTTTCCAGATCGCGATCTCGCGTTCGCCGTTGCGTTCGGCGGCGGTCTCGGCGCCCGACGCGACGTCCACGATGCGCGCGAGCAGCGCTTCTTCGGTCGCCGGAAAGCCATCCTCCAGGACGGCGCCCGCATCGAAGTCTATCCAGCCCGGCTTGCGCGTGGCGAGATCGGTATTGGACGCGATCTTGATCGTCGGCACGGGGAAGCCGAGCGGCGTGCCTCGGCCGGTCGTGAACAGGATCGCTGTCGCCCCCGCCGCCGCCAGCGCGGTCGAGGAGACGGCGTCATTGCCCGGCGCCTCCAGCAGCGTGAGCCCATCGACCCGGATGCGCCCGCCATAGTCGATCACGTCCGAGACCGCAGCGCGCCCGGCTTTCTGGACGGCGCCGAGGGACTTTTCCTCGAGCGTGGTGATGCCGCCGACGACGTTGCCGGGCGAGGGATTCTCCGACACCGTCTCGCCGTGATCGAGGAAGTAGCGTTTGAAATCGTTGACGACTGCGACGATCCGGTCGAACACGGGCTCGCTGGCAGCGCGGTTCATCAGCATCTGTTCCGCGCCGAAGATCTCGGGGATTTCAGTCACGAGGACGCGGCCGCCTGCCGAGGTGACACGGTCGCTCATTCGACCGACCAATGGGTTCGCGGTGAGGCCCGACAGGCCATCCGACCCCCCGCATTTGACGCCGAGGACGAGCTTGTCGACACCCACGGTCTGGCGCGATGCCTTCGCCAGCGCAGCGAGTTCGGCGACCAGCGCGCAGCCCTCCGCGATCTCGTCGCCACTGGCCTGCGTCGTCAGCGTTCGGATCATGCCGCGGCGGGCCTCCGGGATCGTCGCGAGCAGCGCCCTGATCTGGTTCTCCTCGCAGCCCAGCCCGACGATCAGCACGCCGCCGGCATTGGGATGACAGGCGAGGCTTGCCATGATGGTCCGCGTGCCTTCCAGGTCCTGACCGAGCTGCGAGCAGCCGTGCGGATGCGTGAAGGCGTGGACGCCGTCGACCGTATTACCGACCAGTGCTGCGGCCTTCGCGGCGATACGCTCCGCGGTGCGCGCGACGCAACCGACGGTCGACAGGATCCAGATTTCGTTACGCGTGCCGACAACGCCGTCGGCGCGGACATAGCCTTCGAATGTCGCAGTAGATGCGACCGGCGGCGATGCAGAGTCGACCGGATCGAACCGGTAGGCGAGCGTGCCTTCGAGCCCGGTCTTGAGATTGTGCGAGTGGACGCACGCGCCGGGGGCTATCGGCTGCGTCGCGGTGCCGATCGGAAAGCCGTACTTGACCACCGGATCGCCCACTGCGATCGGAGCGAGCGCAACTTTGTGGCCACGCCCGATGTCGGCGGTCAGGATCAGGCTAGCGGCGTCGACGCCCTCGCCGACCGTCACGATCTCGCCCGCCAAGGCATCGTCAAGCAGTGTCGCGACGCCGTCGCGCGGATCGACCCTCAGAGCAGTCGCCATCGCATCCTCTTCTATCGGTAACCGGTGTCAGCATTATGCGACGGCCCAGGCTTTTCCGCAAGACGGCTGGGTCGGGTCGGGCTATGTCGTCTTGATGCAGAAAACCGGCCAGCCGACGATCAACGACGTTGCCCGGATCGCCGGGGTTTCCAAGAAGACGGTGAGCCGGGTGATCAACCGATCGCCGCTGCTCAACGACGATACGCGCAAGCGGGTAGAGGACGTGATCGGCGAGTTGGGCTACATTCCCAACCCGCAGGCACGGGCGCTGGCGCTTCGGCGAAATTTCCTGATCGGACTCGTTCACGACAACCCAAACGCTCAGACCGTGCTGAACGTGCAGCAGGGGATGCTCGAGGCGTTGCAGGGGACCGAGTTCGAGATGGTTGTACGACCGCTCGATCGCGGATCGGCGACGATGCTCGACGACCTCCGCCACTTCCTCGAACGGCAGCGACTTTTCGGGGTGCTGTTGATGCCACCGGTCAGCGAGAATGATTCCGTCGCCAAGCTCTGCGACTCGATCGGCTGTCGGTATGTCCGGATGGGCTCTGCGGTGATCGACGATACCGATCACATGGTCGCGTCGAACGACCGTGAGGCGGTGCGCATCGCGACCGAGTATCTGATCGAACAAGGGCATCGCCGGATTGGTCTGGTCGCCGGACCGCATGGATTTCGCTCGGCGCGCGAACGACGCCTGGGGTTCGAGGACGCCTTGGCTGCAGCGGGGATCTCCCTGCCGCGCAGCATGATCGCGGACGGCAACTACACGTTCGAGTCGGGACTGGTCGCGGCGGAGCGGTTGCTTGACGTGATGCCCCGACCGACTGCGATCTTCTCGTCCAACGACGAGATGGCGGCGGGGATCATTCACGCTGCGCGGCAACGTGGGCTCGACATTCCAGGCGACCTGTCGATCATCGGCTTCGATGATACGCCGATCGCCGCGCACGTCTGGCCGCCCCTGACCACCGTGCGTTGGCCGATAGCATCGATGGCACGCTCGGCCGCTTTGAAGTTGATCGCAGGGGTCGGTGACGGCAGCGATCTGGTCGAAGAGCCGTCGCTGTTCCTCTCGACACTGATCCGGCGCGCCTCGGTTTCACCGCCGGCCGGCACCGAGACCCGATGAACTGACGGGATTGAATGTTGCGCAATCTGCTGACACCGGTTACCAAGTCGGGTGAGGATCGCGCGAAGCGGCAGGGAGGATGGACGATGACAAGGGCTCTGGAACTGCATCCGGACCGCCTTTTTCCGGTGGAGCCTGCGATGCGTGCGATTGCGCGGGCGTTGTACGCCGAAGTGGCGACGTTGCCGATCATCAGTCCGCACGGCCATACCGATCCGACGTGGTTCGCGGACAACGTCAACTGGACCGACGCGACCTCGCTGCTGCTCGCGCCCGATCATTATCTCTACCGGATGCTCTACAGTCAGGGCGTCGAACTGGATGCGCTGGCGATCCCGCGGTTGAACGGCACGCCCGCGACCGATCCGCGTGCGGCGTGGAAGCTGTTCGCCCAGCATTATGCGCTGTTTCGCGGCACGCCGTCGCGGTTGTGGCTCGATCACGTGTTCGCAGACGTGTTCGGGATCGACGTCGCGCTCGAAGCGTCGACCGCGGACCGGTATTTCGACATCATCAGCGAGAAGCTTGCGTCCGACGCTTTCCGTCCTCGCGAGCTGTTCGACCGGTTCGGGATCGAGTTCCTCGCTACCACCGAGGGCGCGCATGACGATCTCGCCGCGCATCGCCGGATCCGGCAGTCGGGCTGGGACGGGCGGGTGGTCACGACCTATCGCCCCGACGGCGTGATCGACGTCGAGCATGAGGCGTTCAAGCCGGCGATGGCGCGGTTCGCAGAACTGACCGGCGAGGACGTGTACGACTGGAAGGGCTATCTCGCTGCGCACCGCAAGCGCCGGGCCGACTTCCGTGCAGCGGGTGCCACTGCCACCGATCACGGGCATCCGACCGCCGCGACCGCGAACCTATCGAACAGCGGGGCGGAGGCACTGTTCGCCAAAGTGACGCGCGGCGATTGGACGTCGGCCGACGCTGAACTCTTCCGCGCACAGATGCTGACCGAGATGGCGGCGATGTCGGTCGAGGACGGCATGGTGATGCAGATCCATCCCGGATCATCGCGCAACCATAATGCCGGGCTGTTCGCGAGCCATGGCCGCGACAAGGGCGCCGACATCCCGACGCGGACAGATTACGTCCATGCGTTGAAGCCGTTGCTAGACCGTTTCGGCACCAGCACGCGGCTGTCGATCATCCTCTTCACGCTCGACGAAAGTACGTATGCACGAGAGCTGGCGCCGCTTGCCGGGCATTATCCGTGCCTCAAGCTCGGGCCGTCGTGGTGGTTTCACGACAGTCCTGAGGGGATGCGTCGGTTCCGCGAGATGACGACCGAGACCGCCGGGTTCTACAACACCGTCGGGTTCAACGATGACACGCGGGCGTTCCTTTCGATCCCGGCGCGGCACGATGTCGCGCGGCGGATCGATTGCGGGTTCCTAGCGCGACTGGTCGCCGAGCACCGCCTTGCCGACTGGGAAGCCGCAGAACTCGCGCATGAGTTGACCAGCGGCCTCGTGCGTCGTGCCTACCGTCTCGACGAACCTCTTTTCGCTGCGCAAGCGGCCTGACCGGAGTCCCTTATGTACGACCGCACCTACTACGCCACGCATCCCGACATGATGGAGTGCGTCTCCAACGACGAACTGCGCGACCGCTACCTGATCCAGGACCTGTTCCGCGATGGCGAGTGCGTACTGAACTACACGCATGCCGAGCGCTTCGTGATCGGCGGCGTCGCCGTTGCGAGCGGTAGCGTGAAGCTGCCCGACCAGGCCGAGCCGGCGTCTGCGGCAGGACACCCGTTCCTCGAGCGGCGCGAACTCGCCGTCGTCAACGTCGGCAAGGTCGGCGGCACCGTCACGGTCGACGGCGAGACGTTTACGCTCGGCAACAAGGACTGCCTGTACGTGACGATGGGCGCGAAGGACGTCCAGTTCTCGGGCGACGGCGCGCGCTTCTATCTGGCGTCGTGCCCGGCGCACAAGGCATTCACGACGCGTGTGATCTCGGTTGGCGATGCCACCACGCTGGAGCGGGGCAGCCTCGAGGACTCGAATGAGCGGACGATCTATCAGATGGTCATCCCCGGGATCTGCGACAGCGCGCAGCTCGTCATGGGGCTGACGGTCCTGAAGCCCGGCTCGGTTTGGAACACGATGCCGCCGCACATCCACGAGCGTCGCAGCGAGATCTATTTCTACTTCGAGCTCGACGATCTCGAGAAGGACCGCGTGTTCCATTACATGGGCGAGGGCGAGGCGACCCGGCACATCGTGATGGCGAACGAGGAAGCGGTGATCAGCCCGCCCTGGTCGATCCACATGGGCTCGGGCACCAAGGCCTATGCGTTCATCTGGGCGATGGCGGGCGAGAACCAGGATTATACCGACATGAACGTGCTGGATATCTGCCAGCTGGCGTGATGAATTCCCCCTCCTGCGTGCGGGAGGGGGCTGGGGGTGGGTGCCCACTCACCACCATCGATCCGCTTAAGGAAAGCGCGAGCCCACCCCGGCCCCCCTGTAAGCGGGGGGAGGAGAAGAGCATGACGAATCCCTTCGATCTGACCGGCACGGTCGCCGTCGTCACCGGTGCGAACACCGGCATCGGCCAGGCCATCGCGGTTGCCCTTGCAGCCGCAGGCGCCGACGTGGCGTGTGTCGGACGCACGCCTGCCGAGGATACCGTCGCGCAGATCCGCGCGCTGGGGCGCAAGGCCGAGATCGTGTCCGCGGACCTTTCGACGATCGAGCCTGTCCAACGCGTCGTCGACGAGACGGTGAGCAAGCTTGGCAGGCTCGACATCCTCATCAACAACGCCGGGATCATCCGTCGCGCTGACGCAGTCGATTTCACCGAGGCGGACTGGGACGCGGTGATCGACACCAACCTGAAATCGGTGTTCTTCCTCTGTCAGGCGGCGGGGCGACACATGGTCGCGAATGGCGGGGGCAAGATCGTCAACATTGCGTCGATGCTGACGTTCCAGGGCGGCATCCGCGTACCGAGCTATACCGCCTCCAAGTCGGGCATCGGCGGTCTTACCAAGCTGTTGGCGAACGAATGGGCGAGCAAGGGCATCAACGTCAACGCGATCGCGCCGGGCTACATCGCCACGAACAACACGGCCGCTTTGCAGGCCGACGAGGAGCGCAACGCGTCGATCCTGGGGCGCATCCCGGCGGGCAAATGGGGCGACGCGTCCGACCTCGGCGGGGCGGCGGTGTTCCTTTCATCGGCCGCGGCGAAGTATGTCCAGGGTCATATCCTGGCGGTCGATGGCGGCTGGCTGGCGCGCTGAAGATCCTCCCCGGTACTGGGAGGATTAGGTGAAGGGGTGATATGAGCAAGTTTCTGGCGTTCGGCGAGATCATGCTGCGGTTGTCGCCACCGGGGCGCGAACTGCTGCTCCAGACGCCCAAGCTTGACGTGTGGGTTGCCGGCGCCGAGGCCAATATCGTCACGCAGCTAGCGCGGCTCGACCACGATGTCGGCATGGCGACGATGGTTCCCGACAACGACCTTGGGCGTGCTGCGATCACCACGCTGCGGGGACACGGGGTCGACACGTCGACGGTGACGCTCGGCGGCGAACGGATGGGGCTGTATTTCGTGACCTCGGGCGCAGGGTTGCGCGCGACCGAAGTGATCTACGACCGTGCCTGGTCGTCATTTGCCGAAGCACCGGTGAGCGCCTGGGCCTGGAACACGCTGCTGGCCGGCGTCGATCGCTTCCACTTGTCCGGTATCACGCCGGCGCTTGGCCCCGTCCCTGCGGAAAGCGCACTCGCTGCCGTCGAGGCCGCGACCGAACGCGGCATTCCGGTGTCGTTCGACGGAAATTGGCGTGGGAAATTGTGGGAGCGGTGGGATTCCGATCCGCGCGCGATCCTGACCAAGCTTGTCGAGCATGCCGACCTGATGTTCGGCAATCACCGCGACATCGCGCTGCTGCTCGGACGCGATTTTTCGGGCGACGCGGAGGATCGGCGACGCGAGGCGGCGGTGGCGGCATTCGACGCCTTTCCGCGGTTGCAGACGATCGCGTCGACCGCGCGGCATGTCGAGCATGTCGACCTCCACCGGTTGTCTGCCCGCATCGATACGCGTGCAGAGCATGTCCAGACTGACGAGGTCGTGCTGGCCGGCATCGTCGACCGGATCGGTGGCGGCGACGCGTTCGCGGCGGGCGTGCTGCACGGGCTGCGCACCGGCGCGGACATCGGCGAGGTTGCGCGGATCGGCCTTGCGCTCGCGGCGCTGAAGCATTCGCTACCTGGGGACGCCAGCCTGTTCCGGCAGGCGGATATCGATGCGTATCTCGCTGGTGGCCTCGATGTCCGCCGTTGACGGCTGGACGCGGCGCTCGGCGCTTGGTGCGGGCGCGGCGACTTTGATCGCGGGCGCCGTGCAAGCCACGGTGCCGCTTGCGCCCGTCGAGGTACGATGCGCTGCCGGCGCGTTCGTCGGGATGCCACTCGGGCCGGGGAGCGACGGCGTCACGGCGTTCAAGGGCATTCGCTACGGTCGCGCCAAGCGGTTCCGCGCGCCCGAACCGATCCCGCGCGCCAGCGAGCCGGTATCCTCCTTTGCGTTCGGTGCGGTATGTCCGCAGTCAGGACCGTACGGGCCGCAATCCGAGGACTGCCTCTTCCTCAACATCTGGACCGCCGCCGCCGACCCGCGCGCGAAGAACCCGGTGATGGTCTATATCCACGGCGGTGCCTATTCTAACGGTAGCGTCACCGATCCGCAGAACGACGGGCAGGCGCTGGCGGCACGAGGCGACGTGGTCGTGGTGACGGTCAACCACCGCCTTAACGCGCTCGGCTATCTGTATCTCGCGCGGCTCGATTCCCGGTTTCCTGATAGCGGCAATGCGGGGCAGCTCGATCTGATCCTCGCGCTCAAATGGGTGCGCGACAACATCGCGGCATTCGGCGGCGATCCAAGCCGGGTGATGGTGTTCGGTCAGTCGGGCGGGGGCGCGAAGATCGCGACGATGATGGGCATGCCCGCCGCTGCCGGCCTGTTCCACCGCGCGGCAACGATGAGCGGCCAGCAGGTGACCGTATCGGGTCCGCTGAACGCGACGGCCCGTGCGCGCGCATATCTGGCGAAGCTGGGCGTAGCCGAGACCGATCTGTCGCCATTGCTGACACTGCCGGTCGAGAAGGTGGTGGAGGCGCTGGGCGCTACCGATCCGATCATGGGCGGAGGGGTGTATTTCGGCCCGGTGCTGGACATGACCTGGCTGACCCGCCACCCATTCTGGCCCGACGCGAACCCGCTCGGCAACCGCATTCCTATGCTGCTCGGCAATACGCATGACGAGACACGTGCGTTCATCGGCATCGATTCGCCAAAGGTTCGTGGGCTCGACTGGAGCAACGTCGCGACGCGAATGGCACCCGAGCTACGGATCGACATCCTGCCCGAATGGGTGGTGGCTCAGTACCGCGCGCAGTATCCGGATTGGTCGCCGACCGACGTCTTCTACGGAGCGACGACCGCCGGCCGCAGCTGGCGCGGCCAGGTCATCGAAGCCGAGGCTCGCGCCGACGCGAAGGCGCCGGCCTGGGTCTACCAAGTGGATTTCGCATCGCGGACCGAGCCTCGACGCGGGGCGATGCACACGATGGACATCCCCCTGGTGTTCGGCACGCTGGGTGCAGAGGGATCGCAGACGGGCACGGCAGCGGATGCGCGCGCGGCATCGAAGGCAATGCAGGACAGCTTCGTCGCGTTTGCGGTCACCGGGAATCCCAACCATGCGGGTGCGCCGAAATGGCCGATCTACGATCGTGCAGCGCGATCGACGATGATCTTCGACGCGCGGTCTCGGGTCGAGGCCGATCCACGCTGTTGGGAACGCGAGCTGTTTGCGCGCGTGCCGTACATACAGCCGGGGACCTGACGCTATTTGCGGGGGATCGGATAGGCGATGATCAGGACGAGCGGACCGGCGCCGGTTTGGCGGATGCCGACCGTCTCGCCATCGAACAGATAGGCCGTCATGCCAGTCCGCAGGTCTTGCGTAGCCCCGCCGGAAGAGACCGCGCCGGTGCCAGATACGACATAGTAGACCTCGTCGTGCGCGATCCGGTGCAGTCCGATCGCGCTGCCTGAGTGCAGGATGCGTTTGCGGAACTCCATCGTCCGGCCGGTCACTCCGTCGCTGATCCGGTAGGCGGTGCTGGATCCGATTGCACCGTGTGGCGTGGGCTCCTCGCGCATCGTTGCCGCCTCGTCGACGATGACCATCGCGCGGGACGCAGGTTTCTGGGCAGCACTCGCCGCGCAGAGGAAAGCGCTGATCGCGATGGCTGTGATTGCTGCCCGTGACATCCATGCATCTCCTGTTTCGTACGATGTGGGACGCGGCATGTTGACACGTCAAAATTCATGCGACATTGTTCTGACACCGGTTACCTAGGCACGCAAGGGACGGGGGAAGGACCTGCAAGAGCTGGCCTTTCGGGAGAGGATCGGGTGTCCCCGTCGCACGATACGGGTCCAACTCTCCAAAACAGTCAGGTCGGCGGCGCAATGACGACACGTCGACCGCGCAACCGGTGTCATCGGCAACGGCCGAATGGGGAGTGGAAGCAATGGAAGTTCAAGCATCGGCAGCGATTCGGCGAATGGGCTGGCTTGGCGGCGTGTCCGCCGGCAGTTTGGTCCTCGCGCTCGTACTGCCTTCGATCGCATCGGCGCAGGCCGCACAGATTCCCAACAGCGTGACGCCAGGAACGCCTGCACAGGTCGATCCGTCGCCCGCGCAGACCGCGGTCGTGCCACAGGGCGACGTAGCCGATCCCGCAGCAACGACTGCACCGCAGACCGGACCTGAAACGGTGCCCGCCGAAGGCCAGACCGCCGAGATTGTCGTCACGGGCTTTCGCAAATCGCTCGACGCGGCGCTCAACGTGAAGCGCCAATCGGTTTCGGCGGTCGACGCAATCGTCGCCGAGGACATTGCCAAGTTTCCCGACCAGAACCTCGCTGAATCACTGCAGCGCATTCCCGGCATCTCGATCCAGCGTGACGCGGGCGAGGGGCGCGCGATCACCGTTCGCGGCCTGGGCGCTCAGTTCACTCGCGTTCGGGTCAACGGCATGGAGACGGTCGCCACCTCGACCGACGGCGCGAGTTCGAATCGCGATCGTGCGTTCGATTTCAACGTTTTCGCGTCCGAGCTGTTCAATTCGATCGTGGTGCACAAGACCGCCGAGGCCTCGCTCGACGAAGGCTCACTCGGCGCGGTGGTCGATCTGAACACGGGCAACCCGCTCGGCGGCAAGATCGGCTTCACCGCGGTCGGCTCCGCGCAGGCGAGCTACAATGATCTCAGCAAGAATTTCGGACCGCGCCTCGCTGGGTTGCTGTCGTGGAAGTCGGCTGACGGGACGTTCGGCGTTTCGGCGTCGGCAGCGTATTCGAAGACAAACAATTTTCAGCTCGGTAACAACAGCGTGCGCTGGGCGCAGGGCGTGTTCGACTCGGTCGACGGAACGCGCTGCTTCACCACACCGAACCGCGGCGGCGTCTATGTTCCGAGCGCCGCCTGCACGAGCGCCGCGCTCGCCTTCCATCCGCGCATCCCACGCTACGGGACGATCCGCCACGAGCGCGAGCGGCTGGGGATCACCGGCAGCGTGCAATGGTCGCCGACCGATGCCACCAAGATCTCGATCGACGGCCTCTATTCGCGGTTCAAGGAAACCCGCGAGGAGAAGTGGGGCGAAGTCCTGCTGCGCTCCAACGAGCGCTCGATCGACATCAGCAACTACGCGATTGATGCGAACAACAACCTGATCAAGGCGACGCTCAACGACGCTTGGGTCCGCACCGAGCATTATGTGCGCGATTCCAAGACAGAATTCTACCAGATCGGCGGCAGCTGGGATCAGGATGTCAGCGACACTTTCCGCTTCACGCTGATGGGCGGCGTTTCGAAGTCGGATGCGACGATCCCCGTCGAGACGACGTTCGTCTTCGACGACCGCGACGCGCAGGGCTATAGCTACGACTATACCGACATGAAGCGGCCGACGCTCACCTTCGGCACCAGCGTCACCGATCCGGCCAATTTCCAGCTCGCCGAGATCCGCGATCGTCCATCGCAGACGATCAACAAGTTCCGCACCGCGCAGTTGCGGACCGAATGGGACGTGACCGAGGGGTTCCAGATCAAGGCGGGTGGGCTGTACCGCAAATTCACCTTCGATACGGAGGGCTTCTCGCGGGACACGGTCGTCTGCCCGAATGCCGGCGGACGCGATCTGGTGCTGGGAACGCTGACCTGCTCGCCCTCCACGCAGTTCGGGCCTACCGCGGTGTACGGCTTTCCGGCGGGGAATCTCGGCGAGCTGTTCAACATCGGCAATTCTGGCCAGCCCGCGGGCACTACGACCAGCTTCCTGATCCCCGATATCGATAAGGCAGCGGCGTTTACTGGTCTGTACGGGCGGACTCCGACCGTGCTCGTCGGCGATACGCGCAGCGTGTCCGAGCAGGTGACCGGCGGCTACACCGAGTTCAACGTAAAGGGCGACATGTTCGGCCTGCGCTACGCCGCAAATGCGGGCGTGCGCTATGTCCGCACCAAGCAGCGCTCGACCGGGCTGTCGTCGGCGACCGCCGCCGGCGTCACCGTGAACACGCCGGTGACGGTCGGGCGGAGCTATGACGATTGGCTGCCCGCGATCAACGTGGCGCTGTTCCCAACGGAAGACGTGATCATCCGCGGGGCGATCTCCAAGGTGCTGACGCGGCCGAGCCTGGGCAGCCTGACCCCGGGTGGGTCGGTCGACGGCTTCAATTACCGCGTGACCTTCGGCAATCCGCAGCTTGATCCGTTCCGCGCGACCGCGTTCGACATCTCGGCCGAATGGTATTTCGCGCCGCAGTCGATCTTCTCGGTCGCGTTGTTCAAGAAGAATGTCGAGAGCTTCCCCGTCACGCAGACGCGGAGCGGGACGTTCGCGTCGACGGGCCTGCCGCTTTCGGTGATCCCGGCAAGCTCGCCAGCCGCGCAGCAGCCCGAATTCCAGGAATGGCAGATCAACTCGCCCGTCAACGGCACGGGCGCATCGCTCAAGGGCATGGAGATTGCCCTTCAGTCGACGTTCCGCTTCCTGCCCGGGTTCCTAAAGAATTTCGGCGTGCTGGCGAATGCGACGTTCGTGGATTCGAGTGCCAGCTACTCCCAGGGCGGTCCGGCGACGACGATCACGCAGCCGGGCGGCGCGCTCGGCTCATTGCCAAATACGACCCGCACCGCGACGCTCTATGGCCTTTCCAAGCGCGCCTATAACGGCACGCTGTATTACGAGGATGCCAAGTTCAGCGCGCGCGGATCGATCAGCTATCGTAGCCCATATATCGATGGGGCATCGGCGACTGGGAACCTGTTCGAGGGGTATAATTCGTCGCTGAACGTCGATGCGTCGATGCGCTACAAGCTGACCCCGGCGTTGGAGCTGTCGGTCGAGGGCACCAACCTGACCGACAATTTTCGCAGCCGGTATACTGATCTCGACGCAAACCGGAATTACGAGAACAATCACTTCGGCCGTACCTTCCTCGTCGGCGCACGCTTCAAAATGTAAGCCGCGCCGGGCATGGTCTCTTCTCTCCTCGGGCGCATTCCTCACGGAGTGCGCCCTTTTTTAATGGGCCGAAGCGTATGATCGATCGTCGGAGTGCAATCCTGGGTTCGCTGGCCGTCGGTCTGTCGGCCAGCGGCGATGCGCAGACTCCGCCGCCCGCCCAAGTCGGTGGCCGGTGGCCGCGGCAGCCGGACCCGACAGAAACGATCGACCTCTGGCCAGCCGGAGCGCCGGGTGCGCCGCGGAACTTGCCGGTCGAGATCGTCGAGGACCGGGCGACCGGTGCCGCGGCTACCGATCGCGCCGTCCACGGTATCGCCCGCCCGCGCATGGTCGTGTTCCGGCCCGCCAAGCCGAACGGATCGGCGGTGCTGGTGATGCCGGGCGGCGGTTATGTCCGGATCGTCGTCGACCGCGAGGGATACGAGATCGCACGCCGGCTGGCGGATCGTGGCTGGACTGTGTTCGTACTGTTCTATCGGTTACCCGGCGATGGCTGGGCGGCTGGGCCGGACGTTGCCTTGTCCGATGCGCAACGGGCGATGCGGCTGATCCGCGCACGCGCCAGCACATACGGGATCAAATCAGATCGTGTCGCAGCGATGGGGTTCTCGGCGGGAGGCCATGTCTGCGGTGACTTGGCGACGAGGTTCGCGCAGCCAACCTACACGCCCATCGACGCTGCGGATCGAAGCAGCGCACGGCCCGATGTCGCGGCGCTCATGTATGCGGTGCAATCGATGACGCTGCCGCTCGCGCATCCCGGATCGCGCGCGCTGTTGCTCGGAGCCTCACCCACGCCGGCCCTGGAGAACGCGCATTCGACCGCCTCGAACGTGACGTCGGCGACGCCGCCCTGCTTACTAGTCCACGCCGAAGACGACCGGAGTGTCGTGGTCGAGAATACGTTGGCGTTTCGAGCGGCTGCGATCAAGGCCGGCGTGGCGGTCGAAACACACCTGTTCGCGACCGGGGGGCATGGCTTCGGCTTGAGCAGGGCGGTCGGCAAGCCAGTCGCGCTATGGCCGACGCTGTTCGAGGAATGGGCGCGCGCGCAAGGCCTTGGGTGAGCGAAGCGCGCCGAGGTCAGAGCGCCTCGTACCGGAAGTCGCGAAAGCGCGCCTCGCCGCTGCCGGCCGAATACAGCCCGGGGCGCAGCATCAGGAACCCGCCACGGACATTATGGTGATAACCCGACACCTCCATGCCGCGATCGAACCGGTGCCAGCTCTTGCCCGCATCGCCGCTGGTATGGATTGCGACGATGTGACGAGTATTCGTGATGCGGATCCGCATGCGGCGTCCGTGCGGATTGGCTGGCCGCCCACGCTCGTTGCCATATTGATGCGTGACGAACCGCCGTTCGTCGAAGCCAAGCCCGCAATACAGCCTATCGTCGTAGAACAGCACGAGCCCCGCCGTGCCACCGGGCGCGGTCTCGACGTCGCATTCGAACCGATACGCCTGATCTCCTGCGATCAGCATCAAAGGCGATGAATCGACTGGCGCCGTGCCGGTGGCCTGGAGAATCAGCGCACCGCCCTCGACACGGGCTCGACTGCGTTCGGCCGGGCCGGGCCGGAAGAAATTCCATTTACTGCCGACTTGCAGCCTGCGAAAATCGTCCGAAAGCGGTTGGCCGTGGGGCACCGCTGCGCCCCCCTTCGGCTTGGCCAGAGGCTTTGACAGATCCCCGCCGGTCATCGCGAACCAGCCATTGGCGGTCCAGCGGATCGGATCGAGCAGCGCCTGCCGGCCGAGCGTCCAATAGCCGTTTTCGAAACCGTGATAGATCGACCACCAGCTGCCGTCGGGCGCCTCGACGAGGCTGGCATGACCGCGCGACCACCATTTCTCGTCTGTGCTGACGGTTCGCACGACCGGGTTGGCGGGGTCGTTGGTCCAGGGCCCGTGAATCGAGCGCGAACGTGCGACGATCACCATGTGCCCGGTCGGTGGTCCGGCGGTGCCGCCGACCGCGGTGATCATGTAGAACCAGCCGCCGTGACGGACGATCTTCGGCCCCTCGGGACTGAAGCCCTCGACGTCCCATGTGTCCGGATACCGCCACGGATCATAGACATGCTCGACCTTGCCGACCGTCGACAGACCGTCGTCGGCGAGCCGGATGCGGTCGCCCCCGGAAAGGAACAACCAACGCGATCCGTCCTCGCCGACCGCGTGGCAGGGATCGATATGGTCGGGCAGCCCGAGGTCTATCGGGTCGGACCAGGGGCCGTCGATATGATCGGCCCAGATGACGTGGATCGCGTTCGGCTTGGCCTTGACCGGGATATACAGGAAATACTGACCGTCATGCTTCTCGAGACTGACCGCCCAGACCGAGCCGATGTTCTTCGTCAGCGCGGCCTTTCGCGGTTGCCAGTTCACCAGGTCGCGGCTGTGCCAGATCGTCAGCCCCGGATAGGAATCGAAGCTGGAGAAGGTCATGTAATAATCCGCGCCATCTTTCAGGATGGCGGGATCGGGATGGTCGCCGGCGATCAACGGATTGAGGAAGCGGCCATCCCCGAGGTCGGCTACGCGCTGGCCTTCGAAACCGCGCCGCCAACCGTCGTCGAAGCGCGACACGCACGCGCCCTGCTTGGGCAGTTCCGCAACGGCGGGCGTAGTCGGAACGAGCGCAGCCGTACCGCCCGCCAATGCCAGTCCAAACGTCTCGCGGCGATTATAGGTCATGCGCTCGTCCTGTTCTGATTTGGCGTCGTGACCTGAATGTCGAGACCGGTCGTTCCAGCATGATGCTGCCCAGGTCGATGGTTGTCACCATCCAGCCGGACAGCACCGAACCATCAGAACGAGAAACGCATTCCCGCCGTGAACTGACGGCCGCTATGCGTCAGCACATTCAGGCGGTTGGTCTCGTCGACGAACTGATCGTTGACCTGATCGGTGAGGTTGATCGCCTCGATGCTGAACTTGAGGTTGTCGGTCAGGTTGTACGACATTTGCGCGTCGACGTTGGTCGTGCCGCTCGTGCCGTTATACGCGTTGCCCTCGGTGCCAGGCACCGCAGTCAGATAGCGCGATCGATAGGCGATCGAGCCGCGGATCTGGAATTTTGCGGTTTCGAAATACAGCGTGCCGTTAGCGGCATGCCTCGAAAGCCCGATCAACGGCGCGATCACCGATGCACCACCGGTCGCCGACGTCAGGTATTGGATGTTCGACGTCACGTGCGTGTAGTTCGCCAGCACGCCGAAGTTGGACAGGAAGCCCGGCAGGAAGCTGAAGGGCTGTTGCACGTTGACCTCGAAGCCCTTGAGCCGGCCACCGCTCGAGTTGACCGGCTGGCTGACGATAAACAGATCGGTCGGTGATGCGCTCGTACCGGCCAGGAGCGAGTCCGGCAGGCCCAGGCTGCTGAACGGAACGGTGGTGCTCAGCGACTGTACGAAGGTGCCGATGTCCTTCTGGAACGCCGACACCGCATAGATCGCGCCGCGCGTCGGATACCATTCGACCGAAACGTCGAGATTGTCCGATTCCGTCGGCGTCAAATCGGGGTTGCCGCTGCTGAACGTACGGTTGCCGCCCGAAACGCTGAGGTTGCCACCCGGTGCGATCGCCGAGATTCCGGCGCGCGCGAGCGTCTTTGCCGCTGCGAGGCGCACCAGCAACGTATCGGTGACGTCCATCACCAGGTTCCCTGACGGCAACCAGCGATGATAGCTCCGGTCCGCGACGACGAGGTTGGTCGCGACGCCCTGTCCTGCGTAGCCGGTCGAGCGCTGGTCGGTGTTGGCGTAGCGCACGCCGACATCGCCGCGGATCGGCAGCCCGCGATCGGCGAAGTTGAACTCCGCCATGCCCCAGCCGCCGATATCGTCCTCACGCACCGTGATGAACGATCCGCGTGCGCTGGCATTGTTCACCCCACCGGTCGCGTAGAGTGGGTTCGAGTAGATCCCGTAGAGCTCGGCGAACTTGGCGAGATCGGGGACGACCCATGCCGTCGGCGTACCGGCTGGTGTGTCGAGCCCCTTGCCGAAGCCTGAGAAGAGCGTCGTCGCCGCGGCGAGCTGTGCGGGCGTCAGCGTCTGCACGACCGACTCGCCCGACAGACGCCGCTGCTCGGTCGAGCTGTAGTCGAACCGGCGCCAGTCGACGCCGACCTTCAGCTTTAGCAAAGGATTGACCGTCCACTCGGCAAACGTCTTGGCGTTGGTGAAGCTGTTGTTGACGGTCTGCGGACGGATGCGGACTTCCGACGTGCCGTTGACGAAGGCGAAGCTGTTCGGGTTGGTCAGGTCCACGCCGGGCTTGATCGTCGGAAACCGCATGCGGAAATCGTAGAAGAAATTGGGCGTGTTGGCCGCATCGATCGTCACGGTCGACTGGATCGGGTTGCTGAACGCCGAATCCGCATAGCCGACGACCGCACCGATCTTGAAATTCTCGCCGAACTTCTGGTCGAGCGTACCGGTGACCTGGTAAAAATCGGTGACCAGCTTGTCGTAGCGCGACTGCGTGCGCAGATCGACGTTGTCGAACGTGCCGCTGATGATGTTGTTGTCGCCGTCCACCACGCCGTCGCGGATGACCGTCTGTGGCTTGCCAGTGCCCGACCGGCTGAAGCTGATCGCCTGCAGCTGCGATTCCTTGCGCGTGCCGTCGAGCCGCGAATAGAGCGCGTCGAGCGAGATCAGCGTCTTGGGGGTAGGCTGGAACTGGACCGATCCTGCCGCACCCAGCCGCTTCTGGAAGATGTCGTAGCTGACGAGGCCGGGAATACGCGGATGGTACAGCCCGGTTACGGGGTTCGGATCGTTGATCTGTGCGAGCGTCTTGCCCGGCAACCGCGACGCGGCGTTGAACCCGGCGTTGAACCCGCCATACGTCCAGCGCGTGATGTTCGCGCCTTCCTCCTTGATCGCACGCTCTTCATACGCGACCGACAGCAGGACGCCGAACCGGCCGTCATCCGACGTCTTGGTGATCAGTCCCGAAATCTTTGGCGTCACCTTCTCGCGCAGGTCGTTGTAGCTGGCGCTCGCCGAGATGACCGCGGTGGCCTTCTTGTAGTCGAACGGGCGCGACGACTGCAGGTCGACGGTGCCGCCGAGCGAACCCTCCTCGACGTCGGCGGTGGCGGTCTTGCGGACCGCGATGCTGTTGAACAGGTCGGACGAGAAGATGTTGAAATCGAACCCGCGGCCACGGTTCACGCCGCCCGAATTATCGGTACCGCCGGTGGTGCCGATCGCCTCCATGCCGTTGATCCGGACACGCGTATAGTCGGGGCCGAGGCCCCGCACTGAGATGTTGCGGCCTTCGCCGTTGACGCGGCTGATCGAGACGCCGGGGATGCGCTGCAACGATTCCGCCAGGTTGAGGTCGGGAAACTCGGCGATGTCTTCCGCCTTGATGACGTCGACGGTCGCGGTCTGCGTGCGCTTGATGTTGATCGCGCTGTTCAGGCTCGCGCGGAACCCGGTCACGACGATATCCGGCGCATCCGCAGCGAGCGGCGCACCGGTCACGTTCTGCTCGGGCGGCAGGGCAGGGGAAGCGGGGGGAGTGTCGGTATCGGTGGTGTTGCCAGCGGCGCGCGCTTCCTTCTGCGCGGTCGTTTCCGGCACGCTCTGGGCGTGGCCCATCGTCGCCAGAGAGCAGGCGACGATCGCGCTCGACATGGCCAACACGGATTTGAAGCTGCGGATCCCAGTCATACTCACTCCCCTAACTCCGGCACGATGTGCCCGCTGCCGGCTTCGTTGGAGCCGGTCTGTCGCAATCTGTGTTAGGCCGGGTGCGGTCGCCTAAGCCAATCTCATTCCGACATCGATCGATGCGAACGATGCACTGATCGAAGACCCGCATAACGCTTCGTTCTCGGATCAAGTCATGGGTTGGCTCGATCAACCCGTTTTAGGACTTGGACCGACCCCATTCTGGTCGATACACCGAACTCGAACACTCGCGCAGATCGAGTGCTGGACTGGAGAGCGAAGCATGACGATCGCCGCATCATCCCCCGCCGAAGATGCGGTCACAGGAGGCGTGACCGGGCGTCCGACCGCGGTGCGATACCGCGTGATCGCGCTCATCTTCCTGATCACGTCGATCAACTATGCCGACCGTGCGACCTTCTCGATCGCGGGGTCTGCTGCATCGACCGAACTCGGGCTGTCGTCGGTACAGACCGGCTTTATCCTGTCCGCCTTCGCCTGGGCCTATGTCCTCGCGCAGATCCCCGGCGGGCTGCTGCTCGACAAGTTCGGTACGAAGCGCGTCTATGCTGGTGCAATCCTCGCTTGGTCGCTGTTCACGGCCACACAGGGGCTGACCGGGGTGATCGCGGGCGTGTCCGCAGTTGCCATGCTGTTTGTGCTGCGGTTTCTCGTCGGCCTTGCCGAGGCGCCGTCGTTTCCTGGCAACGCCCGCCTCGTCGCCGCCTGGTTTCCCGGTGCCGAGCGTGGCACCGCGTCGGCGATCTTCAATTCGGCGCAGTATTTCTCGCTCGTCGCCTTCGCCCCGCTGATGGGCTGGCTGGTGCACAGCTATGGCTGGCGCGCGGTGTTCTGGGTGATGGGCGCGATCGGCCTGGCTGCGACGGCACTGTTCGTCCGCTACATCCACAGCCCGGTCCGCCATCCGAAGATCAACGCCGCCGAACTCGCGCATATCGAGGCGGGCGGCGGGCTGATCCGGATGGAGGATGCTGCCAATCGCCCGCAGGCCTTCTCGTGGACGAACCTGCGCCAGCTGCTCGCGAACCGGATGCTGCTCGGCATCTATCTCGGCCAGTATTGCATCAACGTGCTGACCTATTTCTTCGTCACCTGGTTCCCGATCTACCTGGTCAAGGAACGCGGGCTGAACATCATGGAAGCCGGCTTCGCCGCCGCCGCACCAGCGCTGTGCGGCTTCGTCGGCGGGCTCGTCGGTGGCTACACGTCCGACCTGCTGCTCAAGCGCACCGGCTCGATCGACATCGCGCGCAAAGTGCCGCTGGTGTTCGGGATGCTGCTGGCGACGCTGATCATCGCCTGCGTGTTCGTCGAGGGGGAATGGCTGGTCGTCACGCTGATGGCGGTTGCGTTCTTCGGCAAGGGCGTCGCGTCGCTCGGTTGGGCAGTGATGTCGGACGTCGCGCCAAAGCAGCTCGCCGGGCTGACCAGCGGGGTGTTCAACATGTTCGGCAACGTCGCCGGGATCGTCACGCCGATCGTCATCGGCTTTATCGTCGGCGCTACGGGCTCGTTCGATTGGGCGCTGGTGTTCGTTGGCGCGCATTGCCTGCTCACGATCTTCTCGTTCCTGGTGATCGTCGGTCCGATCCGCCGTGTCGAGCTGGCCGCATGACCGTCGATCGACGTACGCTGCTCGGGGGTGCCGCGGCCGCGCTCGCCACATTGCCTGCCGCCGTTCGTGCGGCGCCAGCGACGTTGCGGGTTACAACGCCTATGGCAGCGCCGGAATGGGCCGTCCTGCAACGCCGCTTGCTCACTGCCAATGCCGAAGCCTGCGAAGCGTTCTACGCAAAGTATATCGACAGTCGCGGCTGGCTGCGCGTGTTCGAGCGCTGGGGTGCGAACGATGGTCCCGACGATGCGGCGGAAGCAACGAACGACTGGGCGATCCTGCACGCGCTGGGCGGTCCCGATCGTATCCGCGACCTGTACGCACGGGCGTGGGAGGGGCACCTCAAGCAGTTCACCGCCGCGCGCACGGTCGACGTGCCGATCGCACGCAAGGGGATGTATTTTCGCGAGTTTCCTGTCCAGATGGACTGGCAGCACAATGCGGAAGGGCTGACGACCTTCAACATGATGGGGCTGTCCGGCCCGCGCGACCTGAAGCTGATCGAGCGCACGCGTCGCTACGCCGACTTCTACACCGGCCGCGATCCGACCACACGCAACTACGACCCCAAGCTGCGGATCATGCGCAGCCTGATGAACGGAAGTCGGGGGCCGATGCTGCGCCGCGCGACCGAGCTCGACTGGGCGGGCGATCCGTTCGCCGCCGGCGAACGCTTCCACATGGAACACGGCGAGACGACGTACGCGCAGACGCTCGCGCATTATGCCGACTATGGCGACGTCGTCGGCGACAATCCGCTCAACCTTCAGGCGACGACGATAGGGCTCAACGCGTATGCGCTGGGGGCAGGGGATCGATACCGGACCTGGGCGCTCGACTATCTCGACGCGTGGGTTGGCCGGGCAAAAGCGAACGGCGACATCATCCCCAGCCGCGTCGGTCTGGATGGCATCGTCCCGCGCGACTGGTGGAGTGGCGTCTATGGCTGGGGCTTCTCGCCGATCGTGCCGCAGACCGGCAAGCGCGAGAACCGCAACCGCATACCCCGTTCGATCACCGCGTTCATGACCGGCACGCTGCTGACCGGCGATCAGCGCTATATCGACGTCTGGCGCCGCCAGACCGCGCGGATCAATGCACAGGCCAAGACGATCGGCGGTGTGCTGTCTACGCCGACGATGCACGGTGCGGACGGCTGGTATGGCTGGCAACCTGGTCCGTTCAAGACCAACGGCTTCGAGATATGGTACATGTCGCAGGCGCCCGCCGATCGCGCGGCTGCCGGCGATCATCCGTGGGTGAGCTTCCTCGAAGGCAAGAACCCGAGCTACGCCGTAACCGCGTTGCGCGCGGACCTGAAGGCCGTCGCCGACCGTGTCGCTGCGCGCGTGTCCGATCCGACGACGCCGGAAACCCGGCTCGCAGACTGGCCGATCGACATTAACCCGGCCAACGTCACCAGCCTAGTCCAGCTGATGACCGGCGGCCTGCACATTGCCCGCCCGTCCTGGTCGAAGACTTCGCCATCGCAAGGCGGCGTCCCGCTCCACTGCCGGCTCCGCTATTTCGACGCGGATCGCAAACGCGCCGGCGTGCCGGAGGACGTCACTGCGCTCGTGCATACGCTGGGCGACACGACGACCGATGTGACGCTGGTAAACCTGAGCAACAGCCAGCCGCGGACGGTGGTGGTGCAAGGCGGCGCCTATGCCGAGCACCGGATAGACGCTGTGACGATCGACGGCCGCACGACCGACGTCGCCGGCGCCGCGGTCACGATCCGGCTCGAGCCCGGCGCCGGTGCGCGCTTGAGCCTGCGCATGCGCCGCTACGCCAACCGCCCGACGCTCGCCTTTCCGTGGGACCGCTAGCCGCCCGGCTTGATATACGGCGCAACCGCGAACAGCAGGCGTTCCTCGCGCCGGGGATCGTCTTCCATCCGCACTGCCCGATCGAAGATCATCGTCGAGCGTCGCACCAGATCATAGTGACGCCAGATCGGCACGCTCGCACAGTTCGGATCGCCGGTCCGCGCCATCGCGATGAACGCATCCGCCATCCGCCCGGCCAGCCGTCTCGCCTCCGGCCCATCACCCGTCCGCGCGCTCGGCTGCTGCGTATTGTCGAACACTAGGCCGATATCGAGCGTATGGAACGCGCCGAGCACGCCGCCCGCCTCCGGCGAAGGAAAGTCGAGCTGATACATCCAGGTCGGCGCACCGATCTTCGCGCGTTCCTCGGCCTGGATCAGATGCCCGGGCCAGGACCGACCCGCGGTCGATGCCGCCAGCAGGATCTGCCCCGGCGTCCGATCGGGATAGAGGTCGCGGTAGCGCGCGATGACGTGATCGGGGGCGAGGTCCTTGGTCATCTCCCGCACCAACCGCGCGGGTAGGTTCTCCCAACTCGTGTCGCCGCGCTTCAGGATTTCCCCAATCCACAACCCGGTCTCGTCATGCGTATTGCCGACGATCAGCGGGATATGCGCCGCCTCGCGCGGGGCGTCGGGAAAGAACGGATGACGCGTCAGCACATGATGATCGAGCGTTGAGGTAAAGCTGATCTCACCCTTGCCTTCGATCGGATCGGTCGTCGCCATCGCCTCGACCAGCCGATTGATCGGCAGCACCTTCAGCGTCGGAAAGTCGCTCGCGCCCGCCTTCGCCATGAACGCCCGCGACCGGATCGTCGCGTGGTTCGGCCCGGCCGCCGTAACGTGCTGGCCGCTCATCGTCGCGGCGGCGTGAAACAGCGGGCGCGCCTCCGCCATCGCCATCAGCGTGACGATCTTGGCGCCACCACCCGATTGGCCAAACAGCATCACTCGCCCCGGATCGCCGCCGAACGCCGTGATGTTGTCGCGCACCCATTGCAGCGCGAGGACGATGTCGAGATTGCCGACGTTCCCCGACTCCGCCGGCCCGCCAAGCTGCGCGAGATACGCGTAGCCGAGCGCCGCCAGCCGGTGGTTCAAGGTAACGACCACCACGTCGCCGCGCCGCACAAGATTGCCGCCATCATACAGCGGATCGGACCCGGACCCGTGCGCATGCGCGCCGCCGTGGATATAGACCATGACCGGCCGGCGCGACGCGTCGAGCGCAGGCGTCCAGACGTTGAGGAACAGGCAATCCTCGCTGGTCGCCTCGGTGGCCTTGGTCTGTGGCGAGGCTGCGCCGTAGCGCGTCGCGTCGGCAATGTCGTTCCACGGCGTCGGCGGCACCGCATGTGCAAACCGTCGCGCCCGCGTATCCGCGCCGTAGCGCACCCCGCGAAAGACCAGCACGTCCCGGTCGACCGTCCCGCGCACCCGCCCGTATCGCGTCGTCGCGACGGGGCTCGCCGGTGTACGCGCAGCAACCAGCGCCGGTGTCGCTACGAGCCCGGCGAGCACCGCGCGCCGGTCGATCACGCCGCGGTTTCGGCGCACAGTCGCCGCATCGGCTCCAGCGCCGGGTTACCGTTGTCGCGCCGCCACGCCATGTGCAGCTCGACCGGCTTCTCGGGCTCGGTCGCAAGCCGGCGGAATTGCACGTCGTTCATGTGCAGCCCCGATGCGGATTCCGGCACGATTGCCGCGGCGAGGCCGGCATGGACGAGCCCCAGCATCGAATGGATCTGCGTCACGTGCTGGACATAGTGCGGCGACACGCCGGCCGCGTCGAACAGCCCGATAAGCATCTGGTGGAAATACCCCGCGCCCTGCCGCGCATACATGATCAGCGGCAGGCCATCGAAATCACCCAGTTCGAGCACCGCCTTCGCCTGTCGCGGATCCCCCGCGGGTAGCGCGACGACGAGCGGCTCGACCTGTACGCAGACGGTGTCGAACTCGTGACGATCGAGCGGCGGCCGCACGAAGCCGATGTCGATCAGCCCGGTCAGCAGCGCATCGACTTGGTCGGTCGTCACCATCTCGCGCAGTTCGAGGTCGATATTGGGCAGGCTCGCTCTCGCTTGCGCGACGATCTGCGGCACCAGATTATACCCCGACACCGCGGTGAAGCCGATCGCTACGCGTCCCGCATCGCCCTTCGCCACGCGCCGCGCCGACAGCGCCGCACTCTCCGACAGCCGGACGATCCGCCGCGCCTCGATCAGGAACACGCGACCGGCGGGCGTCAGGCTCACCTGCCGGCTGGTGCGTTCGAGCAGCGTCACGTCGAGGATCCGCTCGAGCAGCTGGATTTGTCGGCTGAGCGGCGATTGCGTCATGTTCAGGCGCTGTGCCGCGCGCCCGAAATGGAGTTCCTCGGCGGCGGCGACGAAGCAGCGAAGCTGGCTGAGTTCGAACATCATCGCCGCACTATCCGTCGGTTTTCGCCCGCTGTCACGCCGCCTTGGCAAGAGCGGTGGGGGCGACCTTCTCGATCAGCACGCGGAGCCGCTCGTCCTCGGCTGCGGACAAATCGGTCAGCGGCGAGCGCACCGGCCCGGCATCGCGGCCGACGACACGCATGCCCGCCTTGACGATTGACACCGCATAACCGCGGCCCTGGTTGCGCAGCGTGATGTAGGGCAGCACGAAATCGCGCAGCTGGTTCAGCACCTCGACCCGGTCGTCGGCGCGCACGGCCTTGTAGAACGCCAGCGCCCATTCGGGCAGGAAGTTGAAGATCGCCGACGAATAGGTCGTGACGCCCATCGTTAGATACGGCGTCGCGAACGTTTCGGCGGTCGGCAGGCCGCCGATATAGGTCAGCCGGTCGCCCATTCGCGCATAGACGCGCGTCATCAGCTCGATGTCGCCGACGCCGTCCTTGAAGCCGACGAGGTTGGGATTGCGGTCGCACAGCCCGGCCAGCGTATCGTCGTCGAGGATCGCATTGTCGCGGTTGTAGACGATCACGCCTAGCCCGGTCGCCTTGCAGACCGCCTCGACATGCGCGGCAAGCCCCTCCTGCTTCGATCCGACCAGATAGGGGGGCAGCAGCAACAGGCCGTCCGCGCCGGCCTTCTCCGCATCGCGTGCGATCCCGGTGGCGATCGAGGTGCCGTAGCCACAGCCCGAGATCACCGGCAGACGTCCGCCGGCTTCGGCCACCGCGGCGCCGACGACCTGCGCGACTTCGGCTGGCGTCAGCGAAAAGAACTCGCCCGTGCCGCCCGCCGCGAACAGGCCGGACAGTTCGTGCTCGAGCATCCAGGCGCAATGCTTTCGATACCCGTCCTCGACGAACGCGCCGTCGGCATCGAAATGCGTGACGGGAAACGACAGTAATCCGCCGCCAAGGCGCTGCGCCATCTCAGTCGGGCTCATGGTCGTCATAACGTGCATCCCCTCGATCGTTTGGTCCGCGCTCGTGTCGCAGCCATGTCGAGGATCTTGGTAGGTTGCGTGGCCGTGCGGGTCCAAACCAAAGGCGCGCTCGATCAATGCGCGTAGTAGCTCGATCTCGTTGGGGCATGATCTTCCTACCGCGCGAGGCTTGGTAGTATGTGAATTCGATCGCAATCTTGACACTATTTATCGGCGGAATCGAGACCGGACGACAACCCACGGATGGTCGGGCAATCGGCGTTCCCAAATATGTCACTTCACGACTGCCATGGCTGTTTGTCTTCCATGTGGACCGTACAGAAAGCGGAGCGAGTTGACGTCCAACCAAATAAACGAATGGCCAACGCAGGAAAGCGGGAAAGACCGCGCGAATGTCGGTGTAATCTTGTTTTGAGGACCGCTGCCGCCTTTCGTGCAAATATGAACCAGCGTCCGAAGTTGGGAAGTGAGGGAAGAGGCCTGAACGTCTGCTTGTGGGTCCGCCCAGTCATCGGATAAGTCTTTTCCACCCAAGCCAGATACCGCTTATTGATGTCACCACACCGGCGATCGAGAACAGCCAGATCAGTCCATCCCAGGCCGGCCGGTGCAATGTCAGCGTGTTCAGATCCCATCTGTGGAGGAGGTCGAATACCCAGCGGTACGCCCTCTGTCGTTCATCGACCGTCCGGAGAACTTCCCCGGTAGCGGGATCGACATAGAACCAAGTCTGCGCCGGATCGGCAAAACGCAGCCGCAACACTGGTAGACGCGGTAGCATCCCGACCGCATACCAGTATGCATCGGGCGCCGTCAGGCAATCGACCGAGAGTAGCGGCGCGGAGCTCTCCAGATGACGTACGGCCCTCACGATGGCCACCTCTGTAGCTTGGGATGGCGCGAGTGTGACCGCATTCAACACTACTCGCCGCCCGTCGTGATAGGACAGCAGGACGAGGGGGGTTCCCGCATGGTGAGTCAACTGCGCTATCACCGCACCCTCGCCTGCTATGCGGAGCCGGTCGAGTGCTAGGTCCGGCATCGGATCAGATGCCTGATAGATCCGCACAGCCGCATCGTCTGGCTTCGTCCCGCGAAACAGATGGCCGGGATCGACCGACAGCCATCCGCTGAAGATCCAGGCGATCAGGAAGATACCACCCACCAGCCCCGCGACATGATGCCACAGCATCCAGCCGTCGTAGGGCGTCATTCGCCCGCCTTTGAAGCGCCGTGCGCCAATGCGGGTCCGCAGGATGCCGATCCACATCCCCGCGACCGCCGCGGCGATGCAGGGACCAGACACCCATAGCACGACCTGACGCCAAGCCGTTTGATCCTGTCTTAGAACCGTCGGATAGAGCCAGTGCGGCACCGAGCCGAGCCAATTCCAGAACCGCTCGCGACGGGTGGTCACTTGAAAGACGGCGCCCGTATTCGACGACACATAGGCCTCCGTGCCGGACGCGTCGGCAAGCGCAACCTTCCAAAGTGGACGGTGTCGATCGAAGCCGCCAGCAACCGTCCACTGATCCCGGGTCAGCCGTTCTACGTGCCTCGTCGGTGCGTTGGCAAAGCGGCCAGCGACCCGACCGGCGTAACGAGCATCGACTGGCCGCAGGACGGTACCGCGACTGGCGGCGAGAGTGGTGTGCGTTCCATCCCACCCGGTCACGCGCCAGACAGGCGCGCCGTCGCGCATCTCGAGGAACAGCTCCTGCGATAGCCGTCCGCCGTCCAGCGGGGGCGGCACGTTCACTGCTGCCCAGTCGATCGCCTCGCTCCCAGCCAGCTTATCGGCTGGCGAGAGGGAGGGATAAGGCACGTAGACCATCACCAGCCCGGACAGAAACCACATGGCGAAGAACAGGCAGCTGGCGATGCCGATCCAGCGATGAACGAGGTACAGCCAGCGCCGGGCAGTCTTGCCAAGCGCCGGCCGCCTGAGGGCGTTAAAAGCTGGCACGAAGCGAAACGTCGACCGAGCGGGGACGGCCAAGGACCCACTGCTGATTGTTGTACGTGTTTAGCGCGTAGGCCCGGTCAAACAGGTTGTAGCCGTGGATATTGACCGCCAGGCGTGGTGTCACCGCAAAGGAAAGCGTGGCATCGACCGTGGTGTAGCTGGGGACGCGGAAGCTGTTGGCGTTGTCCGAATAACGACGCCCGACGTAGCGCAGCCCGGCGCGCGCCTGGAGCGAGCGCGTTGCGTTCAAACGCAGCCAGAGATTGGCAAGCGTCTCGGGGACGTCTGGCGGGGTGTTGCCGTCGAAGCTCGAGCCGCCGGAGACGAAGTCGTCGAACGTCGCGTTGAGCACGCTGCCGTTTGCATCGATCCCGACGCCGTAGGGCAGATCGAGCGATACCGCGGCCTCGATCCCCCTGGCCGATCGCTGGCCGACCTGCTCGACCGGGCTCGTCGGGGTCAACTGTGCCAGCAGGCGTTTCTTGACTATGCGATAGGCGGCGAGGGTGGCGGTGCCGCGACCGTCGAGGAACACCGCCTTGGCGCCGACCTCAACTTGGTCGCCGACCGCGTTGCTGAACTGAACCTGCCCGGTCGAATAGGTGGTCAGCGTCCCCAGAGGATCCACGCCGGTGGCATACTGCGCATAGAGCGACACCGTCGGGATCGGCTGATAGACGCTACCGACCCGCCAGGTCACGTTATGCAGCCGCTTGTCGAGCGCGAACGTCTCGGTGCTGACGCCGCCTGGATAGTCGATCGACCAGCGGCGGATCTTGTCGTGCTCGTAGCGCACGCCACCGACGATCGAGACATGCGTGCCGAGTTTCAGCCGGTCCTCGGCAAAGACCGCATATTCGGTGGTGCGCGTACGGTAGCGCGGTGCGATCCCCTGCGTGTCGACGATCGGACCTGGATCGAACGCTAAAGGATCGACCTCCGAAACCTGGGGGTCCGAACCGAAGTTGTGGGAGTAGGTGAGTTTGATGAGGTTGACGTCAAAGCCCACGACAAAGTCGTTGCTGACGCCATCGGCGATGCCTGTCCTGAGCGTCACGCTGCCCTGATCGCCCCATTGCGTCTGATCGTGGACGATGCCGGTCATGTCGGTGCGCAGGATGCGCCCCGGTGTGCCGGTGTTGCCGCTGCCGTTGGCGCAGACGCCGTCCGCGGCGATCCAGCAATAGGTTTCGAGATTGAGCCAGGAGCGTTTGGAGGTGAGACGATAGGCCTGGTTGCTGACGGTGACCGCATCGCTCGGCGTCCAGTCGACCTGCAGGCTGGTACGGTTGTCGCGGTAGCGGATAAAGCCATCGCGTGTGTTGTAGTTTCGCTCCCCGATGCGGTCGTCGAGCCGTCCTTCGATCAGCGGCGTGCCGAAATAGCGCATCGGCTTCTGGTCGCCGTAATCGTCCCGTGCGGTGACGACGAGCGTGTCGGTCGGTGCCCAGCGCAGCGTGCCCGAGACGGCATGGCTGCGCGACTGGCCACGATCGACATAGCCGTCCGATCGGCGATAGCTGCCGTCGATGCGATAGGAGAGGCGCTCGGTGATCGGCCCGCCTGCGCCCGCCGCGACATGGAAGCTGTCCTGCGAGCCGTAGCCGATCTCGCCCTCCACGTGCGTCCGCTGCGTATCGGGTTTGCGCATCACGACATTCACCGCACCGCCCAGCGCGCCCTGGCCGTAGAGCACCGAGGCTGGGCCGCTCAGGATGTCGATCCGCTCGACCATCCACGGATCGGTCGGAAAGGTTATCGTGCCGGCAGCCGGGAACAGCCTTATACCGTCGATCAGCTGAAGCACGGATCCCTGGCCGCTGAAGCCGCGCGCGGCGAGCGCGGTGCCGCCATTGCCGGGGTTTCCAGCGTTGCTGATGCCCGGTGCGCGGCTCGTCGCGTCGATCACCGACAGGTCGCCGCGCGCGCGGATCGTGGCGCCATCGATGACCGAGATCGTCGCGGGGGTCTCGAGCGGCGTGAGGCCCAGGCGGCTGCCGGTCGCGTTCGGCGTGGTGAGCGTGTCGCGCGCCTGCTGGCCGACAACCAGAATGTCCTCATTGTCCGAGACAGGCAAAGACTGAGCGTTGAGCGGTGCTGCGAAAACAGGTGACAGCAAAGCCCCCGCCACCGCGAGGCGAGACAATAGGAATGGCATTACGGTAATCCCCGGGGCGTCGAGCGAACCCG
>NZ_JACYVG010000013.1:0-49167 GCF_014842205.1 Sphingomonas sp. CFBP 13714
AGCGCTTGGTCGAGCCCAGGACGCCGACGTGCAACACCTGAAACACCCTCGTCCTCGTAGATCATGCCGCAGCCGGCAGCAGTTAGCGCATCGCGTTGAAGGTCGAGGTTCTGTTCTCCGGACGAGACCCGTGCATAGCCGATTTTCATTCGTTCGTTTTGCTACAGCCTTTTGCAACGGCCAACCCATTGATTTCATTGAGGCCGAAATTTGTTGCGAAAGGGAACCCTTTCGCAACAACAAGAAAAGCAAAAAGCGCCCAATTGCGGACATTCGGCTCTTATGCTCCACTTGCGTGATGGGCCCTTCGAAACACGCTAGAGCTATGTTCGTTACCTTGGCGGCAGCATTGGCGATCCTCGGTGGCTGTAACAGGCCCGTGTCTGACCCTAAGCTGCTCAGGGCGATCCATTTCGAGGCTCAAAAGCTGATGAGGTCGTACCGGCCAGAGCATCCGAACGAGCGGAAGAATGTCCCAAAAGGTGAATGGCCAGTCGTTATTGCAGGCCTTCGTCCTGAGAATGTCATGGTTCACTCGTCGGGCGTCGAGATCGTGACGAAGAGCGGTTTCGATGGAGGCTACGGCTACGAGGTGCCGCGCACCAAAGCAGGCCTGTCGATGCCCGCCGCTTGCTACTCTGAACCCAGCCCAGGCGTATTCTGGCATAACCCGTGCTGACGACGGCAACCGCCCACTTGTGGACATACGACAAAGCACTAAGCTGCAGCTCTCACCCCTCAGGGCACAGCCATGCGAAACGCAATCAAATTCAGTGCCGCCTTGACGGCTGCGATGCTTATTGGCGGAGCGGGGTATGCGGCTGTCACGGGTTGGCGCCATAGCGTGCCAGAGTTCATTATAGATTTTCGAACTGCTGATGCAGCCCCTGAGACACCGACTTTGCTTTTGATCTATGGCGAGGAGGGGAGCGATCCCTTCATTGAAGGAAGCGGTCGAGCGGACATTCGGGTCACAGACTGTGAGACGAGAGGCGCGCTTTGTATCAGCCCGTCTTTCCGCAAAGAATATCTACCAGGCCCGAAGAAGCCGCAGAGCCTCCAAGTTCGCATACTCAATGGGAATGGAAATCCGATTATTGGCGGGGTCCGCTGGGTTGGTTCATGGCATCCGGATCGTGTCCGCGTGACGTGCGATCTGCGTCTTGCAGATGTTCGAAGATCTTGCGTTATATCCGAAGTCACGTCCTAGACCGAACGTCTTCTTTCCATCAAACCCGGACATTCACGGCCGGCACGCATCGGATTTCTGCATCAAGCGATGCCACGATTTCTGCGGCTTCGAGCCTGATGCAGATCTTGTGATTTTTGCATCAGAAGCTTGAAAACGGGGGAGCTCTCACTCTCGCCAAAAAAGTTGAAATCGGAAAAGGTGACCAGTAGCATTCGATATGCGCTTACTTATTCCAGATATGAGTTCACAAAAGCTCATCGCGGCAGTTTTTTTTGCTTCACTTAGCTCGTGTGCAACAGACCAACCCGGTGTCTTGGGTTAGCGCGTAATACTCTCACAGCCATTCGAGATCGTTCAGGCAAATAGTCTGCCTTCCATGATCTCTTGGAAATTGGAGAGCCTGTCGGAAATCGATCCAGACCATCCCGTTGTATCGGATGGCGACACACAAACCCTTAGCCTGTTCGGGCGTGAGGATTTAATCGCAGCATCTAGCGACGATTATAAAACCACGAACTGCTCACCATCTGCACTGGCGACAGGGGCTGTAGATGAAATCGTGCGTAGAGCCGAGCAGACTTCCATAGTCATTATCAACGAAAGCCACGAACGATCGCGTCACCGCTGGTTTACTGCGGAAGTAGCACGACGCCTGCGCCCACTGGGTTACGATACGTTGGGGCTGGAAACGCTATCGAATCCGCCGGCTACTGTACCGCAGCGGTATCTGCCCTCGCTTCTTGGCCATCCGGACCTGCCCTATCTTCCCGATGACGACGGCCACTACTCTTCAGAGGCGGGCTACGGGCGGCTCGGGCGGCAAGCCAAGGCTCTTGGCTATCGCCTGCTGCCTTATGAGGACAACACACACAACGAGCCGAGCAAAGGTGTCAGTCAGAGCCAGCAGATTGCTCTTCGAGAAGAAGCCCAGGCCAACAACCTAGCGGCATTCGTAAAGAGTCACCCGGCCGCCAAGCTGTTGATTCACGTCGGCTATTCGCATGCAACCGAAGTTCCTCGGGCCGATGGCCAGAAATGGATGGCCGCACGGCTGAAAGAAAAGACCGGTATTGATCCTCTTACTATCTCACAAACGACATGCCGGGGCGGTAGCGAAACCATGCGGCTCGCGACCTTACCTTCGGACCAACCCGCCGGAACGTTCGATCTAATCATCGACCATCCAACCGAGCGGTTCACGCGCGGACGGCCGGATTGGCGTAAGATGGCAGGCGACAGGATCACTACCATTCCCCGCAAATTTCGACCGGCAAAGGGGTGGCGTGTGATCGAGGCCCGCCCCCTAGGTCAGCCGGACACTTCGGTCCCGATCGATCGAGTAGCAATCCGCCCAGGTGAGGACATCGGCTTGCTGTTGCCGCCTGGACGCTACTATGTCCGCGCGATCGACGTGGCTTATTCCAACCCCAAATGAGCACCAGTCGACAGGTAATTTATGGTGCCCTGTTGATGCAAAACTTTTGATTTTTGCATCAAGCGTGGCCGGGATTGGTGGTTAGCGGACGTCGACCGCCGTTGAAGTGTCCGGCGGCGCGCTTGCCACTTCCTTGATTTGGAGAACTGAGCGCGCGCGAAATTCGCAGGAGTATCGGTTTAAATGGCCGGAATGGACGCCGTCTACCCGGGTACCAAGCATCACTATTCCGAAGGTGGCGTATCCTTGCGTTGCTCCTGCCTTGGTGATCGCCGTGTTGATCAAGGTCCGAGCCTCAGGCGTAGCATCGAAGCCGCACTCCGACTCTTTGGCCTTGAAGCAGTTCCAAGGCTTTTTGAGTGAGCACTGCTGGAACGACTCCCCCTCGGTGTAGAGGGTCAGGACACCAGTTATCCTGCGCTCTTCGCCACGTTGCGATGGGTCGTGAGCCTGCTGGGCCAGTGGCGCGGCCTCCCATGGTGCTAAGGCAAGAAGGGCCAAGGCAGCGGAAGCACTCATCAGTCTAGTCTGTACCTATGCTGGAATGTCTACAAGCGGCCGGTTCGGTCCGGAGCAAAAGCGACCCCTTTTGCGACGCGGCCTATGTAGCTTCGATTCTCGAAATGAGATCCTATTTGGGAAGGCCTTTGCCCGCCGTCTGTAGAATGAGAGTTACCGGCCCTTCCGTTAGAACGCTTTGGCTGCCAAGGGGTGCTTAGGTTCTGGAGGGGTACGTCATGAGCGGCAAGGTACAATTCGGCATCATCGCAGCCAGCGTGTGCGTCACGGCCGCGCTAGTCTGGTGCGGCGCAAATCTAACCGCGCTTCTCATGCACGAACTAAGTCAGCATCCCGGTGCAGCAAAAGCTATGCCGCTTCTCCCTATGGTTGTGCTGCCTGTCGTTGCGGTCATTCTTTATCGTCGACGCAGTCGCCCGGTGATCTTGGCCTGAAAGCAGCGCCGTTCCATTTCTTTTGTTCGTGCCCCTCCCCCTTGTGGAACCGGCTCGACCGGCCCGGTTGCCAGTCCTCCAGGAGATCGAGCAGTTCAAATGCCCAAGCCAATACAAAATCCTCGACTTGGTTTCGCCTTCACCGCTACAACGCTGGGCTTGCATCAGTAGACCGCCACCGCCCAATATAGCCCTACACCGTTCGGTCGACCCTGGGCTAGGCACGTCTTTAAGTGTCTCAATTACCCACGTCCGCTTGCTGCCGTTCACTCGAAAGGGTAGCTGCAGGAATGAAATCTGACCGCCTAATCCTGCGAAGCTACGCCCGTGTAACGGCGAAGCTTAAAGAGCGGATCGCAAGTGGCGAGTTTGCAATGGGTGCCCGCCTGCCACCGGAACGCGAACTTGCGACATGCTACGAAGTGTCACGTCCGACGATCCGTGAGACGATGATTGCGTTAGAAACCGAAGGATTTGTGTCAGTTCGTCCTGGATCCGGAGTATACGTGATTTCCACGCGTTCGCGGCTCAGTAGGGCAGTCGAAAAAGACGTTGATCTATTAGAACTTATTCAAGCTAGATGCGCAATGGAATCTGAGGCATGCGTCTTGGCGGCAACTCGGATATCCTGTGAACAATTACAAAGACTTAAATGCGCGGTAGAAGATATGCGTGTATGCCATGAAAAAGATGACATTATCGGCTTCGAGTATGCCGAGCGCCATTTTCATATGGTTATTGCTGAAGCTAGTGGGAATGCTGTCGTTTCCATCGCCATTGTCACGCTCTGGAATATTCAACCTTTTAAATCGCAGGCTGGCGTATTAACTAACAAAATAATTTCCGTAGGCGGCCCAAACGGCTTCAAAAATTATGAGGAAGTCATTGCTTCCTTAGGACTCGGAAATGGTAAGAAGGCCAGTTTTCAACTAAAGACATATTACAATATTATTATAGATCTAACTTTAAAAGATATGGAGTTGTCGGCTATAAACCAAGTTCGTGCGTCTATTGAATTAAAACGAAATTGTTACAGTCTAGAAGGTATAGACTAGTCATTATATATAGTTAATACAACACTACGTTTAATGAAATATAAATCTAATCTATACTTAATCTTTGGTTTTTCGCTCGAAGATCGACAAAAATAATGACGGACAATTAAATGTTTTCTGCAAAGGCTGCATCTATTAAATTGTAATAGTTAGTCTTTTGTCGTGTAATTTGGCCACCGAAATTATCTACACATTGCCGGTTTTAGGCGCCGTCACCCCAAGCCGACAGATTTCGCTGTCTGTTGACAATCCATCAATTTGTCGGACATGTTATCGCTATCAGACAGGCGGCGTCGTTAATAAGGCGGCCGTCGGTAATAGGAGCGACCGGTGGCCTTCGCCTCAAATGCTAGAAATGGGCGCGATACCTACGCGTTATTAAGCAATTGGCGGCGGTCTGCTCGATGGCCTGACGTTCTTCTGAGGCTGAGGTTTGGTAACGATCCGGACTGTATAGATATGAACAAGCCCCCACTACATGGACAATTGTATACTTAATGCCCCCTTTTACTTATTGATTCAAATAATCTGATCTTCTGAAACAGCATTTTAACAGTTGAAATATCCGCCTTTGTCTTTATGCCCTACTAAAGAACTCAATAAATACGCTGATTATATATCTCAGACTATATAAAAACAAACAAAACAAATAAAACAAACAAAACAAAACAAATTGGAGTTGGATAATGAAACTTCACTCGGCTGTACTTACAGTTGCCGCACTAAGTGCGGCAACGCCTGCGTTTGCCGATGTCCCCTCACTCCGTAAGCAAGGTAGCGCGACTCAGCTGATCGTCGGCGGCAAGCCGATGCTGGTTATCGCAGGCGAGCTCAGCAATTCTGCAGCGTCCAGCGCCACGTACATGGCGCCGCACTGGAAGAAATTGCGAGCGATGCATCTTAATACGGTTCTCGCGCCGGTTGCGTGGGAGCTCATCGAGCCGCGGGAGGGGCAATTCGACTGGAGTTCAGTCGACGCCATGGTGCGTGACGCTCGTGCGGCCGACCTGAAGCTGGTCATTCTGTGGTTTGGCGCATGGAAGAACTCGATGTCGACCTACGCCCCGTCCTGGGTGAAGCGCCACCAGACGCGGTTTCCACGTGCACAAGGTCCGAACGGGCAAGGCGTCGACATTCTATCGGCGTTCGCACCCGCGACGTTGAAGGCCGACCAGCGTGCTTACGCTGCACTGATGGCGCATTTGAAGACGATCGACGGTACGCAGAACACCGTCGTGATGATGCAGGTAGAGAACGAGATCGGCATGCTACCGGTCGCGCGCGACTACGGCCCTCTCGCCGAGGCCGCATTTCGTCAGCCCGTACCGACCGAACTGGTCCAGTATCTAATGCAGCACAAGGCCAGTCTCGTTCCCGAGATGCAGGCGATGTGGGTCGAGCGTGGTGCAAAGACGCAGGGCTCATGGGAGGACCTCTTCGGCGCAGGCGACGCTGCGGCGGAAGTGTTCACCGCTTGGCATTATGCACGTTTCGCGGATCAGCTTACCGCGGCAGGCAAAGCGGCGTATCCGATGCCGATGTACGTCAACGTCGCGCTCAATCGCCCCGGTCGCGCACCGGGCGAATATCCAAGCGGCGGTCCGCTGCCTCATCTTATCGACATCTGGAAGGCCGGCGCACCCGAGATCGATTTTCTGGCACCGGACATTTACTTTCCGAACTATGTCGACCTGGTGGGTCGCTATAAGCGTCCCGACAATCCGCTCTTCATTCCGGAGGCGAACAACGCGGACAATACCGCAGTCCCCGCCAACGCCTTCTTTGCGTATGGCGAGCATGACGCGATCGGTTTCGGACCTTTCTCGATCGATTCGGTTGACGATGCTCCCAACGCTCTAACGAAGGCCTATGATGTGATCGACCAACTCTCACCGCAGATACTCGCGGCGCAGGGGTCGAACCGAATGGCCGGGTTTAAGCCACGCGTGTTGTACGACGAGACGGTCGTATACGAACCTCAGGTTCGAGACATCGGCGGCTATCGCTTCACGATCGCCTACGCTGACATTCAGCGGCCAGTCGCAAAGCCAGATACTGCGAGCTATGGCGGGTTGATCATCCAGACCGGTCCTGAGGAGTTTCTGGTGGCGGGTCAGGGTATCACAGTGACCTTCAAGCCCATCGGCGACGGTCCAGCGCTGGCCGGCATCGACAGTGCTTTCGAAGGACGGTTCGACGCCTCAGGTCATTGGGTACCGGGTCGGCTCCTCAACGGTGATCAGACCCATCAGGGGCGCCACATCAGCCTGCCAGCCGGCGATTGGCAGATTCAACGTATAAAACTCTATCGCTACCGCTAGGTAGTCCAGTTGACATGGCTGGTAAGGCCAATTAAGACCATTATACTGATAGCGCTATCACGCGCAGTGTATGACTGACACCGACAACGAAGCGGTGAAGTCGTGAGGAGAGGAACTAGAATGAATTCGATCGTACGCCGCCGTAATGTTCGTGTGGCACTACTTACCGCAGTCGCGGTCAACGTCATGATTGCCATCGCGCCTGCTGCCGCGCAGGTTGCCGCGCCCAGCACGACGACGCCAATCGCGCCGGAGCAGCAGGGCATTACCGGTACGACGACCCAAGCCGAACCGGCCCCCGCTGATGCCAGTGGTCAGAGCACGACCGCCCCCGACAACGGGCTCGGTGGTACCGACGAGATCGTCGTTACCGGAATTCGAGGTAGTCTTCAGAGCGCGACTAATGCCAAGCGGAACGCTGTCGCGTTCGGGGACTCAATCTTTGCGGAAGATATCGGCAAGCTGCCGGCGACCAATCTCGCCGAAACGCTGAATCGCATTCCGGGTGTGCGCCTGAACCGAGACATCACTGGGGAGGGCGTACAAGTCGCGATCCGCGGGCTCGGTCCGAGCTTTTCCAAGGTCCTGCTCAATAATACCCAGATCGCAATCGCTTCTGACGGCGGCACGAACGGTACCGGCGGCGGCAATCGCGAGGTAGATCTTGATTTCTTCCCGTCCGAATTGTTTACGCGCCTCGATGTCTTAAAGTCGCCGGTTGCATCGACGCTAGAAGGCGGGATTGCCGGTACGGTCAATCTCCGCAATGCGCGACCATTCGACAATCCGGGTACGCATCTAACTGTCGTCGGCCAAGGCCAGTATAACGATACTAACAACCGCTTTGGTCCACGCGGCGCGATCGTAGCGAGCAAGACCTGGGACAAGTTCGGCATTCTGATCGGTCTCCAGGGGGTTAACCAAAAGACCCGCGTCGATGGCTTCGAGACCGTTGGCTACACCGATGGCAACGTACCGACCGGTCGACCTGGTGTCGGCGACGTTGGCGGAAACGGTTTTGCGTATGCCCCAGTCGTCCCAGGAAACACCGGGTTCGGCCTGACGCCAGGCGCCCCCGTAGACTTGGCGGCAACATCAGGTTTGACCGATACGCAGATTCGCAGTGCGCTCATCCCGCGGCTTGGTCGTAACAACGTGACGCAGGGTACACGCTCGCGGTATTCGGCGCTGCTCGCCGTGGAATTTCGCCCGACCGATACGCTTAGCTTAGCGTTTGACGGCATCTACGCCAAGTCGAAGCGCGACTTCGTCAAGTCGAACATGAACTGGTACGTTCGCAATTCGGGCCCCGGCCGGGATCCTACGTCTACGGGCGGCATGGTCCCGGTCGCTTTGACCGTCGACGCGAACAACGTGGTTACAAGCGGGACGTTCGCGAACTCGGCCTTTTTCCTCGAAGAGAGCATTTTCCGGCAGACCACCGAGTTCTACAATCTAAACCCAAGTCTGACATGGGCGCCGAGCGACACGTTCAAGGTCGAGGCGCAGGTCAATTACGGCAAGAGCACTTTCTACCGTGAGCAGCCTAGCTTCCTGATTCAGACTCCACGCGAGACGGGCATCAACGCCTTCTACGATAATACTGACAGCAAAAATCCGCAGCCGATCATTACATCGAATGTCGACTTAGGCGATCCCAATCTCGGCTGGAAGTGGTATCGGCAGAATGTCCAGAGCGTACGCCGCAAGACCGAAACCAAGGGTGCGCATGTCGACTTCACGCTCGGCGACGCGAACATGAACTTGAAGTTTGGTGGCGCCTACGACAGCGCGCTGCGCAACGTCCGCGCCTACGACAACTCGACTGCCTACCAGACCTCGGTGTGCGGCGCGACGTGCGACGGCACTACCGGCAGCGTCACTAATGCGCAGTTGTCGCAGTACCTACAGCGCCTGAACGTCACAGACATCGGCAAGCTGTCGAAGGGCAATGTAGGCTATAGCAGCATCATCTCGACGAAGCTCAAGGAACTGCAGGCGGCGACTAATTATCAGTCGTTCCTCGACAACGCGCCCGAAGCTCGCGGTTCGGTGACCGGTGGCACGACCGGCGACATTTTAGAAAAGACGTTCGGCTTCTACATGGAGGGCAACGGCGTCAGCGAAATCTTCGGTCGCGAACTGCGCGCTAATGCAGGTGTTCGCTACGTCCATACCGATCAACGTGTTGCAGGGCCGGTCCAGGTGGCGGCAGGACTCGTCGATGTGATTCAGGACTCGTCCTACGAAAAGGTCCTGCCGTCGCTTAACCTTACATATGACGTCATGAACCGCGTGAAGCTGCGCTTCGCCACATCGATCAGCATGACGCGCGCCGACGCAGGTTCGCTACTGCCGGGGCTTACCTTCTCTGATCAGGGCGCACAGGTCGCGACTGCGGGCAATCCCAACTTAAAACCCTACACGTCAGAGAATATCGATCTCGGCGGCGAATACTACACCGGGGGTATCGGCTATGTTGGCCTGTCGTACTTCCGCAAGAACATTAATGGTTTCACAGCTAACATCCAGTCGACGGTGCCGTTCACCGCGCTGAACCTGGCATTCAGCACACTGACCACGACGCAACAGCAGGCGATTAACGGTCGTGGTGGTCCTGATGTCGCACAGATCGTCGTAACGCAGCCGGTCAATTTGAACCAGCTCAAGATCCAAGGCGTCGAAGCGACGTGGGTTCAACCGCTGGACTTCCTCGTAACTGGGCTCGGCTTCTCCGCGAACGGCACGCGTATCACGCAGAAGTCCGATACGGGGCTGGTCGCGTCGGGTATCGCGCCGTGGAGCTACAATCTGCAGGGCTTCTACGAGGGGCACGGGGTCTCGCTCAGCCTAAACTATGTCTGGAACGATGAGTCTATCGCGGCAAACGGCCCACAGAATAACATTCCGGTACCGCTTCGCGCTGACGCGCGTGGTCAGTTTGACATGTCGATTGGATATCAGCTGCCGTTCTTTGAAAACCGAATGCGTTTGACCCTCGACGTTCTAAACATTACTAACGAGCCGTTGCGTACTACATTTGGCTACGACAATGCTGCTTACAGCGTTTATTACCCTGGTCGCCAATTCCTCGGCGGTATCCGAGCTAAGCTCTAAGTCTCCTCCCCTCGAGGAACCTAAGAGGCCAGCTTGAGGGCTGGCCTTATTTTTGACAACTGGTAATCGGCTTTTTCCCACGTGGATATCGCCGAGGTGCAGACCGCCGAGGGCAAGGCTCTCCTGAGGTCGTCGAAGGGCTCTATCTGTTTGTAGGCATCGACCGCACGAGTAAGTTCGCAGTGACGCAGTTGGTCGACAAGGCTGACAGGCGGACGGCTTGGGAAATTTCCGGAACACCTGCTGAAAGCGGTGCCGTACCGGATCCACACGATCCTGACCGACAATCCTGTCCTGAGCGAAGTCGAAGCGGGCATCCAGTTCTCTGAGCAGCCGCGCAACCGCAACACCGCCTGTTCGCGGCAGATGCGCTTCGACATGATCTGTGAGGCGAACGACATCGAGCATCGGCTCACAAAGCCGAACCACCCTTGGACTAATGGTCAGGTCGAGCGGCTGATCCGCATTATCAAGGAGGCGACCGTTAAACGCTTCCACTACGAGGGCCACGAGCAGATACAGACGCACCTCGCCGACTTCATGGCTGCGTATAATTTTGCCCGCCAGCTTAAGACGCTCAGCGCTCTCACACCCTACGAATACATCGCCAAAATCTGGACTTCAGAACCAGACCGGTTCATCGTTAACCTGATCCACCAGATGCCGGGACTAAACAGCTAGCCTGCGGCTCCGATAGGCGTCGACAATGCTCGCTGGCTGCTCTCAGCGGTACGTATGAGCATTCGGCCGGCGATGAGCCGTGTGTCGCGTGCTAACAGCCCTCCCCCCAACCTAGAATGTTGCAACGCGGCACCAACCCTCTATGATACGCTATATCATGTCGCTTGCAGATTGAGGCTAATGCCCGATAATAACGGTAACCCTATCGCCATTCACGAACTGGCGCTTGCCTACGGTAACCATCGCGTTCTCGACGGTCTTTCGCTTACCGTTCCCACCAGCAGCATAACGGCGTTGCTGGGTGGCAACGGAGCGGGCAAGTCGACTACCTTGTCCGCTCTGCTTGGCTTCGTGCGCGCCGATGCAGGAGAGATCGCAGTCTGCGGCATCGATCCAGGTGCGGACGCTGACGCGGCACGCCGACGCATTGCCTATCTCCCCGAGAACGTCGCGCTGTACGAGCATCTGAGCGCTGTTGAGAATGCCGATTACCTGTTGGCACTCGCTGATCAACGTCAGGACCGGGGAACGATCACCAATGCGCTGGCATCTGCCGGGTTGCAGGACCGGGCGTGGGACCAACGGCTGGGCGGCTTCTCCAAGGGTATGCGGCAGAAGGTCGCGATTGCAGTGGCGTTGCTGCGCGAAGTGCCGGTGCTGCTGCTCGACGAGCCGACCTCTGGTCTCGACCCGCGCGCAACCGCCGACTTCAACGCGCTGCTCCTGAAAGTCCGCGACCGTGGCACCGCGGTGCTAATGGTAACGCACGACCTCTTATCTGCCGCCGATGTCGCCGACCGGATCGCCTTCCTTGAACAGGGCAGGATCGTCGAGGATGTCACGGCCACCGGGTCCGAAAGATTCGACATTCGCGCCCTGCATGCGCGGTTCCAAGTCGGCGTAGGGACCCGTGCGGCGTGAGTGCGACCCACCTGATCGCGCGTGACGAACTTCGGTTGATGGCACGCAACCGCGTCGCGGTAATCGCGCTTGTTCTGCTCGTCCTGCTGACCCTGGCGGCTGTACTTAGTTCATGGTCGCACCAACGCGGCATCGCCGAGCTGCGCACGCGGCATCAGCAGGTGGCTGCTGCGGCGTTCAAGGCTCAACCTGATCGCCACCCGCACCGCATGGTCCATTACGGCACCTTCATCTATCGTCCGCTGGGAGCGTTGGCCGCGTTCGATCCCGGTGTCGACGCTTTCACGGGCAACAGCATGTTCCTCGAAGGCCACCGCCAGAACAGCGCCAATTTCGGCGACGTCCGGCAAAGCTCCTTGCTGGTCCGTTTTGGGCAACTCACCCCCGCCTTCGTCCTTCAGGTGGTCGCCCCATTACTGCTGATCTTCCTGGGCTTCGGCGTGCTGGCGCGAGAGACCGAACGAGGAACACTGCGATTACTGATGCTGCAGGGTGTCTCGCGCGGACAGCTCGTGCGTGGCAAGCTTGCCGCGCTCGGGATCGTCGCCTTGATCGTCGGATTGCCGGCGATGGTCGGTTTTGTCGCAGTCGTCGCGCAACCCGGTACGCTGGCGTTGCCAATGGCCGCCATCGGGCTAGGCTATGCGCTGTATCTTGCATTGTGGGTCGTCCTGATCCTGCTCGCGTCGGGTTTTGCCCGGCGCGGGCGCGATGCCCTGCTTGCACTGCTGGCAATATGGACGGTCGCGGTCGTGCTGGTGCCGCGCATCGCCCCCGATATTGCGGGGGCCGCGGTGCCGCTCCAGAACCGTCTTCAGACCGATGTCGCCATCGCGCGCGACCTGCGCCAGCTGGGCGACAGTCACAATCCCGATGATCCGCATCTGGCAGCCTTCAAGCAGTCTGTCCTGCAGCGCTACGGGGTAACCCGGGTCGAGGATCTGCCGGTGAACTACAAAGGACTGCTCGCGATGGAGGGGGAGCGGCTGACGTCCGGCCTGTTCGATCGCTATGCAGGTGCCAGCTTCGCGGCGCAGACCGCTCAGAACCGGTTGGTCGATGCGATCGGTGTGCTGAGCCCAACGATCGCGATCCGCGCGCTGTCGATGGCTGCGGCGGACACCGACTTTGCCGGACATCGCCGCTTCCTTGAACAGGCAGAAACGTATCGCTACGCCCTTGTGCAGCGTCTCAACCGGATGGAGGCGAAGAATGTCAGCTACGCCGACGATATAGCCGAGGATGCGGGTGCCGATCGCCGCAAGCGGATCGCAGCGGACAATTGGCAACAGATGCCTGATTTCGCCTTCGTTGCGCCAAGCGCCGCGACGCTCGCGACCGCGGCGCTTCCTGGGATCATTATTCTGGGACTATGGCTGGCCGTCGCCACACTGCTGCTCACGCGTGTGACCCGTCGTCTGGGAGCCCGTCAATGACGCTGTGGATGCATGAACTGCGCCTGTTGCTCCGTGCGCGACTAAGCGTCGTGGCACTGATCCTGATGGCTATACTCACCGCCGCTGCTGTCACCGCAGGCATGGTGGAAATCTCCCAGCAGCGCACCGCAATCGCCGCAATCCCGGCCGCGCAAGCAGAAGACATCGCAGCCGTTGCCGACTATGTCGATCGGACCAAGGACGCAGGCAGTGCGGGCTATTACAGCTTCCACCCAACCTGGGACGCACCGTCCCCGTTGGCCTTCGCCGCACTTGGGATGCGCGACGTCTCGCCCTACATCCTGCGCGTCCGCGCGTTGGGGCTGGAAGCGCAGATCTATGACGGCGACGTTTTCAATCCTGAACTCGCTCTGCCGGGCCGGTTCGATTTCGCTTTCGTGCTTGTCTTCCTCGCGCCGCTGTTCGTGGCGGCGCTGTTCCATGATCTGACGTCCGGCGAACGCGAGGCGGGGCGGCTGCGAATGCTGGATGCCCTACCGCGGGGCGGCGCAATGCTGCTGCGGCGACGTATGCTGTTGCGTATCGCGCTGTTATGGGCCGCGCTTGCCGTGCCCTTCCTCGTTGCCGCGGTAGCGTCCGGCGTCGGGGGCGCATCCATTCTCGCGGTCCTCGCCGTGATCCTTGCCTACCTTCTGTTCTGGATGGCGCTCGCCGCACTGGTCGCGAGACTCCGCTGGAGTTCGGTCGCAAACGCTGCAACGCTGGCAGCGTGCTGGCTTGCACTGGTGCTCGTCCTGCCGACACTGGCGCACGTCGCAATCAACCGCGCCGTGCCGATCGGTCAGGGCGCAGAGATCGCGCTGGCCCAGCGCGAGATGGTCAACCGCGCCTGGGACATTCCCCGCGAAACGACAATGCGCCGCTTCTATGTCGGTCATCCCGAATGGGCGGACTCCGCCCCACTCGGGTCCACCTTTCATTACAAATGGTATTTCGCCTTCCATCAGGTCGGGGATGAAAGCGTCGCGACCAAGGTCCGTGCTTATCGAAGCGGGTTGGAACGCCGCGATGCCGCGGCGCGCATGCTTGGGTGGGTGCTGCCTTCGGTGGGAGTACAGGCTTTACTGACCAGGCTGGCTGACACCGACGTTCGCGCACAGCTGGCATATCAAGACCGAGTGCGTGCCTTCCACGCCAGGCTGCGCAATTTCTACTACGGGTATCTGTTTCGCGACCGGCCGTTTGGCAGAGCCGACTTTGGCCGGGCGCCGAGCTTTACCACTCGAATAAATGCCGCGGGTGGATCCGGCGAGACTGCCGACCTGTGACGATACCGCCCCTCCACGGCGGTGATCGCTAACCCGGCGCTACCAGGCCTTCCGCGCCTCAAAAAAGCGGCCATCAGCAATTCGCCAAACATAATAAGATAACATCACCTAAGGGGATCTACATGCGATCTTTCGCGATAGCGCTTGCCGCCACCGCTGCGATGCCGATGCCTGCGTTGGCGCAGGAGGTCGTTCGGGAAGCCGACGCAGTCGAAGACGACGATGAGGCCGGCGAGATCATCGTTACCGGCAGCCGTTTTGGTGGCCGAACGGCAACGCAATCGTCGACGCCAGTGGACGCCATATCGCGCGAGGCGCTGCAACAAAGCGGGCGTGTCGATCTCATCCAGATGCTGAAGGTTCAGGTGCCGAGCTTCAGCGCTCCGCGACCGCTGGCATCAGGTGTCGGCGATTTCATCCAGCCACCGTCCCTGCGCGGACTAGGGGCCGGCGAACTGCTCGTGCTGATCAATGGTAAACGTCGCCACACCACGGCCGACCTCAATTCGAGCAACGGCATCGGGCGCGGCGACGTCGCGGTTGATTTCAACGCCATCCCGACCCTTGCCATGTCGAGGATCGAAGTGCTGCGCGATGGTGCTGCCGCCCAATACGGCTCGGACGCGATCTCGGGGGTCATCAACATGATCCTCGACCGCTCGCTCGGCACCATCGCGCAGGCGGGCTATGTGCAGACTACGAAGGGCGACGGCGACACCTACGAGGCAAGTGCCTCCACAGGCATCCCGCTCGGAGCGAACGGCGTCCTGCGCCTGACCGCGGCTTACCAAGACCGGGATGGCACCAATCGTGCGCGGGCGGATACGCGGCAGCAGTATTTCGGGACGAACGCCGTTGGTAGGCCAGTCGCGCCTTCTGGCAACTATGGCTCCGGTGTTGGACTGACACCATCGAACGGGACGCTCGACCCGCGGGAAGCCGGGTTCGACCGGAACGTATTCCAGCAGGGCGATCAGCCAAACCGAAACTACCAGCTCTTCTACAACCTCGTCGCGCCCCTGCCAGGGGGGACCGAACTTTACAGCTTTGGAGGGTACAATCGCCTCGATGGCGACATCCAGTATTTCTTCCGCCGTCCTGGACAGGACGAGACGGTACGCGCGCTCTACCCGGACGGTTACAGCCCGGGCCTCGACACCAGGCTGGAGAACATTTCCACCGCGATCGGTCTGCGTGGAGACGACCTGGCGGGGTTCGGTTGGGACCTGTCGACCGTCTATGGCGTCAGTACCGTCCGCACGACTTACGTCGACAGTGTCAACGTGTCCTTGGGGGCTGCCTCCCCATCGCGCTTTTACCGTGGCGGTAGCGACTTCTATCAATGGACCTCGAACCTCGATTTCACGCGAGAGATTCCGGTCGGTGACGATCAGCCGTTCAGACTGGCTTTCGGCGCCGAGTATCGCGAGGAAGCCTACCGTCTTTTCTCGGGGGCGCCCGATGGCTATCGCAATGGCGGGGTATTGATCCCGGATGGGCCCAACGCCGGTCGTCCGGGGCCGATAGGTTCGCAACCCGGACCGAGCAACGGACCCGATGATCGTGCGTCGATCGCTCGCGATAGCGTCGCGTTGTACGGCGAAGTGGAAAAGCAGTTTTTCGGCCGGCTGCTGTTATCAGGTGCGGCCAGGCATGAACGTTATTCCGACTTCGGCAGTACCACGAATTTCAAGGCTGCCGGGCGGCTCGGTTTGTTCGGCGGGCTTGCGCTGCGAGGCTCTTACAACACCGGCTTTCGCGCGCCTGCGCTGGCACAGTCCGGCTATAACGCATCGAATACGCTGATCCTCAACGGCGCCCAAGCGATCGTGCGGGTGGCGGCAGTCGACAATCCTGCGGCGCGGCTCGCAGGCGCGACCGATCTGAAACCTGAACAGTCACGCAACGTGTCTATCGGAACCGTCTTCGAGGCCGGCGGTTTCACGGCGACACTCGATGCCTACCGGATCAAGGTGCGTGACCGCATCGCCATCTCATCGACCTTTCAGGACGCCCGCCTGACCAACTATCTGGCCGCCAATGGGCAGTCTGGCTTCGCTGCATTGTCGTTCCTGACCAACGCGGTCGATACGGAGACAAAGGGCATCGATCTGGTCATGAATTACCGACATCGCTTTGGAGACCGAAGCCGTATCACGGCCACGCTTGCGGGCAATTATAACAAGACGACGTTCGATAGGATCGCGGGCACCCCGGCGCCGATCGCGGCGCTCGGCATCACCACGCCGCTCTTTGACCTGACCCAGCAGCTCCGCTTTTCGGACAGCCTACCTCGCGACAAGATCACGCTGGATCTGAGTTATGCGCGAGGGCCGTTTACGTTCTCCGTCACGAACACCCGGTATGGTCGCGTCGCGACGGTAGCGTTGCTCAATCGTACGCCGGCTCAAGTCGCAGCATTGGTACAGGGCTATGACGTTCGCTTGGTTCCCTCGGTAGGTAGTGCGGCGAACTCGGACATCATCCAGCGCTTTGGTGCCAAGGTCCTGACGGATATCGATGTCAGCTGGCAGGCAACACGTGCATTAAGGCTGAGCGTAGGAGCGCAGAACGTCTTCAACATCTACCCGGATGAGAATATCGCCTCAACGGTCTCCAGTGTTGCGGTCGGGAGCAATGGCGCCGACAATGCTGGCACCCAGCCTTACAACGCCGTTTCTCCCTTCGGATTTAACGGTCGATCCGTGTTTATTCGCGGGAGTCTGAATTTCTGAATCAAGCTGGGCTGCCGATCAACGCGGATCTTCCGCACCGGCACAGTGTCTCATCCGGTTTGTCGATCGGTTTCTAAGATTGATCCCCGACGCCGTCGATCAGAAGGCCAGTATGTCATGGCATATCACACTGGCACGGATGTATTTCGTGTGCGGGCCATCTTCCCGCAGCGCCGGCTTTTCACCAACCTCTTCAGGAAAGTAGCCGATGTTGCCTCCGGCCGAAAAATAACGGGTGCGCCGTCAGCTACGCGAACATCACTCTCATGTGCCTCGCGGCCGTTCGTTCGGCCTTGCGAACTTCGCCAAAGTCCGACGCTCCGAATTGTCGCGGTGCCGCGACCAGCGCATAAAACCGGTCGTGAACAGGATCATGGGCAGTATACCCGCAACCAGCGCGAGCAGCCGGCCGGTGAGCCGGAACGCCTCACCGCCATGCAGCGGGTGGAGCCAGTTTAGCACCGTGTCGCCGCTACTCTCCGCACGGCCGTCACGCACGGCAAGGATGCGACCATCATGGGGATCGAACCAGACATTGGTGCGCGGGAAGCGTCGGCTCGGCTCGCCGGGGCGGGCGGGATTGATACGGACCGCCCCTGTGGGGGTCGCCGGCGTTTCGATCCAGGCCAGCGCAGCGTCGGGAAAGCGCCAACGTGCACGCATGATCAGCGCGTCGATGGTCAAGCGGGTGCTTCCTGGCATCACGGCCGGCTTGGGTGTCTGGTAAAGCGTCGAGACGCTGGAGATGATCGGCCGCGTCTGGTCGGGCAGGTCGAGCATCACCCCCGTCGCGGTCACGACCAGCAACAGGATCAGTCCGGCAAGGCCGGTCAGCTTGTGCCAGTCGTATAGTCGCCGGATCGGCAGGGCGTGCGTCTTGAACCGCAACGCGCGCCACCAGCCCCCTGCTCGCGGCCACCACGCCCATATACCGCTCGCCAGCAGCACCAGCATGACGATCCCGGCAATCCCCATCGCGATCCCGCCGGGCTCCTCTAGCAACAGGCGGTAGTGGAGATCGTAGATCCAGGTGACCAGCGTATCACCCCAGAAGCCGGTGCGGATCGTCGTCAAACGCACCGGATCGACCCAGGCAAGCAGCGGCGCAAAGGCGCGTCCGGTCGTCTCCTTCGGTGTGTAGTACCGGACGGGGATCGCGCCGCCCTCCCCCGACACCTCGATCCGCCACGCGCCGGTGCGCGCCGGATGCTCGCGGTGGAGCGTATCGACCACCGCCTGCCACGACGCAGGGCGTGCTTCCGAGGGCACCGCGCGCAGTACTGGGCTGAGCACAGCGTCGATTTCTGGGTAGAACACCAGCAGGCTGCCGGTCAGCCCGGCAAACGCGAACAGTACGCCGATCGTCAGCCCAAGCCACAGGTGGACGCGCCGCATCGTCACGCGCAGCGATGGACGCGCCGCCATTTTAGAAGCTCAACCGCACTGCGCCGAACAGCGAGCGCGGGTCCGCCGGCGCGTGAAGCCGCTGCGTGCCGTCGTACCAGACATATTCGTAATGATCGTTCGCGAGGTTCTTCAGTTGCGCCGACAGTTCGAGCTGCGGTGTCACCTTGTAGGCGAGTTCCGCGTTCAGCACGACATAGTCGCCATAGCGCCCCTGCGTGTTCGCCGGGTTCAACTCATAGCTTGACTGTCCGTTACCCCAGAACGATACGCGCAGCTTCGGATCCGGGGTTAGGTCCAGCCCGCCCGAGAAGACGTTCTGCGGTACATGGTCGATCGCGTTGCCCGCCTGCGACGGCGTCGCCGGATCGGGCGTCACGATCCGTGCGGTCTGGTGCGAATAACTGCCCCATAGCGCAACGCTGCGCACCGGCTTCACGTCAATTTGGAAATCGACGCCCCGCCGACGCGTCTTGCCGAGATTGTCGAAATCGCCCGATGGATCGTTCAGACGACGCTTCAGTTCGCCACTCGCGGTCTGCTGCCACAGCGCGACGCGCGCTTCCAGCCAGCGACCGCGCGTCAGTTTCACGCCGCCCTCGAACCCTTCGTTGATCGACGCCGCGACATCGACGACGCGGGGCGCCACCAGATACGCACCTGAGCCGGCACCGATCTGGAAGGTCCGGCCGTAATTGCCGTACACCGTGACGCCGTGCACGGGCACGATCGCGACGCTCAGCTTGGGCTGGCTGATCGTGCCGTAATCGTTGATCGGCGCGGTCGTGCCCGCGAGCCGGTTGGTGAAATCCCCCTCGACCCGGTCAAGCCGCCATGCGGGCGTGATCTTCAGCCAGTCGGTCGGTTCGATCACCGCCTGCAGATACCCGCCGTACACGGTTAGGCTGAATTTCTGGTCTCGCGTCTGGCTGGTGAGGATACGCCGGTTGGTCAGCCAGCGCAGACTCTTGTTGTCCTGCACCTGCACGTCGCCGCCCGCCTCGATCATCAGCGCGTTGCTGGCGTGGTAATGCAGCGCGAGCGTGCCGCCATATTGCCATTCCTGGGTCAACCGGCGTTGTTGCGCGACGTTCGCCGAGAAGCGGACGTAGCGGTCGTCGCGCAAAGCGTTGGCATAGCCCTTGGCACTGAGCGCGAGATCGCCGGTGAGGTCGGAATCGAGGTGCACGCTGTACTGTCCGAGCCGGCGCTTGCCGCCATCGGTTTCCGAAACCGCGTAGGAGCGTCGTCGGTTCGTATAGGCATCGGCATCGGTCAGGTAGCCTGGCTCCTCGGCGGTCGCGTTCGAATGGCGGACGATCGCGCCGAGCCGCGTCGATCCGAAGTCGTAGAACCATTTGGCCGCGAGATTGAGCCGGTCGAGATCGGCATGGTCGCGAAACGCATCGGTGCGTCGGTAGCTGACCAGGTAGTTCTGGCTAAACTGGCCGCGTTCCAGACCCGCGGAGACCTGACCGTCGATCGTCCCGAACGCGCCCGCGATGGCCCGCGCGTCGAGGTAGCTACCACCGATCCGCGTCAGGATGTTCGCGTTGCCCGCGATATTATGCAGGCCCCAGCGCGGATCGGAGGTGCCGCGGACCAGTTCGATCCCGGCGATGTCGAGCGGCGAGACCATGTCGATCCCGGTCATGCCGCCTGCATTGTCGTTGGTCGGGACGCCGTCGATCAGCAGCTTGACCGCGTTGATCTCGCCTTCGCCATTGAAGCCGCGGATCGAGAAGCGGCCCGAGGTGGTGCCCTGGTTAAAGTCGGTCAGCACGACACCCGGCAGCCGCGCGAACAGCTCCCAGGTGTTGTCGACCGACTGGCGCTGGACGATGTTGCCGCCGAGTACGTCGACCGACGTCAGCACATTCTCGGTCGAGCGCGCCATGCTGGGCGCGGTCACGACGATATCGCCGATGGTGAAGCGCGTATCGCCCTCTACCGGCCCCGTCGCGGCCGTCCTTGCGGTATCCGTCTGTGCGGTGGCGGGAAAGGCGAGCGCCAGACCCAACATCAGGCCTGGCACAGTGAGCATTATCGTCTTCACTTCAGTCTTCCCCTTAATTCGTTACTTCGTCGATCTGCGGGTTCAGCCGTTGGCGGCGAGGGCCTCGGCCTGTTTCCTGAATCCGGCGATCAGTTCGATCATCGGCGCCTTCACCTCGGGACGCGCGGTCTTGAGCGTGCCGGCGTTGAAGGGTGGCTGCGGATCATATTCGCTCATCAGCTGGGTGCATTCGGCGTAGGTCCGGTCGCGCAGTTCGGCGATCATCGTCGGCCCGAAATCGAGCCCCGACGTCACTCCCGCGCCGGTGATGCGGTTGCGGTCGCGCACGACACGCGCGTCGGTCGGGATCGCGCCGAAACCCGCCAGCGCGTTGCGGCACGACCAGTGCGAGGTGGCCTTGTACCCCTTCAGCAATCCGGCCTTGCCGCGGATCAGCGAGCCCGAGCAGACGCTGGTGACGTATCTCGCGCGGGCACCGCGATCGGCGATGAATGCAATGGTCGCGGGATCCCGAGCCGCAGAGATCGTCCCGTCGGTGCCGCCCGGCGCGAACAGCACCGTCAAGTCCCGCGAACAGGTGTCGAAGGTGGCGTGCGGCGTGATTGTCACGCCCGCGTCGCTGGTCACCGGTTCGAGCGTTTTCGCGACCAGCATGACCTTGGCGCCCATCATCGATGCGAACATCGACTGTGGCCCGATCAGGTCCATGACGGTCATGCCGGGGTACATGAGCATCGCGATCTGTTCGTCGCCTATCCAGTGGATGCCGTCGCCGCTGTTGCCGGGCATCGCGTGGTTCATGGGCGGCGCCATCGGCGCAGGTTTAAGCCTGGCGGACGCCGTCTGTGCGCCGGCCGCACCCGCCGCCAGCGGAGAGAGCAGCGTCATCAGCGCAGCGGTACGGCGATCGATGTTGGTCATCGATATATCCTTTCAGAGACGCGTCTTGAGCGTGACGAACGCCGAGTGCGGCTGCGTCGGCATCACGACCGGGAAGGCGAAATACTGATAGGTGTCGAAGCTGCGCGCGCCGCCCAGGTTGACGGCTGACACCTGCACAGTGAACCGCCCGATGTCATAGGATGCCTGCGCGTCGATCGCCGCATAGCCCGGCACGGACACGCTGTTGGGCAGCGTGATCTCGCGCGCGGTGAAGGCGGTGACGCCCGCACCCAGCGACAGGCCCTTCGCCGCACCGCCCAGGACGCGATACCGTGCGGCGATACGCCCGCTGTGCCGCGGCACGCGCGGCAACCGGTCGTCGATCAGCGATGTGTTGGTGTCACGGGTGACCGCAGCATCGGTATAGGCGTAGTTCGCGATCATCGAGAACGCCGGGCGCGGTTCCCAGATCAGGTCGGCCTCGATCCCGCGCGATCGCTGTTGCCCGGTCTGCACCGCGAAAAACGGAAAGGCCGGATCGGGATCGGGCGTCGCGACGTTGTTGCGCGTCTGTTCGTACACCGCCAGCGTGCCCGACAGGCCGATGCCGGTCGCCGCAAGCTTGATGCCACCTTCGACGTTGCGCGACGTTTCCGGCCGCGGCGTAAAGCGGCTCATGAGGCCGAACGCGCCACGAAAGGCTGTGGCATAACCGGCATAGAGCGCTACCCCCGGCACGACGTCGACCGTCGCACCGATCCGCGGCGACAGCCGATGATACGTTTCGTCTGTCGCCTGCTGGTCCTCGCGGAACTTGAACCGCGTGTAGCGAAGCGATCCGGTGAGGTGCAGCCAGCCATAATCGGCCTGATCCTGCGCGTAGATGGCCCGCGTCTCGTATCGGTCCGTCTGCAGGAGACTGGGAGGCAGGATTTCGCCGAACGACACGTCGTAGGTCGGATCGGCGAGGTCGATCGATCCGCGCGTCATGCCCGTGAAGGCCATGTCCGAATAGAAATCGGTATGGTCGTAGCTCGCCCCGACGAGGAACGTGTGCGTCCCGCCCACCATCTCCGTCTTGGCGACCAGGTTCGCATCGAACGTCGCCTCCTCGAAATGGCTGAGCATGTTGAGCGCGAGCAGTGGATAGGTCGTCGGGGTGGCGGGGTCGGCCGGGTACATGTCCGGATAGATGAAGGTCCCGAACTGCGGCACGCGGCTTTCGTAATAGCGGCCTGTGACGGTCAACCGCACGTCGTCGCCGAAGTCGTGCCGCAAGGTGCCGGTGACCATCTGGTTCGTGGTACTGGACCGCGGCTGACCGTTCGGCGCGCCGGGAAAGGCATTGCGATCCACTTCGCCTGCCAAGGTCTGCGTGGCGGGAAGCCCCGAATATTCCAGTTGCTCACGGCGACCATATTGCCCCTGCACCATCAGGTCGGTCCGGGTGCCGAGCTGGAAAGCGATGCTCGGCTGGACGAAGATCCGCTCGCCCTCGATCCGGTCGACCCAGTGGTCGTTGCTCTGATATTCGCCGGCGATACGCGCGGAAATGCCCGTTGTGATCGGCACGTCGAGTTCGCCGTAAGGATTGAAAGTCGCGAAGCTTCCGGCCCGGATCGCGGCATAGCCCTGAAGCTTGGTTCCTGGGCGCTCGCTTTCGATATTGATGAGGCCGCCAAGCGGCGAGCCGACGCCGCCGCCGTAGAGCGTGGCGCTCGGGCCTTTCAGCACGTCGATCCTGCGGATGCCGACCAGGCTTGCGGGATCGTTGGCCGCCGAAAACGCGCCGAACATCGGCAGGCCATCCTGATAGATCTCCGCCATGAAGCCGCGCACGATCGGCCCTACGGTCAAGCCCTCCTCGGGGCGGTTGCCGACGACACCCGAAACATTCGCCAAAGCCTCGCCGAGCTGGCGACGATCCTGTTCGCGCAGCAGCGCGCCGGTCAGCACCTGCACCGACTGCGGCACATGGATCAAAGGCGTGGTGGTGCGCGTCGCGGACGCCGTCTCGGGAACGGCATATCCGTCGCGGATACCCGTGACGACGATCGTATCGCCAGCCCAGCTTGGCCCGGCATTGGTCGGTATGGGGTCAATCGGCGCAGTCCGATCTTCGACGTTCTGAGCGTGCACGGTCGGAATAGAGAAAGACGTACAGGGCGCGGCGACGGCGACAGCCATCGTCGTCCCAAGAAGAGACTTCGGTCGAAACATCGAAAATGCCTTTGACTGGCGCGCGAGCCTTTGGCAGCGCACCATGAACGACAGCGACCCGCCCCCGATGGGAGGCAGGTGCGATTCAACAGGTCAACGGAAGACGGGCGGGCCTTGCGAGGGCGGCCGGAGATGCGGCGTAAGTGCAAGGCGCGGCGATCCGACCGCTCGCGAGCCAACCGCCATGACGAAGGCGATGGCCGCGATCAGCAGGACGGGATCGACCGCCGCGAGCGCGTGCGCCGAAAGGCTGGAGAACGCGCACGGCATCTCCGTCTTGCCATGCTCGTCGGACTTGCCTTGATCGGCCATGTCGCCGTGCATCCCCGGCATGGTCATGTCCATGTCCCTGCTCGTGCTAGGGTTAATGGTCTGCGGTGCGACCCCCGAGCAGATCGTGATCGCGATCCGACCGTGCTCGGCGGAGATCATATAGCCCGATGGGATCAGCAGCTTCAGCGCCAGCGCCGCAACGCAAATCAGCGCAGCAAGATGGCGATGAGCCAGAACATGGCGGCGAAGTGCGAACACCCGATGCGAGGTAGCCCAGTCATGAGCAACTGTCACTTGGACAGGATGACCTCCCCGTGACGTTCGTGCGATCCGAACCTGCCGCCGTTCCATGCGCAATTCCGCCCGGGAACATTCGTTGGCAAAGAAGCAAAAATAATCGCGGGTTCCCAATATCATGGGGATATCGAAATGGACTTAAGCACCAGCCCTGCAGCGCACATGAGACATAATGTCACATCGACCAGGGCGACGGCGTGACTTAGCGCGTTCTCATGCCGGCCATTCGCCATCTTGTTCAAAACCATTCGCTGGCGATAGTCTTGATCCTTGCGGTATCGCTTGCATTACGGCTCGTCGTACCGAGCGGATACATGCCGACGATGTCGCACGGCAAGATGATCGTATCGATTTGCTCGGGCACGATGACCGAGCCGATGGTCCTGGAGGTACCCGGACTGGCGCAGCAGCCGGACGATGCGAGCCACGACGCCCCCGCAAAGCATGACACACCGTGCGCCTATGCCGGCCTGACGATGGCGGCGCTTGCTGCAGTACCGCTCGACCTGCTGATCGTCGCTCTGGCCTTCACGATGGGCAGCGGCCTACGCCCTGGACCGGCACCGGTCGAGACGTCGCGGTACGGGCTTCGACCGTGGGCGCGAGGCCCCCCCTTCCCCCTCTGACCAGTCGTTCATGCGTCTGAACGTCCACTCGGTGGTCTCGTCCAGCTGAGCCGACGCGCGGCGCCCGCTTCGTCAGAGATGCCCGCGTCGATCGCGGGCGGAACAGGATCATCAATGTCTAACTCATCGTCCGCCCGGGCGAGGGCGTCGTGTGCCCGGCGCCAAGGCCCCGTCTCACTGATCGGAAGGGCAGCGGAATGCTGACTCCCGGTGAACGGCGTTTCCGCCGAAAACTCGACATCTTCGTGGTTCTGCTGGTCGCGGTCACCGCGATGCTCCTCATGCTGGAACGCGCGACCGAAGAGCGTGCAGGCGCAACCGATCCGCAGCCGGCCACGAGCACGGCAGGATGAACTTGGTGCCGAGCGCCAGTCGTTCGGCATCGCTCCGTGCCCGGCCAGGTCCGGCACGACGAACAGGCCTCCCATGACAGATTATGCGCTTCTTCTCGCACGGATACAGTTCGCCTTCACGGTATCCTTCCACTTCCTGTTTCCCGCGTTCTCGATCGGGCTCGCCAGCTTCCTGATGACGCTCGAGGGCCTTTGGCTCAGGACCGGGCGCGGCGTGTACGCCAACCTCTACCGCTACTGGCTGAAGATCTTCGCGATCGTGTTCGGCATGGGCGTCGTCTCCGGCATCGTCATGTCCTACCAGTTCGGCACCAACTGGTCGGTGTTCTCCGACCGGGCCGGCCCCGTGATCGGTCCGTTGATGGCCTACGAGGTGCTCACAGCCTTCTTCCTGGAAGCGGGCTTCCTCGGCGTCATGCTGTTCGGCATCACGAAGGTCGGGCGCGGACTGCACTTCTTCGCTACCTGCATGGTGGCGCTTGGCACTCTAATCTCGGCGACCTGGATCCTGAGCGTCAACAGCTGGATGCACACTCCGACCGGCTTCGCGATCAATGCGCAAGGGCAGTTCGTCCCTGCAGGATCGTGGCTGCCGATCATCTTCAACCCCAGTTTCCCTTACCGGCTGACCCACACGGTCATTGCCGCATTCCTGACGACGGCGCTGGTCGTCGCCGCGGTTGGTGGATGGCACCTGCTGCGCGATCGGGCGAACCTCGGCGCGCGCAAGATGCTGGCGATGGGCCTGGGCATGATCGCGGTCATGGCACCGCTCCAGATCCTGGCTGGCGACGAGCACGGGCTGAACACGCTCGAGCATCAGCCGGCCAAGGTGCTGGCGATGGAAGGGCATTACGACGCGCATCCTGACGGAGCGCCGCTCATCCTGTTCGGCCTACCCAGCGACCGCGACGAGCAGGTCCGCTATGCCGTGGAGATACCCAGGCTCAGTTCGCTGATCCTGCGCCATGACCTGAACGCCCCGCTGCCGGGACTGAAGGATTTCGCGCGCAATCGACGTCCCCCGGCAACGATCCTGTTCTGGTCGTTCCGGATCATGGTCGGGCTTGGGCTGGCAATGCTCATGCTCGGCGTGTGGGGACTGTGGGCACGGTGGCGAGGCCGGTTGTACGACACACCCTGGCTACACCGCGCGGCGGTGGCAATGGGACCGGCGGGCTTCGTGGCAGTGCTCGCCGGCTGGATCACGACCGAGGTCGGCCGGCAGCCATGGGTCATTTATGGTCATATGCTGACGGCGGACGCGCGCTCGCCGATTGCTGCCCCCGCAGTGGCGACGTCACTTGCCGCTTTCGTCGTCGTCTACTTCGCGGTCTTCGGATTGGGCGTCCTCTACGTCCTTCGCCTGATCGCCAAACCACCCGAAGCGCATGAGGCTGAGCCGCGCCGCACGCCGCGCCATGCAGCCGGCATCACGCCGGCAGCGACCTTCGAGCCGACCAACAAGGAGAAGGACGCATGACCGGCCTGACATACAGTCTGGACCTTACGGTCGTCTGGGCCGTCATTATCGCATTCGGCATATTCGCCTATGTCGTCATGGACGGGTTCGATCTTGGCATCGGCATCCTGTTCCCCGGCTTCGAGGTCGGGGCGGAGCGTGACGCCGCGATGAATTCGATCGCGCCGGTGTGGGACGGAAACGAGACGTGGCTGGTGCTAGGCGGGGGCGGGCTGTTCGCGGCCTTCCCTCTTGCCTACGCGATTATCCTTCCCGCCACCTATCCGCTGGTGATCGCCATGCTGCTGGGCCTGGTGTTTCGCGGGGTGGCGTTCGAGTTCCGCTGGCGCGATCCGGTGCACAGACGTTGGTGGGACAGGGCCTTCATGCTGGGTTCTCTGGTCGCAGCGATCGCCCAGGGCATGATGCTAGGCGCAATCCTGCAGGGCATCCGGGTCGTGGGCCGTGCCTTCGCCGGGGGATGGCTGGACTGGCTCACTCCGTTCACCGTCCTGACCGGTATCTCTGTAGCGGTCGGCTACGCGTTGCTTGGCGCGACCTGGTTGATCGGTAAGACGGACGGCCCCGCACAGGCGCACGCGCGACGGATGGCCAGGATGCTGAGCATCGCTACGGTCGTTGCAATGGCCGCGGTCAGTGTGGCGACGCCATTCCTCAGCTACGATTATTGGCGACGCTGGTTCGCGATGCCAGGGGTCCTGCTGACCGCGCAGGTACCGTTGCTGGTCATCGTCATCACAAGAATCCTGTTTTGGTCGATCGCCCGCGGTAGGCACAAGCTACCCTTCCTCGCGGCGCTTGCACTGTTCCTGTTGGGCTATGTCGGGCTGGGCATCAGCATCTTCCCCTATGTTGTACCGCGCGCCATCACGATCTGGGCAGCTGCGGCACCGGCGCAGAGCCAGTTGTTCATGCTGGTCGGGACCGTCGTCATTATCCCGATCATCATCGGCTATACCGGTTGGGCCTATTGGGTTTTCAGGGGTAAGGTCGGCGAAGGGTATCACTGATGGCCACGCCCAAATCTCCGTTCGTCCGGCGGCTGTGCTGGCTGGCAGCGATCTGGACCGGGAGCGTGCTGGCACTTGCGGCGGTCGCCTTCGCCATTCGTTCGGTGCTACTTTAGTCTCTTCTACTCCGGCCGGGAAAGGCGAGTTTCCAGGCCGGAAGGGGGGCTGCATGCATCGGTACGCGCCACGTGCCGGCGTCCGTCGGCGCACGCTCTAATCGGTGATCTTATCAGCCCGGGCGTCGATCATTCGCCGTGGCGGCGACTTCACGCACACCTGCCACGAAGCCCGTAAGCATGTCCTGCGCCCGAGCGAGTACCGCAGGGGGCGCGTGGTCCGGCGTACCGCTATCGAGCGAAGGCGCCGGTGCATATTCGGCAAACAGCTGGACCATCTGTGCAAACTCGGTGGGACGAAGCCGCTGGATCAGGGCAAGCGCTAGGTCGAGGCCAGCGGAGACCCCTGCCCCGGTCGCCCTGTTGCGGTCGAAGACGACGCGCTCATCGACTTCGACCGCGCCGAATTCCTTCAGCAGCGGTCGGCCAATCCAGTGCGACGTCGCGCGATACCCGTTAAGGAGTCCGGCGCGACCGAGCACGAGCGATCCCGTGCAGACACTCGTCACCCACTTGGCGCGCGCTCCACGATCGCGCAGGAAGGCGAGCATCGCCGGATCGCGCATCGCCGCCAGCGTGCCGGCGGTACCGCCACCAATCAGCAACACGTCGAGATCCTTGGGGCAGGTCTCGAACGTGGCGGTTGGCGTCAGGACGAGGCCGTTCTCGGACGGTATCGGGCGAATACTGTCGGCAACGAAGTGGATCGTCGCACCGGCCAGCCGGCCCAGGAAATAATGCGGCCCAATAACGTCGAGCGCCGTGACGTGATCGTACAGGACGATGCCGATCTGCTCATTGCCCTTCCAGGCGGCAGGAACCTTGTCCATGTAGCCGTTCGGTTCGGCGCTGGTGTATGATGCCTCCAAGGGCGCCGTTCCGCTTGCCAGAAGCGTTCCAAACAGAGTCATCATCGTTGCCGTTCGGCGATCGCAGTCGACCATGTGTGGCTCTCCAGTGGTTCGTGGATACTCGTACGCCGGATGGTATCATCGCAACTTTCCCGGCCGAGGCCGAACCCAGCGCCTGTTTATCGCATGACTAGCCACCGCGACCCCCTTGTCACTTGGGCAGAATGCCCAAGTGACAAGGCCCCCTGATCACGATAGCTCTGCGTCGTGCCTGCGATCCGCCGCCTCCTTGCGCAACGTCATCTTGCCGTGCTGCTATGTGTCGCGGTGCTGCTGTTGAAGCTGCTCGTTCCGACCGGGTACATGATCGCGAACGACGGCGGTGCGATCACCATCGTTACTTGCTCGGGCATGACGACCGAAGCGACGGCGATGCCCGGAATGGGCGACGACATGGCCACGATGAAGGCAGCGATGCCCGACCACGCGCCGTCGACCGATCACGGCAAGACCGAAATGCCCTGCGCCTATGCGGGTCTTTCGGCACAGATCCTCGGCGCCGTCGATCCCGTCATCCTGTTGGCCGCGCTCGCCATCGTCGCCGCGTCGGCCTTGCGGACAGCGCCCAAGGCAACGCTGCAACCTCATCCGTATCTACGCCCACCGCTACGTGGACCACCGCTCTCGCTGAACTGACGATCGTCCGCCCACCGGCATGACCGGATGCAGCGGCACTGTCACCGTGCACCCGTCGCGTGATCGGGTGTGCGTACAGGCTCGTCACGTCGATCGACTGACCGGGAGGCGCCGACACCATGTCGGCGACCAAGCTTTCGCGCACGATCGATGGAGCCTTTCGCGATAAGGAAATCATCAATGTTTCGCTGCCTGTTTTTCGGGGTGATCGCCCTGTGCGCGCCGGTGCCGTCGTTCGCTCAAGGCGCGCCGGCACCGTTCACGCTTCCCGCGTTACCCTATGCCACCGAGGCGCTTGATCCCGCGATCGACGCGACGACCATGACGATTCACCACGACAAGCATCATCAGGCCTATGTCGATGCGCTGAACAAGGCCGTGGTGGCCGATCCGTCGCTCGCGGGCCGATCGCTGGAGGCGTTGCTGGCGAAGGCCAGCACGCTCCCGCCGGTCGTCCGGAACAACGCCGGCGGTCATTGGAACCACAGCTTTTTCTGGAAGACGATGGCGCCGGCCGCACAGTCCGGGCAGCCTTCCGCCCCGCTCGGGGCCGCAATCGATCGACAGTTCGGTTCGCTCGCGGCATTCAAGGTCGCCTTCAGGGAAGCCGGTACGAAGCGGTTCGGCTCGGGCTGGGTGTGGCTGGTGGTGAAGGCGGATGGCACGCTCGCCATCACATCCACCCCCAACCAGGATAATCCGCTGATGGATGTCGCCGATGTGAAGGGCACCCCGGTGCTGGGCAACGACGTGTGGGAACACGCCTACTACCTCAAATACCAGAACCGCCGCGCCGACTATCTCGATGGCTGGTGGCAGGTTGTGAATTGGAAGACCGTTTCGGACCGCTTCGCTGCTGCGCGCACGCGCTGAACCCTATCAAAGGAAGTAGAATGACCTATCGCATCGCGCTGGCGCTCGTCGCCACGCTTGCCACCCCTGCCCTTGCGCAGGATGTCCGCAAGGGCTCGCTCACCATCTCGCAGCCCTGGTCGCGGGCTACGTCGCCGCGTGCCACGGTAGGGGCGGGCTTCCTGACGATCCGCAACGCCGGAGCACGAGGAGACCGGCTTATTTCCGCCACGTCGCCGCGCGCGGAACGCGTCGAGATCCACACCATGTCGATGGACGGCGGGGTCATGCGGATGCGCCAGCTCGTCGATGGTCTCGCAGTGCCGGCAGGCGGCACTGCGACGCTCGCGCCGAGCGGCAATCACATCATGCTGATCGGCCTGAAGTCTCCCCTCAAGGCAGGCGAACGGGTTCCGGCGACGCTGCGTTTCGCGCGCGCGGGGACGGTGACCGTGCAGTTCGCCATCGGTGGCGCTGGCGATGCAGCGCCAGCCGGTCAGAATGGGGGGCGCAAGTAATGTCGGATTCACGCACGCGCGGTCTGTTACGCGGTACCGCTCTGGCTACCGTACTCACGCTCGGGCTGATTGTGACCGTCACAGGGTGCTCGCGCCAACCCGAAGCGTCAGGCAACGGCGCCACGACATCGCAGCGGGCCGGACCGGGCGGTCCTTTCAAACTGGTCGATACCCAAGGTCGGACAGTCACCAACGAGACCCTCAAGGGCAAGCCCTACGCGATCTTCTTCGGCTTCACGCGCTGCCCGGATGTGTGCCCAACGACGATGGCGCGCATGGAACTTCTCCGCAAGCGGCTTGGGACCGAAGCGGACAAGATGAACGTCGTGTTCGTCTCGGTCGATCCCGAGCACGACAAGAAAGAGGACATCGCCAGCTTCCTCTCGATGTTCGATGCGCCGGTGATCGGTCTGACCGGAGACCCAGCCGAGCTGAAGCGGATGGAGAAGTCGTTCAAGATCTATGTCGAACGTGTGCCGCTGCCGAACGGCGATTACACGATCGATCACACCGCACGGATACTGCTGTTCGATCGTGATGGGCAATTTGTCGACACGATGGACGCCAAGGAACCGGAGGCTCAGGCGGTAACTAGACTGAAGCGACTGATCGATGCTTAGGTTTCTCGGGATGGCGGGCGCTTTTGCGCTCGCCGGCTGCGGCATTCCGAACACGGTCGTCGACAAAGGGCGCATCGCTCAAGCGACCGAAGCGCACTTCGGCAGTGCGCGGTTTCCGATCGAGCTTGGTCCGGTCGTCATAAGCGGCGATCACGCGATCGCGGACTGGACCCAAGGCGACTTTGGCGGTCGGGCCTTGTTCGAGCGGGGGACGTACGGCTGGATGCTGGTGCTCTGCAGCGGCGATTCGATCCGACGCGCGGAGAATCTGAAGCGCGCTGGCGTGCCCGACTTCAACGCCGGCTGGATCGCCGACCGGCTTGCCAAAGCGGAAGCCGAACTGCCCTCCGAGAACCTGGCTCGCATGAAGCGCTTCGTAGGCACGGCGCAGGACCACGAAAACTATCTGAAGACACTGGAGGGGAAGTGATATCCGGATCGAGCTCAGCGCTACCTTTTGATCATGCGGAAGGTTTCACGGCGTTCATCCTCCGGCGTGATCGAACGAGGTCAGGATCGGGCACGGTCCCGCGGAACCACTGGCGCATTCGCGTTCTAGCCGTCGAAGCGACTCCCGTGCCTTTTCCAGCGCCTCGATTTGCGAGCCCAGCGCAACGAGCCGCTCCTTCGCGAGCGCCCGGACCCGTGCCCGATCCTCGGTCGCGTCGAGTGCGAGCAGTTCGCCGATCTGCTCAAGCGTGAAACCGGCTGCCTACGCGGAACGGATGAACCGAAGCCTACGAACATCGTCGTTGTCATAGCGCCGGATACTCCCCGACTGGCCGTACCCATCCGGTCGAGCCGGCGTCCCGAGGAGGCCCCGCCGTTGATAGTAGCGAACTGTCTCGACACCCACATCGCCCGCGCGCGCCAGCCCGGCAATCGTAAATCCTGACACCCCTTGACTCCGTACCACAGTACGGACCCTATACAAGTGGCAGTGCATGGATACCAGCCAAAGGCCGCTGCAATGACTTCAATCGCCGATCCCCGCCGAGCCGTTCTCTACCGCATGGTGATGGACCAGCACGTGTGCCCCTATGGGTTGAAGGCGAAGGACCTGCTGCGCCGAGAAGGCTATGCCGTCGAGGATCGCTGGTTGCGCACGCGCGCCGATACCGATGCGTTCAAGGCGAAATACGGTGTGAAGACGACGCCGCAGACTTTCATCGGCGGTGAACGGATCGGCGGATACGACGATTTGCGCCGGCATCTCGGCAAGACCGTCGCCGATCCCAAGGCGACCACCTACCGGCCCGTAGCGGCATTGTTCGTCATCACCGCGTCGATGGCTTTGGCTGTAAGCCACGCGGTATATGCCACGCCGTTCACGCCGCAGGCTGCGGCGTGGTTCATCGGGTTCAGCATGACGGTACTGGCCTTGTTGAAGCTCCAGAACATCGAGGGCTTCGCGACGATGTTCCTCAACTACGACCTGCTGGCGAAGCGCTGGGTGCCGTATTCGTACGTCTATCCGTTCGCCGAAGGACTGGCGGGCGTACTGATGATCGCAGGCGTGCTGACCTGGCTGTCGGTGCCGATCGCGCTGGTCATCGGTACGGTCGGCGCGGTGTCCGTGGTCAAAGCCGTATATATAGACCGACGTGATCTCAAGTGCGCGTGTGTTGGCGGATCAAGCAACGTTCCGCTCGGCTTCCTGTCGCTGACCGAGAACCTGATGATGATCGCGATGGCGGCATGGATGGGGCTTTCGGTTCACCCAACCCTGTGATCGGCATCCTCGAAAGCATGACCGGGCTGGGAATGAGCCCGGATCAATGCTCCTTTCGGCATTGACGTTCAGTTGCGAGGAACGCGGACAATTTCGAATCCGCCCTTGATCGATCGCATCTGCAATCCCGTACCGTCCAGCATGGCCTGCAACGCCCGTTGAGGCACCATGGTGCCGACGACCGGCTTTGAGCGCTTGCCCTTGGCCAGCTTCGTGCCGGAAATCGGGCACCTGGTCGTGAGGCGCAGCTGGTTGAGCGCCCGGTCCAGTCGATCACCCGGGATGGCGATGGCGACCGGTTCATTCCGGCAGTCATACTGGAGACCCTGAGCGCTGACGTTGGCGCCAATGCCGGTCACCATCACAGCCAATGTTGGAATTACCAGTCGGGCGATGGAGGTGCGCATTCGCTTGATCCTTATGTATGCGAGATGGCCGTCGCGGGCCGTATGCCGTGACGGCAATCCTCTCTAACGGACTGTCATTTCAGTTTTCTGAACATGTAGGTGCCTCGTTGACCCGATGTACCGGTACCGAGCGCATACGCATCGCTCGGCTTGTGCGACACCAATTTTGAGAACCAAGTGCCCGATGGCGCAAAACCAGTGATCCAAGTCCTTTACGCCACCGCTTCGTCGGCAGACAGATCGTCGCATAGGCGGCAATCAGGAATCCCCATGCAAGACTTCAATCGACGGACAGCGCTCATCTCCGCAGCCGTGACACTAGGTGGGCTCGCACTCGCTGGCAGGGCCGCGATCGCCGGACAGGCCGCCAAGACATCATCGCTCTTCGACGCCTCCAAGAACCCAAATCCGGAGAGAATAGCGCCGTACAAACCAAGGTTCGGTCGCTCGAAGCCTCTCGTCGCCATCGTCGGCTTGAACGAGGGCACGATCATCAGCGATTTCTGCATTCCATTCGGGGTAATGGCACGCTCGGATGTGGCCGACGTCGTATCAGTGTCGGTGACATCTGGTCCGGTGAAGATGCAGCCTCTCACCTTCCAGCTGCAGACGACCGTGGACGAATTCGACAAGAACCATCCCGAGGGCGCTGATTACATCTTCGTTCCGGCCGTCGAAAACGACAGTGATGCGGGCCTGCTGCGGTGGATCAAGGCGCAGGCGGGCAAAGGCTGCACCGTAATCAGCATCTGCTACGGTGCGATGGCGGTCGCGAACATCGGCCTGTTCGACGGCCACCGGGCGACCTCGCACTACAGCAACGAAGAGATGCGGGTACGGCGTTTCCCGAAGGTGAAATGGCAGAAGAACATCCGCTACGTCGCCGACGGCAAAGTAGTCTCCAGTGCCGGCGTCAGTGCCTCGATGCCGACCTCGATCGCGCTTGTCGAGGCGATCGCCGGTCCCGCCAAGGCTGCCCAGGTCGCACGCGACGTCGGCATCGACGGCTGGAGTTCGAAGCATGACAGCGACGCGTTCCAGTCCGATCCGGGTAATGCGGACATGCCGGCGCGCGATGCGAAGCCCGATGTCAAGCTCGGTATCCCGGTAAAGACGGGAGACGACGAGATCGCGCTTGCGTTGACCGCAGAGTCCTACAGCCGGACGGGGAACACGATGGCCTACGCCGTCGCGGCAAGCAGAGCTCCCCTGCGACTTGCACACGGGCTGGTCCTCCTGCCCGATCTGGTGGCAGGAAGCCCCACGAAAGTCGATCGCACCCTTGCCCCGCTCGAAGCACATGAAGCCACTCGCGCGCTGGACATCGCGCTGGCCGACATCACCAAGACCTACGGTCCGAAGGCCGCGCGTCATGTCGCCCTGTTCATGGAATATCCCGGACCGACGTAATCCCAGGCACCATTCAGGTCGTCGGCTGATCCCCGCTCGCGAACCGTCGTCGGTAATCGGATGGGGAGCCACATGTGCATCGACGCAACCGCGCGTGCCTCATTCGATTTCGAACGGTGGTCGGCGACGCCTGCGCTACGCACGCGCGGTTCAGCGATGGCGTCGACGTCCTGGCCCCACAGGTCCACGCGAGGTTCATGGCAGCGCTTGCCTTCGCCTATGCCAAGGTCGTGCCAACATCAGTGTTGCTTGCTGACCGAATTGCGATTGGAGGGGGAATCTAAATTAACGCCCTCTAACTGCCCGATCTGGCTCTCCTAAATTCCCATGTCGGTGAGCCACTGCCCCACGCTGCGCGGGCAAAGGCCGAGTTGCTCCTGCGCGCTGGTGTTGGCAGTCACCACGTTATCAGGCATCTGCAGGAGCGTGGTGTAGAAGCTTGCGATGTTCACAGCAGCAGGACCGATCAGTGGTTCGAGCTGCGCGCCAAATGATTTGGGAGACAGCGCCTCGAACCGGATCTCGCGAGCAAGATGCTCTGAGAACGCGTAGGCCAGTTCCGGTCCTGTCAGACCTGGGATATGGCCGATGCCGACTATGCCAGTCACGGAATGGTCGGTCAGCAGCCGTTCCGCCGCGATTGCCACATCGAGGTGTGAACTCCACGACACGGCGAAATCTTCGCGCATCGGGTAGAGCAATACGCCTTCCGACTTCACCGGCCCGATAACCATCGGCAGCAGCAGGTTTTCCAGATACTGGCGCGGCGCGATGACAGCATGAGACACGCCGCTGCCGGCGACGCCGCGGAGCAGCGTTGCGATAGCACTATCAGCAGATGCCTGCAGTATGCTTTCGGGCTGATCAACGATCGCGCCGCTGGTTGAGATCACAACGCGCTTCGGCCGGGCGACGGCTATTGCCTCGACAATGTTGTTCGCCTGTTCCAGCCGCACGGATTCTGCCGTCTGCGGCAGATGCACGAACACGCCGTCCGCACCGGTGTAAGCAGCGATCAGCGACTTGATCGAACCGTTGTCCATGATGATGGCGGGCATGTCTTGCGCGCTGGCGGGGCTGCGTACCGCAGCAAGCGCAGCCCGATTGGATGCGAGAAGCTGCTTGTAGAGGGGCGCGCCCTGCGCTCCAGTCGCGCCATGGATGATGTAGGACATGTAATGTTCCTTTTCGATAACGCCGGCTAATCTATCGACACGGATGAGTTCGATGATTTCGGTTCCGGCGCAGCCTAGAACATGCGCGGCAGGACATCGCTTCCAGGCCGTGTGTCGAAATACCGGTGCTTCACGACACCAGCGACATGCAGCCCAATCAAGGTCAGAAGCATGTAGGCCATAACTCGGTGCAGCCACTGGAAAACTGCGAAGCGAGCGTCGTCCTTGGGCAGCACCTCCGCAACCGGAATGCCGAAGAAAGTGACTCCGTCACTTTGACTATAGCTGCTCGACATAGCGTAACCCATCAACGGCACTGCCACTAGCAGTACGTACATAGCGGTATGGACCGAGGTCGACATCCGCTGTTCCCAGATGGCAATTGCGGCAGCGGGTGGCGGCAGCGCAGTTCGCAATCGGATCGCGATCTGGGTGACGATGAGGCCGAAGACCAGCAGCCCGAACGACTTGTGGGTCGGATAGAACGTGCCGTATTTTGACGGAACCGTATCGTCGAGCCGGGTCATCCACCACCCTGGACCGAGCAACCCGATAACCAGCAGCGCACGGCTCCAGTGCAGCAGTCGCAAAACAAGGGGATAGCGCGAAACTTCTCGCCCCGAAGCGGTCACCATCAGTGGCCCATCGTTCCGGAACGAGACGCCACCCACGGTTACTTGCTCACCGAAAAGCCGCCGTGGATCATCCGGCCTCTGAGCGGCGTATTCCGCAACATGCGGACCAGTGCCTGTTCAGGCGTCAACCGCCCCTTGATCAGCACGGTCTTCATGCTGCGCGTCGAGCGGCCTCTTACCCGATCCGTGTCGATCGAAACCGGGCAACGGGTGACACTGGTGAATTTGGCCAACGCCTTGTCCAACGGCATCGACGCGATCGCGATCGGAATCCTGTCATTCTGACAGTCATAGAAGCTGGCGTCCTGCGCCTTGCCGGCATGTGGCAGTAGCGCGACGAACCCAATTGCGATCGGAAGAAGGAACTTGGACATGAAATCATCCTTTGACTGAAGCAGGACTTGCCGATGGTATGACCCGTCAGGACGGGTCGCCTCCTCAGCGGCGGTACTGAGCGATGATCGGTCCGATCATCCCTCGGGCGGCGTCTCGCATCTGCGATGAAGCAGCATCCACGGTGCCTGTGCGGAACGGAGGGTGCGGGTCATACTCGATCGCGAACTCCGCTAGTTCGCCTGCTTCGCGTCCAAACGCGTCTGCCGCAACCAGCAGCGCCACCTCGAAGCTACCGATGCCGGGGCCAGCGGTATAGAGATTGCCGTCGACCGCGGCCCCCGAGCCGGACGCCAGCACCTTGGCTGCGCCAAGGTCCTCGAGAAGCCGTTCGGCGGCAAAGTTGCTTGCGACCGTCCGGCCCTCGATTAACCCGGCCGCACCCAGTAGCGCGACGCCATTGCAGACGCCGATGACATATCGCGCGCTTTCAGCCGCCTTCCGGGTGAAAGCGATGACGTCTGGATCATTCTGGACTTCGGGCGGGTTCATACCAACCGCAAAGACGTCCAGCGGAGGGCACGTCTCGAAGGTGGCCGTAGGCACGGTCGGCCACGATCGAAAGCCTTCGACCACGTCATAGTTCTTCCAGATAAAGTGGATCTGCGATCCCGGCATCATCGCCAGCACGGTCTGCACACCGATGATGTCCATCGGCACGAAGCCGGGTCCGATCAGGATACCAACGTGGAACGGCGGAACGCCTTCGGGCGCGAGCGAGGCGAGCATGCCATCGTAGGAGGTGATCTTCATGGCTGATTCCGTCACACGTGTCAGTTGGCAACGAGCGCACTACCGCCCCGTCACGGATGGCTGTAGGGCATTAATCCCTCAATTTCGGCCATAGGTCGCTTTTGCCGATGCGTCCGGAAGCAACTTGCCTAGGAGGTGAGTTGGTTTGGTTCATGAGGAGGTACGATGTCAGCGCCGTTCGCTTTCTACCTGTGCGAAGGCTTTCAACTTCTGGATCTGGCCGGGCCAACGGCGGCTCTGACTGCGGCAAACCGTTTGCTTGGTGCAGAGTATTACCGGATCGAACTCATCTCCAAAGACGGCGATACTGTTTTGGGTGATGCGGGGCTCAGCCTGGCGGCACGTCTCGCGGGGTCGTCCCCGGTCGAGACGGTCGTGGTGGTGGGGGGCATGATCGAACCGATGCTGGAACCTGACAACATTGCAGGTATTCAGCGTGCATCTGCCGAAGCCTCGAGCATCGCAAGCATTTGCACCGGTGCGTTCCTACTTGCCGCTGCGGGCTATCTGGACGGCAAACGAGCGACAACGCACTGGCAGTTCGCGCAAAGACTGCAGGATCGATATCCTAGAGTGACGGTCGATGCAGACCGGATTTTCATCAACGATGGTGCGATCTGGACGTCAGCGGGCATGACCGCTGGTATTGACTTGATGCTGGCACGCATTGAAGTCGATCACGGCGCAGAAATAGCCAAATCGGTATCACGCGAGCTCGTCGTGTATCACCGGCGACCAGGTGGACAATCGCAGTACGCGGCAATCTCCCAGATGGAGCCGCGGACCGACCGCATCCGCAAGGCGCTAACCTACGCACGCGACCACCTCTCAGAACCGTTATCAGTCGATCGGCTTGCTGAGGCTTCCTGCCTTAGTGTTCGTCAATTCACTCGCCTGTTTCGGAAGGAGACGGGTGAATCACCTGCACGTGCGATCGAACGTCTGCGCTGCGAAGCCGCACGCATCCGTCTCCGCGACGGGAATGAACCGGTCGGAACCGTCGCGCTGCTTGTCGGGTTCGCAGATGCGGAGCGCATGCGGTGCGCATTCCTACGCAACTTTGGTCATCCGCCGCAGACGCAGCGTCGGCTTGACCAGCCATTTGCAGTAAACGTTAGTGGCCTTACCTGCTGGCCTCCAGCATAACGGTGCTGACATATCAGATCCTGTAATTCCTCATCTTCGTTGCTATTTCTCATTCGGGAAGCGCTAGCAGCAATAGATCTTGGGACCGTCGCGCGGAGGTGGCGGGGCCTTGTGCCTGTCCCATCTGGGCGGCTTGGTTGACCCTCTCAGTCGGGAATGCAGACCGCTAAGCGCGGTGGGGTCCAAAGAAGATTACGCCGGTACCTAGAATGCAGAGTGCCGTGCCAACCAAATCCCAGCGGTCAGGCCTGACACCTTCCGCTCCCCAGAGCCATAAAACTGCAAAGGTGATGTAGATGCCGCCATAGGCGGCATAGGAACGTCCCGCAGCAGCGCTATCAACGCGGGTCAGAAGATAGGCAAAAATCACCAACGAGAGGCAGCCGGGAATAAGCCAGAACGGTGACTTCGACATGCGAAGCCACGCCCAAAAGGCGAAGCAACCGGCAATTTCCGCGATAGCTGCACCGCCGTAGATAAAGATCGAGAGCATTTTTAAAGCCTAGCAACCCGGCGCGATGATGTCAGTAAGGTTTTCATGCTTTACTGATCATCTAATCCAATGGGGGAGCTGAACCGGGAATAAAGCCTTTTTAAAGATCTTCTTAAGAATTATAAAGTGACGGCTACTCTATATCACTGCGAGGTTCGTCACGCTGAAAATTGGGTATTAGAACCATTCCGGAGTTTCCGGTTTTAGTATTGATGGCGCTGACGTAAATCTGCGTCGGGGTGGACGATGGTACGTCGATTGAGCCGGTGAATACGCCGGTAGATTCCGTAAACGGCAGCGATGTTGTCACCAGTTTCTTGCCGGCCGACCAGACGGATGCTGTTACCACATACTCCGATGCATCCCATTCTCCCCCCGGGGTGATTGGGCATCCGCACATCAACTCGACCTTAGCTTGAACCACCACGGCACTGCCGCTGCGCATTGCGGTCGGGGTAATCGCCAGCCCAGGCAGTTCGACCATCCAGCCATTGCCGATATCGATTGCCTGGCCTGGCACCATCCATCGTTGAGACTTTACCTGGAGGAGCGACCCAAGCCGCCCAAGTGGTCCAGCCACCTCGAGATCGACTAGAGTTGGCTCTGCAATGTCGACAATCGTATCAAAGGTTGCCGCGCCGTCGGTTTGCAACAGTGGAGAGCGACCGGTCGCTCGCATGATCCGGTCGGTGTTCCCGGTGCCGCCCTTCGTAATGCCTTGAGCCAGCGTTTTACCGGACTTGGCGTCGCGGAGGGTGATGCGCGCACCGCCAGTATGATCGCCGACAAACTTGCCGTCCTGACTCAATACCCGAACCACCACACGGGTAGGCTCAGCGTACGCGGGAGTAGCGACTGCCATCCCAAAAGCTGATACGAAAAGCCCGATTTTCATCCCCATCTCCTTGCTGACATCAAGGACTAATCCGCTAGCCGCATGTCAAGCCGTTGCTGACGCCGTGGGGCAGCATCACCGTTGTTGGCCCACGGCGCCTTGCTTAGATCGAAATATTCTCGCCGTCGGCGGGGATAAGTAGCCGCTGAGCGAAGCCTTCCTTTTTAGCAAAGGCTGCGAGATCGGCCCGACGAAGGACACAGTGATTGATTGCTTCCATATGCGTCGCGACGAGCTGAGCGGTCGGTGCCGCGCGATGGACGGATAATACCCCTTGTGGACCCATCAGTATCGGCCCCAGATCAACCCATTGGGCATACCCCGCGTTGAGGACGATGACGTCGGGTTTGTAAGTCTCGACCGCCTGCGCCACGGCTGCATCCCAAATAGTGTCCCCCACGACGTAAACCGACTTATGCGATTGGTGACGGAAGACAACGCCGCTGACGGGATCGAGCGTTGGCACTGCGCGCAACACAGCGTCTCCGCCATGATGCCCACCTGTCCGGGCAAGTTGAACACCCTTGAAGCGCGTATCCGTCGTCATAATCCGCACATCAGAAAAGCCCTGCCCCCGAATGGTGGCAGCGTCCGTTGCGTTCTGAACGAAGATTGGCATCGCCTTCGGCAGTGCCTTCTGCGCGGCGTCGTCCCAGTGGTCGATATGCGTATGGGTAACTATCACAGCGTCGGCATCGACAAGGTCTGCAACTGCAACTGGCAAAGGAACGAGCGGATTGCGCAGATGGCTCATCGCTGAACCAGGGAAGCCCGGATAGGCCCCTGGATCCGCAAACATGGGATCAACCAGGAACCGCACCCCGGCATAGTTGACGCGAATTGTCGCGTTCCGGATCTGGACTATCGAGTTCCCGGTGCTTGGCGCAGGCAACGGCGCTGCCTTGAGCGAAGGGGCAACGCTGAGGGTAACGGCAGCGGCACCACCGGCTGCCAGAAGCTGGCGGCGAGAGAGGCCGGACAGAGTTTCCGATGTCATAGTAATGCTCCAGCTCAGGCAGGAAGGAAGTCGGCGGTGGAGACTACCTGACCGTAGGCAAAGGCGAGTGCGGCCATGAAGGCGGCATGAACATGGTCCGCAGGGACCTCGACGCCGTTGATCGACAAGGCGCGCGTGGCACAGGCATCATCAATGACGGTCACGGCATAACCGAAGTCGAACGCTGCGCGAGCCGTCGCATCGATGCACATGTGGCTCATCGCGCCGACGATGATCACCTCCTGCACGCTCGCGTCATCGAGCAGCGCCTTCAGCCCCGTGTCGCGAAAGGCGTTGGGGTAGTGCTTGGTGAGCGTTGTTTCACCATCGACGGGCGCTACTGCCGCGATGATTTCGGTGCCGCTCGTACCGATCGCAAAAGGTACCGCGTCCAAATTCGGTGTCTCGTGACGAATGTGAACGATCATTTCCTCGCCGTCACGCGCGGCGGTAAGGACACGCTTCGCATTCGCGACGGCTTGATCCAGATTCTCCAGCGGCAGCTTACCACTGGCTTCATATTCGTTCTGCAGATCGACTACGATCAGGGCTCGTTTGGCCACAACATTGCTCCCGTTGAGTATGGAGCCTGTCTAACAGGATGATCAGGCCTATATGAGTGGCGACAGCGACAAAAACCGGGTTAGAAATGACATGATGGAAATTGCTCTCCTTGCCTATCGTGGAGCCCAGCAAGCAGCGATTTTGGGCATGACGGATCTCCTGATTGCTGCCGATCGCATTGCCGCTGCGTTGCCGGCGCAAGCGCACAGATCCAGGCTAGTGGTCAGTCACTGGGCTGCAGCGAAGGCAACGGGCCGGTTAGAGCGCGTTTATTCCTCGGCGTCATGTAGCACTGATCCATCGATGTGCATTTTGCCACCGGCGTTGGATGGCCCGCATGATGACAGGGATCCAGATATAAAGAGCTGGTTGCTCGAACGGCACGCCGAGGGCGCCGTGCTGGCCTCCATCTGCTCAGGTGCATTCGTGCTTGGCGATACCGGCTTGTTTGACAACCGAACCGTCACGACGCACTGGACCTACGAAGATCGCTTTCGAAGCCGCTTCCCTTTGGCGCGGGTCGAAACCGACCGGATCGTCATCGACGATGGTGACATCATCACGGCCGGGGGCGTCATGGCCTGGACCGATCTTTGCTTGACGATCATCGCGCGGTTCATGGGAAATGCCGTGATGATAGAAGTGGCCCGTGGCTTCCTCATTGATCCGCCCGGACGCGAGCAGAGCTATTACAGCGGCTTCAGTCCCCACGTTGGCCACAAGGATGAAGCCATACTGAAGGTACAGGAATTTTTAGAGGATAGTGAGGGCAAAACCGTCGACGTGGCAACGCTTGCAGCTCAAGCCAGCCTTGAGGAAAGAACACTTCTACGCCGCTTTCAAAAAGCGACCGGCTATACCACGACCGAATACTGGCAACGCCTGCGAGTATCGAACGCCAAGACAAAGCTGCGGGGTACGAGGCTTGCTATCGACCAAATCGGCTGGGATGTGGGCTACACCGACCCTAGTGCCTTTCGTAAAGTATTCCATCGCATTGTCGGCTTATCTCCTTCCGATTATCGGCGACGGTTCGCTACGGCGCTCAAGACTGTAGCCTGACATTGGCTATCATCGCCAACCTAGGCGATTCCCGAAATACCATCACTTTTAAGAAACGCGGCAGTCCCGCAATGGCGGCTATGCCACCCGCCTCCCCGAAGACTGTCGTTCCGGTTCCCTTTCCATCAGCGTCGCTCAGCGGTCAGATTGTGAGGAAAACCCGGACGTAATCAGGACTTTGCGACAAACTGGTGCTTTGGGTCTCCCGCGCGGCCTTGCCGGTGCTTAGGCCCCGCGACGGATACGACTAGAGTGTCAACCGCTTCGCGCATGAGAGCTTGATCAATCATATTCAATTAAAAGTTTGAGGCAGACCCGGCAAGGTTCAAACGGTCGCTGGCGTCGGCGTCTGCAAAGGAGCAAATTTGCCAACGTCTCGGATGGTATTTAGGAAAGCGTATTCTCGGGTTCAGTTGATGTGTCGATATCAAACAGATGGTCGAGCGCGACCTGAGATTGCTAGCGAGCAATAAAGTACCTAGATGCGCGTCCAGAAATGGAGACTTCTATGTCCGACACTACCCTCGACCTGAACCCCGTTGAACTCGCCACGGAATTGACAATCGCTTGGTTGGCCAATCCTAACACGCGTACCAACGCTGACGACGTTCCGGCCTTCCTGAACAAAATGTACGAAACTGTTTCGGTGCTGGTTGGCGGACACGCGACGGCTGCTGAGCCCGAAGCATCTGCTCAAGAGTACACCCCGGCAGTGACGGCGCGTAAGTCGCTTGCCAGCCCCGATCACATCATCAGCATGATCGATGGCAAGCCCTACAAGACGCTGCGCCGCCACCTCGCGACTAACGGCATGACGCCTGTGGAGTATCGCGAGCGTTATGGCCTGAAGGTCGATTACCCCATGGTCGCTCCTACCTATTCGGAAGCACGTCGCACGATGGCCAAGAGCATTGGGCTCGGTCGCAAGCCTGGCCAGACGAATGTAGCCAAGGCAGACGCAAAGCCCGCTTCGGCTCCGCGCAAGCGGAAGGCCGAAGAAGCAGCAGCGGAATAATCTAGAGGCTGGCTTCCTAGGAAAATGGGAGCCAGCCATTCATCGTGCGTGTAGATCGGCTGCATGCTTCTAAGCGACATTCTGTTCCGCGCTAATTGCCTCTTGTTCTGGTGCTGGCAAATGGCGGTATAGCGTCGCGAGCGAGACGCCGATGGTTGGAGCTATTTCGCGAGCAGTCATTCCAGAGGACAAAAGTTTCCGGGCGGCCTCGATGCGTTTGGGTGTCATTACTGTCTTCCGGCCACCTACCCTGCCCTCACGCCGAGCGACGATCAACGCAGCCGTCGTACGCTCACGTACCAAGTCACGCTCCATCTCGGCCATCGCCGCCATGATATGAAAAACGAGTTTCCCAGCTGTGCCTGCGGTATCGATCCCGTCTGTAATCGATCTTAGCCCGATCCCCCTCGCCGCCAGATCGGCCGAGAGATCGATCAGCCCCTTTATGGTACGGCCGAGCCGGTCGAGCTTCCACACAACGAGTATGTCGCCGGTGCGTGCATGGGAGAGAGCGTCGGCCAACCCGGCGCGATCGGCTTTTGCCCCGCTTGCCTTATCTGAAAAGGTTCGTTCGCACCCGGCGCTGTGCAGTGCTTCGAGTTGGGGTCCGGTGAGAAAGTAGCCGAAAACGTACGCTAAGCCGAACAGCTCGTCTGACCAGGCGCGGTAGATTGTCGAAATCCTCGTCTTGCTATTATGATCCGTGGGCGGACGGTCTGCTGCCGAGCATGTTTCTGTCTGAGGGGGAGCATAGCTGCTCAACCTCGAGGCAGGGGAGCCATCATTTCGAGGTGTATGGATGAGATTTTTTCGTCGGATTCTTGCCGCCTTACCAGCTGCGCTGCTGCTATCTGGTGCTGCGCTGGCTCAGTCCTCGGAAGAAAGGTTCGTGCATCAACGCATGGCTGCGTCCGGCTTCATTCCGCTCGATGAGATGACCTTCGGTGGTCGTGACGTGCGCCGGGTCTTGCCTGTCGATCCCTATGGTATGCTACCGATCCCCGGTATCGAACTCGAACGCCACGCGGATGGGCGCCTGACCCTCCGAGCACAATATCGTGGCTGGAGCGGGCAAGCCTACGACCTGTCGGCAGGCGAATGGGAACAGGTCGCAGGCTTGGAAACCGCGGCCTATGCACCGCCAGCTAAGAGCAGCGCACGGTCGAATCCGAATGTCGTGGTACATTGCTGGAGCGGGTTTCTAGAGGCCAGCCCCGACAAAGCGGCAAGTTGGTGGGGTTGCAACGACGGAACACGTCCTGCTCAAGTCTATACCGAAGCCGTGCTCACGCTTGCCATGCGAAAGATGGATTGCGATCCTAGTGACAAGGAAACGCTGTGGCGCTTTTCAGAATGTTTGGCCAGAACGCGCAAAATCGATGACCCGGCGCTTGCGGCAAATTTCACCGAACTTCAATCGCGATGGGAGAAGCAGCGTGAACCGGGTTCGGATATACTCGCTAGGGCGCGCCTTTCTTTGAGAGCAGCACAAGCGAACCGGACGGACAGTCTGGTCGCCACTGCTCGGGATGCAGTGTTCGCCTTTGGGCGTCAGCAGGAGGCCCTCCGGACAATCATTCAGACCAGTTTCTCACCTTTTCGAGCGGCCGAGGAGCGCGGCGGAGGGAGCGCCGTTATTCTGGCCGAGACACGACGGGCGTGGCTCGAGGACGTAAACGCGCAAGACCGGAACTATATTGGTCTCCTTGAGGAGTTGGCACGCGTCCAAGCCGTCGGTTCGAACAGTCAGCGCTGAAATTGACCACCGTGAATGTCGGCTGAGAGGGCGACGACCGCTTCATAGTTTAGCGAAATCACCTCGCACGCATGGCAAGCAGCTTCTCGCCATCGGGTCTGATCTGCCCATTAGGCGTGACGTGACGATAGAGCGTCTGCCGCGTGATCCCGAGTTCGGCGCACAACTCAGCAACCTTCGTCTCGGGCTTACCCATCGCGGCCTGTGCGAGCCGCAGCTCGGCAGGCGTCATCTTGAAGGGGCGCCCGCCGTGACGCCCACGGGCGCGGGCAGAGGCGAGGCCGGCACGGGTACACTCGACAATCAGCTCTCGTTCGAACTCCGCGAGGCCGGCGAAGATCGCGAAGATCAGCCGACCGTTGGCCGTTGTGGTGTCGATCGATGCGCCCTCGCCCGCCAGCACCTTGAGGCCGATCCCGCGCTTGGTCAGGTCGCCGACCGTGTTGACGAGGTGGCGAAGATCGCGCCCGAGCCGGTCGAGCTTCCAGATGACGAGCGTGTCGTCGCGACGCAGCGCTTTCAGGCAGGCGTCCAGCCCCGGCCGCTTGTCGAGCCGGCCCGATGCCGCATCCTCATAGATATGGTCGGGATCGACCCCCGCTCCGACCAGCGCATCGCGCTGAAGGTCATAGACCTGGCTGCCGTCTGCCTTGGACACCCGCGCGTAACCGATCTGCGTCGTCACATATACGTCCGTCTGCGTGACAGAGCGGCATTGCCCGTCGATCGATCTCTCTAATGTCACATAACCCGTATTGTGGTCTATGCTCCGTGAACAGGGCCGCTTGCCTGTTGCGTGACGAACAGGAAGCCGATGCCCTCCAGGACCATATTGTCGCCCGCGCAGCGTAGCGCGATCTTCGATCCGCCTGCCGATCGGGCAACGATCGAACGACTCTATACGCTCGGCCCCGATGACCTTGGACAGGTGGCGCGGCGCCGGCGCGGACCGAACCGGCTCGGCTATGCGGTGCAGCTCTGCTATCTGCGTCACCCGGGACGGAGCCTGCTGCCGGGTGAGACGGTGCCTGCCGCCATGCTGGCGCTCCTCGCCGACCAGATCGGTTGCCGTATCGACGACTTCGCCGACTATTCCGCGCGAGCGACGACGCTGCGCGAGCATCGTGCCGAGGTCGAAGCGTATCTTGGTCTGCGCTCCTTCAACCGGATCGACGTGAGATCGGTGCTGGCGCTGGGATCGGAGATCGCCACCTCGACCGACCGGGGCGACGCGATCGTCGCAGGCATGGTCGATCGCCTGCGGCTCGACCGGATCGTGCTGCCCGCGGCATCGACGCTGGAACGGCTCGCCCTCATCGTGCGGGCGCAGGCACGCAAGGCTGCGCATGCCGGACTGATCCGCGACTGCTCAAGCGAACAGGAGACAGCGCTCGAACGCCTGATCGCATCCGACGACAAAGGTCGTACCCGGCTCGGATGGATACGCGAATGGCCGGAAGCGCCATCGGCGTCGAACCTGAAGGGGATCGTCGAACGGCTCGACGCGGTGCGCGGCATCGGGATCGCAACCGATCGGGCACGACGTATCCATGCCGCCCGCTATGCCGTCATCGCCCGGACCGCCGGTATCGTCACCGCGCAGCACCTCCGGCGTCTCGAACGTCCGCGCCGGCTCGCGATGCTGGTCGCCTCCATGATCGAGATGGAGGCGGCATTGACCGACGCCGCACTGGTCATGGTCGAGAAGATGGTGGGCGCGCTGTTCCGCCGCGCCGATCGTACCCGGTCCGACCGGCTGCTCGGGCAGGCACGGATGCTGAAAGACACGGCGCGCTTACATGCCCGGCTCGGCCGCCTGCTGGTCGATGCACGCGCGAGCGGACGCGACGCCTTTCGCGTGATCGACGCCAAGGTGGGCTGGGATCAGCTCGAACGCAGCATCCGTTTCGCCGAGGATCTGACGCGCTCGGCCGATGACGGCCTGGGGGAAGTGGTCGAGCGTTATCCCGCCGTGCGGCGGTTTGCCGCGATCTTCCTCGCCGCCTTCACCTTTCGCACGGCGCGGTCAGGTGATCCGCTACTCGGCGCAATCGAGGTGCTGCGGACGATGTACCGCGACGGCCGATCGGTCCTGCCGAAGCGGGCGCCGACAAGCTTCATCAAGCCGCGCTGGCGCAAAATCGTGGAGCCGGCCGAAGGGACGATCGACCGGCGCGCCTATGAGATCGCGGTGATCGTCCACCTGCGCGAGCGACTTGGCTCGGGTAGCGTCTGGGTGGACGGCAGCCGGGCCTATCGCACGCTGGACGATTACCTGCTGCCGGTGCCCGCGTTCGACACGATGCGTACCGATGGCAATTTGCGCTTGGCCGTACCGTCCGGCTTCGCCGAATGGCATGAGGATCGGCGCACGGTGATGACCCGGCGCATGACCGAGGTGGAGCGCGCAGCCGCGACAGGCGAGCTGGTCGACGTGACGATCGAGCGCGGGCAGTTGCTGATCTCGCCGATCCGGCGATCCCCGTCCGAGGATGCCGAGGCGCTGAAGGCCCGGCTCTATGCCATGCTGCCGCGTGTGCGGATCACCGACCTGCTAGTGGAAGTCGCCGCATGGTCGCGCTTTGCCGACCGTTTCGTTCATGCCCGCAGTGGCGAGCCGGCCTCTGACCAGTCCGCGCTGATGGGGGCGATCCTCGCCGATGCGACCAATCTCGGCCTCGGGCGCATGGCGGAAAGCTCGCATGGGCTGACATTGTCACGCCTGCGCTGGACTGCGGAATGGCATGTGCGCGATGAAACGTACCTGTCGGCGCTGGCGGCGATCGTCGACTGCCACACCGCGCACCCGCTCGCCCAGGTCTGGGGACCGGGCGACACATCGTCCTCGGACGGGCAGTTCTTCCGCGCCGGTGGTCAGGGCGAAGCGCGCGCCGATCGCAACGCCCGCTACGGCACCGAACCCGGCGTGCTGTTCTACACCCACGTCACCGACCGCTTCACGCCGTTCCATACCAAGGTCATCGCCGCCAATGCCGGCGAGGCCGCGCATGTCCTCGACGGCCTGCTCGATCACGAGAGCGAACTGGTGATCCGCGAACATGCGACCGATACCGCCGGGGCGGTCGATCATGTCTTCGGCTTGTGCCATTTGCTCGGCTTCCGCTTCGCGCCGCGCATCCGCGACCTCAACGAACGTCGGCTGTACGGTCTGTCGTCGCTCGATCCCTGGCCGATCTTGCGCCCGCTCGTCGCCGGCCCGGTCAACGTCCGCGCGATTGAGGAGCACTGGGACGAGACACTGCGGCTTGCCGCCTCGATCCGGGCTGGCACCGTCAGCGCCTCGGTCATGCTGCGCAAGCTGGCGGGTTTTCCACGTCAAAACCCGGTCGCTCGCGCATTACGCGAGATCGGACGGATCGA
>NZ_JACYVG010000014.1:0-48990 GCF_014842205.1 Sphingomonas sp. CFBP 13714
AACCAACGCGCTATCAGCATCGCTAAAGACTCCGAGAACTCGGACCAAGGCTAGACGTCAATCATATCCTCGTCCACCCGCACAGCGGAACAGGTGCACAGTAGCGTAGCTACTAAACTGGGCCGGCCCGTCTAGCTGCTGTGATACGTGCAAGTGCCTGATCATTGAGATGGATCTGGGGGTAAGCGGAACGATCGGGTTTGGTGGAAAGCTGCCGTTCGTTAACAGCGACGTTCGTGCGTCAAGATATGGAGGCTAGCAGTCGGGTGACGGGCCATCGAGGTCAAATCTCCGCTTCCATTTCGCTCCGCTTCGTTCCCAGACCTGTAGGATAGCGACCCACCCCGCCGTCATCGAGTTTCCGATGCAATTGAAGCCGTCTTCCCCAAGATGGAATGGCGAGTCGTCGTGCGCTTCTTTGATGGTAGCGCCCGTCGTTGAGTCAAGTGGATAGCCCAGCACCGGCTCTACGACATTACTTTGCAAGACTGCGCTTGTTCCGAAGGCGACATCGAATGTACGCTGACAACCTTCACAGCGCATTCGCACCAACAAGTTTGTTAGGGCGAAGGTTGCCACGTGCGGATGGTAATCACAGTATCGTGGAATGCCTCGCAGCCAACATTTGGGCGGCTCGGGGATACGATCTGTGATGTCCATCAAAGGATAGTGCATGCCGATGCCCCACTTTTCTCGATAGGCTATAGCGGATACCTGGCGAGAAGAAGAGCGCGTGAGCGTCCGCTATTGGGCGACAGCGGCCAAGGTGCGGCTACCTGCGACGGCCGAAAAGCCTGCCCGCCGCACGGACGCCATCGGGACGGGTAAGGGTAAAAACCATCCCGGCCTCAATCCCACGGGGCCCGAAAAGATTGCCGGTAAAGACGCCCGTATAGCTGCTATCGGGGCTAGTGATCGCGCCGCTAATCCCGTTCGCGGATATTATGCCACTGAAGACCAAGGTTGCCGTCTCCGGCGTTGTACCCGTGGTATAACTGCCTTGCTGGGCACTCAATCGCGCGGTGACCGATCCATTAGCGTGATCAATGGCCAAGGCGACGTCACCAAAAACACTAAAGCCACCACCGCGATTACGCCCAACACGCGTTGTATTGAGGTCCACGGCGTAATTTGTGGTTCCTGACAGAGGAATGTCGCCGTCTCGTGTACGCTCCCCGATCAGGAAATAGCGCATTGTATCACGAGATGCGGCAGCGGCATTTGGCTCACGTGCGTCCTCGTCGACTTGCTGCTCAGCGATGTAGACGTATTCCATATTCGGGAACCGCGCGAACGTCGCCGCGTCGCCCCGCGCTGTGACCGTCCGCGTTCGCTGCCACTTAACGCCATCAGCATTAGTGAAGCTTACTTCAGCCGGATTGAAAACTGCCGTTTCTCCGGCAAATCGGATCACAAGCAACTTGCTGGCGTCATATGATAATTCCAACGTACTGGGAGATGTTTGCAACGATGCTTGCTGTGATTCGACCGAGTAAAAGGGCGCGGTATCTGAAGTATAGCGCTCCACGGTAGTTACCGTCGCTACCTGTCCAGCGAACACCCGATTCTGCGACAGGTCAAAACTGCCGTAGGTAAAAGTTGGAGCCGGAGTTGGAGTTGGAGTTGCGGTTGGCATCGGTGCGGGAGTTGTGGAGGGTGCCGGCGCGGGAACAACCTGAATGGAACCCTCGCTCCCCCCGCCCCCGCCGCAGGCTACTAAGCAGAGCGCGGACGACATAGTGTACAAGTGATTGCGGCGCATAGATTGTCTCCCCCTCCTGGAGAATAGCAATTTTGCTGCGCAGACGTCCAGCCATCGACCACTATGTCCGCTATTGGGCGACTGCCGACTGTCCGCTTCTCCACCCGAAAGCTGCCGTCGCAGAAGGGACCCCTTTTGCGACAGTCGGAACCGCTCAACCTCGCTAGTCGTAGCGGCATTGAACAGTCCCATTTTCTGATCGGGCCCTGGGACCAACAAAGTACCATAAGCTACAGACTTTATTACAACCGGCATCGGTCGTGACATAAATACAACACTTTATGACAAACTTGTAACCTGGAATGGAACACCCTTGCGGTAAAAGGCAAGATGTACTGATTTCTCCAAATCGAGTTGAGAATTACAGGGGGAATCAATGACATTGCCATATCTACTCAACGGAACCGCGCTCGTTGGGTCGTTGTTTATCATGACGCCGGCTTGGGCGCTTGAGGCTCAGCCTGATGTCTTGGTTCAGACCTCCAATGTTCCGCGTACCCAATCGCCCGTTTCCACGACAGCGCCGGTTCCTGACGATGCTCTTCCTGCATCGGAGCAGGCCGCAGCGGGCGACGAAGCAAATGACATCGTTGTTACGGGATCGCGTATCCCCGTTCGCAACACCATTGATGCGGCGATCCCGATCACCAGTCTATCTGCGGCTGAGGTCATTGGTGTACGAGGCGATGTCTCGCTTGGCGATGCACTGAACCAACTGCCCCAATTGCGCGCCACTTCGAGCCAAGCCAATTCGACAGGCTTCATTGGCACTGCTGGCGTCAGTCTGCTAGATTTGCGTGGTTTGGGTGCGGCGCGAACGCTGGTTCTTGTAAACGGTCGTCGAGTCGTGTCCGCGGTTCCTGGCGCCTATACGCCAGATGTCAGCACTATTCCGTTCGATCTTGTGGAACGCGTAGATACAGTCACCGGAGGTCAGTCAGCGATCTACGGTTCCGATGCGATTGCAGGCGTCGTCAACTTAGTTCTTAAGCGGGATTTTGAGGGTACGCGACTTCGTGCTCAAGGTGGCGCTACGGGCTATGGCGATCGCGGAACCTATCTAGTCAGCGGCATCACTGGCGCAAACTTTCTCGATGACAAAGTCAATCTGACGGTGTCGGCCGAGTATAGCCATGCGGAATCGGTTCTCTTCGCTGACCGTAGCTACCTGGGGGCGTATGATGGCACACCGGCATTTGTAACCACTCAGATCACAACCGCGCCCAACCGCAACTTTGACGGTATTCCGAATACGACCTTCGTCCCTCGAGGCAGCAAATTTGCTAATCGTTCGATTGGCGGTACCGTCATCACCAGTTGCCCAATCGGCGCTACGCCAGCCAATGCTGCACAACGTGGGCTGGTCTGCACCGGGCAAAGCGATCCCCAAGGTAACCCACTGTCGTATTTCTATAATTTCCAACCAGACGGATCGCTGTTGCGGGATTCTCCGTCGACCACCGGTTTGACGGACAACCGTGCCATCGGTGGCGGTATATTGTTCGGGGGGAATGCTACGGGTGTTGAAGGCGCACAGCTACTGCCTTCGCAAAATCGCTTTATTGCTAACATGCTACTCACGGGCAACTTTTCGTCAGCTTTCAAACCATTCGCAGAGTTTCAGTTCGCACAGGTGAAGGTGGAGCAGCAGAGCGTCCAGCCCTCCTTCACCGGCGGCACATTGTCTGCTTCGTTCAGCCGTACAAATCCGTTCCTAAGCCCAGCTGCGACCGCTACGCTGAACCAGATCTTGCCAGCCAGCCAGACTAGTTTCACGCTTAACCGGTTCAATAACGACCTTGGTACCCGGGCCGAGTTTCATACACGGAAGACGTATCGGGGCGTCATCGGCGTCGGCGGTGAAATCTTCTCTGAAGGAAACATTCGCTACGAGATTGCAGGAAACTACGGACGCACAGAGAACTTCTACCGCACAGGCGGCAATGTGCTTGTGGCAGAGTTTAATCGCGCAGCTAACGCTGCCTTGGCACCTACAGGCTTCGCTGGATCAAACTTTGTGCTGAACTCGCAGGGGCAACGAGTTGTATGTGGCGTAAACGCTAACGTCGCCACGGGGAATGCCGACCCCAACTGTATTCCGCTTAACCTATTTGGGCAGGGCCAATTTGATCAGCGCGCACTCAACTACGTGCTACACGAGTCAACGCGTAATCAGTGGGCGGAACAGATAAACGCAACGGCCTTCGTAGCTGGTGATCTCCGTGGGTTATTTAGTCTTCCGGCCGGGCCGATCGGCTTTTCCGTTGGTGGGGAGTATCGGCGCGAAGACGCGCAGTCGCGTCAGGATGCGATCACTCAGTCTGGCCGCACCTTTCTAAATCCGGCAGCAACGTTCGATCCACCTGCCGTCGAGATTAAGGAGGTTTTCGGAGAACTCCGGGTACCTCTTGTCGGTGGCGACTTCACGCTACCTTTAATCAACGAGCTGACGTTCGAGGCGGCAGGCCGTATCTCGGATTATGGAGGCAATACTGGATCTGTAAACGCGTGGAACTTGGGTGGTGTTTGGGCACCTATTCGTGATTTGCGATTCCGCGCAAGTTACTCGCGATCGGTTCGTGCTCCGAATTTGAGCAATCTGTTCGCGACAGCTTCCCAAACGTTTCAGAATGGTTTGACCGACCCCTGCGACCAGCCGGGCGGAACCAATTCGTCAAATAACATCACCAGCAATCCCAATCGGGCGCAAAACTGTGCAGCAGCAGGCATCCCGACAACCATCACGTTCACAGACCCTGCTTCCGGAGTTAGCCTGACCCGACCTTGGACAAATCAGCCTGCAGGAGGCGTTGCAGGCATAAACCAAGGCAATCCAGATCTGCTTCCGGAAGTCGGCAACAGCTTTACGGTTGGAGGAACTTTCGCCCCGCTTGCTGTTCGAGGCCTGGCAATCTCGGTTGACTATTACAATATACGGGTAAAAAACGTAATCTCCGGCCTAACGGGTCAGGCAATCATCGACCGCTGCTATGACGATCCTACCGGATTGGACAACCCATTCTGCGATGCAGTTTTTCGCCGCACCAGCACTGATCAAATCCAGAACCTAACCTTCAATGGCCAGACCAACCGAACGCTGGGTGTGACGCAGTTCCCGTTCGCTGTATCGGGCAACGGAACAGGTTTTTTGAACCAGCCATTTAACTTTGCGCAGCTTCGGACGCGTGGCATCGATTTCGATGTCGCCTACACCAAGAGACTTAGCGACGATCTACGTTTGAACGCTCGTGTCCTGGTTAGTCACATTATGAATCGTCAAGAATATAGTTATATAACCCAGCCCGATCGTTTCGACCGTATCGACGGCCGTCTCGGCGATCCGCGTTGGCAGGGTCAGGTGACGCTTGGCGGCCAGTTCGGCATTTTGGATCTCAGCTATAATGCGCGTTATGTTGGCAAGCAGATCGTGTCCGGCTTGTCATATGAAACCTTCTTTCCATCGCAAGGTAGACCAGCCCTCAATCCGGACGCACGACCATTTGTAAACTATGATCCAGTCGTGTACCACAACATGAGAGTTGGTTTAAACGTCACCGAGAAGTATCGCTTCTATTTCGGCGTAGACAACATAAGCAATGAGCTTCCTCCGTACGAGCTCGCAGGAAATGAGAATTTCACTAGTGGTGCCACGTCATCTATCTATCCGAATGTCGGAAGATTCTTTTACGCCGGCGCTGAATTTAAGTTCTAACTTGCAGTCATGATAATGAAGCCGCTTGTTGAAGCGGCTTCATTATCATCTCGCGAGTTCGACCGAACGAGAACATGCTCTTCGCCAGATATACTGTAAATATATCCTTAGATGATAATATTCTTTTTTCGCATAGATACTATCGTTGATAACGGCGAGCTAGGTGTGACCTGTGACAGATGATAGTCTTCAATGCATAAGGTAGAGATGAGATCCTCCCCAATTGATATCAATGGCAAACCAAAGGTTGTTGTTGCGGGCGATCCTAGCTTGGCTGCTGATGTCTGTAAATGGATGCCAGACGCACTGTACGATCTATCCTTGGTAGACACTGGCAAGTTTTTAATCGACTCGTTGCTCGCGTCGAATACAGATCTTGTGATTATCAATTCAAGCCTTCCCGATATTGATGCTATATCTATCGTCCAGTCTGTCTCTTCACTTAAAAAACCACCTTACCTTATTATTAGGTCTGACACAGACGAGGAAATTGATCGGGTTATATTACTAGAGATTGGTGCAGATGACTGCATCGCACTATCATGTGGACCTCGCGAAATTAAGGCGCGGGTGCGCGCTCTTTTTCGCCGCCGTTTTGGCCAGGCGAATCACCTCAACGTGGTCGTGAATAAACCAGACAACCATTTACCAGAAGCGACGTTTTTAGGCTGGACCTTGGATAGGAATAGACGTCAGTTATACTCTGCATCCGGTGAGGTTACATCGCTAACTCATTCAGAGTATTTGATACTAAATGCGTTATTTTCCGAACCTGGGGTTATCAAAGATCGATCCAGCCTGATGGGGCTAATGGCTGACATAAACCAAGTCCTCGAAGAACGATCTCTTGACGTTTTCATAAGCCGCCTTCGCAAAAAGATTTTAACTCGCGGTCGCAATGACTTAATAGAAACGGTTCGAGGAAAGGGATACAGACTAAGGGTTTCAACCTCAGAACAACTACTAAATTCAACGAGGTAGGGCTATTGTATTAAAAGTACATAGATCACCAATTTAAGTATGCACTATTGCATATGTAATATATGTATACTGTCCAGCACTACAGTCCATCAGCCCATCAGCCCATCATTTATGCTCTGAAGTTGTAAGTCGTTAGTGACAAGTCAGGTGACTGTTTGACGGGCTACGAAGTCAAAAAAGGTGCAGCGCAAATGCCACGGCCATCTTATACGTTGCCATCAGCATATAGCACTCGCCTGAAGCGCCGCGCACGCTCGACTGTATTTTAAACTACGCGCGTGCTCGGAGCCGCCCCCACTTTTTCAACACAATCCGGCAAATTTGGCTTGGCCGCGTTTGAGCGCCGACTGCCCACTACGCCTCGTCGGAAAACACATAATTGCCGTCTCCCGACCGTGCGACCCAAACGAGTGCTCGCATCTCCTCATCGCGGCTGCACGACAATCCCTGTCGGATTGCCAGCATGTACGGCAATCGGCCTGCGCGGGTTTTCCGACAGGCTAAGCGTAGTCCACGTCCGTTCTGTATGATGACTTTACCCGCTATCAAGCTATCTGTCGTCTGCAGGAACGCCACTCTTCTCGCAAAGGAGGCGTTTTGGGCATAAAGGCCTCCCCTTAATTGTGGGGGATGCTGCCATCTTAGCCCCGATCCACGGACTTCGCGCGGCGACGGGACATTCTTCCGGTTGAATACAGGGGTGCCGGCGAATGCCTAGGCGTGCCCGAAAGCACGAGCACACTGGTGGCTATACCGCGACGGTAGGGCTTCGGCGCTAACTAGCCCTTTAAATGGTACAGCGTCGCCACTATGGATCAGGCCGATGCCTGCTGTGTCCAAGCTGCACCGTCTCCAACGCCGCTTAAGCGAACCCCTCGCCCGCGTGGTTCGGAAAGGCCTCCTGATCGCGCACATATTCGCTGAGCATCTCGAGCGACTTGTGGCGGCTATGCTCCTTCATTTTGAACAGATTGGCGCCCTGCCGCCCCGCCTCGGTCAGGAACCCGGCGCGCAGGCTGTGGCCGGCAAAGAGCGTTGGATCATAGCCGGCCGCAGCGGCGCGTGCCTTGACGACAAGGGCCACAGTTTGCGGGCTGATCGCATGCGCCGTCACGCGACCGTGCGGCGTCAGCCGCCGAAAGACCGGACCGCTGGTGATCTCTGCCGCCTCCAACCATGCACGATAATGCCGTACCGGCTCCATGCGCCGACCGTCGAGAATGGCAACGGATTGCCCCCTGCCCTCCTGGTCGCCTTTGGACACAGGAATATGAATGATCAGGCCGCGCGGATCCTCAGCAATATGCGCGACCTCGATCGCAACGAGCTCGGAGCGGCGAAACGCACCCATCATGCCGAGGCTGAGCAGCGCGCGGTCGCGGTAGTCCTGCAGGGTCGTGCCGGTGATCGTCCGCATCATATCGCGCAGCACATCACCGTCGGCAGGCCGCTTCTTGGCCGGCCGCTCACCACGCTTGGTATTACGGATCCCGCGCATGACCTTGTCGAGCGCCGCGGCGCCGGCCTGAGTGGTGGGCGGTTCAAGCTCGGCCGCACGGTGGGCAAAGACGATCGCCGCCAGGCGCCGGCCGATCGAGGCCTTTGACAAGGCACGTCCGCTTGAAAAGGCGCTGCCGGTCGTCGCGAGTTCGCTCAGGAACGCTGCAACAATGGCGGGTGTTGCGGGCAGCGCGCGATAGCCGCGTGTGTCGCACCACGTACAAAAAAGCCGCCAGTCGGACCGGTAGGCGCGCAAGGTAGCGGTGGCCGAGGCGCGGGTGATGAAGTCATCGACGCGCGACTGATCGTCATGGGTGAGATCAGGAAGCCAGGGCTGCAGCGCATGGTCGTCGGACTGCGGCACGATCGCCTGCCCGTCTGACAGATCGGGACCATCATCGTCGATCATGACACTGTCACCGGCGACGTCGACGCGGCGGTCAAAGCCAAGCCGGACCGTCAGGGCGTCGGGCTGATCGCCGATCGTCACGCCAATCCGTCCACGTCCCTTCGATGTGTCATCGCCGCATTTTTCTACCCGGTTTTGTCGTTTCGATCGCCCGGCTGTAACGCCCCCAATTGCTAGTGGGAATACCAGTTATCGCTAGTAACTATTATGGCATCCTGGATTGATTAGGCACTGAGAAGCCCCCTCCCCCTTGTATCTTGGTTGTGGTATCATTTCCTGGCGATGCCACTTTTGACCGATGGTTCCCCATGACCCTTCAAGTAAATATTACGTCTAACGGCCGCATGAGCCTACCCGTGGGCATTCGCAAACGGCTTGGCCTAGAAGGTGGAGGCGCGGTGTTGGTTGAAGAAACGCCAGAGGGTGTCATCCTGCGTACCGTCGATCAGGCGGTGGCCAAGGCGCAGGCGATCGCCAAGCAGTATGCGCAGCATCCCGAGGCCTCGGTTGATGCCTTCCTTGCCTCGCGACACGTTGAGAGCGGCGAATGACCCATGTCGTGCTCGATGCCTCCGCGATCCTCGCGCTCCTCAAAGGTGAGCGCGGCGCCAGCAAGGTTGCCGGCGTGATTGCGGACGCATCGGTTTGCGCGGTCAATCAGGCCGAGGTGATCAGTCACTTCGGCCATCTCGGCGCGCCGCTTGAAGACATCCAGGCCATGCTGGGTGCCCTCCCCTATATAGTCGTGCCAGCCGACGATGCGCTGGCGTGGGAGGCTGGGGGCCTGCGATCGGTGACTGCATCCGCCGGGCTGTCGTTGGGCGATCGCTTTTGCCTGGCGCTTGCCAAACGCGTCGGCGCGCCGGCCTATACCGCGGACAAGGCCTGGAAGGATATCGCCGGCGATGCCGGCGCCAAGGTCGTGGTCATTCGGTAATTACGTCATGCAAATGAATGGTCGCTATCGCGCGACAAGAGGCAAAGCGTGACAACTGCACTTGATTGCGCTGGTCCAAAATGCCCCGCCGCCATAGTTCGCATACAAGGAGTAATCATATGCGCCCCCTGATCCTGCTATCCGCGTGCTTCCTCGTCTCTGCCTGCGGCGTCGGCGCGAGCGCTCCGACCGTTATCGACGGGAGCAGCGCCGCAACCTTTGATCAGACGCTACGTGCGGCAAAGGCTGACCTTGGTCCGAAAGATCGTCTCAAATTTGAAGCCGCACTCTCAGAATTCAAGGCTCGGACATTTGCCAAGGCCAACTCTCGGCAGGAGTATCAGCGTCTACTGCGCAAGGGACTCGACGGTCTGACGGCTCCGCGTGTCGTCGATCAGTTTAACCGCGACGTGGACCGGGTTGGCGGCCAGGCCGCAGATGCCGTGTTCGAAGCCAAGCGAGCGTTGAACCGCAAATAGCTGTTGGCTGTTGGCTGATGCCGGACACTGCAATTATCAACCGGTAGATCTCAATCCGCCAGACCCATACCCAGACATTCGCGCCCCCTTTGCGGCTCTCCAACTTCAGACACCCATTCATCTTGATGCTTTCTGAGCTTTATCCAAGACCTAGGCAGTCACCGTCAGACTGCCTCTGCCGTCGATCGCCGATGCGCTTCCTCTAAGATACTGCCGTCAAGTACTAGTTTGTTCCTGTAAGGAAATGTGGGGTATCACACAGACCGCCAACGAAATGTTGCGGATGAAGACAGGAAAGCTAAGTCGTAATCGACGACGGTCGGCATCCAATACCAAGCTGTCTCGATCGCTCACGATGCTACCTCCTATTGACCCGCTACGATTGAGGACCCGGCATGAAAGGCGACAATACTCGCGCCCATGAGGCAGAGCGCCTGCTATCCGAACGAGACCGTCGATACGGTCTGTTTCCAAGTGAGATATTCGACGAGTTTGCGTGGAATATGCTCCTCCACTTGTTCGTCGCGCTCGAAAAAAACGAAACAATGTCGGAAGTGCGATTGTGCGAACTGTCTCACGCAAGCCCAGCTGCCGGTCGACGCTGGATTGCTCATCTCGTCAAAGATAAACAAATCGAGGCTAGGTCAGACGGTGATGACGTGCTGCTGACAGGCGAAGCGGTCGACCGGCTGCGACGCTATCTGTCCAAGCCCTCGAGAGCCGAAATTGATGTCGGCGACGAGACAGCCTGAACTCCGTCGACGAATGCGAGTTTAATAAGCCTGCGTGCGGTCGCCATTGTCCGGAGTCGATTATGCCCTCCAATGCCTCTGATACGTCGGACGATACACTCTGCCTTGCAATCGCGCATGCCCTGCAACTCGCCGATGCACGAGGCGATAGCTTGGTAGCTGCGCTGCTCGCACATGCCTTTGAAATTGCGAATTGTCCCAAGACAGAAGTCTAGCCGGAGATGCGTGAAAGCTTTCGCCGGCACTAGCAGTCACTTAAATTATTCATAACGCTACAATCAGATTCTTATACTATTTAGATTCCATGTCAGGATCTACGATATTCCGGGTGGTCGCATCGGCATAGGATCGGCCTAGTGGTGCGATCAGATGACGGTATTCAGCCTCTGGAACCCCATAGCTATCACCAGCCAACTCTTCCAGCGCCTCGCGGTCACGAATTATTACGCGACCTCGCTTCGAGTAAATCATGCCGGCACCTTCAAGGATATGGAGGCTGACAGTCACTCCACTTCGTTCCGCCGCAATCATCATCCCAATAAAGTCATGCGTGAGCGCGATTTCATCGCCGTCGACGCGGTCATGGCACATGAGCAACCAACGAGCCAGACGGGACTCGATACGGTGATAGGCATTTGTAGCGGTACTCTGCGCCGCTTGAACGAGCATAGACTGTACGTAGCGCAAAAGAGTTGTTCGAAGCGTTTCGCTCCGACGAACCGCCGCAAGATAAAGCTCGGCATCGATCCGTAGGGCGGTACCGCCACCTACCTGAATGAAGGTCTGATGAGGGCTTCGATCGCTACCTAATAAAAGGCATGTCGCAGAAACCCCGTCGCGACCGAATATTCCCACCTCTGTCGGGCGACTGGGGGACATCGTAGCAACGATCGAAGCGACGCCAGATTCAAGAAAATAGACGTGTTCAATCGGCGCATTTGCCTTTACGAGCACGTCTTCGCGCCGAATGTCGTGCCTCGTGAAATGTGGCTGCAATAATGCCAGATCATCCGCCGACAGCGCGCTTAGCAGAATGTTTTTGGTATAAACGGCATCTGGATGCGACATGATCGCCCCTCTTTTTGGGGCGAAAGTGCGTCGAATCTTTCAGCCGCCTGCGCCCTGAGAGTGGCAAGCGATTGTAAGCTCCTACACGTTTTCACGGCCAAGAAACTTTACCTATGAGAAGTGTGGGATAGGCCACACTTCTCCGGGTCGCTTCAGTAATTCGGTCTGAAATGTGTCGTGAACGATATTTCCAAGATTTTTGCCTATGAATGAATTCGCGAAATAATCAGCGCTTTGTTGTCTATCGCACAGTGTCGGCAGCGCAGATGTTTCAGCTTCATAAAGTCGGTATGTCTCAAGCCGTATCAGGGTCGGGGCAAGGACAAATATTATGGAGACCGAACAATCGGCTAGCGGTCCCGCCGACACGCAGCTTGGCCTACTCCTTCAAGAAACGATTCATCGCGGCAGCAATGATCTCCAGATGGTGATTGGCTTGCTGGCACTACAGAGTCGGCGTGCGTCATCACAAGAGGCCCGACAGATACTCACAGATGCTACGCAGCGCGTATCCATTCTGGCGCAAGCCCGAAGCGAGCTGTTTCGTAATAACCAGCCAACGCTGGCCCTTGCCCTGCAGCAGGTGTGCACGGCGCTGCAGTCACAGGCTGAGCCTCGATCGATCCTCGTAGCGCTCAAGGTCGAACAGGACGCCGTTGCACTGTCCCCAACGCAAATCACAACGATTGCGCTGGTCGTGAATGAGCTTGCCACGAACGCGATCAAACACGCGTTCGAGGATGGCAAGAATGGCTACATCCTCGTCACGCAAAAGGCAGACGCTGAGGGAAATGTCATTGTTCTGGTGGATGATGACGGCCTTCCTTTTCCAGACCCTAACAACCCCAAAAGGGGAGGCTTGGGAATGGAAATATCGGCTCGCTTGATGGCATCGATCGGCGGTCGGTTCGTTCGTCCACAATCGCGTGCGAAAGTTTTCGAATTGCATGTCAGCACCTCAGTCTCGACGAAGAGCGGAACATCGCCACAACCTCAGGCTGCAGAGGCCTCCGATGTCAAAGCGCCTTCAGAGAGCCAGAATCTGATCTCGTTGCATTCGGCAATACGATGGGCGCTTCATCTCGCCAGGGCACAAGGGGAAACCCTTACCGCTGCACTCCTAGAAGACATTTTGCACCTATTTGAAAGACGGCAACGTTCCGCTGCAGAGGACCAGTGTGCAGCTGCTTGTTGTATGTGACGCCGACCCAAAACCAGACGCTTTGTGCACCTCCTGCGTCGCCCAACTTCTGCCGTGCATTCATTTCGGCGTTCACGCCTAGATGCAGAGGTCTTCGTGCTATACACGTCAATCCGGATTGACTGAAATTTAACCCCGAAACGGCATTTACCTCGTGAGCTCCCGGGGGGGGGGCCCGGGAGTGAAGTAGATGCGACAGGACGATGGTGTGCTGCCGCGCTGGACCGTCACGCGTTGGCTGGTCGAGTGTGCTGGTGTGGTTCCAGCTGAGATTCGTCCATCCCTGGTTCAAGGATTGTACGGGTCACTCCCGATCTTTTTAGGCGGGGTATTCAACACGATCCTCGTCTCCTCGATCGTGGCGTTACGAATACCGACACCACCTTTCTTGATTTGGGCAGCGCTGGAAATAGGACTGGCCGCTCTGCGATTGCCGCTGCTTGTCAAAGGATCTCGCGCCGCGCAGAGCGGCAAAAGGGCTCATATCGATCTCTACATATTGGCTGCCGTGTGTTGGGCAGGATCAGTAGGTTATGGTTGCTTCATAACTCTTCTGAGCGGGGACTGGCTCGCTGCCACCCTCGTGATGCTGTCCGCCGCGGCCATGACCGGAGGGGTGGCGTTTCGCAACTTTTCAGCACCTCGGCTCGTGATGGTCATGATCACGCTGAGCCTTGGGCCTTGCGCCATCGCTGGAGTTATGTCCCGTGAACTCATCATGTTCGCGACCGCTCTGCAGATTCCGATGTATATCTATGCGATGACGCATGCCGCCTATCGGCTGAATGCGATGCTCGTTCAGACGATGCGGTCGGAGCGTGAGAACGGACGTCGCGCGCGACAGGACACGCTTACCGGCCTACTGAATCGTGCCGGTCTTGAGGACGTCATTACCCGTCGTACAGACGGCACTAATAGCGGAGCCACTCTTTTTTATATCGACCTCGACGGCTTCAAGGCGATCAATGACACTCTTGGTCATGCGGCTGGTGATCAACTGCTGGTCAAGGTAAGCCAGTTGATGAGACAGGTAACACCGGCGACGGACGTTGTCGCTAGAATCGGAGGCGACGAGTTTATCGTTTTTGCCGATCAGATGAATCCTGACGAGGCCTGTCAAACTGCGCAGCGCTTGATTGATACATTATCCTGCACACCATTCCTCTTGAACAACACCAACGTTACAGTTGCCGCGAGCGTCGGCATCTCCATTAGATCGGGTGCGCCGTGCGATCTGTCGGCCTTAATGTTAGAGGCTGACAGGGCTTTGTACGACGCAAAGCTGACGGGGCGTTCCCGCGCCGTGTTGGCCACCGTCGCGTAGCTAGGCTTATGGCATAGGCGATCGCATACTCAGGTCAGGCACAAACCATCATCTATCAACGCGGAATGACAGCGGCGGTCGATGGCCCACTATTCATACTTAACACGACATAAGTTAACCTGACGCAGTGAGGCAGGTTTAGAACCGTTAAGGTTTTGATTATAAGCGCAAATGCGAAGGAGTTCGTGTGCGCAACCACCATGAAACGTCCCGCCTGGACGCGCTGCATCAGCTAAAACTGCTGGATACCCCAGCAAGCGAAAGTTTTGATCGTATAACCCGGATGGCGAGCCAGATCTTCGGCTTGCCGGTCGCGGCCGTATCGCTGACCGATCACGATCGGCAATGGTTCAAGTCGCGAGTGGGCGTCGATCATTACAGCATTCCCAGAGCCGGAGCACCGTGTGCGGAGGTTACGGAGACGACACGATTATTGGTTATTGAGGACTTTCTTGAGGACTCGGATTATGCCGAAAGTCCACTAGGTCGTGCTGGTACCCGCTTCTACGCTGGCGCCCCACTAGTGACCAATGACGGGTATGGGCTCGGCGCATTATGCGTATTGGGTACCGAACCTCGCAAAGCGTCATCCGCTGAACTTGCCGCTCTCACTGACCTTGCCGCCATGGTCATGGCGCAAATCGAGCTGCAGCATGCTTTCGGCCGGATCGATCCCGTCAGCGGAATGCCCACGAGAAACCAGTTTCGCGAAGATCTGATAGACCTGGGGCGAGACCATGCGGGAGAGCAGTACTTCGCCGTCGTGGTGGATTTGGCCCGCGAAGATCAGATCAGCAGAATTACGCGTGCCATGGGAGCGGCTCGCGTCGATCAGATGGTTCATGAGGGCGCCCAGGCATTGCGCGCGGCACTCGGGCCGGATCGAAGCGCCTACCAGATCGGCACCGCACAATTCGCATTCATCTCGCCATCGGGAGTTGAGCAGTCAGAATATATCGAGCTCTTGCGTACTGGTCTTGAAACCATGCGAGCTTCATCATCAGTCCGTTTTGTGACAAACGTAGCTATTGGCGTCCGATCCTTTGCCGCCGGTTCGGTATCGGCCGACGACCTTATCCGAGGGGCTACGAGTGCTGCTCAGGATGCAAGGGATACGGAGGGATCAATAGCGCTGTATTCACCAGCACGCGATACCGCGCATCGCCGCCAATATGGCCTGTTACAAGACTTTGGCGCAGCACTCGAGGCAGGGGATCAACTTCGGCTCGTTTACCAGCCTCGGATCAATCTTTCCACAGGCGACTGTATCGGTGCAGAAGCGCTACTGCGATGGCACCATCCGCTTTTGGGCGACGTGTCGCCCGGCGAATTCATTCCGATCATCGAACAGACGTCGCTAGCCCGACCGACCACCCAATGGGTTCTTGATACGGCAATGGACCAGTTGGCGGCGTGGAAGCGTGGTGGGCTGGCGATCACGCTATCTGCCAATATCTCAGCCGCCAACCTAAGCGAAGCTGACCTTTGCGAGAGGATTACAACTGGACTGACCGCCCGCGAGCTGTCGTTTGGCTATTTGGAGATCGAGCTTACCGAAAGCGCGATCATGGATCATCCAGATCAGGCTCTAGACGTGTTGCAGAGTCTTAAGGACGCAGGTGTCGGCCTTGCTATCGACGACTTCGGTACCGGACAAAGCAGTTTGGCCTATCTGCAACGTCTGCCAGCACAGATCGTCAAGATCGATCAGACGTTCATACGCGACCTAACCGAGGCGACAGGTTCCGACTTCGTCCTCGTGGAAACAATGATCAGCTTGGCGCATAGGCTGGGCTATCGCGTCGTAGCAGAAGGTATCGAGACCGGCGAGGCGGCAGCCATTCTGAAAGAGCTTGCCTGCGAAGAAGCCCAGGGCTTCTGGTTCGCCCGGCCGATGGAAGCCGCCCGGTTTGTCGCCTGGCTTTCAGAACGGCGAAAGGCTGCTCGTTCGATGCCTTGTGCCGCCTAACGATCCGAACAGGTTTTTCGAGATACTGGGCAAGCATGCGTTGGCCGAGCGAACCTTAGACGTTGCGGATCTATCAAATAGTTAAGCATTTTAAGGCATTAGGCCACGCTGAGGGAGCTACCAATCGTGTCATCACCAGATGTGAGTTTTGAAATGGTCGCACTGCACGACTTTGAGACGATGAGCACAGCGGACCGTGATGCGCTGCCGTTCGGCGTTGTAGGCTTTGAAGCTAACACGATCGTGCAGGTCTATAACGCGACCGAGGCCCGTATGTCGGGGCTGGATCCGGCCACCGTGATGGGAGTGCCGTTCTTTGACGCGGTCGCACAGTGCATGAACAATTTCATGGTGGCGCAGCGGTTCGAAGATGAACCGGAACTCGATGACGTCTTCCCGTACGTCCTGACGCTTCGAATGCGGCCGACCAAGGTGCGCTTGCGGCTGCTCGCGACCGCGAAAACGCCGCGCCGCTACATACTCATTGAACGCTGAAGGCGAGCCGAATGACCGATACGTCGGGCGAGGAGGAGCTCCTCGAATTTCTATATGCCTGTCCCATCGGCCTGATCGAATGCGACGCAGCTGGCGAGATCGGCTTGATGAATCCGCACGCGATGCAGCATCTGATGCCGTTGGCGGGCTCGCGTGGGGTCAGCAATCTGTTCTCGGCGTTCGAACATCACGCCCCGGAACTGCGAACCTTGGCAGAAGCCTTTGCACTGCCTACGGGACGCGTCTGCGACGGCCACCGCATCTTCGTCGACCTCGGGCCGGGTAAGAGCGGTGCCACGCCAAAGGTCCTCGCCTGTACGCTCGTCAAGCTCGCCGCGGATCGATTTATGGCAACCCTCACCGATATTAGCCACCAAGTTGTTCAGGAAAACCGACTGCGGCAGGCTGATACCTGGTTCGCGACGCTGCTCGACGGCGTCAACGGCTATGCTGCGCTGACGATCACGCCAGACGGCCAAATCGCAGCAGCCGACACCTGCTTTGCCCGGCAGACCGGGTATGAGCCGGCCGACGTTACCGGTCACAATCTCGCCGATGTCCTCAGCACCGATCTGCCTGGCGGCGATCTGCGTCTGGACGAACAGCTGGCGATCGCAGTTCGTGAGGGCTGGCATCTTCAGGAAGGGTGGCAGCAACGCGCCGATGGCGAGCGCTACTGGTGTCAGCGTCTCGTCGTCGCTCGGTCGGCACGTGACAACGCGACCTTACCCCGGTTTTCGGTTGTGCTGCGTGACGTACCGCGTCGCGACGCTGCGAGCGAAGACGTGCGGCGTCTCCTGACATGCGACCATCTCACCGGCGCGGCAAATCGACGGCATTTCAGTCAGGCGATGGCTCGCGAACACGAAAGCTGGCGCGAACTTCGTCAGTCGCTGTCACTTGTCGTACTCGATCTCGATCACTTCAAGTCGGTCAACGACACGCACGGTCACCCGGTGGGTGATAAACTTCTTTGTCAAGTTACCGAGGCGTGCATCTCGCTTTTGCCACCACGCGGTATTTTTGCACGGTTGGGGGGCGAGGAATTTGGGGTCCTGCTTCCACGCTACGATCGTGATCAAGCCATGGAGCTTGCTGAGCGGCTTCGCGTAGCGATCGCCGATGTCGTCGTTGAGATTCCATCGGGCACTCTGCGGGTAACGGCCAGTCTGGCCTGTGCGACCCTCGACGAGACCGAGGGGTCAATCGAAGCCCTTATCGCCCTGGCTGATAAGCGTCTCTACGCTGCGAAGCACGCAGGTCGGAACCGGGTCTTTGCTGAACCCCAGCCAGCGTGACTGAGGACCGCCTTCAACGTTCAGCCGTGCATCGGATCGTGTGTGCCGTTGTCGCGGCGGAGTTACGCCGTCAGCGCGGTACGGACCATCCGACTGCGGGCGAGGTGGAGTGGCCGAGCTCGACATTGATTGGCGACGACGGACTAGGTCTGGACTCCATGGAGCAGCTTGGTGCGCTAGGCGCGTTGGCAGAGGCGTTCGATCTCGACGACAGCTTGTTGAGCGATGATCCGCCAAGAACGGTAGGTGCCTGGGTTGATTGGGTTATCTACGCTCACTCCAAAGGCGATGGGCGGATGACGGTAGCGACCTCTGGATCGACCGGTAGCCCGCGTCCGTGTGTGCACGACATCGCCGACTTGATCGATGAGGCCGCATTCCTGGCAACGCAGTTTACCGGGCGACGCCGGGTAGTTGCGATGGTACCTGCACATCATCTGTATGGGATCATCTGGACCGCCCTGTTACCCGACGCGTTGGGGGTTCCGGTCGTGGCGCGGGCGATCGGTGCCCCCCTTGGGCTCACCGCCGGCGACCTCGTCATTGCGGTACCGGAGCAATGGCAGGCACTACTCCGCATAACCCCTCGCTTTCCGAAAGATGTCATAGGGGTCAGTTCGGCCGGGCCCTTGGACGAAAGTGTTGCGACAGGACTGCTGGCGGCCGGGCTGACACGATTAGTTGACGTTTACGGCTCGTCCGAAACCAGCGGTATTGCAATGCGCAACGTGCCGGCGAGCGGATATGACCTGCTGCCTCGCTGGCAGTTGTCGACACATGATGACGAGGACTGGAGACTTGTCGACCGCCACGGCCGGTTCTGGGACTTCCCCGACCACATCGAACGCATCAGCAGTCGCACTCTGCGGCCGCTTGGTCGGCGCGATGGAGCTGTGCAAATCGGGGGACATAATGTCTGGCCCGGGCGGGTGGCGGACACGCTGCGGACGGTGGACGGCGTCGCGGATGTCGCCATTCGCCTAAACGGGCATGGGCGGTTGAAGGCATTCGTTGTTCCGAAACCCGATTACGATCTTGCGCAGCTGTCGGCGCATATCGAGCAGCTCATGGTTGCTCGCCTGGCCAACTACGAATGCCCGAAAAGCTTTCGCTTCGGACCGGCTCTACCGCGCAATGCAATGGGAAAATTGGAAGACTGGGCATGATGCATTCACCGATCACCGCGGCTTACCCGGCACGTAGGACACCACTCGCAATGACGGATGCATGCAGCGGCTGCCGGACGGGTGCACCGCTCGGGATGGCGATCACCATGGCGTTCCAGCCGATCGTCGATATCGAGACTGGATCCGTCTTTGCCTATGAGGCGCTGGTTCGTGGGGCGGACGGTCGGTCCGCAGGCGAAGTGCTTGCGGGCGTGGAAGCCGACATGATCTACAAGTTCGATCAGGCCTGCCGGGTGAAAGCCATTGAACTGGCCGGAGCGCTGTTTGCCCCGGAGGACGATACAAGACTATCCATCAATTTCATGCCTAATGCCGTTTACGAACCGAACGCCTGCATTCGCGCCTCGCTAGCCGCTGCACGTCGCGTCGGGTTTAATCCTGGCCGCCTGATGTTTGAGTTCACCGAGAACGAGCGGATGGTCGATGTCGGCCATGTTCGGCACATCATCGAGTCCTATCAGGCACGCGGGTTCACCACTGCCATCGACGACTTTGGTGCTGGTTACGCCGGGCTTGGCTTGCTTGCGGACCTACGTCCGGACATGCTCAAGCTCGACATGGCACTGATCCGCGGGATCAACCATTCCGCCGCACGACGGACGATCGTCGCGAGCGTCGTGAAAATGGCTAAAGACCTGGGCATCAGTTGCATTGCCGAAGGGATCGAGACTGCGGCAGAACTGAAAACGTTGCGCGAGATTGGTCTTCGCTTCTGCCAAGGATACCTGCTTGCACGTCCGCAGATAGAGGTACTGCCGCTGATCATCCCCCCCTTATAGGCCGCTGCGTCTAGTTAGGGCATAGTCGACCCACAAGTGGAAATTCAGCCACCCCTTCCCGCTCCCCAACTTTGGACGTTCGTTCATCGTCGCGAATAATCAGCCTGATACCCCGGCCATCCACTGACGAATGTCGTGCTCTGGACAAAGTCGACCACTATGGCATCTTTGGTTCGCCGTATTGATCCGGTACGCGCAGTGCAAAGAAAACGGTTTCCGCCTCACTTCTGGTTAGGCGATGATGGTGGTGAGATTAACGTCATCATCAAAGACATTGGTTGGGCAGGAACGGAAGATGAGGCTTATTGGTCAACGCTGGGAATTCCAGATCGGTAACACCATGGTCGAGGTGGATAACGCGTACAGCTGGACACTGTGGGGACAAGAACGCCTGCTAGTGAACGGAGAGCAAGTTCACGCCAGCAACGGCAGGATGCGGTTTTCACAGAAATACCGCGAGCCGTGGCTCACGCCATTCGGCGATGGTGAATTAAAGGTCTGGCTAAGAAGCACCGCCACCCAAATACGGTGCAGCGCGTCTCTAGACGGTGAGGAAGTACCGGTGACTGCCATGTATGCCACCAACTGGCAGGGACCGGCAGGTAGCTGGCCGACAGAAGACAAGTGGGAGAAGCCGCTGCCGGGGGTCGGTTTGGCAACGAACTAAAGCGATCGGAATGAAAAGTCGCTTTTATGGAATGGCTTCGCAGTCCTACCTCTAACGTTCGGATGTGGGCGCGATCAGACGTCAATTTGAGCTGAGCTGGTGCTTTCGACTATCACATCTCCGGCATGACTGTGGCTCCCACGATCCACAAGCCGACATTCGTAGGCTCTTGTCGGCTACCCAATATCGGCCAATCATTCATCAGATCGATGCGCCGCACCTGCAGGCCAATCCGTTACACAGGCGGCTGGAAGCGCTCACCGATGGGCTAGGGATTTCCGGATCGCGCATCGCACGAGCGGGAACGAAGTTGAGCGCGAGGAAGGCGATCCCGGCGCCGGCCATGATCGCGCCTGCCCATAGGATCGGCCCGAAGATCCATCCTCGGGCAAGAAGCGCGGGCGCGACGCTTACAACCAGCGAAAGCCAGCCGCCGGTCCGCAACATTTTACACCGCGCTGCCTGCGGACATGCCCCGAACCGACGGCGATGATGCGCCTCGGTCGCCAGGCCAAGCAGGAAGAACGCGGCGCTGGCGAGCAGGAGTGACAGGATGCTCATTCGGCGGGCTCCGGAACCTTAGAGGCGGTGGCGGTTCTAGCCCTGCGAACGCGCTTTGCAACGGGGCGATGTTGCGCGACGCGGCGGGCAAGCAGCAGAAACGCTATTCCGAAGACCAAGATCGCCGCATCAATGCCGGCGATCATCAGGTCGCCTATCGCCAGCGACGCGAACAGCCCGCGATCGGTCGCGACGACGTCGTACATTGGCAACGCGACGAGCAGCACGCCGGTCACCGCGAATAGCGAAGGCCAAACGCACGCCGGCCTGACGACGAAGGCCATCAGCGCCGCGGCAGCCCAGGCGATGAACAGCATGTGCATCTCCCAATCGGCGCGTCCGCGAAGTGCTACCGGGAGTAGGCGGTTGGCCCAGAAGAAGCACGTGATCCCGAGCGGGAGACCGCCGATCACCGCGACGTTGAGCCGCTCGACGAGGCGGAACCCGAGATGCGGCCGGGTCGGATCGGGCAGGCGCTCGCGACGTTTGACGGTCCATAGCACGAGACCGCTCGCGACCATCAGCGTGCCCGCGATCCCGCACAGGAAATAAAGCCAGCGCCCTCCGTTACCCGCAAACCGTCCGGCATGAAGCCCGATCATCGCACCGGCAGTCTCGGCCGCCACACCCGGTGGCGGCGAGCGCCACACGAGGCGCCCGGTCACGCCGTCATAGGTCAGTCGCGGTGTCCGCGACGACAGCATCGAACTGGCGCTCTGACTGACCGACACGCGCGCAGCGGCGTCGCCGGGATCACTGACTTCAATGAAGCTGGCGGGGGCAGCGAGGCGGCGCTCGGCATCGGCGGCAATCAGTCGCAGGTCGATCAGCGGTGCGGGACGACCGGTCCGCTCGACCACCGAAGCGGTCGGAAACAGCGTCGCGAACACGGAATTCTGATCGTTATAATTGGCGACGACCGCCCACGGCATCAGCAGCGTCATCAACGTGACCAGCCCGGTATAGGTGATCATCAGATGGAACGGCAGCGCCAGCACCGCGGTCGCGTTATGTCCGTCGAGCCAGGATCGCTGGCCCTTGGCACGTCGCAGCGTGAAGAAGTCTTTGAAGATCTTCTTGTGCGTGACGATCCCGCTGACGATCGCGACCAGCATCATCATAGTTGCGAATCCGACCAACCACCGTGCCCAGATCACCGGCATGTAATGGAGATCGAAGTGGAAGCGGTAAAAGAAATCCCCGCCCCGCGTCTCGCGCGCCTGCGCGACCTGTCCGTCGGCGCCGATCAGCGCCTGCGTGTCGCCGCGCCCTCGCCTGCCCCGCCTGCCATGCTCTTCGCCGGGCTTCGGCTGCGGCACCCAGACGACCTGCGCACCGGGCGATCGTTCCGTCGCTACCGGGATGATCCAGCTCTTCGCATCGGGCGCTTTGCGAGCAAGGAACGCTTGCGACCCTGCCAGCACGCGCATCGGCTGTTCGACGCGCGCGATCTCGGGCCGCATCCAGCGGTTCAGACCCTCGCGCCAAAACGCGATCGTGCCGGCGACAAAGACGAGGAACAGGATCCAGCCGAGCAGCAATCCGGACCAGGTGTGCAGGAACGCCTGCGACTGACGGAAGCCCTTGCTCATACCCGCCCCGTCGCGTCGATCGATATCCACGTGATTGCGGCCGCAACTGCCGCTGCGAGGCCGAGTGTCCAAATCGCGCGCCAGCCGCTACGGGCCGCGAACGCCCACATCGCCGCAAGCGCGCACAAGGCGAGCGCGATCAGCGCGGCGGTGACGGTCGCCTCGGCACGATCCCCCGGCAGCAGCCGCGCAAGCGCCATCGCCCACAGGCTCGCAGTTGCATAAGCAAGCGGCACGGAGGCGACGACGCGCAGCGCGATGTCGCCGCGCCGCGCCCAGCGCGCACGGGCATGCGCATCGCCCGCCGTCATTCGAAGCTGTACCGAAGTGTCGCGAACGCGGTGCGCGGGCTGCCGTAGTAGTTGCCGCGACCGGTGGCGGCGATGCGCGCGTAATAGCTCTTGTCGAGTACGTTCGCGACGTTGACCGAGACACCCACGCGCTCGTTGAACTTATAGCCTGCGCGCAGGTCGAGCACCGCATAGCTTGGCTGGCGGACGATGGTGGACCGGGTGCGCAGCGTACCGTCAGCGTTGAACACCGCCGCATTGCCGCCATAGGTCGAACTGAACCACGTCACGCTGCCGCCAAGGCTCGCGCCTGCCAGTGGCCCATCGACCGGGGCGTAGTTGGTGAACGCCTTAACCATGTGCTTCGGCACGATCGGCACCAGTGGCAGCCCCTCGAACGCAGTGGTCTGGTCTTCCAGATACTTGGTCTTGGTGTAGGTATAGCCGCCGTTGATCCGCCAGCCGGGTAGGATCTCGCCGGTCGCCTCGGCCTCGATACCGCGCGAGCGGACCTTGCCGGTCTGAAGCACGACGGTCTGAATGTCGGGATCGTTGAACAACCGGTTGGTCTGTGTGATCTCATACGCCGCCGCGGACAGCAGCAGGCGATCGTTCATCAGCGAAAGCTTGGTGCCCGCCTCATATTGCGCGCCGACCAGCGGCTCGATCTGCTGCCCGTCGGGACGTGCCCGGCCGACCGGTGCCGCCTGCGGCGTGAAGCTGTCGGCATAGCTCGCATAGAGATTGAGCTGCGACGTTACGTCCCAGACAATACCCGCATAGGGCGTGAAGCGGTTGTCGATCCCGTAGCGGGTCGACGGCGGCAAGACACCGCTTGGTGTCAGCAACGTGGTCGTCGTGGTATCCCACCATGTCACGCGCCCGCCACCGATGAGCGTCAGGCCGGCGAGCGGGCTCAGCCGCATCTGCCCGTAGATGCCGTACTGCTCGACGTCGGTCGAGGAACCGCCATAGACCTGCAGCACGCAATTGGTGGGCGCGGGTGTGATCGTGGTGCTGGAACTGGGACAGGTCGCTCCCGTCCCCTGCACCGGATAATAGGGCGAGGCGCCATACGGGTTCAGGGGCGGCTCGAACGGCGACACCGGGTTGTACACGTCGATCCGCGCATAATTGGACAACCGCGTGAAATACGACGTGCCCGAACTTGCCTGATAATCGGTGCCGAGGATCAGCGTCTGGTCGCGCCCGAACAGCGGGAAGCTGCCGATGCCGTTGAAGTCGAACGAGCGCGTCTGCTGCTTGCTGTCGCCGCGATAAGCGATGTGGCTGGTCGAACCAGTGGTCGCGGTGACCGGCTGGTTGCCGATATAGCTGTAGATGTCGACGCGATCGACGTCGGTGAACAGGCCGGTCGCGCGCAACGTCCAGCGATCGCTGATCCTGTGCGCGAGTTCGGCGAACCCGGTCCAGGTCTCGGCGTTGAACCGGTTCCAGTCGGCGCCGAGATAGGTCGACCGCTTCACGTCGAGCAGCCGCCCGTCGCTGCCGTCAACGCCGCCAATGATGCCGGGCAGGCCCGACTGCACCGCCGGGCGGAAGCGGTCGTAATAGCCGCCGACGGTAAGCGCGGTGCGATCGCCGATTTCCAGCGACCCGACCGCGAACCCGCCGATGCGGTTGCGGTGCGCGGTGGCGAAGAACTGATCCTGGTCCTGTGCCATCGCGCCGAACCGCAAGCCCGCCTTGGTGCCGATTGGCGTCGAGACGTCGAGCTCGAACCGGAGATTGTCATAGCTACCGGCGCCCGCACTCGCCTGCATCCTGAACCCGTCGAGCGGTCGCTTGCGCACCATGTTGATGCTGCCCGCCGGATTGCCCGACCCGCTGAACAGGCCAGCTGGGCCGCGCAACACTTCCAGCCGATCGTAGAAGAACAGGTCCGGCACGGCGGACGGGAAGTTGAACGCAAAACTCGGGACGCCGTCAATCAGGTAATTGGTGATCGCGAACCCGCGCGAAAAGAACGAAGGATCCTCGCTGCCGACGCCATTGACGGTGATGCCATTGGTCGCGGTCAGAGCGTCTTCCAGCGTGAACAGGTTCTGCGCCTCGATCTGATCGCGATCGATCACGGTAATGGTGTTCGGCGTGTCCTTGAGCGGCGTCAGGGTCTTGCCGACCGCACGACCATAGCTTTTGCCGATGACCATGATTTCCTCGGACTTCTGCGCATCGTCCGATCCGGTGGACGTTTCTATGGTCGTTGGCTCCTCAGCTGGAGCTGGCAAAGGCGCCCCGACAAACGCTGCGCTCGCCAGCAATACACTCGAAAAACTCATACCGACCCCCCGTTGACGGGAGGCCTCTATGCGAATTGCTGTTGCGAGTCACTATCAATCTAACGGTTTTGTCATAATTAGGAAGGGATGAGTGTCGTACGATGGGTGCGACTGGACGCCCGTGGCGTGATGTATTGTGCAGCGTGGGCATCACCGCCCAGCTATCTTGATACGCATTGGAGAGCAGCTAGACCCAGTTCCGGACGTTCGAGAGGCCATCGCAGTCTCCCAACTTCTGCCACTTGTTCATCTCGTTAGACGGCAGCTTTCCGCGACGGGATCAGCTGTCTGCACGTCCTGAAAAAGGGAGAGATGGGGTCTGGCCACACTTGGGAAGACAGCAGCAAAAGCAGACGTTCCGGGGTCAAGCCACGCCCGCTGCCATCGGCCTCTCGTCTTGCCGAAGCGTCAGAACCTCAACCCCATCCTTAGTAACCGCAACCGTATGCTCGAATTGGGCCGACAGCTTTTGATCGTTGGTCACGACCGTCCACCCGTCTTCCTGAGTAGAGACCTTCCGGGTGCCTTGGTTGACCATGGGTTCGATCGTGAAAACCATGCCTTCGCGCAGCCGCACCCCCGTTCCCGGACGCCCGAAATTCATGACTTGCGGCTCCTCGTGCATCTCGCGACCGATGCCGTGCCCGCAAAATTCGCGCACGACCGAGTAGCCATGCTTTTTGGCGTGACGCTCGATTGCAAAGCCGATGTCGCCAGTATGAGCGCCGGGTCGAACCTGGCCGATGCCCTTCCACATTGCTTCCTGCGCAACGCGTACCAGCCGCTTCGCAGCGGGCGGCGCGTCGCCAACCATATACGTCTTGCTCGAGTCCGCGATGAAGCCGTTCTTCTCCAGTGTGATGTCGAGATTGATGATGTCCCCGTCGCGAACGATCTCGTCGTCCTTCGGCACGCCGTGGCAAACGACATGATTGATCGAACAGTTCAGGACGAACTTGAAGCCGTACTGCCCTTTGCTCGCAGGGCGTGCCGCGAGCTCAACGGTGATGAAGTCCTCGACTAGATCGTTGATCTGCAGCGTCGACATTCCGTCCAGGTCCTGCCCGTCGAGCATCTCGAAGACCGAGGCTAGCAGTTTGCCGGAGACGCGCATGAGCGCAAGTTCGTCAGAGGTCTTCACCATGTCAGGCAGCTTCCGCTTCGATCAGGTGAACATGAACGGTGGCCAACTGTGCCTTGACGAGTTCGTTAAACGACAGGGTCGGGTTCGTTTCGGCAAGCATACCGATCTTCATCCAGAACTCAGCCTGCGCATTGATGGAGCGGCACATCACGGCGCTGGCCTTGCGAGCTTCTTCGTGTAGCGCGCCGTCAATCTTCACAATGCCCATAACCGCTCCTTCACACCGACCATACGAAGCATATGCGTATCGTATGCTGCATGGTCAATTGGGCGTGATGAACGAACGACTGAGTTAGGGCTGCGGTTGGCTAGAAAAGATGACAAGTTCTGGGGGACGTGCCCGTGCTCCACGGCTTCCGGCCAGACCCAAACCTGGTCATTTGCCGCCTCTTTTCGGCCCACCACCTTCTGCCATTCATTCATGTTGGCTGCGTAGGAAGTACTAAGCGTCGGCCCTGCCTGCTGCCATGCCAGCCTTCTCAAAGAGGATGGCAGAATGAATCTCGGCGCAGGAAACCATTCAAAAGAAACCAAAACACTCGGAGGACACTTGCTACGGGATAGCATCATGCGTATTGCCAATGTAATACACTTGGTGGTGAGGCTATGAGCAAGTTCGTTCGAGTGGCGTACATGATGGCCCTGCTGCCCATTCCCGCAGCAGCCAAAGAGGCTGCTCCCACGCCATCTAAAATCGCTGTGGTCGAGCAGGGGCTGACGTCGGCTGTTGTGCTGGCGGGTGCACCGGCACCGCGCCGCACGATCGAAGCGGAGATGCGACGTCTGAATGTGCCTGGGGTCAGCGTTGCCGTTCTGCATGGCGGTGCCGTAGAATGGTCTAAGGGATACGGGATCACGCGAGTAGGTGGCTCAGCCGTAACGCCATCTACGCTGTTCCAGGCTGGCTCGATCAGCAAACCGATCACGGCGCTCGCTGCGTTGCGCCTCGTCCAGCAGCACCGCTTGACGCTGGACGAAGATGTTAACGCGCACCTCAAAAGATGGAAGCTGCCGACGCGGCCCGGTGAACAGGTCACGCTGCGCGAATTGCTGTCGCATACGGCGGGAACCACGGTGCATGGCTTCCCCGGCTACGCTGCCGGGGTCGCGGTACCGAGCGTCGACGACGTGCTTGCCGGCCATGCCCCCGCAAACACCAAACCGGTTGTCGTGGATACAAAACCCGGGACGATGTGGCGCTACTCCGGCGGTGGCTACACGGTTATTCAGAAGCTGATCGGCGATGTGACGGGCAGACCATTCGCCGAGGTTCTCCAAGACGAGGTGCTTCAGCCCGCCGGCATGACGCGCAGCAGCTTTGCCCAGCCGCTCGACGCCGCTTCGCTGGCGACCGCCGCATGGCCGCATGACGGGTCGGGCAAGCCCGTACCCCGCGGCCCATACACTTATCCGGAATTGGCCGCCGCTGGTCTGTGGAGCACGCCAAGTGATTTGCTGCGTTTCACTATCGCCGTGCGAGACAGTGCGCGCGGTGAGAAGGGCAGCATTCTCGATCAATCGCTAGCAACAGCAATGCTGACGCCCGGCAAGGGGGAGTGGGGCCTCGGCCTTGAAGTCCACCCGACCCCTGCCGATCGCGCCTTCGCGCATGGCGGCAGCAACGAGGGATATGAGAACTTCGTGGTCGCCTATACGGGGTCGGGCGACGGGGTGGCGGTCATGACGAACGGTGCCCAGGGAGGCGAGATTGGATCGGAAATTACCCGCAGCGTGGCCGCCGCCTACGGCTGGCCGAGCTACCACAGCATCGAGCGCGCGAGCGTGCCGATCCCGGCCGACATCCGCGCTCGTCTGATCGGAACCTACACCGTCTCCGATCTCGGCTCCTTTTCGATCACCGCGAACGGTACGGGCTTGGCTATCTCACTCAAGGAGGGTGTCAGCGAACCTCTCTATGCCTCGGCACCGGACAGCTACTTCGTCCTTTCAACCGACTTGGTGCTGCGTATGAAGGGCGGTGAGCCTAAGGCCACTGGGCGGCTCGTTATGGGATCTTTCGACTGGCCGTTCGCGCGAGAAACGGATGCCAAACCCTGAATTTTGACCTTCCCTATTGGGAACGTTGAGCTGGACAATTCCTTCTCGACACGGATCCTGCTCCGGGCATCATCGGGTTTGGTCAAAGGGGGCCGCCCTGCCCTATTGCCCCCCACGACCCACAAGCCGACGTTCAGCGCTCAAGATCAACTTCCCATAACTGGACGCCCGTTCATCTTCTTTCGAAGCGTAGGAGATCCAACCAAATGGCAGCCATAAAGCGCGGCTAGAGTAGCCCGAGCTAGATCGAGTATCCGAAAATCACCAAGAGCGATTTCTTCAGGCGACCGTCACCACCCTGAGCCGCGCCAGATATGAACTGCCCCGCCCCAACGTAAGGGTCATTTCGGCCAATCAGAAATTCAGAATAGACCTTGATGCGCTGAGACTTCTTTGACGACCAGACCGCCCCGATATCGAGCCGCTCGCTATCCTTGAAGCCAGCTGCATCTTTAAAAAAGCGACCGTAGTTGACGTAGGGCGTAACATTGAACGGCAAGCTTCCGGTGTCGATGGATCGACCCAACTCGCCAAATACATATGTGCCTTTCGTCGCGATGTTATAGGAGGCGTCGAAGCCTCCAACGGTGATCATGTCATTACGACCCGGATTCCGCGGATCAATGTCCTGCCTCGCTACGAGTGTCTTTGCATGCCAAGGCCCTTTACTACCGGTAAGGCTTGCCGCAAAGATGCGCTTACTACCGTCAGCACGCGTATCAAAGTTATGGATTGTCGACAGCCATCCGGAAATGGTGGCACTGAGCTTCACGGTCTTCGTAGCCGCAAGTGTGTAGCTGACGTTGCCGATCAGCATGTTGCGTTCGTCGTTACGCGAACCGTCCGGCACGTAGCTGTCGGCTTTGGAAATGTTCGTGGAGTAGCGGGACGAGTCCGAACTGATGCCGCCACCGGCAGGCCCGCTGGAAGGGAAGAACCCGACCTCCACACGATACCGCGGCGTCTCGTGGCGGAACTTGACACCAAGATTATAGGTCTCCTCAAAGCCGTAAACGAACGCAAGGTCGTCGAGTATCGACGATCCCCAGTATCGATCGTCGAAAGGAACCGGTTGAATACCTGCGGTGATGCTGTCGGACTCGGTGAGCCTGGCCCCACCATAAGCGTACATCAGGAAGCGCACCTCTCCCGGATACTCCCGGTAGCCGGCCGATTTTCCGTAGATGAAGTTGCCACCATAGAATCTGTACTGCGCCGCGCCAAAGAACCGGTCGGACGTATAGTCCGCCGTCAGTGCAAGGGTATCGAACGAGAGGTGGCTCGAGGTGCGTTTCGCGCCGCTTCCGGACACGTCGTTGAAGCGTAGATCATACCGTCCCCGTAACGTGGCCCCTACCTTCAGTCCCTTCTTTGACGATTCTATCGGTGCCACGTCCGGCTTCGTAGCAGGGATATCTGGAAGGGTTACCTCTCCTTCCGCATCGGCATTGCCGGTGGGCGAAGCTGCCCCATTCGGACAGGCGGCACCCGGCACGCACTGCTGTTCGATGACGATCGGAACCGGCGTTGTCCAAGGCATGCGCTCTCCTTCGCGGAAGTAGCCTCCGCGTTGTTTCGTTTGAATATCAGTTGTGCATGGCCGCTAGTCGGTTGGCGCTGCGACCAGATTGCGTTCGCCGACTACCGACAGTCCGTAGCCGGACAGCGCGACCAGCGTGCGGTGCGTGTTCGTCAGCAGGATCATCCGCTCGACGCCGAGTTCCGTCAGGATCATCGCGCCCACCCCGTAATCACGAAGTTCCTCCATGTCCGATGGCGACAAGGTGCCTGCTCGTGCTTTCAGCGCCATCGAGAAACGATCGTCACGCTGCCGGTTGATCGCGATCACGACGCCCGCCCCCTCTTCCGCAATCATCCGCATCGAGCGCTCGAGCACATCCATCCCCTGGCCATCGCCCGCAAAGATGTCGGTAAGCGCCGATATCGCATGCATCCGAACCAGTGTCGGCTGTTCGGGATCGAGCACGCCTTTCACCAACGCGATCTGTTCGGTACCGGTCGCACGGTTGCGATAGGTGATCGCCCGCCATTCTCCGCCCCACCGGCTGTTGAACCTCACCTCGGTGCATTTCTCGACCAGATGGTCGTGACGACGGCGATAGGCGATCAGGTCGCGGATCGTGCCGACCTTGAGGTTATGAAGCTGGGAGAAACCGATCAGGTCGCTCAGTCGGGCCATCGTGCCGTCGTCGTTCATGATCTCGCAGATCACGCCTGACGGATTGAGCCCGGCCAATCTGGAGACGTCGACCGCAGCCTCGGTGTGGCCAGCGCGGACCAAAACCCCACCGTCGCGTGCGATCAGCGGAAAGACATGACCTGGCGTGACGATTTCGCTCGGACCGTTGGCAGAGTCGATCGCCACGGCGATCGTGCGTGCCCGGTCATTGGCGGATATGCCCGTAGTGACTCCCACACGGGCTTCTACCGAGGTCGTGAAGGCCGTTTTGTGACGCGTGCCGTTCTTTTGCGCCATCGGCTTGAGGCCAAGCTGATCGACCCGTTCGTTCGTCATGGCCAGGCAGATCAGGCCACGACCGTAGGTGGCCATGAAGTTGATCTTTTCCGGCGTCGCCATCTGCGCTGGAATGACGAGGTCGCCTTCGTTTTCGCGATCTTCGTCATCGACGAGAATGAACATTCGGCCGTTGCGTGCCTCCTCGATGATTTCCTCGGGCGAAGACAGGAAGTTCGGACGTGCGCGGATCATCGTGTCGGGAACCATGGTTTCCCTCCTGCTGAAATTGTCAGTGGCAATGGCGGTCGTGATCGATGTCATCGTACGGTGGCTTCAGCATGCGCTGCGATGTTGACGCGACTTTGCGTGTTGCCGGCACCAAGACCCAGATAGAGCGCGCCGGTGACGATCGGCGCGACGAGCCAGCCGATGTCCAGTCCGCCGATCGCAGAGGCGAAGGGTCCGGTATACAGGCTGGAGGTCAGGAAAGGCAGCTGTACCGCGATGCCAGCGAGATAGGCGATCGCGGCCTTCGTGTTCAGCCGTCCATAGACCCCGCCATCAGCTTCGAAGAACGAGGCGATGTCATACTTGCCCTTTCGAACGACGTAGAAGTCGATGATGTTGATTGTCGCCCAAGGCGCCAGCACGACCATCAGACCGATGACGAAGCCAATGAAGCGGGGCACGAACGTGTCCGCCGACGTCGTCGCGACGACGAGACAGGCACCCAGAACCAGTACCGACAAGACGATGCGTGCCCTCCGACCCGGCATCCACGACGCCAAGAACGTCTGCGCCATCGTGATGAGCGACAGGACGGCACCGTAGATGTTTAGCGCGTTGTGGCTGACGATGTTGAAGATGAAGAGGAGCATCAGGATCGGTGCGAGCGCGCCGACGGCACCGCTCACCTGGGTCATCGGGTCGGCACCGACAGGGGCACCCGCCACGGCCATAGCACCGAGAATGAACGACGCTGCGGCGCCGAGCGCTGCACCGGCGAAGCTGGCGAGGAACGGTCCCCGAATGCCTACGCTGGGCGGAAGATACCGCGAATAGTCCGATGTGTAGCAGGCGTAGGAGATGTGCCAAACAGCGCCGAGCGAGAACATCGCGAACCAGCCCACCATCGTGAAGCCTCCCCGCCACACGATCTCTGCCGAAAGACCATCGGCGAGCCTGAAGGCAGCATACAGAAGGCCGAGACCCATGAACCATATGCCGACCCGGTTGAGCAGGTGAATGACGTTGTAGCCAAGAATACCGATGCCGGCCGCTGCGGCGGCACACAGTATTGCTCCAACCGGCAGTCCGATCCCGGGCACGAGCGCATGTACCGATTTCGCCACCAGCACGATGTTGGAGGTGAAGAAGCCGACATACAATAGGGTCGCAAACGTCACGACCAGCAGGGCACCATAGCGTCCGAACTGACCGCGACTCTGGATCATCTGCGCCAAGCCCATCTGAGGGCCCTGTGCCGAACAGGCGGCCAGCACCAACGCGCCGACCAGATGGCCAAGGATGATTGCTGAAATGCTCCATCCCAGCGACAGGCCAAAAACCTGGATGGCCATAGCGCCGGTCACGACCGGCAGCGGCGCAATGTTCGTCGTGAACCACAGCGTGAACAGATCACGCACGCGGCCATGCCTCTCAGCCAGCGGGACGAAGCCGATGCTGTTGGCCTCGATGGCGGTTGGCGCCTCTCCTGGGGTTGCCATGGTCAGCAAGTCCTCTTATGATTCTTGGTATACCATAGGACGGTATGTCCTGCTAAGGTTGGACGCAAGACAAAAATATCGGGCTCTCGAAGAGGCCCTTGAGGAAAGGATCGACGGATGAAGTTCTCGCTCTTCCTGCATATGGAACGCTACGACGAGGCGATCTCGCATCGGCAGCTCTACGAAGAATTGCTCGCCCTGTGCGATCTCGCGGAAGAAGGCGGCCTCCACAAAGTGTGGATCGGCGAACATCATTCGATGGAATATACCATCTCCCCCAATCCGATCCCGTTGCTTGCCGCGGTAGCCGAGCGGACGAAGAACATTCGGCTGGGTGCAGGTACCTTCATCGCACCTTTCTGGCATCCGATCCGCATGGCAGGCGAAGCGGCGATGCTCGATGTGATCAGCAATGGCCGGGCGGAGATCGGGCTGGCACGCGGCGCCTACCAGTTCGAGTTCGACCGCATGCTCAACGGCGTTTCGGCGAACGACGGTGGCAAGTATCTGCGCGAGATGGTGCCGGTGGTCCGCAAGCTGTGGGAAGGCGACTACGCCCATGACGGCGAGATTTGGCAGTTCCCGGTGTCGACCAGCGTGCCAAAGCCCGTCCAGAAGCCGACGCCGCCCATCTGGATCGCCGCACGCGATCCGGAGTCGCATAAGTTCGCGGTGGCGAACGGATGCAGCGTGATGGCGACACCGCTGTTCAAGAATGACGACGAAGTGAAGGATTTGGCGCGCAAGTTCGACGAGGCCTGCGCTGCGAGCCCCGATGTACCGCGTCCCCAATTGATGATCCTTCAGCACGCCCATGTTCAGGCCAGTGACGAGGACGGTCAGCGCGCTGCAGAAGCGATCTCGCTGTTCTTCCGCAACTACGGCGCATGGGCGAGCAACAGGAAGCCCCCGGTCAACGGCTTCCATCACGACATCGCGCCGTTGGACGCCGAACGGTTCCCGGACTTCGTGCCCGAGCAGCTCCGTCGGAACATCATGATCGGTACACCAGAAGAGGTCATCGCACGGCTCAAGACCTACGAAGCCATGGGGGTCGACGAGTACAGCATCTGGCTCGACAACACGATGTCGGTCGAAGAGAAGCGCGACTCGATCCGACGGTTCATCGATCAGGTCGCGCCGGCGTTCGCCTGATGCCCAAAGCCTACTGGATCGCCCGCGTCGATGTGACCGATGCCGAAGCTTATGCCGACTACATGGCGTTGGGCCCAGCAGCACTGATCGGCAACGGCGGCAAGCTGTTGTCGCGTGGCGGACAAGCCGTTGCGCTGGAGGGGCCGGAGCCCCGCCAGCGCAACGTCGTCATCGAGTTCGAGAGCATGGACGCCGCGCTCGCCTGTCACGCATCGCCCGAATACACCGCGGCGCGAAAAGCCCGTGCGGGTGCGGCCGAAGTCGAGATACTCATCGTGGAAGGATTGCCAGAATGACGAGCGAGCGGACGACCAGCGAAGCCTTCGACCGTGGCCTAGAGACCAGGCGTGAGGTGCTTGGCGATGCGTATGTCGACAAGGCCCTTGCCGGCGCGGACGACTTCAACTGGCCGATGCAGGAACTGACGACGGAGTATTGCTGGGACCATATCTGGAACAGGCCGGGCCTCGACCGCCGCAGCCGCAGCATCCTCAACCTGGGCATGATCGCCGCGCTCAATCGCGGTCACGAGTTCAAGGCGCACATCCGCGGTGCGCTCACGAACGGCGTGACCCGCGAGGAGTTGCGCGAAGTCTTGCTCCAGATCGCGGTCTACGTCGGCGTGCCCGCCGGGGTCGACAGCTTTCGGCTCGCCAAAGAGGTGTTCGCGGAAATCGACGGTTTTCAAGGCTGACCGGTGGCCGAAGCCAGATGCGAGCGCGGCGCGTCTGGCTTCGGTTCCGGTTCTACAACCCGCCCATCATCACGTACTTCAACTCGAGATACTCGGCGATACCATGACGGGAGCCCTCCCGCCCCTGGCCCGACGCCTTGATCCCGCCGAACGGTGCGACCTCGGTGGAGATGGCCGCTTCGTTCAAACCCACCATGCCGTACTCGAGCGCACCGGCCACTCGCATCGCGCGGCCAATGTCTCGCGTATAGGCGTAGGCCGCCAGGCCGAACTCGGTATCGTTCGCTAGACGGATCGCTTCCGCCTCGTCCGTGAACCGTATGACGCCCGCGAGCGGACCGAAGGTTTCATCCCGCGCGATCGCTGCATCGGCGGGGACGTCCGCAATCAGCGTAGGCGGATAGAAAAGACCTTCCCCCCGCTTGCCCCCCGCCACCAATCGACCGCCGCGACGCACGGCGTCAGCGACATGATCCTCCACCTTGATCACGGCCTTTTCGTTGATGAGGGGGCCGATCGTAGTGTCAGGATCCGTTCCGGGTCCTACCACGAGCTTCGCGATCCGCTCCCGCAGCATCTCGACGAAACGGTCGTGTACGGAGTCCTGGACCAGGAAGCGGTTGACGCAGACACACGTCTGGCCGGCGTTCCGGAACTTGCCCAGCATCGCACCGTCGACCGCCGCATCGAGGTCGGCGTCATCGAACACGATGAACGGTGCGTTCCCACCGAGCTCGAGTGACAGCCTTTTCAGCGTAGGCGCCGCCTGTGCGAACAGCATGCGACCGACCGGCGTGGATCCCGTGAACGACACCTTGCGGACTACCGGACTGTCCATCAGTGCGCCGCCGATCGCGGGGGCATCGCCCGTCACGACATTGAAGACGCCTGCTGGGACACCTGCCTCCTCTGCGAGCGCGGCGAGTGCGAGCGCGGTCAGTGGCGTCTCGGGCGCCGGCTTCAAGATCATCGTACAGCCAGCTGCAAGCGCGGGGCCTACCTTGCGCGTGATCATCGCCGCGGGGAAGTTCCACGGCGTGATCGCGGCGGTCACCCCGACGGGCTCGTGCCAGACGAGGATGCGCTGGCTGGCCTTTGGTGCTGGGATGATCTCCCCATCGACGCGCCGCGCCTCTTCCGCATACCAGCGCAGGAAGCTTGCGGCGTAGAGAATCTCCCCCGCAGCTTCGGCGAGCGGCTTGCCCTGTTCCGCCGTGAGGATCTGGGCAAGCGCATCGCGGTGGTCCTGCATGAGCGCGTACCAGCGCATGAGGATGTCCGCGCGCTCTCCCGCCGGTCGGGCACGCCAACCTACGAGCGCACGTTCGGCAGCCGCGATTGCCAGCTGGGCTTCCTGCCGCCCGAGATCCGGCACGGAAGCAATGATCTCGCCTGTCGCCGGATCGTACACCGCACTACCCTGCCCCGTCGCAGAGACCCACCGGCCGTCGATCAACGCACGGTCGCGGAACGGATGAAGCGTATACAACGTCATGCCGCCTCCAGCACCGGCGAGGGGTGATCCGTCATGCTGCCCTTGTGGTAGATGAGGACGGGGCTATCGGTGAGACCGATACGCTGGACGGCGCCGATGACGATGGCATGGTCGCCGCCTTCGTACTCGCGCCACAGCGTGCACTCGATGACACAGGCTACGCCCGGCAATACCGGGTTGCCCAGTTCGCTGAGCGTCCAGTCCAGACTGGCGATCTTCTCAGTGCCCTTCGATGCGAATGCCATGGCAAGGTCCTGCTGCCCGGCCGCAAGGATGTGAATCGCAAAGCTCTGACGGCTGACGAGATGGGGGTATGTTGCCGACGTCAGCGCAGGACAGACCAGCACAAGCGCCGGATCGAGCGAAAGCGAACTGAACGCGCTGGCGGTGAACCCGGCGATCGCGCCTTCCGTATCCAGCGTTGTGACGACCGTCACGCCACTGGGAAAGCCGGCCATCGCGGTGCGGAACTCGGCGGGATCGATCGAACTTGCAGTCATGTCTCTTTCCTTCATCGCATCACGAACGGGTCGCCCATCGGTTGATCCGACAGGTTCACCCACACGGTCTTGAGTTCGGTGTAGTCGAGGACGGAGTGGATACCGCCCTCACGGCCGTAGCCGCTGGCGCCATAGCCGCCGATCGGCGCCATCGCCGACACGGCTCGGTAGGTGTTCACCCAGACAATCCCGGCGTGGACGTCGCGCGCCATCCGGTGACCGCGTGCGAGATCGCGTGTCCAGATCCCGGCCGCTAATGCGTACTCGGTTCCGTTGGCTAAACGGATCGCTTCGTCTTCGTCGCTGAAGCGCATGATTGCTGCGACCGGCCCGAACACCTCGTTCTGGACGATGTCGAGATCGACGGACCCACATTCGAGCAGCGTCGGTTCGTAGAACCAGCCGGGGTGACCCTCGGGGCGCTTGCCGCCGGTTAGCACGGTCACGCCTTGCTCACGGGCACGCGCGACCATTGTCTCGACGACACCGAGCTGCTGTTCCGTTGCCATCGGTCCCATGTCCGAAGACGGGTCAAGCGGATCGCCGATCGTGATCCGTGCGATGCGCTCGCGCAGCGCGGCGACGAACCTGTCATAGATGCCGTTCTGGACCAGCAACCGCGATCCTGCGACGCAACTCTGACCGGAAGCTGCATAGATACCGGCCACGACCCCATTCACCGCACTTCCAATACCTGCGTCGGCGAAAACGATGTTTGCGGACTTGCCACCGAGTTCAAGCGACAGCTTCGCGAAATTCTCCGCTGTGGCTCGTACGACATGTCGCGCTGTGGCGGCCCCCCCAGTGAAAGCGACACGACGAACCAGCGGATGACGCGTCAACGCCGCGCCTGCGCCTGCACCGAAGCCCGTCACGACGTTGACGACGCCATCGGGAAAGCCGGCGAGCGCAACTAGCTCGGCAAAGCGCAGGATGCTGGCCGATGCATGCTCGGAAGGCTTGATCACCAATGTATTGCCTGCCGCCAGCGCCGGCGCGAGCTTGATCGCGGTCAGATAGAGCGGGCTGTTCCAGGGCACGATCGCAGCGACGACGCCAAGCGGCTCGTGGACGGTGAAGGCGAACATGTCGGTCTTGTCGATCGGCAGCGTGCTGCCCTCGAGCTTGTCGGCCAGGCCCGCGGCGTAGTGGAAGAACTCCGGCAGGTAGGCGAGCTGGCCGCGCGTCTCTCGGATTAGCTTCCCGTTATCGCGGGTTTCGAGTTCTGCGAGTTCGACGGCATGTTCGGCAACTAGATCACCAAGGCGCCGAAGGAGTTTGCCGCGCGCGCTGGCAGTCAGCCGGCGCCATTCGTCTGAACGGAAAGCGGCATCGGCAACACGCACAGCATGATCGACGTCCGCCGCATCGCCGTCAGGAAGCGTAGACCATGCCTTTCCTGTCGCCGGGTTGAGGGAGGTGTAGGTCGCGCCCGAGACGGCAGGGACCGATTGCCCACCCACGAGCATCTGGAACGTGGTGGTCGTCATCTTCAATCTCCCAAGGAGGGTTGGTGACACCCGATCGTAGCCAGGAAATCCAACAGGAGGGCGTTGGTCGCATCTGCCATTTCGACCGGCATCATATGCCGCGCATTCTCCACGACCCGGCAGACCGCGCCGGGTATGCGCGCGGCCAAAGACCTTGCCATCGCCGGTGTCGAGCCAATGTCATATTCGCCGGTCGCGACGAGGGTCGGAACGTTGATGGTGGACAGCTCCGCATCGCCATAGCAATCCTCGGTTGCGAACAACCGGTAGGCCACCGCATACCCGGCCGGGTCGTTGGCTACGAAGCTCGTGCGCAGGTCCGCAATATACCTAGCATTCACGTTGCGGAACGCCGGGCTGAACCATCGCTCGATCGCGCCATCGATGTTCGCGGCTGGACCGTCTGTGGCGACATCGGCGACACGGGCCATGATAGTCGAGCGTATGTCTGGCGAGCGATCGAACACGCCGTTTAAAAGGACGAGAGCCTCGACCCGGCTGCGATGACGCAAGGCCACGGCGCGCGCGACAAGTGCCCCCATCGAGAACCCGATAAAGGTCGCCCGATCGACCCCCGCATGATCCAGCACCGCGACAATGTGATCGGCAAAGCTATCTAGACCGGCATCTTCGGGAGGGCGCGCACTATCGCCATGACCAAGCATGTCGACGGCAATGACGCGGTACTCTGTCTCGAGTAGCGGCACCTGCGCCGCCCACATTCCACGAGACAGCCCGACACCGTGAATGAGGACGACCACAGGCCCCGTGCCGCCGCTATCGTCGTAGGACAGTGGCACGTTCACCGTGTCGGGAACGCAAGCCATCACGACGCCTGCCGCGCTGCCTTTTCGGCTGCGATAGCTTCCAGGTCGAGATATCGGTTCCCGATACGGGGATGGACCCGCCCCGCATCCGCCGCACCCAGAACGACGACGATCTCGTCAGGAAGCGGGGCGTCCGAAATCGAGAACTCGCCGGTGATGTAGTGCGAGCGCTGGCCCTCATCGTCCTTGTGCATCATTGGCACCTGGATCGACGTTCCCAGCCCGCCACGCTTGTTGGTGAAGCTCAGATAGGACTTTGCCTCGACCGCCTCGCGATAGTGGTTGCCGAAGCGCAGCGTGTGGATCAACGCCGAGGCATGCTCGATCTCACCAGCGGCGCCAACGACCGCCGCCTTGCCATAGGCTTCGATCCGGTCCGCCCCGCCGATCGCCGCGATCAGCCGGTCGACGATCAGCGCACCAAGGTCGGACGCGCACGCGCGGATCTCGGGCTGAAGGTCTTCGACGAAGCCTCGTCCGGCCCATGGGTTCTGAAGAACGGCTGCAACCATGACGGTGGTAACCGGGGTGCCGGCTTCCTTGCCGCCTTCGGTACGCACTTCTTCAACGTACGAGACGATCTTTCGAATGCTTAATGCCATGTCTAGCAACCCTCCTGCCTGTATGGTGTCTGTTGGTATACCACCTGATTGGACAATGGCAATTGTTCATTTATGGTGATCTTTGAGGGAACAACGCTGATGCAGAATGACGACGTAAACATGCTGGACCGGATCGAATCCCGGCCGCAGACCCTGCGCCTGATCGCGCTCGACCGCGTTCGCGATGCTATTCTCGAAGGCCGAATCAGCCCTGGCGAACGCTTGGTGGAACGCAATTTAGCCGAGCGCTTGGGGGTAAGCCGGTCGGTGATCCGCGAGGTTATTCGCAATCTCGAGTCCGAAGGCCTTGTTGAGGGAACACCGTCGGGACCGCGCTTGGGGATCATCACGATCGACCAGGCGGAACAGATTTACGACATTCGCATCCAGCTCGAATCGTCCGCGGTCGCGGCGTGCGCTCGCGTCGCTACAGAGGTGACCGTCTCGGCACTGAAGTCGGCACTGGCGGATATTGCCGTTGCCCATGAACAGCGTAGTGCGATTGGAGCGTTAAGAGCGACGACCTGTTTCTACGAGATCATCTTCAAGACAGGCGGACACCTCATCGCCTGGGAAATCGTCCAACGATTGAACAGTCGGATCAGTCAGTTACGCGCGATGACGCTATCGGTCGTTGGACGGCAAGCTTCTGGGCTCAAACGGCTAGCAGGAATGGTCGATCTCATCGAACGCCAGGATTCATCAGGAGCGGCTGCCGCTTGCCAAAAGCATGTCCGAGAAGCAGCAAAGATCGCGTGCGATAAACTTCGTGAAATCGAAGGATCCGAGGCATAAATCTATAAGCGCCGATTTTTGACACACCTTGCATTCGAGTTCGACGACTAAACGACCCAATTGCGGTCGTTCAGAACCCCTCTCTAGTCCCCCAACTTCGTCCGCTCGTTCATGTTACAGTAGCGACGGTCGGAGCGGCAAGGTTTGGGAACTTTGCCGCTATCCGCCTACCATCCGCGGAATGGCTGAGCCCGCTAAAAGCTGCCGCCCAATTCTTAAGCCGAGATATCAGTCAGCGCCGAAAACGGGTTATTAACGCGTCCCAATTAAGATCGTGATCATGGTTACGCTGACATCGAAGGGTCGTGCTGAGAAGACCCGCCAGGCCGAAATTGACCGTCGAGGCGGCCGCTGTTCGGATTGCAACGAGCACCAAAGCAAACTTGATAAACCGCTGGAGTGCGACCACCGGCCAGGCACTGATAAACGCGCCAACATTTCGGATATGGTGTCTCAAGGCTGTTCTGACGTTGCAATACTGGACGAGATGTCAAAATGCGATTTGGTTTGCCATCCATGCCACAACGAACGCACCGGTAGGCGCGCGCGCGATAGGAACGCCGTCGGCAAGGCTACATAAAAGTATAAAAGCGAAATGGCTGGCGAGGCCGCCTCGAAGTTCCTGAAGGACGGACGAACCGGAAAAAACTTGAAGACGGCTGCTGGATCCGCGTAATCTCAGCACCCCGAAGCAGTGATTGGCGGGACCAGTCGGTACCGGCCCCACCCATCAACACGTCGACCAAGAAGCAGACGTCCCCGCCCCCTTCCCAGCTTCCCAACTTCGGCCGCTTGTTCATCTCCGCGTTACGACGACTTTTGGCGCCTGACCCTGCGAACTCGAATGTCGCGACTGGGCAATAGTTTAAGAAGCAGGCTGTCGAAGGCCGAGTTTTGTGCCCGATGAGCTGCGGACGGCTTTTGCAGGTGGCTTGGGCACGGGATGAGCGGTGACGCTACGTCGAACCGTAGGTGCCAATCCGGATTCCTCATTCCACAGAACCAGGATTGTAGCGATCGGTGCGGCGGTAAGGATCAGCAGGAAAAGGCCCATCAGCCATTCGTTGGGCTGTAGCGGCTGCGAGAAGCTATCGCTGGGCTGCATCGACGGGCTAGGTCGCATCGGGCGTCTGCCGGCTTTCCTGGGGTGAAACGGGCGGTCCGTAGTCGATCGGTGGGCAGACGGCCTGATCTGCGACCGATCATAGGCGGCGCGTGCTTCCTTCTTCCCCAAAACGGAATACGCCTCGTTGATCTCTTTTGCACGAGCAGAAACGTCCGCTCCATGATTGGCATCGGGGTGATATTGACGGAGCAGCGCTTTCCACGCGGCGTGGATAGTGTCGCGACTTGCCGTCGAGGGCACCCCTAGAACAGAATAATAGTCGGGTGAGAGAGCCATCTAGCCGTTCCTTGCGGCTAAAACGCGAAAAAGAAAAGTCCGCCTGGTCCGTGATCTAACCCAGGCCTTCTCGGTGATCCAAAGGGCGGCTTTGGGCGCCAACAGTCAGGCGGCTGCCATTCCCATCCGCAACTTCGTGCTTTCGACGACACTACGCCACCCCTAGGCGTTGACCCATTGCACGAAGCCGCTGCGCGGCAGTGGTGGTGGCGGTTGAGGTAGCGCAGCGGCGCTGAGGTTTGGTTCTGCGGCAGCGGCGGGAGACGATGGAGTTCCTTCAACGAGAGGAACTCTCCATGGCGACTCTACCCACCGAACAGTCCGTTACGCCGCTGCGCCAGCGGATGCTCGACGACATGGCGATGCGCTCAATGCGGTCGCGTACCCAGCACGACTATGTCCGCCACGTTCGCGCCTTCGCGGCGTTCCTGCGACGCTCGCCGGAGACCGCGACTGCCGAGGACGTACGGCGCTTCCAGCTTCACCAGCGCGAGCACGGTGTCGGAGAGGCCGTCATCGGCGCCACGGTATCGGCGCTGCGGTTCCTGTTTGGCGTGACGCTCGACCGGCCCGACCTGTCGCGCAGGCTGGTCCTCGCGCCTCGTCCCCGGAAGCTGCCCGACGTGCTGAGCGTCGAGGAGGTAGGGCGGCTGCTCGAGGCGGCACCGGGCATCAAGTACCGCGCCGTGCTGGGCGTCGCGTACGGCGCCGGATTGCGGGTGTCGGAGGTCGCACACCTCAGAGCCGACGACATCGACAGCAAGCGCATGCTGATCCGCATCGAGGAGGGCAAGGGCCGCAAGGACCGTAACGCGATGCTGTCGCCGCAACTGCTTGAACTGCTCCGGCTCTGGTGGCGCGAGGGCAAGCGGCGCAGTGTCCTGTTGCCGCACGGCTGGCTGTTCCCGGGGCGCAGCTACACCGATCCGATCTCAACCAGACAGCTCCACCGCGCCGTTCATGAGGCTGCCGAGGCGGCCGGGATCCGCAAGCGCGTCAGCCCGCACACGCTGCGGCACAGTTTCGCCACCCACCTGCTCGAGCAGGACGTCGACATCCGCGTCATCCAGGTGCTGCTCGGGCACAGCAAGCTCGAAACGACCGCGCTCTATACCAAGGTCGCCACGCGCACGATCCATGCCGTGACCGGTCCGCTTGACCGGTTGATGGCGCTGATGGAGGGCAAGCCACCCGCCGGGCGAGCGCGCGATGCGCACCTCGCTCGAGGTCGCCGACATCTTCCGTGCTGCCGGTCCTGCATACCGGACTGCCCACGCCGGGCATCTGAGCCTCGACCAGCTCAAGGTCATGTCGGCTGTCGAACATTGCCGCACCGCTGCGCTCGGCGGCCACACCGAGGCATGTACCGACTGCGGACACTGGCGGGTCGCCTATAACTCCTGTCGCAACCGGCATTGTCCCCGGTGCCAGGGTGCGGCCGCGCGCGCATGGCTTGCCGAGCGCGAGGCCGACCTGCTTCCGGTCGGCTATTTCCACGTCGTCTTCACCCTGCCGGCCGAGGTCGCCGACATCGCCTACCAGAACAAGGCTGCAGTCTACGGCCTGCTGTTCCAGGCGGCGTCCGAGACGATGACGACCATCGCCGCTGACCCGAAGCATCTCGGCGCCCGCATCGGCATCACCGCGGTCCTTCATACCTGGGGGTCGGCGATGACCCACCACCCGCACATCCACATGATCGTACCCGGCGGCGGGCTGTCCCCGGACGGCAACCGCTGGGTGTCGTCACGCCCCGCGTTCCTGCTGCCGGTGCGTGTGCTCGGCAAGCTGTTCCGCCGCCTGTTCCTGACCCGGCTGATGGCGCTGTACGAGGCGGGACGGCTCGGCTTCTTCGGCAGTCTTGCGGCACTCGCCGACCGCCGCGCCTTCCTGCGACACCTGTCCCCGGTCCGCAAAAAGACCTGTGTCGTCTATGCCAAACCGCCGTTCGCGGGACCGCAGGCGGTGCTCGCCTATCTGTCGCGCTACACCCACCGGGTCGCCATCTCGAAAAGCCGCCTCGTCCGCTTCGACGAGACCGGGGTGACATTACGCTACAAGAATTACCGCAACGATGTCGCCGACCGGCAGCAGCTGATGACGCTGGCCGCTGACGAGTTCATCCGGCGCCTCCTGATCCACGTTCTCCCGAAGGGCTTCCACCGCATCCGCCATTACGGCCTGCTCGCTGGCGCCACCCGCAAGGCTCACCTCGAACACGCCCGCCAACTGCTCGGTATTGTCCCGCCCGTGGCCGATGTCGCGCCGGTCGAACCCGACGATGCCCGCCCGCCGTGCCCATGCTGTGGCGGACGCATGCTCATCATCGAGACCTTCGAACGCTGGCGCCAGCCCCGCGCACCGCCGCATGCCACCGACCCGACCGGGACCACCGCGCCATGACCCGGCATGGTTCACCTGCATTCCGCCACGCAGCCTGTGCGCTTCCGGCCATAATGACGCTCGCGTCGACGATGCCGCTCCGCGTGCCGACCAACATCTCACGCCTTCGTCGAAGCCAGAATCCAAGCCAAACCCAGCGCCAGACGGCCTTCTTCCAGCCCACAGATGCCCGCCCGGGCAGCTGTTGCACGCGCCTCAAACCAGGGCGAAAACCGAAAACCCCATAGGCCAGCATCCGCGGCCCGCGGCTTCCTGCTTTGGAGGATATCGTACACCTGCCGGTGCCCGATTTCCTTCACACAAGCAGACATTAGCAGGCTCTTCCGGCCTTCCCAACTTCGGCCGTTTGTTCATGTAGGCATGTCGTCGCCGACGGGGCCGCATGGGTGGCGAGAAGTGGGACGAAGCCGTCTTTCGATGAGGCGGCCGTGACTGTTGGGCTTCTGGTGAACGGCCATTCGCAAATTTCAGAAATCGACTCAGCAAGCTTGAAAGCAAGCAACGGTGCCGGTTTGGAACGCATACCGTAAAGGCGTCGCCGCTCACCTGACGAAAAACCCTCTCGGTGAGGTTGTCGCACGCTTTCTCATTCCGACAGGGTATCTTGTAAAATTGTGGGAAGGGTGGAGTACGAGCCATACCACGTACGCATAATCTCTGCTGCCTTTACAGCTGGACCCTGTCGAAAAACATGTCAGACCGTCCGAGAACTCCGGGATGGCCATGCCGTTAGGCGCGCGCTGCCCTGGAGGGCGCTCGAGGCAGAATTTCTGGATTGGATCGCTCGTCGGCGGGCCAAATCCCTCACATTGGGCATCGTCAGCGCGATATTCTCTTGAGAAATGGATGTCCGGCCTTTTCAGGCCTGCACGGCGCGGAGCAGGGCGGGAATGACGAGGATGTTGATGGCTCGCCGCAGGTTGTAGGCGAGCGCCGTCAGGCTAAACTCGGCGTTGACGTTGGCGAGCCCGCGCATGAGGAACGCACCCTGGTTCATCCACTGTTTGATTGATCCAAACGGGTGCTCGACCGTCTCGCGTCGCTTGTCGAGAATATCGGGCCTCGCGACAAGTCGTTCGGCCATGCGTTCAAGCACAGCCTCGTTTTCCCAGCGATCAATAGTTCGCCGGGAGCCCGAAGTGCATTGCGGCTTTAGGGAGCAGGTTTGGCAGGCCCGCATATTGGTATAGCGGATGGCGATATGCTCGTCCTTGCGGGTGCGGGCATAAGGATCAAGGCGATCACCACTCGGGCAGACGTAACAGTCGGCCTCCGGGTCGTAGCGAAACTCGGTTCTGTTGAAATAGCCGCTTGCAACCGCCGAGCCGCGCTGCGGCCGCGCGACATAGGGCACGACGCCGATATCCTCGCAGGCAGCGATGTCCTCGCCCTTGTAGTAGCCCTTGTCAGCGACTGCATCGATACGTTCGACGCCCAGCACCTCACGCGCGGCACCGGCTGTCTGGGCCAGGAATCCAAGGTCGCTGCCCGAATTGGTGACGTTCTGCTCGACGATCAGCTTGTATCGGGCATCGACCGCGACCTGTGCGTTGTAGCCCACCCCGACCTTGGGGTGCATCGCCATCCCCCGGGCATCAGGGTCGGTAAGTGACAGCTGGCTCTCACCGCTGGCGACAAGTTCGGTGAGCATCGCCTGGTGCAGCTCACGCCGTGTTCGCACCCGCGCGAGCTTCGCCTCGAGCGTGGCCGCACGGCGCGCCGCGCCTTGCGCCTCGATTTCCGCGCGGTCGGCCCGATCAAGCCGTCCCAAATACTCTTCGATCCGCTCGTCGGCCAGCTTGATCCATCCGGCCAGCTTTTGCTGCGTGAAGTTGCGCTTGCGGCTGTTCACCGCCTTGAGGCGCGTGCCGTCCACGGCAACCAGTTCCCGCCCGAACAGATCGAGCTTACGGCACAGCAGCACGAAGGCGCGAAACAGCGGCTTGAATGCTGGCCGGTTCACGCGCCGAAAATCCGCGATCGTGCGAAAGTCGGGACGCAGGCCGCCCAGCAGCCAGATCACTTCGAGATTGCGCCCGGCTTCCGCCGCCAGGCATCGGCTTGAGCGGACCCTATTGAGATAGCCGTAGAGGTAAAGCTTCAGCAGATCCGCGGGATCGTAGCCGGGTCGGCCCGTCGCCTTTGGCCGAAAGCGGTCAAAGGCAAGTTCCCCCAGATCCAGATCGTCGACGAAGGCCGCGATGAAACGCACCGCGTTGTCTGCCGCCACATAGTCATCGACCGAGGCTGGCAGCAGCAGCATTTGATCGCGCGATTGACGTTCGATGTAGCCCATGCCCGATCATACCGGATACGAAACCTGACGGGAATCCATCACGCAGTTTTCGGACAGTCTGATGTGTTTTCCGACAGGGGGGCAGCTGCAGCAACCGCTCAAAGGCGCTTGGGCTGATACCGATCATACACCAACGTTCGAGTAGATACCTCGAACTCTCGAATGACTAAGATCCTACTAAATCTTGCAAGCCATGCTCCATTCTACCGATGGAGAGGCTAAACGGGAATCATACGTTGAATGCCCTGGCTGTAATGCACGGCAAAAGCTGGCCCCTATAAGGAGGCCAGCTTGCACTTACTCGGAGGGTACCGCTTTTGGCTTTTTTGATTTTGCCGCAGCCTTTGGTGACGTGCCATCGCCCTTGCGGACGGTTCCCAGGCCAATCCTGTGGGCCATCGCACGGCGAGCTTCCGAATAGGTTGGGGCAACCATAGGATAATCGTCTTTTAGGTTATACCGCACGCGATATTCCTCTGGCGTCATGCCGTGCTTTGAAAGGTGGCGACGTAGAGTTTTGTATGATTTTCCATCAACCATGCTGACGATGAAGTCGGGGTTCGCCAAAGACTTTCGCGTCGAAACTGCGGGTGAATGATCCTGCGCGCCAGTAGCAGGAGCGTCTGTCCCCTCAGCGCCGCTCATCAGAGACTGAACGCTCGAATGCATCCGGGCGAGAAACGCTGGAACCTCATCGGCGGATGTTCGGGTATTAGAATTAGACAACCACGCAATCGTCAACTCGGCGGCAAGCTCGACAGCGTTCAGCTGGATATTCTCATCAGTCATTCTATGCTCCACTAAGGTTTGCCATTTAGGAGAATTATCTACGATGACAACCTAGTTCGGTGCAGAACGCGAAATTAATCAACGCCCTCCTTAAATAACGCTGCGATGCCAAAAATATAAAATAGCTAAGTCTTTATACCAATTAGCCGCACCAAGGCTATAAAACGATACGCTCACGTAAGCTGGACCCTGTCCTATCCTGAAATTTGCTCGGCCCCGTGTAAATTTGGATGCCAGATTACCGAAGGAATAAATGCGTGATCGTTCGTTTCTGCAAGACTCCAAGCGTAGTCAGCATAATGCTCTGCACGAATTAAATATTGATCTCGCTCAGCAGGATCTATACTTTTTGTCGATGCAGCCCTCGCAATCGCCTCTTCCTCAAGTCATTGGGAAATCTGGTTTTGTTTATGTAAGGCCGACGACATAGCCACTTCCCCTAAAACTCGTATGGGCTATAATGGCATAAGAGGCCTTTAAATCGACTGACGATTTGTACAAACTATGGATCTGTATCGTCGGTCTTGAGATAGCTCATAGCCAGAAGCTATTTTATAAAACTAAGAGATGCATTGCTGACATATACTATTTACATTGACGTTGTAGTAAAAATCATAGTCTAAAATAGTTATGTCAATAATACGGATAACACATTACATCACAATATATTGCAATTCCCTTGGGTCAAAAGCGTATAGCGACATGGCTCTATGTCACTACACGATGGGCCCTTCCATCCTTATGATATAAGTCGATATGCCCTGTTTTAGAACTGACAACTACCTTGGCGAATATAACTCTCATCATTTTGTTTATGGCAATGGATGACTTTTTGTCATTGTGACCTATCGAAAGGTATTCGATGACCTCAGAGAGTTGGTTCTCTAGTCTGATGGTCGCTGAGTGTTGATACATATCCGCCTTATCTAAAAGGTCCTGCTCTAATAGATCAACGGTATAGCGCATCTCTTTCAATCGATCTGTATAAGATGGGCTGAGGCTGACCGCGTGAAGCTCGCGCCTGGCTCGATCAACATTGTTTTGAGCTACGGATAGTCTCCTGCTTCGGCCATATCCAGGCGCGCTAATGTCGCAGGCGCTGAAGATTGTCGATAGGCCTTGGCGAAGAGCGGCATCAACGGGGCCATAGGCGATGGGCGCATAATGGGCTGCAGTTCCAGCTACGGATGCCGAACATATAATGCTCGGGCCATTCGGGGCTGATGGACTAACAATCATCAAACTGCCGCAATATTCGCATACCGCAAGTTGATTCAGTATGTAGTTAACACTACCATGACCAGCCCAGTTACTGGTCAGGCGACCAATCTGTACCTTATGAAACGTATCCACTGATATGATAGCAGGATAGTATCCACGTATAGGTGGGCAAGGTACGCGGGTCTGCCTCCCGTCTTTCCATTCTATGACATGAGGAACAAAGGTCCCTACAACAGCGCTTGATCTGGCAATCCAACCCACTTTGTCGCGCGTCCATAGACTATCTGACTTCCAAGCTGGCACCTTATCGCGGTTAAACATTTCCGCGATTTTGGTATTAGATACACCCTCTTGAGCAAGTCTAAATATGTCTCTGACTACCTCTGCCCTCGCTGGTATTATTGAAAATGCTTTGTCATTTTTATTTAGCTCCAGCCATCTCGGACAGCTGGACGTAATCGGCTCGGACCCCGCGATCGCCCTTTTCGCGCTCCAACTTGCCTTTCCTCTGAATGACTTTAACTCGCTTTCTTCATTTGCGCGGATAAAGTTTATCAGCGCGTATATCAAGCCCATCGGGTCTCGACGCAACTCATCGATCGAGTAAGTTCGCCGATCGGATAGTGTGACAATCGTTATCCCAGCAA
>NZ_JACYVG010000015.1:0-36401 GCF_014842205.1 Sphingomonas sp. CFBP 13714
CATCGATCGAGTAAGTTCGCCGATCGGATAGTGTGACAATCGTTATCCCAGCAAGAACGATTTGTGTCAGCAAACTCTGAGCATTCAAAGCGCTTTCTCGACTCAGTCGGTCAAGATTCTCGACGAGCAAAAGGCTGCCTTGTGGTACGATCCCTACAGAAACTGCCGCAAGAAAATCTCCAAGGCGCCCTGACGCAGAGTTCTGACCCCGGAAACCGGATATACCATAGTCTCTGTATGTAAGGCGATCGTCGAGAATGAGGGAGAACTCATCTGCATAAGAAGCAGCCAGCGCCGTCTGGCGCCTGATGCTATCGCCGCTCATCTGCTCGGGGCTGCTGAAGCGAACATACGAATAAGCGTATCTCTTTGCTACAGATGTATCTGACTGGATCACGGCTAAACCTCCGATAAGCCGTATCTACCATATCAGCGAGATATTTGAATTGGGCGGTGTTCAGAGGCGGCTATAGCTCCAACGCAACGCTGGGGATAATGCGTCGCCCCCCACCAGCTGCCCCCCACCCACCTTGAATGCGTAGCGTGTGTGATAACTCATAAAATAACCGATTTCGGTCAGGGTGGGGCAATGCCCCTTGTCTGCAGCGACCACAGGCTTCAATATTTGTCTCAAAAATTGAAAGGCAGCACGGGCATGTTTGACGTGCCTGACGCGCCGCTGAATACAGCATAGATCAAGGCATTGGCGTACTCCAGAGGGTATGATTGTGCATATCTGTCAACGCCTATCTGACCGGAATGTTTAATGGCACCACCAGTACCTTATGGTCCCTCCCGCAAAGTCTGGGTAAACGATGGCCATGTCTTTATAGAAGCACCGGATGGCACTGTTGTATTTATGACGCCGGAGGTAGCAATCGAGATGAGTCGACTAGTTGGAAATGCCGGCTCCAAGTCTCTCATTAACAAAGTGGTGGAAGAGGATGATACGTCAGAGACTTGGCGAGGAGGGTAGGCTCGGTAGTCCTAAACGCCATTATATGGCGTAGCTGGCACATGGGTTGCGCCACCTTCGCAGGCTTAAAGACGCAAATATCTTAAAATCAGATGAGTCGCGGTGCTCGTATTTAACGGGGTAAAACTGGTGAGACTAACGCGCCACGTACCTGCTGCACTACAGGCCGACTTGCGGGTGGAGCAGTTTTATATTCTGCTGCAACAGATCCCAATCCTCTACACCGTTCTGATAATTAACACCGCAATACTGGCAATCTCAGCAACGTTGCGACGATGCCGAGAAATGCCAGCCACATCCAGACAGGCGTACCGAGGAATAACAAGGAAAGCAGCTCAGGCATGGGGACCTCTAACAAACGTGATGACGTGGGGCGGAATTAGCGGTCAGGAGGGCAGGTATCTCGCGGGTGGCGCGCACAAGCGACCTTTCAGGCCCAACTCAAAGCGCTACAATTGCAGCGCAATTGGAGAAGCCGGGGTTCGGCGCGCCATCGCGATACGCGCGTGCTCGTCCAACTTCTGATGGAGCTGTGCCGGTCTGTTCGTTTCCATGCTCAGAGCCTCTTTTCAATCGGTGATCGAAAGCTGGGATCATCAACGACGACAGGAGGCAAAGCGGCCAGGCCTATATCGAGATAACCCGATGCGGTCCGACATCACAATCACCCGAGGGAAATTGTCAGAGGGGCCCGGCCCGCGCTTTCTAGATAGGACACGGTTCGCGGTGATCAAGCGGTTTCACTATTTGATAACGACCGTAGTCTGCGCTCAATCTGCCGCACTTCTCATTCCAAAACATCACGCCGATCGGGAAGAGGAATCGGTCGAAAACGCCCACTTCTGGACGCTCAGTTTGGCGAGCCGCAAGGCTGAAAGCCAATCGGCAAGCCATGAGCCGCAACGTGCCCGCCGGCAGATGCTCTGCTTGCGGCAGGCAAGCCGTGCAGCGTATGTCGCTACTGCTGGTGGGGGGAAATGAATGGCGAATGGCAGTAGCAGCCGCGGAAACTCGGTGGTCGGCGAGCGCTGGCCGCTCTTCTGGGCAGGCTGTGCGGCGATCAGCGTTGGAGTTGCCCTTCACTTACCGATGCTCGCGATGGCCCATAGGATGGGCAATCACCTGTCGGGTATGCCCATGGACGGATGGATGTACCTGGGCATGGCGCTGATCGGCATCGGCGTGCCGGCAGCTATATTTGGCGCTTTACCCAAGAAACGGCCTGATCACAGGGCAGGCGTTGGCATCGCATATGAAGCGCCCGATGATACCCCTCTGACGCGCTCGCATGCTGCCGTTCTGCTGGTGCTTACCCTTGGGCTCATCATCGACACTATGAAGCCAGCAACGCTTGGCTTCGTGCTCCCCGGCATGCGTGGCGAGTATGGGCTCGCCAAATCGACCGTTGCCCTGCTTCCGTTCGTTGCCCTTACAGGGACCACAGTTGGCTCGTTTCTGTGGGGGTGGCTTGCGGATATCTACGGTCGGCGTGTGTCGATCCTGTTGTCGACGATCCTGTTCGTCTCGACCTCTATCTGCGGAGCTATGCCTTCCTACAGCTGGAACCTGGTCATGTGTTTTCTGATGGGGTGCTCGGCCGGCGGCATGCTGCCCGTCGTCTACACGCTGTTGGCAGAGATCATGCCTCCGCGGCACAGAAGCTGGGTACTTGTGCTGGTTGGCGGTACGGGGCTGGTTGGCGGCTACCTCGCGGCTAGTGGCGCCGCTCATCTGTTCGAGCCGTTGTTCGGCTGGCGTAGCTTGTGGCTGCAGGGCTTTCCAACCGGTTTGCTGCTGCTTGCGATGGCAAGGTGGATACCTGAGTCCCCGCGTTTCCTGTTGGAACGGGGCATGGATACTGAGCTGGCGGATATGGCCCGGAAGTTCGGTATTGTCAGGCGTGCGCCTCAAGCTCCTCCAGCGGATGCTGATAGTGTTGCGGCGCACCAACGCGAGTTGACCATTGCCTTGGTCATAACCGCCCTGTCGTGGAGCTTCGTCAACTTCGGTTTGCTGCTATGGCTGCCTTCCGATCTGCAGGATCGAGGTTTCAGTGCCGAGATTGCGAGCGGCATCATCGCCAGCTCAGCACTCGTTGCCCTGCCCACGATCATGATCGCGGCCTTCCTTTACAGCCGGTGGAGCAGCAAGCGCACCCTGATCGGCACTGTACTTCTCACACTCGCCGGGCTTACCGGAGCCCTCCTGCCGGCGCCTACGCTGGCTTGGCCGCCACTGCTCATTGCTGTGATCGCGTTGCTGGTGGTTGGCACAAACGGATTGATCGCCGTGCTACTTCCCTATGCAGCCGAAAACTACGCATTACGCGTCCGTGGACGTGCCACAGGGCTTATCGCGGGGAGTAGCAAATTTGGTGGCGTTGCTGTCCAGCTGGGCGCCTTCGCTGGGCTGATCCCGACGATGGGGGGCGCGGCAATCGCGCTGATTGTACCAATGACGCTGTCAGCGGTACTGATCGGGCGCGCAGGAAGAGAGACGCGGGGCCGCAGCTTACGCGAGCTGGAAGCAACGGCTTAGCTTTCGGCTCGATATAGGCCTGCAGAGTGTCCTCAGCGGTCAGATGTGTGAAAAACCAGTCGCAATCACGACTGTACAACAAACAGGTGTTTTGCGCCACCTGCGCAGACCGGTCGGCGCTTAGAGTATATCTGGGTCCGTCCTATGTACCGAGCCCGATAGCCAATCCGAGTAGACGACATAACCCCGTTCAAATCGTCGGTCATTCAGGTTGGAGATGGAGTGGAGGTCCTGCCGCTTTGCACATTGCGAGGCGTTAAAAGCGTTGTCCGCTATCTTCGGCAGGCTCAGCACGAACCGAGCTAGGCGCGGGTCAATCCACCCCATCTTGCTCTACGGCTGCCGCTCGTACCGTCCCTTGGCGCCCTCAATAACCAGCGCGGTGCCCGCGATGCGCAGGCGCAACGTGTCGAACGGGCGCGCCATCAGTCGCTGCCGATCGAAGCCGATCCGGACGATCCCGTGTTGCAGCGGTGCGAAGGTGATCGTCATGTCACCTGCGATCGGCACCTCGGTGTGAACGGTAACGCTGACGGCCTTCGTCGTTGCGCCGCGCGGGGCGAACGCGAAGCCGCTCCTGCCGGTGACCAGCTTCTTCTTAGTGCCATTCGCAAAATGCAGCGTGATGGGGAGGTTGCGTGCGGGCTGGTCCGACGCGGGATCGAAAATCCTGATCGCTACGCCCGGGGAGGCTCGCGCGGTACCGCTTTCGGCCGCGTCGGCTGGCGGCATGGTGCACGCCGCGGGCAGCGTCGGATCGGCTAGCGTAGGTTCCGGCAAGCCCGCCGCACGTACGGCCTCGATTGCCAGCGCGCGCGCATCCTGCCAATCGGACAATGCCTGTCGCACCTGCCGGGCAGCTGGCTTTGCGCTGGTCGGCGGAGCATCTAACATCAGTCGAGCAGCCAAGAGCTCCGCATTCGTCCTGGCAGCGTTCGCAGCGCGCAATGCCGTGGCGGCGCGTTGTTGAAGGATCGTCGCGGACGGCAGGGGGGCATTGTCGGCGGTCGTCAGAGGCGCCGCGGAGACAAATGGTTCGGGGAAGATCGGGCACCGGGTGCGGATCGTGGCCTCGATCTCGTTGCGCTGGTGCCGCCGACGTTCGTCTTCGGTCTCCCCATCCCACGGCGCGGTGGACAAATAGGAGAAGAGCGGCTTCTGCGCGCTTGGTGCGGACGCCACGAGCACGACCTCGTCGCGCTCGACGTGCCACATGCCCTGCGCCTCCTGGTCCAGCGCACCGTAACTCAACGTCCAGTCGAACTGGCCGTCTGGCCGCAGCAACAGCTCGGATCCAGTCTCCATCACACCCATGAGGTAATAATGGCCAACGAGCGCGGCAGGTGTAGCGTGGCCGCCGCCGGCACGCGCGCCGGCAGGCGTGCCCTGCGTCGAGGTGGCGTCGGCAGGGGCGAGCGCATCCAGTGCGTCGCTCAGGTGACACGACTTGCCCGGTTGATAGTCGAGAAACTCGGCAACGGTCAGGACGTTACGATCACCCTCCTCGCTATAGCTGCCCATCACGTCGGCAGACGCGCGCCGGCCATCCTTGCGATAGCGGGCGACCGCCTGAGCTTCCGGCACATCGCGCAGCAGGTAGCGCGACGCCGCCAGATCGCACCGCGTAAGGATGACCTCGCCTCGCTCGATCGACAGCGTACCGATGAAGCTGTCCATGCCGGAGGGTTGCGCAACCGCCGGCAGCGGCGCGACCGGTGCCAGTGAGACGATGATCGCGCGGTGCCAATTCCGTCTCACAGCGATGTCCCATCCTTGTCCAGCATATCGAACCGATATGCGCAGCCATAGAGTGTCTTGCCGGGGTGCGTGGTGACGTTGGAGATCGTTCGGGCGACCACCATGTGGCTGCCATAGCCGTCCTTGCCCGCGGGTTCGGTGACGTCGGTCATGATCCGCTCGCCCAGGAACTTGCGAAACGGGAACTCGGCTTCCGCCTGGGCGCGGGTCACCTTACTAGAGGCCACCATCGCGTCGATCATCGGCTGGGCCGACATGCTGTTGTCGATCTTCTCGGCGCGCGCCACGATGGCGGGGTCCGCGACGTCGAGCACCGCGAGGATGGCGTCGCCGGTAAAGCCGATCCGGCGCGTGCTGTATGACCCCGCGACGGTAATTGGCTTCGGCAGGTTATATTCGGCCATGAACGAATTGGGCGAGGCGATCTTCTTCCATCCCCGCGTCCGCGCAAGCTGCTCCTCGCCATCGATCGCCATGGCGAAGCGCATGTAACCAGGGACGTCCAGGCGGCAGCTAATGGCATCGATCTCAGAGACATCTGCAGGGTCGGTCCCCGCGGCGGTCTGCTGGAGCACTGCGGCGAGCATCAGGGCGTAGAGAATGAACATCGACGGACGTTAGGGTTGCAGCCAGAATTTGCCAGTGACATCGCCGCATCAGGGCCGGTCGGCTTCCTACGGCAGCGATACTATGCCGCGACCACCAGCTTGACGAGCGTCCCGGGCTTCAGTGGTTCGTCAGCCGGAAGGCCATTGATGACAATAAAGCGTTCGCGCTTGCTGTCGGCTACTGCCATGCGCTGGCTCAACGTATCGATCGTGTCCCTTGCGCCAACAGTGACGATCCGGATGACCTTGCGACCCTCCTTGCCGTCGGCATAAGGCAGGCCATCGAGCATGCGGAGGAACGCCGTATCCTGGGTGGTTGCAAGCTCCGCCTTGCCGGTGGCCTTCGCCAGTGCCGCCGCGCGCTGCACACGATCGGCGCCATTTGGATGCGTCGATGCCCATGTCGGCGCAGACCGTGTGGTGCCGCTGGCCTGGGCCGTCAGCCCGGTCGATTCATTGAGGGCCGCCAGGATGCCGGCCGAGGCGTAGGGCGAGTAGCCCGCTGCGGTGATGTAGCGGACGCCGAGCGCGTCGGCCTGATATTCCTGATCACGTCCGTATTTCAGCGTGTACAGCTGCGCGCCCGTGCCGGCGATGCGGGTCGCCAGATCGCTTTTCGTAGCGAGGCTGACGCCACGAGCGAGCAGACCGCCGATCGTCGCACGCGTGTTGCGTGAGGCGGCGTGGCGGGCGGCGACATGGCCTACCTCATGGCCCATCACGGAGGCGAGTTCCGCCTCCGAGGTCATCAGTGCGAGCAGCTGACGGGTGACGTAGATGTACCCGCCCGGGATGGCGAAGGCGTTCTCGACCGGGGAGTCTAGCAGGGTAACGGTAAAATCGCTGCCCGCATTCGACAGGCCGGACTGGACCGCCACGCGCTTGCCGACGCGTTCGACGAATGTGGCCTGCGGCCCCTTATACGCACCACCGAACTGCGCGAGCAGTTGCGGATGAACCTGAGTGCCCTGCGCCTTGTCGGTCGCCGAGATCGAGCGGACCGTGTTCTGGGCGGTGAGAGGGGCAACGGGTGCGAGCAGGAATGCGCCGGCTAACAGTACGGCAATGTGACGGCGGATCATGAAGCTCTCCCGGTGACGACGGTATAAAGCAGCCCTTGCACCGTTGTTCCGGATAAGCATCGATACCACTCTGCGCTGATCCCGCTCGGCCCCATTCCTGTCGATTAACGAAACTAACAATGTCGCTACTCTCCGTCGTGCCTGTTAGCCGCCGTTGAAATATCGTTATGCCACAATTATTTAGGTATGCGGTGACAACGTTCCCACCCCAATACGGGGATAGAAGTCCGGGACGGCCCGGCAGCTCCGATGGAGACTGCTGTGGCGTGGATTGCACTCGTTTTTGCCGGTTTGTTCGAGATTGTCTGGGCTTCGGCCATGAAGCAATCTCATGGGTTCACACGGTTCTGGCCAAGCATCATTACTGGGGTGGGCATGTTGGTCAGCTTTGGCCTTTTTGCGTCAGCGATGCGGGTTCTGCCGCTGGGAACAGCTTATACAATTTGGACCGGCATCGGGGCGGTTGACGCGTTCGTCGTCGGCATCATGATCTTTGGCGAGGCTATGACCGCGATGCGCCTTCTAGCCGCCGGGCTCATTGTCAGCGGCCTCGTCTTAATGAAGTTGTCCACGACTGCTTGATCTTGAACGTCCGCAAGGAGAGCTAGCGTCTAGCCGATTTTCCCAAAAAGGAACGGCAGTCGAGACGGCATCAGCGTTCTCGGAATCGATCGTTATGAAGAATGGTCGGGAGGGGTACGATCGGTTTGGACGATGCATAAGTCTTCCAGACAATAGTATAAGGCTTACACGCCTTGCCAGCTACCCCCCTGCGAGCGGTCGGCAGGCCGTCTTGGAAAGCGTATAACTGGCGAAAGGCTTCTCAACAGATTTGCGGTCCCGCGTGACAATCTGCCAAGTGAGGTGGTCGCCTAATATGCGTCAGCGGTTCACGTAGGCCTTGTCCGGATATTGGTAAGTAATATCGAACCCGTCTGCCTTGCTTTCGCCGCGCCCCGCTACCGCGGACGCCCCGCCAAAACTGTCCGCCCAATATCCGACGATAGGGCCAGCTCCGGTTTTGGACGGCCTACCGGTTCCGCCAAAAACCAGGTGCGCCGCGTACTGGTCCTGCGGATCGGCGAGCGCGCTGCTTGCGGCTTCGACAGCCAGCATCGCATCCTGGACGATCGGATAGGCGTTAACCGCAATAGCGACGGCTTTGCCCATCACCGTACCCTGCCCCTCCCAACACCCCCCGAGTGCGTTGACCGAAGTGGGCACAGGCATGACCCCCGCTTCTAGAGCGCTGCCAGTGGATGATGCCGCAAGCATAACCATTGCGATGCAAGGCTTTCCAATCATCAGTCCCCCCGTTCCTGTCCAGGTGTCTATCCCAAGCATCTGGTACATCGCGTTGGCGATGAACCGGTCTGACTCTGACGTCCAGGTTTCGGCGATGTATTTGAAGGGGTAGACCACACAGCGTGTAGATCCCTATGCATTATCCGGACACAATTCTGCAAACGATCGATTCCGAGAACGCTTTCCCCATCTCAATTGTCGTTTGTTTTCGGGAAGCCAACGAGACCGTTGCCGACCCGGAGCGGATCTTGCCGGCAGGTTATTGTCGAAGGCGTTTCTCCTGCACGGTGCCAGGCTGCCACGCGTAGTTCGCCACTGTTTTAGGGCAACTCCGGGGTGGTACCACAAGGCCTTCAGACCTAATCTGATTGCGTTCGAGCATGCGTGAGCGAGCGCGGGGAAAGCAAGAATATGCGTCATCGACTTGGCACAGTCGTCATTGCCGGCATGATCGCCTTAGCGGCCGGTGCGGCTGCGCAGGGACTTGCGACCAGAGATCTGACGGGCTTCAGTCGGGCGGCTGCCACGGCGTTGGGCTCCGGCTTCGAGGCAAAAGAGGAACCGCAGCGGGCCACCTTGTTCTGCACGAATTGTGCGGGCGCACCGGTCGTTGACGTTCTGATTGGTCGTCAGGCGGATGGAACGGAGCAACGGGTTCGGTCGGGCACGACAAGCATCGCCGATCTGCAACAGATCTGTCGCGCACGCAGCCCTCGATGCACCGTCACGGCACTGGAGGTGGCGCCGGCTGTGGGTTGGGTAAGCGGGTATCCGCTGGGCGACCGTGCGGGGGCCACGGCGATCATCATCCGCGATGGCGATCTGTTGACCGTTCGCTCGCTTGCACAGGACCCCGTATCCGCCAGACAGGCAATCGATCGCTTGTTGCCGCTGATCCGATCCCGGATCATCGGACCCTGATCAGCGACCCGGACAAAAAAATCGGTGATACCATAAGGGGCGAGCGGTCACGTGCCGGGTGCTGCCAACAAGCATGAGAAGCTTTTCCAAAACTCGATCGCTTCTGCGATGGCCGTAACATATACCAAAGAGGTTCGACGCCGATGCGGAACACGATAGCAATCCTCGTCGTAATGTCGGCGGCAGGCGCAATCGCCGCGTCGAGGCTTCCGGCGGGGATGGAAGCCCAGCTCCCGTTGGGCTACGAGGTACTCGCCAGCGCGCGTGTTTCAGCAGGAGAGCCAATCCGCAGTTTCGAGATCGTCGCAATCGGTCGCAAAGATAAGGAGGCGCTCGCGAAATCGGGTGATGCTCCGGCTCGGCCCCTTATGATCTTCGAGCGCAGGAGCGGTCGGTTTTTTCCGGTCGGCCGTAACGATCAAGTCGTGCTCAAGGCGGACGAGGGTGGACAGTGCGATCCGTTCCTCGACGGCGACGCGCCGATCGCAACCAAAGGGCGCTACTTTACCGTCCAGAACGGCGTCGCCTGTGGTCAGCACTGGACCGACTATATCACCTTCCGCCTCGACGATCGGGCCGGCTTCGTCTTCGACAACGAGCGCACGGAATCATGGACGTTCAATCCGAGCAACGACCCCAATGCCGAGGCGCTTGTCCGCGACGGCCCGCCCCGCGTCTTCCGCGACCGTCCCGGCCATATTACTGCATTCTCCATGTGGCGTCCCGTTCATTGATTTGGGCGCGTCGGCTAGAAGCGACGTTATAGCGTTAGCGTGTTGGGCATTTCCTGTGCGGGCACGGTTAAGCTGCGGTGACCGTGGGGCGCTCGAAGCGTTCGCCGAATTTCAGCATGCGTGCATGATGACGGAAAGCTTGCGCGCAACCGCGATGGCGGCACGCTTGATGGTAGTACCACGTCGACAAGGGGCCAGTCTCGAACACGACCCGGCTCACGTCCGGTGCGCGCTTGCGGATCACTTCCGTCAGCGTCCGAGGATCAGACGGGCATTTGCCGCGCCAGATCCGCCGCCCGTCCTCGCGGACCGAGATGAATGTGTCTTTCAGTGAAACGTCCAGACCGATATATTGCGCCGCGGCTGTTCTCGGTTCGATGTTTGGGCCCGGCGTCTGGTCGTGAGCCCGTTTCGCCATCTTATCGGGGAACAGCCACCACCCGAAATACGCAGCTTCTTGCACTGCCGATCAAATTCCAGGTGAATCGCTATTCCGCGATTACGCCGTGTTTTCCGATCGTTTTCGAGAAAGGGACCTCCGTATCGACGGGCGGCTGGCTGGCGCGATCAGCTAATCTATCGCATTGTTGGGTTGCTATGACCCGTTACTCTTCAGCAGGCGCCGCGACGCTGCTCGCATTGGCGCCAGCGGCGCTGGCCGCGTCGCCCGCTGTCCACACGCCCGCTCCAAGAAGCTCGGAACGCACCGCGATCGTCAAGACGCTCCATGGGGGCGACGATAGCGCGCAATCGCGTTTCACCTTCCGTGCGTTTCGGGTCCTTTGGGCGGACCCGGGTGCGGTTGCATATGTTCGCGCCGAAGGCCCGGTCGGCACCTTCCAGGCCATCCTAAAGCGCGACGGCCAAGCCGGATGGCGCAAAATATGGGGCGAGGGCGATGGCGGCAGCAACAGCTGCGAAGTCGGCGCGCGGCATTATGCCTGGGCCTTGCAACTTCTTCGGACCTACACGGCCACCCCCGACGCGATCTTCCCGGGCATCGTCGCGCGGACCGGGGAGTTGCGACGCATGGCGAAAGCGGAGCCCGACGTGCAATGCGTCGGTGATTTGGACGGCGGCCCCAGTTGATCGCGGGACATTGGCGCGCGCCCTTGGCGTTATTGATCGGACGCCGCGCCCGATGCCGCCTCCATCACGGCCGAAGCCTGTTCCGCCATCTGCCTGCAGAGCGTGCGTTCGGACGACTTCTGCGCGCGGGCATTGTCGGCCAGTGACATGGTCTGTCCTTCGCGAACCTCTTCGGGGCGGGCGGGGTTGCTCGAGTCCATTAGGCCGATCACCTGCGGCCCGACAATGTCGCCGCGTCGACCGACGGCTTGCTGGGAAAACGCCTTCGGGGTCACGGTCATGCCTGCGATCGTTGCGACGACCGACTTGCGCGTATTGGCGACGTCGACGGCAGTGGCGAACCCCTTGCCCATGCAATGTTCCATCAGGCCTAGGTGATTGTACACCGAGCCGAACGCGGTCTGCAGTTGTTGGTCGGTCGGCAGCTCCTGCGCCTGCAAAGGGCCAAGCGCCAACGCGCCGGCGAGAATGGCGGCGGTCGTACGCCGGGCGAGCGCGGTACGAAATCTCTGCATTCGAGTCTCCTAAGCCGGTGAGAGAACACTTTCGATGTTAGGCCGCGGCAGTATCGGCGGCGTGCTGTCAATGTATGTCAGCCAGTGGAGCCAGATGGTGTATGTCCGCATGCGTGTAAGCCGTATCTGGCAATTCAGTGCCATGCTCCCTCGAATGCTGCCACCGATCCAGTTTTCATAGACGGCGCCGCATTCGGATGTTCGGTAGGCCACCCATGACCGCTCAGCGCGAACAAGCATCTGCTCCGATGCGAATTCACGCTCTTCCCGAAGGCGCTTGATCGCGGCCTGATAATAGCGGTTCAGCTCGGCATCGGCCTCGTCAAAACGACCTGCCAGGCAAGCATCGATTTCTCGCGTGGACGACCCGGGGCAACGGCCGGCACCCGGCACTGCTGCAGCGCCTAACGCCAAAGCAAAGATCGCTAACATCATAGGCCTCCAGTCGCGGATATCTGAGCGCCGATCCGCTGCCCGAAGGGGTCAGGCTTTGCAACGCGCCCGCGCCGGTCCCAGAGCTTTGCGTCGCTCAACTGGGGTAGGCCTATGGTAGAGTAGCGCGTGGGAGACGCAGCGATGACCACGGGATGACCGCCCAATCTGGCGCGTCGCACGGGCGCTGCGCTCTCGGAAAATATGCACCGAGCCACAACCCCTTTTCGGAAAGCGCCCATGCCGGGAAATCCCAGACTTCGGGATCAGAATAGTCGCATGCGTCGTCGTCTCCTTTGCTCGGCGGCTCCATCTCTTCGGGATGAAAGCGCTTCAGCAACGCGACAACGCTGGGCGCGAAGCGGTTGCTGCGATATTTGTACCACGCGTCGCTATCTTGGGCCGGAACCGATTCCGGTCCGAAGGGGAGCACCGTATCCAGTACCAACTCCCTGCCAGTAGCCATGTCATAGCTATGGCCATCAGCGCCGAAATCCGGGTGCGCGGTACCCGCGCAGCTCCAGCTTGCCGTCCAGACATAGCTCATATGATTGACCCCGAGCCAGGGCTTGTCCGCCTCCGCAACATCGGTGCCGGGCTGGCCGTCCGATCCGGTGCACGCGAACCAGGTGGAGACGTTCTGCCATTGATTGCGGGCAAGAGTATGGTTTACCGCGACCATCGCCGCGGTGGAATAGCCGCCTTCGATCCGGAATAAGCGGATGCCAGAAAGCGGTTCCCGATACCACCGGATCGTCTTGCCGTTGATCGTCTCGGCCTGCTGCGGTGTGAGGTGAAGATCAGCAAGACGCCAACGTTCATAAACGCTGAGTTCGGTCGGCAGGTCGGCCGGAAGCGCGGCTGGAACGGCTGCTGGGTGCAGGCTTACGGCAAGGCGTCTGGCCTTCGCAGTCGTCAGCGTGCCGTTAAGGTTCGGTCCAATTCGCTTCAAGAGCAGGTGATCGCCGGTCGTTCGCGAGTCCAGAGTCAGCGTTGTGCCCGTAGCAGTGCCGGAAAGATCGATGTCGAGCCGCGACGTCTGGTAGAAATAGTGACCATCGACTTCGCCCTTGTCCTCCGTCATCGCGACGACGATGCGCGCGGTACCGGCCACGCCTTCAAACACCGTTTCCGGCGCAGCCGAAGCGCTTGCTGGCAGCATCAGGACGCAGAACGCGGCGGCTAGAGCATGAAGTCGATGCATTGGAAGACGGATCCACAGGAGGGGGCGAGCCCCGCGTTAAGGCATCTCTACGCCGACGGCGACCGCAATTGCCATGTCGAGTGGGCTGCAAGTTGGGGTCGACCCGCGCCGACTAATGTCTGCTCGGCAGCAAGCGGCATCGTATGAAGTGACATTTCAGCGCCACTGCAATCACAGGGTTCACCAACTGCACCCGTTGCGCGAAAACGCTCAAGTTATACGCGCTGGGCGTAGCAGGGGAGAAACACGATGCCGTTGTTCCGCGTTGTGATGTTTACCGCCATCGTTGCCGCGGCTGCCTGGACGCCCGTGCGCATCCACGCAGAACCCCGTGCTCAGGCGCTTGCGCCCCTTCTCCCGCTGAGCGATCAGGACGAACGGTCTACGCAGGAGACCGGGTGCACATCGACGTTCACCTTCAGCAGGCACGACTATCTGCAACTGGTCGGCACCGAACTTCTCCTCCGTGATCGGTATGGGCTGCATTCCTGCCGCTTTACCACGGTCGCCACCGAGGATCTGGAGACCGGGCGGGGCAACGTCTCCTGTTCAGGCTATCGGCTGCGCATCCGATCGTCCGGCAGAGCTACCTCGAACCTGGCGTCGGACAGTAGCAGCAGACGCGCCGTCCTGACGATCGATCGGGGCGGCGTGGCCACCAGCATGCGCGGTATCTGGGGGGTGGCATGCTGAACACGACCGGCCGATCCTGCGTCCTGAAGAACGCCGAGGCTTATCCCAGCTGGAACCGATACGGTCCCATCTCGACTTCGTGTGCGACGTGTGCCTCATTCCTGCCATTGCGCCCAGCGACGCGACCTACTACGACACGTTTGCGTCCGAGCACCTCGCCACGGCGCTCTTCACCAAAGTGACTGTAACGATGACGTTGCGCTTTGCAGCCTTGGGGATGATCCTTGGCGCGTTGGTGTCGCCTGTAGCTGAAGGCTCGGCAGCAACAGCGCGAGCCATATCGACGATCGACTTATCAAAACCGTTTGCGACACGATCACCCTGGCGGTTCACCGCTACCCAGGGTGAGGATGTCGAGGGTTTGTCGGGCGAAGAAGCACCAGGACCGGTTTCGCTGTGCATCAGCAACAACAACGGTCAATCTTGCCGCCCCGACGCCGACGATATCCTCACGCCAGAGGAGGGGAAAGATGCGTTTTCCGAACCCCATGTTCTCGGCAACGTTGCACTCGTACATCCCAGTGACACAACGACCCTGCTGCTCGTCGAGATCGGCAGTTTCTCGGCCATGAACGGCGATCGACGGGTCGCAACGCAGCTGTTCGGATATGATCGCGGGCGGGATGTGTTTACTCGGGTTTACGCGCACGTGACACGCAAGAACAACAATCAGGAAATACGGTACATCGCCAAAGGCGTGCTCAGAGGATTCGTCATCTCGGCCGAACCGACCAGCGACGCACCGTTCGGTTTCTGGATCATCGTCAACCGGTCCGTCGCGTCGGGCGTCTACAAGCAGGTGCTGCGCTACCGCAGCGCGACGACGTACGGCGACGGAAACCGTCTGGCGGTGATCGACTCCGAGATGCCAGGTATCCAACGGCGACTCGGCTTGTGGAGGGTGGGACAGCCCTTGCCGCTGCCGCAGTCCGGCTGCGCCAATCCCCATATGCTGCATGGTGCATTGCGGTGTTGATGCCGTTGCAGTTTCCATCGCCTTTCGCCCGGTCGGATGGACGGTTGACCGCATTGCCTGATCAGAAATGCTAGGAGGAGAAAGATTGAGTAGGCTATCCCGTAGCGTAGTTGGGACGATTGCTTTGATCGGACCCATGGGGGTTGCAACAGCAGCCTTCGAACACTCGCGACACGGGGACGAGAGGAAGGGCTCTATTCGTGCCCCGACCGCGCACTCGACGCCGATGGACGCCCTTGCCGAAGCGATCCTTGCGTTTAGCCCTGAGGCCCGCTCGACCGGCTCTCCGACCATCGCGATGCTTCGGGCTAAGGCCTCTCAAGTCCGGTGGACGGATCCCCGTTCTCATACGGATAGAGACGGTCGGCAGGTCGGAACCCTGGCAGGCGGTACGGTGACAATTCCACGGAAAGCGACCGTGCCGGAGATGACTTTCGAATGGTACGCGCCGGAGGGGCAGCCACTGAACTTCAACCCGGTCAAAGCCTTTAGGAACGCCGGGTTCAAGGTGCAGGCCTTGTACTGCGCGTCGATGGTTTCGGACGGGACGAACTACTTCGTCGTGTCGGAACCGGGGAAGCGGCCAAGCTTTCTATCGGTCTATGCGTTCGACGCGCCAACGGCCACTTCGGTAGCAAGCTGGTCGATCAGCTACAGGCTGGACGGGTACATCCCATCGCTCGCCGAGGTGCAGAATGGTGGTGACCTGCTCGCGACCAGCGATTGTTCAACGGAAACCTTCGGGCGTGTCGAACAGATCAGTCATCCTAGCGCAGTCGCTTTGATGAAGAGCATGACATTGGGCTCAGGCACCAGGGCGCCGCGATGACGCGACGCCTGGCGAACAGAACCGATCGCAAGGGACCTGGCCAGGCAGGATTAGTCCGCGACCCCCGACGATCTGATCGGCAATGACGCTTACCGCATGCGGTAAGTATGCTGTCGGGCGATCGATAGGATCGCCGCAACACGTCCGTTTTCAGCTGTCTACACACCGCGCCAGTTGCCAAGCGTCATGGCTTGATCGAGGCACTTAGGAGTGTGCGTAAGCCCGTCCTGATTGTATCAGCCGCTGCCGGGAGGTGTTGCCGGGAACCGCGATGTGGGTGGCCGGGTCGTATTCCTTACCGATTCCGGGTGAGTCCGTCGGCACCCAAATCTCGACGACGGTGTTCGAATAACTGTTGGGCAAATAGCGAATCCAGTAGCCGTCGGGATGGTGGCTCCACCGCCCGGTAGGCACGCCGATGCTTCCCTCACCTAACGGCGCCATCCCAGCCAACACTGCGACGCGCTCCAGTTCACCATAGCTGGTTCCTGGCGTCGCCAGCATACGGCGCAAGTCGGCCTCAGCCTGCATGACGGCGCGCACCTCTCGTGGAAGGTTGTCCGTGATCGGGCCGGTTGTCAGCATATCGAACACACCGCGGTTCAGCCCGGCGAGCTGGCGGGGAGGCAGCAATTGTGCTGCAGCAATCTTCTGCTCGCTCGATAGATCCTCAATCTTGGCGCGAGACAGGATTGCCCACAGCAGCGCTTGTATCGTGTGCTGATCGATCTCGGGATGCTGAACCGAGTTCCGAACAATCGTAATCACAGCATCCTTTGCGGCACCAAGCGTTGGCCCGTACAGGTAGCCATCGCCCTTTCCTGGACCGTGCGTCCCGGCATGCAGGCGATAGCTCTGACCGTTGAAACTGAAATATCCCGGCTGCAGAACAAAACCGCCGTTTGGTGTATGTTGCAACCCGGACAACTCGCGCTTCGCCATACGTGGAACGAAGCTGTCTTGGCTGGGGTCGCCCCACCGGGCATCCGCCAGGCTGGTGGAAATAGGCTCTTTGCGAAGGCTTAGCATCGAGATGCCGGCTTTCTTCGCCAGACCTCCCAAAATACCGAACTGAGCATCGACTGGTGTGGCACTCACGGCGATCATAGAAATCGACGCTGCTGCTGCTACCCAAGCGGTACGTAAAGTCATTCGCCCCCAGTTCCCCAACCATAAGATCGTAATGTCGTAACGGCATCGAACTGACGTGGGAAGCCGGGGCATGCGACAGCAGGGCCATAATTCATAAAATCTTGGCCGATGGTGCAGGGCTAAGGGACAGGCAGAGCGATCGCCGTGAAGGCGGACGTACTAACATCTGACGGCGAGGCCGACCGGATTTGTGCCTCATCTGAACTATCAGCGGGAACTTCGTGGCTACCAGTCCCTATATATTGTTGCAGAGAACGATGTTGTCGCCACTGCTCTTGCAGAACCCTTCTTAGCCCGGCCGGCGTATCGATCAGGCCGAGACCCACGCAAAGCATTTTGCGTTGTCTCTGCCTTGAAGTCAGAACCGGCAAAGCCCAGCGGGGCATATGTGCTGCACCACTGGGCTTAGAACCTCATCGTCTCAGACGCGACCTTACGACTTGAGCGACTTGGCCATGTTAAGATGAGCGGCAACCGTGGGTGCCAAGCCCGACGCGAACGTCTTCAGCTCGGGAACATCGCCGGTTGCTGCATAACCCTTGAGCGTATCGAGGGTCTGCTGATGGCCTGCCACCTGGGCAGCGGCATACGCCGTGTCAAAGGCGGTGCCCTGCTTGGTCTTCAGGTCAGCGAGCTTCTGCTGCTGCTCAGCGTTGAGTGCCGGGTTGGGTGTCAAAGCTGGCGACAGCGTTGCCGTCAGTGCCTTCAGCTTCGCTGTCGAACCCTCATGAGCGGTGATCATCTGACCAGCGAACTTCTTCACTGCAGCAGATGCTCCGTTCGTTTCAGCCAGCTTCGAGGTCTCGATCTCGAACGCATCGCTTGCAGCCGCCATGTTTACGAAAGCCTGCCCACCCGACGCGGGTACTGCCATGGCATCATTGGTATTAGCTGCGTTTACGTCCATGGCAGTCGTGTTGGCATAGGTGCCGTTATCAACGGCGGTCGTATCTTCGGCCTTCTTGCCGCATGCGGCCAATGACAGTGCCGCTACCGATACCAGTGCCAAGGTCTTGAAGTTCATCATCGTCTCCATCTGCTCGCATATTGCCGCTGCCCGCTCAACGCGTGCCTTTGATGGACCGTTCCGCACCAGCAACAAGCTCCGGACCGATCGTAACGCGCGTTCGTTCTGGATGTCTGCCGGCACAGCTGCCGGCCTTATTGGGATACGGCAATGAGCATCTTCAGCACGATCATGAACAAGGTTTTCCACCACAACGCCGCGCCGGCCGCTGCACCAGTTCAGTCTCCCGCAGCTGCACCGCAAGCTGCACCACAAGCCGCGTCAACCGCGGCCGCTCAGCCCGCCCCAATGGCACCTCAGCAGTCCGTCGATGTCGGCGCGGTCCTTTCCGAGATGGCGGCGATGAAAGATGGCGGCGGCAACTACCAGAGCTCGATTGTCGATCTTCTGAAGCTGCTGGACCTGGATTCCAGCCTGACGGCACGCAAGGAGCTCGCGAGCGAACTGAACGTCCACGCTGCAGCCGACGGCTCGGCTGAGCAGAACATGGCCCTTCACAAGGCCGTGATGCAGAAGCTTGCTGATAATGGCGGTATCGTTCCAGACAGCCTGCGTAACTAACTCGCGCAATCCCGAGGGAGCTGCACGCTGCGCGGTTCCCTCCAGATCGATATCGACACGCTCCCGGCATTGAGGGGCAGACCCCATTTCTGGAGCCTCGGCCTTCTCGCTCATCGTTCCTTTTCGGGAAGAAGCTCAAGCGTTGAAGCGTCGCCATGAAGATCATGTCCGCCATGCTGTTGGTGTCGGTTGAAGCCCGCGCAGGCCCCGACATTGCAAGCACGGCCAAGTAAGAGTGAAGTAATGATAGACGCCGCAAACGTTATTGCCGTGGACCATACGGGCTTCGCCGTATCGTCTCTAGACGAAGCCGTTCGCTTTTGGACGGAAGCGCTCGGTTTCACACTTGAGCGGCAATCGGAGATGGGGGGCGATTTCCTGCATCAGGTGACCGGTGTCGATAATCCTAATGTCAAAACGGCGATCGTCAGGGCACCGGACGGCTATGTGGTCGAACTGTTGCAATATTCAAAAGGACGCCAGAACGGTGCGTTGCCCAACAGCGCGGGGGCAATCGGTGCGGCCCACCTGGCTCTGGCCGTAAACGATATCCATGCCGCTATTGCCCGCGTCGAGGCAGCAGGATGGAAGGCGAAGGGTAGTCCGTTGCCGATCGCGGGTGGGCCAAGGAAGGGAACGTTGGTGGCCTATGTTTCAGGCCCCGATCATATCACGATAGAGCTTATGCAGCCGCCAGCCCGTTAATGGGCCGGCGGACGTTTTCCCGCTTCACCATCCCTTTTGAGAAGGCTGCCGCTTCCTCAACCATCCGCTGACACTCGCCTGGGCGCCGACAATATCGATCGCCGGCATTAATGTACGACAAACAGGTGATTTCGGACGGCAGCCTCTCGATCGTCGTAAAACGCCGTCGCCAACCCCCACTGGCGTTTATCGTGTGATTTGCGTCGCCTAAAGAGCGTACTTGTCATTCCAATAGCTCCGTCGAGATGACGCCAGTTCGGCACAACGTTTTGAAACGGTTCGTTGCCAGGCTGGGTTTGTTTTTAGGAAGGTGATGCCAACCTACGATGCCAAAGGGCAGCCATATACCCGTCGCCTGTAAGGCGGTGGTAGCGGTCGCTTCCGTCGTCCCTTATACTCGGAAATTGTTAGGTCTTTGAACGGCGAAGGAAATCGCTGCAGACATAGAGCGGAGTGATGCGTGAGGGACTACCAAGAAGACGCACGGATCACGAACGAGCTAACGCGAGAAGACAACGGTCCGGACCCATTTTCATCTGCGGTTCGTGCAACCCGGATGCCGATGTTGATTACCGATCCGAGCAAGCCGGATAATCCCATCGTCTTCGTCAATGGCGCTTTTTCTAAGCTTACCGGTTTCGATCACGACGAAATATTGGGGCGTAACTGCCGGTTCCTGCAGGGCCCCCTTACCGATCGAGGCGAGGTCGACAGACTTCGCGAGGCGATTGTGGCGCGCGTTCCTATTGAGCTGGAACTGCTGAATTACCGCAAGGACGGTACGACATTCTGGAACCGGCTTCTCGTCTCCCCGGTTTTTAACGACGATGGCGATCTAACATACTATTTCGCATCTCAGTTCGATGTCACGCTCGAGCGCGAACGGCTCGCGAGGTTAGAGCGTGACCGAACTGATTTGCAGTCCGCCGTTGCCCGCCGCGAGGCCGAACTCATCGAAAGTGAGGAGCGTCTGCGCTTCGCGCTGAAAGCCGGTCGCATGGGTTCATGGAGCATCGATCTCCAAACGTCGCAGATGATTGCCTCGGATGGCTCGAAGGAAACTTACGGGCGACCGCTTTCCGAGCCGTTTACGTATGAAGATGCGATGACGGCCGTCCACCCGGACGATCGCGCCAGGCGCGACGAAGCGATGCAAGAGGCGATCGCTGACGGTAGCCTACTCGACGTCGAGTATCGCCTGCACACGCCTACCGGCGAAGAACGATGGGTGCAGATCCGCGGTCAGGCGAGTTACCGCGCCGACGGTACGCCATTGGCTTTGATCGGCGTGTTGCAGGAAATCACCGAGCGGAAGCGAGCCGAAGAACATCGCACGTTGCTTGCCAACGAGTTGAGCCACCGGGTGAAGAACAGCCTGGCGATGGTGCAAGCCATCGTCGGGCAGACCCTGCGCATGGCCACCTCGCTGGAGGAGGCAGGAGCGACGCTAGAAGCCCGCATTCAAGCCATGGCTGCCGCCAACGATCTGTTGGTCAACGAGCGATGGGAAAGCGCGTCATTGCGTAAGCTGCTCCAACGAACGCTCGCGCCATTCGGCATCGATGACGGAACGCATTTCGAACTCGATGGCCCTGACCTCAAGCTGCCGCCAGCTGTAGCGGTCGCTCTTGCTCTAGGCCTTCATGAAATGGCGACAAACGCCGCCAAATATGGGGCCCTTTCTCAAGAAGGCGGCGTTGTTCGCCTGTCATGGGAGATCGTCAATGGCTCGCGTCCGTATCGCTTGCATTTTACCTGGACGGAAGTGGGCGGCCCACCTGTGACCATCCCAACCCGTACTGGCTTCGGCACGAAATTGATCCAGCGCGTTCTTGCAAGCGAGATCGGCGGGAAAGCGGAGATCGATTACCAGCCGAACGGTGTGATTTTCAAAGTCATAGCGCCTCTACCCGAGACAAACGACGAGCCTGCCTGAGGCTCGAAGGACATAATCGAAGAGACCGATACGAATGCGAACGACGGATACAGGCATGAGCGGAATTGACGGCCCGGCCCCCTCTGAGGCCCGGCTTAGCGAGCTACGTCTCAAGGCTTTGATCGAGGCCAGTCCCGAGGTCGTTTACCGGATGAGCGCCGACTGGGGCGAGATGAAAGAATTGGCGGGGGGCGGGTTCCTGCCGGACACGAATGACTCAAGCCGCGCCTGGTTGCTGGACTACATCCCCGATCAAGATCAGGCGGTTGTATCAGCGGCTATCGACAAGGCGATCCAAACGAAGACGCTATTCAGTCTCGAACACCGGGTTCGTCGGGTGGACGGCGAGATAGGCTGGACGCTGTCTCGCGCAGTACCAATCCTCGACGATGATGGCGAGATTTTGGAATGGGCGGGTGCTGCGAGTGATGTGACAGCCCGCCGTGAGGCTGAGCAGCAGCTACGCGATCTGAACGCCAGCCTCGAGGATCGGATCAAGGAGCGCTCCGCTTCGCTCCACCTGTACCGCAACATCGTGGAATCGAACGCATCGCCCGTTGTAGCGTTTGATCACAATCTGCGCGTGATCGCCTTCAATCGAGCCCACGGCCAAGATTGGTTGCGTGTCTTTGGAAAAGAGGCGCAAATCGGCGACGTCATGCCCGACCTGGTTCCGGCGGACCAAGCGCAATCGCTTCGCAAGTTTATGCGCCGGGCACTCGAGGGCGAGAGCTTTGTCATAAAGGCAGTATTTGGTGATCCGGCACGGTGCCAGCCCACCTGGAGCGTTACATACAATCCGCTGCGCGACGAAAGCGGCGTGATCGTGGGTGCCTTCCACCATGCTGTTGATATTTCAACGCAAGTTCGAGCCGAAACTGAGTTGGCGGAAACGCAGGAGGTTTTGCGCCAATCTCAGAAGATGGAAGCCGTCGGTCAGCTGACGGGCGGCATTGCCCATGACTTCAACAACCTCCTGACGGTCATTCGCGGATCAGTGGATTTGCTCCGACGCGACAGTCTGACGCCGGAGCGGCGTGGTCGGTACATCGATGCAATCGGGGACACCGCCGAGCGGGCTGCAAAGCTAACTAGTCAGTTGCTGTCGTTCGCTCGTCGGCAGGCCCTGAAACCAGAGCTGCTCAACATCGAGAACAGCATCGAGCGCATCTTCGATATGCTCGACACGGTCACCGGTTGCCAGGTGCGTGTCACAATTGAGGTGTTGGATAGCCCCTGCATCGTGCGTGCAGATGCCGGTCAGTTTGAAACCGCTTTGGTCAATATGGCTGCCAACGCACGCGATGCCATGGATGGTCGAGGAACGTTGACTATCACGCTGGACTGTGCCAAGGAAATGCCATCGATCCGAGGCCATGGTGGTTCGCCAGGTCCCTTTGTCACTCTCCAGCTGCACGATACAGGCCCGGGCATAGCCGCGGACGACCTGCAGCGGATCTTTGAGCCGTTCTTCACGACGAAGGATGTTGGCAAAGGTACTGGCCTCGGCCTCAGCCAGGTCTTCGGTTTTGCCAAGCAGTCGGGCGGGGATATCGATGTTCGCAGCATAGTCGGAGAAGGAACGGTCTTCACCCTATACCTTCCTCAGGCCGAGGAAGCTGTCATTGCAGATCGCGTCATCGACCGGGATGACCAGTCACCGGACGGCCAAGGATTTTCCGTACTCGTTGTCGAAGACAATCTGGATGTCGGTCGGTTCTCGACACAAGCGCTCCAGGATTTTGGCTACGAAACCACGTGGGTTACGAGCGCAGAGGAAGCCCTGAATACATTAGGCAGTGGCAATTCTAGTTTCGACGCCGTTTTTTCCGACGTTGTGATGCCCGGAATGGGCGGAATCGAGCTTGCCAAGCGCTTAGCGGCGGAGATGCCAACAATGCCAGTCGTGCTGGCGAGCGGATACAGTCACGTTCTGGCGCAGGAGGGCGCCCATGGCTTCACGCTCGTGCAGAAGCCGTATTCGGCCGACAAGATCGCTAAGACGCTACGGAAGGCGATCGGTTAGCGTCGACGGTCGGCACGACTACCGGTTCCGTTACACTCTGTCAGGTCAGGCAACTGCTGCGGCACGGTGGCAAGAATAGCTGAATCGAAGACACTCTTCCTCTGAAGTTGCTAGCTGCCCAATCACACCTTTAGAATTACCAAACCTCCATTACAAAGTCTGAAAACTGGGAGAGCTGACGAGTCTGCCAAACAAGTGTCGCGAACATCTACTTGTTCAACCTTGAGGGCGGCAACGAATCGAGGCCGATCGTTCGCCTGCATTCGAAACATTCGACCGTAATGGCGCCCGCAGATTATAAACCATTACGCAGCCCGATCCTCATTTCCCCGCTGCACTTCACCGTCATCCTTGCGAATGAAACTGATCTTGCCCTGCGTCTCAAGGATCGCCCAAGCTACGTCCTTCATGTGCGCGATACCGGCCAGTCGCATTTCCGCCTCGACTTCGCCTCGCGTTATCCTGTCACGCCGCAGGTTCGCCGTGATCAGCTCACCATCGCGTATTACCACTTGAGGACGACCGTCGAGCAGCGTTTCCAGCCGCGGCGACAGATACGTCGCCCAGCTCATCACCAGCGCCCAGAAGGCGAAGGTCGCAATCGCGAGGATAGATCCGGTCAGGCTGAAGTCGTTGTGTGTCACGCCTTGCTGGACCAGATCGCCCATCACCACAATGACGACGAGTTCGAAAGGCGTAAGCTGGCCGATTTCGCGCTTCCCCAACAGGCGGAGCAGCAAGTATAGTGCAGCGAACGTGACGCTGGCGCGTAGGACGATATCCATTAGGGAAGCACCGGAATTGAAACCCGTTTCTCGGTCAGCCTGACATCGTCGTCGAGCAAGGTGATGGTCCCGACAATACGGCCGAGCAGCGGTGGATTGGTCTGGCCGTCAATTTTGATTTCCAGCGTCTCTCCCGTCTTAAGCGCGGCATAGCTGAAGCGGAACTGTCCGTCCTTGAAGCTCTCGTCGGCAGCAGCGGGAATGTGACTATTGATCGTGAGATCACGCCACAGCGATGCGTCGAAGCCGATGACAGGCTTCGCTATATCGCGCCGCGCGACCACGCGGATACGCGTTTCGAAGAAAAGCCCGCTCCGTAGCGGCCGGGCCAACTTCACCTCGAGCGATGCAGCTGGCGCCCTGACAACAGCAACCGGTGAGGGCGCACCACCAAGAATCCCCGTTATCGCGATTGCCACCAATCCGCCGAGGATCAAGAACGCGAGTGGGCTGGCATGTGCGCGCAAACCGTTGACGGTTTTGGCGTGGTTCGCGTCTATTCCGTCCGGGAAAGTTTCGTGTTTCTCCGCCATTGCGTCATTCTGCTTTTTCGTGGCGTACCTGGCAACCACCGGCACTTGTGCATGCTCGATAATTGATGTGGGCTAAAATGACATCGCGTCTGATTGCGAAGCCTGATCGGGAAGGCTGTCACTGGCCCTCTGCCCTCGAAAATCGTCGATCAGAAACTGCGCCTTACCGAGAGACCATGTCCTGCGGTGCAAGGCCGCGGTCCCGTTTGGATCTTTATCAAGAAGCCTAACGTCACCAGTATTTTGAGATTGCTCGAAGCTGATCGATCGCGTGCTGCGGCCCTTCGCCTTCCTCGGCATGTACCAGGCAATGCTCGATGTGATCGTTGATGAGAGCCCGCTTGGCGCTGGCGATGGCATTCTCGACCGCCTGGAGTTGCTGAGCGATATCGACCCTGACTGGCGGCCCCACCGTCCTCGCAGATGACGATGGCGGATCGTCCGGCGATGGAGCCTGCCCACTTCGGCATGGTCGCGACCGATCGGCGTAGGACCGCCGGAAGTGTATTTCGGACCGTGTCCGGACCCAGATCGATGACGATCGGAGCGTTCGGCGTCCCTGATGATACGGGCGAGCTTGTCCACGGTGATGGCATGTAGCGCAGGCATGATGCGCCCTCAGGTAGAAGGGACGCGATACTTCGGCCTGTCGCCTCGTGGGGAGATCGCAGTCCCCATGTCCGCAAAAGGCATTCCGCAGCTCGCTCTGTCAAGCCTCTCGTATGACCGTATCACCTGGGCATGTTGGCCGAGTTCCTGCCGAGGAGGGCGTTCGGAGCGCTCGCCGCCAGATGAGGTTCGGTGCCCAACCTAGTGCGCCGTCGAGACCGTGACTGGGGCGGCGAGCATCCACAGGGCCATCGCCACCATAATCACGTTCTCGGTAAGCGAAATGAAGCCGAGCGGCACGTTACTGTCCCCGCCCACGCAGGCGCATTTCAGCTTGCGCTTGTCGATATAGACGGCCTTGACCACCGACACGGCTCCAATCGTCCCGATAACGAGCGCGATGGGTACCGACAGCCGAGTTAGCGCACCGGAGATCATCAGCACGCCCGCACCACCTTCCGCGAAAGGGTAGATGTAGGAATAGGGAACCCAGCGTTTGGCGAGCAGATCGTAATTTAGGAACATGCTCGAAAAGCTCTCGACGTTCTGAAGCTTAAGCAGCGCCAGTACGCACATCGAGAAGGCGATGAACCATTCGCCCGCTCGGATCGTGAACGGCGTGCCTAGCACCGCATAGCTGGCAGCGAGCGCCATCAGTGCCGTCACTGCAAACAAGACGATTACTGGCCGGTAGGTTACGGCCTTGGGATCACGGACAGCCTTGCCGAAGAAGCGGCGCAGATCGTCATAGCCCCCCACTCGCTCGCCCGCGATGAAGGTCTGCGGCGTAGTCTTGACCCCATGCTTTGCCTTGAAGGCATCGGTTTCTTCGCGTGTTTTCAACCAGTGATCGTCCACCTGATACCCTTCGCGGCGCAGCAGGTCTTTCGCCTTGAGGCCATAGGGGCAGGTGTGTTCCGGCATCACCATCCGGTAGATCTTCGCCTGTCTGGCGGGGGCGGTCGTCATGTTGCTTCTCCAGCTTGTTTACCCCGCCTATATAGGGTCCGTACCATAGTACGGAGTCAAGGCATGGCAGGCATGACGATCGCAGGACTGGCGCGCGAGGGCGGCGTCGGCGTCGAAACGGTGCGCTATTATCAGCGCCGCGGCTTGCTCGACACGCCGGCCCGGCCGGACGGTGGCGGCGCGGGCGGCGGTATCCGGCGCTACGGTTCAGACGATGCGCGCCAGCTTCGCTTCATCCGATCAGCCCAAGCCGCAGGGTTTACGCTTGAGCAGATCGGCGAAATGCTGGCGCTGGACGCGACCAACGATCGCGCCCGAGCGCGCGAACTTGCCAATGAGCGCATCGGCGCGCTGGACGAGAAAATCACGGAGCTTGAGCGGGTACGCGCCTCGCTTCGCCGGCTCGCGCGCGAGTGCAGTTCCGGTTCGGAAGGCCCCTGCCCGATTTTAACAGCGTTCGATGATATCGACCGGTTGGACGCTGCGGCACTGACGGTCAGATGAGCGAGTTCGTGGACCGGCTCGAAGCGCGAGAACGGTTTTAGGTGTCACAACCGTTCGAGACTGTTGTGACACTGCCTACGATAAGCGGGTTTCTACAGGCTCGCAGGTGTCAAAAGCTAGTGTTAGAATGTCTGCTACGGGATCGGCGTTTTATAGCCCTCGATAACCGAAATATGGACCCGTACGAGCCCAGCTCGAGGTGAACAAACGGTCGCTTGCGCCATCCGAGCGCCCTGAGCGGCCGGGCCGTAATCCTTTCCTTTATCGCCGTTCAGCCGTCTGCTGTTTAAAAACCCAGTCGCAATCACGACTGTGCGACAAACTGGCGTTTTCCGACGGCATGCGGCGTGAAGAACCCGGCGAATTACGGAACGACTCAGAAAGGCAGCAACGGCCGACTTTAACGAAGGTCGCGGTCAGTCGCTGGCACCAAGGGGTGAGGTTGTTGGAACCCACACTGGACCATGACAGCGCCTCAATCGTTGTGCATACACTCCGTACGATCCAAGACTTAAAGGCCAGCTGTCACTTCAATGCCCCGCATTAATCCCGAAATCCTAGCATGGGCGCGCGAAAGCGCGGGATTGACGATTGAGGAAGCTGCGCGAGCTGTGGGGCTTAGCGGCGAAGGAGCAAGTGCGCGCCTTGCGGAGATGGAAACCGGTGATCGTGAACCCAGCAGGCCACAGCTCTTGAAGATGGCGGAACGCTATCGTCGGCCGCTCTTGACGTTTTACATGCCCGTGCCGCCAGCGCGCGGAGCCCGCACTCACGATTTTCGCACGCTGCCGCATCGAGAGGCAGGATCCGAAGCGATAATCGAAGCCTTAATTCGCGATGTAAAGCTTCGCCAAGCACTGGTTCGTGACGCTCTTGAAGACGCAGAGGAAGCGGAGGTGCTACCATTCGTCGCTTCCGTAAACGCGCGAAGCGGGCCGGACGCGCTTGCGACCGCCATGCGGGAGATGCTGCGGTTCGATCGCGCCACCTACCGCGGAGCTAAAAGCATCGAGCATGCCTTCGGTATGCTGCGCGACGCCGTGGAGGCAACAGGCGTCTACGTTGTTTTGATGGGAAACCTCGGCCATTTCCGGACCAATCTCAGCCCGAGCATTTTCCGCGGAATGGCGCTGGCGGATCCTGTAGCCCCCTTCATTGTCATCAACGAGACGGACTCCAAGTCTGCATGGCCGTTCACTCTGCTTCATGAGCTTGGCCATATTTTACTCGGTCAGAGCGGGATCAGTGGCTATGAAAGTGGGCAGATGATCGAGCGCCTGTGCGATGACGCGGCCGCACGCTTCTTGCTCGATCGAGACGAGCTGCAGGCGCTCACCGACTTCAACGATAACGTCGAGGACATGGTTGCCGGGATTGGGGTCTTCGCAAACGCTCGCAAGGTTAGCCGCAAGATGGTGGCCTATAACATGCTCAAGGTGGGGACCATCGACGCAACGTTATATCGCCGCCTTGCTGAACGCTTTGATGAGGATCGCCGGGACTTCCCTAAGAAGCCGACTGGCGGCAGCGGTCCGGACTATTACGTCGTCCGACGCCATCGGGTTGGCTCCGGCTTGGTTAACCTTGTCAACCGCATGCTGGCAGGAGGTGCCCTCACGAGCACGAAAGCCGGCAAGGTCCTTGGCGTGAAGCCGACGGCCGTCGGCCGCATGACTGAGCGCGCGGGTTAAGGGGCGTCGGTTGCTATACCTCCTCGACGCTGACACGCTTATCAAAGGCGACCGTGAAGCTTACCCGTTGAAGCGATTCCCGATCTTTTGGGACTGGCTCCGTCACCAAGGTGAGCTCGGCAACGTGAAGGTGCCGGTGGAGCAGTATGAAGAGGTCACGGCGGGCCGGGGCGAGATCGTCGACTGGCTGTGCGATGCCAACGTTCGGGCCGCACTGCTGCTCGATGAAGAGGCTGACATTGACCTTGTCGCGGATACAACGCTCATCGGCTATGGCGAGTTGGACGAAGACGGGCTTTCGTTCGTTGGCCGCGATCCTTTTTTGATCGCTTACGCCCGACTGGTACCTAGCGAACGAATTGTAGTGTCATTTGAGATTTCTAAGCCAAGCAAGGTGGGCAAAAACCGAAAGGTGCCGGACGTATGCAAGGACTTCGGTATTCAGAGCTGCACGCTATTCGCGATGATCGACGCTTTAGACTTCACTACGAGCTGGCAGGTATAAGCCTTGGCAAGGTCCGCCTGAGCTACCGCTTTATCAGCTCATGAACCCTCGCCTGCTGCACTTCTTCCGACACTAATGACGGTGACGGAACGCCGAAGGGTTTTACAACACCCCCAACAGTGCGGACGTTCTCGTTTTACCCCTCGCGAGGTCCCAGCACATTCAGCACGTGTCGCTAATCATGTGTTTTGCGTCGCCTAATAGGCGTTTGGGCCGCTAGCGTGCCGGCTTCTGACAGCAAATATAACACCTGCAACTCCAATCCTCTGGCTACATATTGAGCAACCGGGGCTTATCAACGCGCGCATCATCTATTGGATGAGTATCTCGCGATGAGCCGCGCACGGATGCCGGCCATCGTGTCCTCGGCACCGCGCGCTGCCAAGCGGAGTGGATCCGGCACCGTCGCTCGGGAAATAGTGAAGGTTCCCGATGACGATCGTGCGGCGAGAGCCAAATCTCGCTGAGCGCCCCTCCCGATAGGCGTCAAGCCACCAGGCGTTCAGCCATGATGGCGATCATAGCTGCATTCAGCGTCAGCCTATTACCGCTGTTCTCCTCAATCACGAGATAGCTTTGCGTGCGCCTAAGTGGATCAAGTCCGTTCCAGCGACGCAGGCATTCGCCTAGCGTTGCCTTCCAAGGCTGATGGATGGTTTCGATCAGTTCGGCGCGATTGTCTGGATCGGTGATGGGCATGCCGCCGCCATAGTCCAGTTTGCTGAACGCTCTGCTAACGCTGCCGCGCACTTCTGCATCTCGTAGATCGGCGTTGTCAGCAACCGCGAACGCACGTGTGTTGCGGGAGGTGTAGCAGCTGCCGTTATCGGTCTACCACTTGATTGGCTCGGGCACGCGGTTCAGACCGCACATGCCTCTTAACCGCCTGTAAAGCATATGCTAACCATAGGCTCAAACGGTGTTAAAACACTATTGGCCTATGATTTCTAGCGGAGGCAGACGAGAAGGCCGATCGGGTATGACATACGTTCCTCCAACGATAAGTATGCCCCGTCATGTGAAGCCCACTGCAACCGTTGCAAGCGTCGTGTTATGCCTGGCTCTCGCCGGGATCCTTGCGATCTTGCTTGCCGGACTCTCAATGAATTCCGATGCACTGAACACGCAAAGGCAGCTAATTGACAATGCTGTCAGCCAAGACGTGGTGGAAGCCTTAAACGAAATTCAGAGTATCGCATTTTGGGACGTCGCGGCCGAGAAGACCACGACATCGGTTATGGATGTTGACTGGTTTAACAATGAAATCGGTCAATATCTCAGCAAGGTGAACGGACACGATGCCGTCTGGATCCTCGATCAGGATAACAAGCCAGTCTACGGTTACGAAGGCGGTCGGCAGCTTCCCCCCTCTTCACTTCAACCTTACGGCGGCGAATTAGCAGAACTGGTCAGGATCGTGCGCAGCGGCAAAGAGGACGGTCGCCGCATACGCGACGCGAACATTGAAACACATCGTGGAGCGTACCCTGGCTCCCTCGGCAGCAACTCGCGTGGCCGTTGGAGTTCGCATATCATCGGGGATGCCGGCGAGGCTGTGATACTAACGGTCATGACGATCGTGCCAGTCACTGAACGTGTGGTCTTGCGGCAGCGACCGCATTTGCTCGTCAGCGCCGTCAAAATCAATGAGCAGCGCATTCAGACCTATGCCGACACGTTGCTGATCAACGGGCTTCATGTAAGACCGCTAACGTCCTCGCATAAATTTTCGGGCACATATATTTTAACAGATGATAAGGGCCAACCGATCGTCCAACTTGTATGGGCCTCCCGCCGACCAGGCCGGATCCTCTTACAATACGTCTTGCCGCTCTTCGTCATCGTTACCGCGATCGCCGCATTTCTGCTAGTCGCAACATTCCGCCGAATGCAGAAAATGACAATCTCGCTGATTGACAAAGAGCGAGAGGCAAGTTTCCTTGCCAACTTTGATTCGCTATCTTCGCTTCCCAATCGTCGTCTCTTCATGCAACACTTCAACAAATTGCTTGCTCCCCACCTGATTGACTCAAATCCCGCAATGGTAGCATTTTGCGACATCGATAACTTCAAGACCGTCAATGACACGTGGGGCCACGAGGTTGGCGATGTTCTCATCAAGACGGTCGCCAAACGATTGCGAAATGGTTTCCCGGACAGTGTTCTCGTCTCGCGCTTCGGCGGCGACGAGTTTGCTCTGGTGCATGCGGAGAAGTGGCTATCGGTAGAGGACTTTGGAAATCGCATACAACGCGCTTTCGCAGAGCCTTTCGATCTTGCAGGAAAGCCGTCACGCATTGGCGTATCGGTCGGTATTGCGATTGCACCAGATCACGGCCGCGGAAGCAGCGAGTTGCTACGCAACGCTGATATTGGCCTGTACGAGGCCAAGGACGGCGGCCGCGCGCGTTGCGCAGTGTATCACCGCGGCATGCACGACCAGATCGTTGTGCAGAAGGAACGTGAAACGCGGATTCAGGATGCGCTCGAAGCCAGCCGCTTCGAACTCCACTACCAACCCATCGTCGATATCCGCAGCGCCTGCGTCTGCGGCATGGAAGCCCTGCTGCGCTGGCCGGCGGACGATGCGGCAGCGATGCCGCCAGCAGAATTCATCCCGATCGCCGAGCGAGCGGGACTGATGCCCATACTTGGGGACTGGATCATCTCACAGGCCTTCCGTGATTCCCTGCGGTGGCCGGGGCTATGGGTTTCTATCAACCTGTCACCGCTGCAGATCAGCACCGCTGGCCTGATCAATACCCTTAGTCGCGAACTACGCATAAGCGGCGCTGACCCTGCGCACATAATGTTCGAGATAACGGAGGGTCTCCTTCTGAATTCAACTGCCGATACCCGGAAAACCTTTGACGCCATTCGAGCTATGGGCTTCAAGATCGGTCTCGACGACTTTGGAACGGGCTATTCAAGCCTGAGCTACCTCCAAGACTTTACCTTCGACAAACTTAAGATAGACCGCAGCTTCATCTGCGACGGCAAGCTGCAGGACCCGCGCTCTGCTTCCTTGGTGAAAGCCGTCATCGACGTTGGCCGTGCACTCGGCATCGAAGTGGTGGCCGAAGGCGTCGAGTACCTTAGCGAAGCGCGGATTCTTCAGGCGCTCGGTTGCTATCAGTTCCAGGGGTGGCTTTACGGACGAGCGCTTCCACCTATCAAAGCAACTGACCATGTACGAGAATTGAACACACTTGTATCCCAGGGGTTCACCGTCGATCCGGTAGCGTCGCTACGCGTGGCGAAATAGCAATTCGTATCTCACAAATCTTGCTCTCGCGACTGGTGGCAGGTGCGATGTTGACGGGATCGGTCTCGACCACGTCATCAGCCCAGCTTCCCACATCACGAATTGACGTCGATGAACCAAGGGACATCATCGTGACCGCACAGCGTCGATCGGAGCGTCAAATAGACGTACCGGCCGCGATCACTTCCTTGTCCGGAAAAGGCTTCGACGCAGCGGATTTGGGTGATACCAAGGCAGTTATACGGTTCACGCCCGGTTTTTCCGGCTTCGCAGAGAACAACTTCGTCGACGGCATCGCCATTCGCGGCATCGTTTCAAACGACTACGGGCTTGGTGGCGACCCCTCGATTGGAATTTTTCGAGACGGCGTTCACCAAGGTCGGACAGGTTCGGTGATCACCACCGCCTATGATTTGGAACGCGTTGAGGCGCTACGCGGGCCGCAGGTGTTCCTGTTCGGTCGCAATGCGATTTCCGGAGCTCTGGCAATCGTCACCAAGGCGCCCGAACCGGACGCGGCCGAAGGCTACGTGACGATCCGTGCGGGCACTAGGCACCGCTTTGAGGTTCAGGGGGCTTACAACGCCGCTTTAGGCGATGGTTGGGCGCTTCGCGCGGCCGTTGATCGGGAAACCGAGAGAGGATCGTCACAAAATGCGAGCTTCCCGAATGCGAAACAATTGGGATCCCGCGACGTGGCCGCAACTCGTGTATCACTGCTTCATCGGGGCAATGACACGACGGTACGGCTTACGGGTGAATATGACGACCGCGAACTTGGCGGCACACCGCATCGCGCTAGGATCAACGATGCGGCGGTGATTGACCTGCTACGCGAACTGAATCCACAACTGGAGATCCGGGGCGGTCGGCGGGACGTCGACAGTGATCTATCGAAGCTGCGTGACCACAGCCGTGTCGGATCGCTAACCCTACGGATCGATCACGATGCAGGCTCGGTGACGCTTGCCTCGCTGACCGGACTACGTGCTCATCGCTATCGGTATCTTGAGGACTACGACGGCACACCCTTGGTCATCGATTCGTTCGGCGTCAGACAGCACGGCGACTATGCCAGTCAGGAGTTCACCGCCGTCTCGACGGGCAAAGGTCCGCTGCAATGGGCGGCAGGCATTTCGGCTTACCATGAGCGCGTGAAAGGCAGTTATACCAACGGCATATCGGAGAAGATCGTCTGCGGCCCAGGCTATGGATATCCGGACTGCAACCAGTTGGTGGCGGACATCTATGGCAGCGATCGGGTCTTTGTACCTGCGGCGGACGGCATTCTGACCGACGTGAACCGCGCCAAAGCGGCCAACTGGGGTATCTCGGCCTACGGGGCGGTGGATTGGAAGGCCAGCCCGGATTTCACGATCGGAGCAGGTGCTCGCTACACGTGGGATCACAAGCGGTTCGATCTCGACGTGCCGCAAGTCGCGAGCACGTTGGGAAATGTTTGGCTCTCGACCTACTTCACTGGCGGTTACGTCCGGGCGGCACAGGCTTGGGACGGCGTTTCGCCGCGCGTCTACGCACGTTGGGCCCCAAACCATGACTGGACGATCTATCTAAGCGCTACCAAGGCCATGAAGGCGGGAGGGTTTGGAACGTTCAGCCTCGTCGCCTCCGAACCGCTTGATGATTACGATCTCGTTCCCGCCGGCACAAAGCCCGACGACTATGGTAAGGAAACGGTCCGCAGCGTTGAGCTGGGCGTGAAAGGCCGACTTCCTGACGGTCGCGGCACCGCCGCCATTACGGCTTTTCACTACATCTACAACGACCTGCAGGCCAACGTCTTCGATCCGGTGCTCCGCAGTACGCAGGTCATCAATATCGGTAGGGTCCGGGGCACCGGCATTGAGGCGGAGGCGGCGCTGCGGTTTGGCCGTCACGTCAGTCTGGCGCTCACCGGCGCCTGGACGCGTACGGTTAAGACCGGCGATCGCGGCTGCACGCTTTCCGACTGCGGTGGTCTAGGCAATCCTACGCTAACCACGAGCGCGATTTTGCGCCTACAAACGCCACTTCGAAACGGCGAATTGTACGTGCAGAGCGAGGCGTTCTACGCCAGCCGCGCACGGGGCTCGTTCGACGACCGGGGCTTTGGGCGGGTGCCTGTCTGCGCCCGAGGCGACGTGCGGCTGGGATATGCTGGTAATGCAGAATGGAGTTTGGAAAGCTACGTCCGCAACGTGACGAACTCGCTGTGCTACGCCGGTGCCGACAACGGCGGAGGGATCTCGCCAGCCACTCTGTGGGGCCCGATCCTTGCGCGCACCGCGGGACTAGCACTTACGCGACGCTTCTAGGTCCTGTTCTTCCCGTCCCGTATCCCGTGCTCCAGAAGGAATGGGATCTTGACTAGTCCGCATTGCTTAGTTGATAACGGATGATTGAGCGCGCCTGCGTGGTCGCAGGCTTTCGAACCGCGATGGAGGTCAGGCTCGGCCTGCGCCGATCAATTATACCAGACGTTCGGCTCCACATAGCTTCCCATCCCTCTCTCGAGATCGATCGCCACAGGCGCCAGCCCGCCCGCGATAGGGTAGTTCCCGGACCGTTCGTAAAGCTGACCCGACCACGCCTCCCAAAAACCGACCGGTTTCTCGATGACCATGGATTTGCGGCAAAGACTGACCATGCGCCCCCCCGCCCTCTCATGACTTCGCAACCATGGATCGTAGAGCCGACCATCCTCCCGCCGCAATATTGCGTAGTCCGCGATATCCATATCGAGATGCTGCTCAAGCATGGTCGGCCGCACTGGGAGAAACGGCTTGCCCAGGCCCTTGCTCTCTACAAGGTTGCGCATCGCACCGAGCACCACGCGGGCCAACCCACGATTACGATGTGCGTCCGGTACGGAAACAGAGAGGCCCACCACCATGTTCGGTGCACAGCTAGTCGTTTCGGCAGCGCACTGAAGCGCCCAATCCCAGCCACGCTCCGGCAAGTTAGACGGATCGTCGTAAAACATCGGGACGAGGTTGCCAGTTGCCACGACATAGTCACGAACACGATCGATAACGGCAATTTGATATTCCGGATATCGCTCCATCAGATCAAAGTAATTAACGAACGGCTCTGAGAAGTTCAAAAACCCCATTCGAGACCAGACAGCTTTCTCCATTTCATCAGCCGCATTCGCTACCTTACCCGATTCGGCGAACGTCGTTATTAGAAGGTTATCCATCATCTAGTATCATCCTTTTCGGTTCCTTGTGTTTGTACCATAGATGGTTAAAGTCTGATTAAGAATACTTGATGGCATAGAGGCATGTAATATATTACCGGCTGTGGTTCATCCACCGCATTCCCACGCTCACCTAAGTACAACCAAATCTAAAGCATTTTAAAGGTATAGGCCGTCAGTACCGACATAAATACGCCGGAGCACAAATGATAAAACCGGTTCCCCTAATGTGGCTGCACGTGGTCCGACTGAGGATCAGCAACCAGCGGATCGGCCAGTGACCGTTACGATTAGCGATTGTTCTGCAGCGATATTGCTTTACCACGGGGTGGACCCGGAGCAGTTCGCTGTCGTGCGAGCAGTTTCACGTACGAATGCGATCGAGATAAGCGAGGTGTGTCTTGTTGACGGTCACCTAGCGCTAACGATCCTGCTGCCGATGCCGTACGGCTCAAGACGCATGACTGTTATTACGGGTAAGAACGCCAGCATATCTCTTCCGGGCATGGAGTTGTCGCCTGAAGTCGCCGCTGCGGCCGTCGGACGTCCCGTAGGACGTCTCCTTGGTCATCCGGCATTAGAAAACCTTACGGAAGTCCTCGTAACCGAAGTCTTGCAAGTCGTCGGGGTCGGCCAGCGCCCGACTACGATCCTGCGGTTTAAAGATCCGGTCAAGCTACTTAACGCCACAGATATCGCGACGCGGTCATATAATTAGAGGTCTCGCACTACCGGTCCGTACTTGCCGAAACGTAACTACTGATATGATAGCGGGATAGTATCGACGTATAGGCGGACAAGGGACGCGGATCTGCCGCCCATTCTTCCATTCTATGACATGAGGAACAAAAGTCCCTATGACCGCGTTTGATTTGGCAATCCAACCCACTTTGTCGCGCGTCCATAGACTATCTGACTTCCAAGCTGGTACCTTATGGCGGTTAAAATTTTCCACTATTTTGGTATTTGATGCGCCTATTAAGCAAGTGAAAATATATCTCTAACTATATTTACCCTCACTGGTATTATTGAAAATGTGTTGTCATTCGTATTAAGTGAAAGCCAACTTGGACAGCTGGATGTGATCGGCCCGGACTCTGCAATCGCCCTTTTCGCGCTCCAACTTGCCTTCCCCCTAAATGACTTTAACTCGCTTTCTTCGTTCGCACGAATAAGGTTTATCAGCGCGTATATCAAACCCATCGGGTCTCGACGTAACTCATCGATCGAGTAAGTTCGCCGATCGGATAGTGTGACAATCGTTATCCCAGCAA
>NZ_JACYVG010000016.1:0-23833 GCF_014842205.1 Sphingomonas sp. CFBP 13714
CATCGATCGAGTAAGTTCGCCGATCGGATAGTGTGACAATCGTTATCCCAGCAAGAACAATCTGCGTCAGCAGACTCTGAGCATTCAAGGCGCTTTCTCGACTCAGCCGGTCAAGATTCTCGACAAGCAAAAGGCTGCCTTGTGGTACGATCCCTACAGAAACTGCCCCAAGGAAATCACCAAGGCGCCCTGAAGCAGAGTTCTGACCCGGGAGACCCGATATGCCATAGTCTCTGTAGGTAAAGCGATCGTCGAGAATGAGGGAGAACTCATCGGCATAAGAAATGGCCAGCGCCGTTTGGCGCCTGATGCTATCGCCGCTCATCTGCTCAGGGCTGCTAAAGCGAACATAAGAATAGGCGTATCTTTTTGCTACAGATGTATCTGACTGAGTCACGGCTGAGTCCCCGATAATCTGTAACTACCATATCTGCGATATATTCAAATCAAGCGATGTTCCGAGGCGGCTATAGCGCAAACGCAACACTGTCGATGGAGCGGTGCCCAGACCAAGCTGGCACCCCTTGAACACTTGGCGTGTGGCATCATTCTTAAAATAACCAATTCTGGTCAGGCTGAGGAAATACCCCTTGTTTCTTATCGATAAGGTCGAACGAGTAATTGATACCTTGATATAGTGTTCTATAAGCAGTATCTCGTCGAATTACTTGATATCCTATCAGTGAATTGGCTTTACGTGGAGATATCTGGAATTAAAGCCGGCTACCGCATGTAATTCCTCGAGGTGACGCAACGTCAGGGTACGCTTCTGAAATTCCATCAAACCTTCATTACGAAGCCTTTTGAGCATCCGGTTGACATGGATCGATGTGAGGCCAAGCGCATTGCCGAGTTGTTCCTGCGTGAGCGGCACAGCGCAGGTTGAGCCACTCACGAGGCCAAGACATGAGAGACGGGTATGCAACTCGCACATCAGGTGTGCGATGCGCTGATACGCCTTTTGGTGAGCGATATTGACTAACCACGTCCGCAGCACTGCCGCATCGACAAGGGTCGTCTGCCAGAACGCTTGCGCTACATTGGGGCGATCAAGCAGCAGGGCTGTCAGGCGTTCGCGTGTTGCAGTGCTGATTGTCACCGGCGTGAGCGCAACTACGCTATGATCCAAGCGCTTTAGAAGCGTTGTTTCGCCGTTGCAAAAGTCGCCGGGCATCAGGAAGGCGGTGGTTTGCCGCGATCCGTCTACTAGGGTCACGCGGTGAGCTGCCCACCCGGCAATTATGACATGCACGTGTTCGGGTTGTTCACCTTCACGTAGAATATCTCGGCCTCTTTCAAAATAACGCCTATTGCTGAAGATCGCGAGCAGGCTTGATCGGTCATCATCCGATAGGGCGATAGCCCTCTGCAGCTTGGCAATTAATGGGTCCATGCTGGCTTCAGAGCTTCATTCACTTTAACAAGCAAGCTAATTTAGTGGGCTGAGAATTAGCAGCTTCATAGCCGACGGCCACTACCGCAGTCATCAGCGTCAGGCGACGGCCGCTAACGCCATCAGCCCCCTCAATAGCGGACGGCCGCTTCTTTCTCCATTATTTGTATTCAGCGGTCAGGTATATGAAACCCAGTCGCAATCACGACTGTGCGACAAACAGGTGAGACTGTTGAAAAAGTCACGTCGGCTTGGAAGAGGCGGTGGTCCGAGCAACATTCTTCTCTTATTATGCCGACCTTCGTAATCCTTTGAGGAAAATAGGGTGCCTGCAAGCAATCATATGACGCGCAAGGTGGCCGCACTGCCTGCTCGCCGAGTTTTTCAACAGTCTCAGGTGATTTTGGACGGCAGCCACCCGATCGCCGCAAAACGCCGTCATCAACCCCGATTGGCGAATATCGTGTAATTTTGGACACTGCATGGCGGACAGTCGGCGCTCAAAAGCGGCCGGTCAGCTTTACGCCCAGGGTTAGACGCTTGGGTTGGAGATCCGCTATCTGAAAGCAGCCATTCGGCAACCCAAAAGCCGCATCAGTGCCCCGGCAGCAGGTGCTCCGCTTTCAGCAGGTAAGCCGTGCAGCGTATGTCGCTGCTACTGGTGGGGTAAAATACATGGCGAACGGTAGTGGCAGCCGCGCAAACTCGGTTGTCGGCAAGTGCTGGCCACTCTTCTAGGGGCGTACCTTTCCAATGGGCGAACTGACGACCGCCATAGCCAGCTTTGACTTCCCAAGCGAAGGCAATAGCAAAGAGTAACCGGCGTATGGCGTACATGCTCTGCTCGTCTGGCGACGCTGTCGAGCTACGCCTCGAGCTGAGCGGCTGAATGTGCGCTAAGAGTCCAGCAGCGCCTCGTCCCAAGGCAGTTAGCGCTTTTCGGTCAGGTTCATTGATCGGCTCGTCGTCGAGCCTGCGCGCCCCGATGCAGCCGCCCTAGGCCGCACGGTCTTCCGGTGCTCACCGCCCCCCGCACCGGAAGAGGCGGATCATCAAGGGCACAGCCTCGGACCCCAAGAACTGGTCTGCGTTGATTTCCTTATGTCGTTCGCAGCCACAGATCATATATATCCTCCTGATAACAAGGGACTGCGTGAGTCGGAGTTAGACTGTAAATCACCGACTCAGTGAAAGAGCGGCAAATCCAATAAAAGCAGCTTTTATCGAGTCGCATTCAACATCTGCGACATGCCTCATCACACGATCAAGGAATCCCCTTCCTTCGCAAAGATGTCTCTCATCTAGATATTCCGTTTTCCACTTTTCGAATTGGCGAAAATTGGTCGTAATAGGCCTGAAATAGCTAATATTATCGTGACGCGGATCTTTAGCAATCCGATCCATCACAGCCTGCACTGCGGCAGCGTCTCCCTCCAGCGCTTGTATGAAGCGGGTACCGTCAGATAGGAGAAGACCAGTAATATCTTCAGAACGGTTTCGGGCATCAGCGAGGTCGCGAAGATCGGCCAAATCACCTGACGTGAAGTTCTGCTTGGCTCTGCTGATATAAATAATAATCTGCATCGAGCCCTCGGATCGTATGGCACTAAATCATGTCGATCGAAATGACTCCGCTCGCTGACACATTCTCGGTTTTTTCTGGTTAAGAAATGGTTAATGGCTGACAAGTGAATCCTCAGGAGGGTAGCTTCCGTCGGTCGGGTTAAGTAACCGGATCCGAATACCGCTGGCAGCGTGAGTGCCTGCCAAACAGCGACAGCCATTTCTCGAAACGCGACCTGCGAAGTAGCGCTGGCCTCTTTCCGTGGCGCCCGGTCCTCGACCTGCTCCATCCGGCTCGCCCCCATATAGGCCACGACGTGTTCATCACTGCGTCCTCATCATTGCTCGTGCATAGGCGACACCGTCCCGTCACATCGATTCCTTACAAGCCTGTTCCTGATAGGTGCCGTGGGCAAATGCATCATCAAACACGGATCATGATCAATCTGGCGGTCCAAGTTCTGTGAGCCGCGCTCAGTGAGACTGTCAGCGGTCGCGTGGACACGCCAGCGGTGCGCCTAGCCCTGCGGTGCCTCTGGCATCATTGCCCCTAGCGCTGGCCGCTCGTCATGTTCTGGGAAGGTGAGCAGCACGATAACGAAATCGGCCGGAGCCAGAGTGTGACGGCTTCGTTCACCGGGATTGTGCGACAGCTGCGACGATCCGAAGCGTATTCCGAGATCAGCAATTTGCGGTAGATGCCCACGTGCCTTTAATAACATCGACTGCAGCGGCAATGCGGTGCCAATTCTTTACGGCAACAGGGTCGCCGATGGCAGCGACCATCTGATCGACGATATAATCTGGGGTATGTTCGCCGCGTTCTGCCAGGATGGCGGCCGCCTGTATCCAGACCTCTCGATCACTCATGGGGGCTGACCGGGCCATCAAATGTCGAGATTCCGGCGCTTGACCTCATGGTGAACGCCCTCGCTGGCCTGTAACGCGATCGCGATGATGTGCTCGATGACCGGCTCCGGAATGGCGTTAGCCACATCAAGCCCAAATTGGTCAAGATACGACCACGCCACCCATCCGGAGTAGGCAGTTAGCCCCGGTATATTGAGTGAAAGAAACCGTCCGACCGTAACTCTGTATTCCGAGCGGAGCTTGAACCCCAAAGTTGACACGTTTTGGATAATAGCCGGATGCTCATCTGCAAGAGATGTGATGAGCACGGCTGGGAGACTCATCGCCGTTCGGTTCGAATACCTACGATCAAGCCGACCTTTGCCGGCACCAGCCACAAGGCCGCGATGGGTGTTCATAGGGCCGTCATCCGTTAGCACGCCTAAAACTCCGTTAAATCATAGCATTTTAGACTTTCGATTTAACGTGATGCAAAGACCCACCGCGCCCTTGCATTTTTCTTTATGACACACTTGCTATGGCATTATGCCCGGTGCGCTTAACCCCCGCGGTCGAGTTGCGTCTAAGGTTGGCCAACTGGCCCGACGATAATGCCGCTGCCATCGTCAGTGACCGCGGAATGTATCTGGGCTATGTCAGCGCCGAGCGTGCGCTGCTGATCTGCAAGCGGATGAAGGAAAGCCAAACGGTCGCCGTTTTTTAGGGCAATGCACGGAAACGGAGCCGACATCCGGATCCGCTTCGTAGGTGGCGTTCCTACCCAACCTGGTCCCCGATGTTCCGAAACGCCCGCCACCCCGCCTGGCTTGGCCTGCGGATCGACCGGTGTACGATTCTCCCGCGCGTACTATCCGGATGAGGATAGGGCCGGTGTCTGGGGCTGAGTTCATTCGGTAGAAAGGAACTTTGTTCGCTCGGTAGAAAGGGGTTGGGTTCTACCTCCTTTGCCATGCAAGGCATTGATCGATTTATGGAGCAAACTTTCGAAGCTGGTCGGGTCGCGGGCCAGACTATCGACGGCAAGCTATCTGACTGCCCGCACGAAGAACGGCTTGCCCCGAACCTAAGAAATGTCTGGATTTCCGGCTTTCTGTGCAGCAAGACTGGGCGAGCATACCGCAAGCGACTGCGCCTAAACTAAAGGCCTTGCAGCGCTGGCACCTCGGAACGACCGCCTGCAGTTGCAAGGCCGACATCTCCAACGCGAGGGGTGGCCGCGATCGCGCCAGCCCAGTTCCTAAACCATCAGAAGTTTTGATAAATTTAACACCTACGGCCTCGCTCTGACCATCTGGTCGAGGTGGGGCCGACGATTCTGCGAATTTGATCAACCAAAAACTGTTCTATATTAGCAGGACAGCACCCGTATTCACGCCCGGCCATTCGATAGAAACCTATCGAAAGCGGCACGCCTTCCCTGGGCGGCTGAAAGCGGCTCTTTTTTATGCGCTGGCTATGTCGCGAGCGCATCACCCCGACGAGGAAGGCCCGGGTGGGGCGCCTGGCTGAACACTGTCCGCTGCTGACGGGTTAAGGCGCATCTGGAGAGCAACTGATCGGACAAAGCTTACGCCGCTTCGATGTCGAGTTTGAGAGCAAGGCCGGGCCCATCGAACAGCCCGCCCCCTCGTCTGCTGAGATGTTCAGAACTTCAGGACTCGAGGTGCGCAGCATACTGGTTCTCCCGTAGGCAATCAGCGGCCAGTGGCAGCGGATCGTTCCGAGCACTAAGCCACGACATGACGATCCGCGGCGAACCTGACAGCCCCATCTCGATGAGGAGGGGTGGAGTGGTCAAAGCCGCACGTTCGTGCTTTGACACGGAAAACGCCGCACTAGCTTAGTTGCGGTAACGCTCAGGCCGCTTCACCAGACTCGTCAGTATACCATCGCTGATGGCCCGTGCGCCGCAACCCATTCCTGAACATGACGCCGATTTTGAGGCGCGTTCAGGCAAGCATTATTGAAAATGAAGCGAATTACGGCTCCACGCCTGAAGCACGGGTTCGATTCCCGCAGGGGTCGTCTTGAGCCGGTCTTTTTGCAGGGAAAGTTTTGCCCAAAGCCTACGGGGAGCGGTCTCCGTAGCGTCGTCTGTGACGGAAAAGGCACGATTTTCCAGAAAGTCGACATTATCAAGGTCATAGCCGGATTTTGCGATAGAGCGGTTTGCGTGTCGCCATGGCCCCCGTTATCCTTTCGTTAAGGACAAACTCGAGGAAACCAACATGAAGCGTCTATTCTTTTCGACCATGGCATTCGCATCCGCCTTCGCGATGGCCCCAGCGGCTCATGCAGTTGACTTCACCCCGAACGATCCGGAATTCACCGTTCGCGGCGATATCAACGATGGTACCGTTTCGGCAGATTTCGGCCGTTCGGGCATCGCGGCCGGCACATTCCAGGATACCTTCAACTTCATCATCGATCAGACTGGTCTGGCTAGCGGCACGCTGAGCACGAACACCACGCGCCTGACGAGCTCGACCGATCTCGACATCCTGTCGGTGTTCATCAATGGGTTCGCAGCCACGAAGACCATTGTCGGCAACGCCGAATTCTTCGAGCTCAACGACGTCGCGATCGCTTCGGGTGTGCCGAACCAGATCGTCGTGAACGGCACGTCGCGTGGCAACGGCTCCTATGCCGGCACCGCGACCTTCGAGCCGACGGCAGCAGTTCCCGAGGCTGGTACCTGGGCAATCATGCTGTTCGGTATCGGCGGGATCGGCGCATCGATGCGCGTTCGCCGTCGCCAGACGAAGATTGCATTCGCCTAAGCATATTTCACAGCTGGTCCCAGTGGCCATCTGTGTGAAGGCAGCCGTCAACCTCTCAAGGTTGGCGGCTGTTTTTGTTTAACATCCGGCGCAATGGGTCTGTAGAAGAACCCATGTGGCGCGGTGGGCGCCGTCGATCGATAATTGGGCAAGCGGGATGGCCCATACTGCGCCCAACAGCCCAAACCCCGAGATCGCGAACGCGCCTGAATGGACGCCGTCAGGTACCGAGCACACGTCCTGGTATCGGCATCCATCGATCTACAGCCACGCAGAGCCACGTACGCGGCTGGGACTGGTAATGACCACCGGTGTGCGCCATTTTGGGGTCATGATGTTCAAGCGTAGGCGGAGAACTATAACATGAGTCTACGCTTGGAGCATGTTACCAAACTCGCACATAGCAAGGAAGGCCTGAGGGCTGCTTACGCCGCGGGTGTCGACCATCAGCGCAATGGTTGGCTGAGATATCCACCATGCAAATGGGACCATCCCGCAATTCTGGCTTTTGATGAAAGCGGAACGTGCGTTGGCGGTATCAATTGGGGCGAGGACCATGATGATCGAACGCTCACAATCACGTTTGCCTGGGGTTCGCCTACCGCTCCTGCAGCCTTTGCTGCCGTACTTTCGCGGTTTCGGAAGGTTCACCTAAACGGGTGGTTTACCGAAATCCACTTCACGATATCGACGCATAACGAAGCAATGCGAAAGGCCGTAAAGGTGCTTGGGCTTGTTCCTCGTGCCTTCACCTTTGAGATGCCGGTAAAGAACATGACCAGGTCTTGATGGCAAAAAATGCCCGGCTTGGAAAGCCGGGCATTTTCGAGCTTAGCCGTTATCGAGCTTTGCGGTATTCCAATATCGCGTATTGGATATGTTAGGTTAAAGACAAAGGTATTAATCAGCAGCCTTTGCGAGCCTTACCACTGTTTCAGTGACGCATTGCGCTACCCCCTGCGAAATGCGGCAGTAAAAGATGATAGCTGCTCAGGCTGGTGACAATATTAAGCCCTAATGGGCTTACCGATAGGCCAGTAACGCATATGACCCCCCCGAGTTAAAAGTGTTTGTCTTTCGACAAGGGGACTTATGCAGGAATTCTATTTCGTAATTGTAATTCCATACAGTGAAAGGCGCATTAACCGCAACTGGCAGGTCTTTTTGACTCTCTGCTCGAGTGGTGATGTATCAAAGTCCCCGTAGCCGTCCGCATAAGCGGACCGTGGTGAGAGTAGGGGCAGCCCACCCTCATCTTTACGCTAGAAGCGACGTTCCAGGCGATTGGCCTACGAAATGGACCGCCGGTTAGAACCTCCGCCTCACCCTCACCTAGTTGGAATCCGAGTGTGCAATCGACTGAGAATCAATGTCCAGAAGCTTGGAATTCGCTGCATTCGACGGGCGTCTCGCCGGCACTTTGGCCCTTACTGAATAAGCCCAACTTTGCCGCTTCTTCGGCACTACGGTCCGCTTGCTCGTTGACGCTGCGGATGTTGCCGGGCCGCAGCTAACTTCGCGCGTTCTCCATATGCCCGTGGCGGGGGCGGTCGTAAAGTTGGCGAGTGCCATCCCGGCAGGACTGCTGTTGACACGCACCGTGTTGTAGTCCGCCTGCCATGCCTCGCTGATCCGCCCCGCCGTCGCCAGCGACCAGATGTTCGATCAAACACTTGGCGAGCAAATAGAGCTCGATAATTCCACGGGTCTATGCTTCTGTAGGTCAGTAATGCGCAGGAGGCTCTATATCTATGATGAGATCTAGAAGTTCGCGGCGCACCTGATCAACTTCGAGTGCCCCCTGAAGGTCTCCACGCTCAATCTTGGCATCGACTTCCCGTTGGGCGACAAAGGCAGCATCTACCCCGTACCGACTAACCATCGTGTAGGCCGCAGAGTGTGCCACAGGGAAGTTCGATCGGTGGGAGGTATTCATGATGCACCTCATTGATAGTAATCATCAATGCACGAGCGATCGACGAGTTTTCCAAATACGATCCTTGATACAATCTTATGGTAAAGGAGGCGTTAACGGCCGCAAGTGCTAATTCGATCAAGCGAAAGCGCCCCGCGTGGCTGTGCGAAAAAACATGGCGAGGCGCTAAAAAGGTACGCGGTACTGAAGGCCATAGCCTCGTTTTTGGCTACACGCTTGATAGTTGAATATTTGTAAAGCACCCCGCCCGCTCGTTTGACACGATTAATGTCGCGAGCGGGATGCCGAGCTCTCACTGTCTTGGGTCAGCGGGCTCTGAGGCCTGCCTCGCAGAGAGCCGTCTACGTCGCAAGTGCATTTCAGAATTGCAATCCCGCGGTGATACAGGCCGTTTTTCACTCGAGCAAAAATTGCCACGCTGCTGCCTGCGCAGACCTGCCCGCCCCAAACGCCGGTCCGTGTGTCTGTACGGTCTGCTCTACAACTCCGGCAGGCGGAATGAGCGTTTCCGCGGTAAGGTCAGAACGGCTGCTTTCAAGTCGACGCAAAAACAGACAGCCGATGTCGTCGTGCATTATCGATAACCTGACTCACGGCACGTGATGCCGTTGTCAGAACCCTAGATGTGTTCGCATAAATTGAGCGAAGCGAGGGGAAACGCCATAGCCGACTGAGGTTGCCAGTATGATAGCAATTGGGAGGCCCCAGACGACCGCAAGTACGCTGTACAGAATTATCATGTGCGAAAGATGGCAGGATTATCGCCTGCGACTAGCCCTAGTTTTGTTTCAAAAGCCGAAAGTGTCTCGAACCTGACCAATGTCTACGACCTTGAAACGTTAGGTGCGGGGCGTCCAGAGCCGGCACGTCTGGTCTCGGTCGGTCCTGACACCGAAAACTCAAGCCGCTCTAGCTTGCCCGAAGCTACGAGGCAGCAGGCCCAAACCGGTTCAAAGGCGCTTTGAGAAACGCCGTCCCACATTCGTCAGTATCTGGCAGTCGGCCGCCACGTATGTTCACCTGAAGCGCGGCAAGCATCAGGTCGGGTAGTGGGAACGATGCGTCGCGTTTCTCACGGGTTGCGACGAACTCGGCTTCGTCGATGCCATCGTGACCATGGATGTTGTTGCGACGCTGACGTCCGAAATTCAATTCTTTTACGACGCGAAACAAGCCACCATCGGCCTTGAATGTGTAAACGCTCAATCGTGAAACTTAGCGAAGCCGGAAGGGATACGGGGAGGGCTAGCCCCCCCCCCGTTTCGCTTATACCTCCTCGGTAACTTTCGTTGCGCGAGGTTTGCGCGGAGTCTTAGGGGAACCATCGTTAGCCTTTTCAGCTGTCTGACCAGGTTTGCGCCCCAAACCGATCGACTTTGCCATGGTCAGACGCGCTTCTGAATACGTTGGCGCGACCATGGGATAGTCAGGCTTCAGATTATAGCGCGCACAATATTCCTCGACCGTAAGGCCATTGCTCGTCAGATGGCGGCGTAATGTCTTGTATGGCTTGCCGTCGATCATCGAGATGATGTGATCGGGCGACGCCAGTGACTTACGCACCGTGACAGCAGGCTCATAAGCTTGAGCAGCTTCTTCCGGGGCTGCTGAAGTAGCTGTGCCTGACAGTTGATCGACAGCGGCATGCATTGACCGCAAAAATGCGGGCACATCCTCCGCATTCGTGCGGGTGTTAGAATTGGCCAACCACGCAGCGGTCAGTTCAGCGGCCAACTCGACCGCGTTGATGTCATCGTTCATTATAATCTCTGTATCTTTGGAGGGGGGGGGCATGCAATTAGGTTCGACCGCTCCGATGTCCAAGATAAACAGATATTTAACGAGGAAGCGATCCGTTTGCCGAAAGCTCACGAAATTGCCGATCAATGGTCCATCTTGGGACGCACCGCATATGATGAGGCACGAGTTGCCCGTCGTTTGGCGCCGTGATTACGGCATATCACCTAGCATGAGCGACCCTGCAGAGCCTATTCTCGATTGCCGTGTGTTCTTCGGACAGACTGCCTGATGTGATCGAGTTAGGTCTTCGCGGGTGCGGTCCAGCCGATCCGGTCCAGCGTACCGATTAGCGTCGAGCGCGGTACCTTGAAGGTTCGACAGACAGATGCCTTGCTGGCCCCACCATCCAGCGCGGCCGTAATCCGTTCGAAGGTTTCGGTATCGATCATCAGGGGGCGGCCATTTGGCGTCCGCGACGCTTTGCCGCAGCAAGCCCAATCATTACGCGCTCGCGCGTCAGCGCGCGATCGTACTGCGATGATGCATCGATAGTAACTTATATTAAAGTATTTCAATAGAATATCTATTTGTCTTTCCCTAGTCTGGCCTAATATGGAGATAACCGGAATCAAAGTTGGCTACCTCTTGTAACTCTGCGATATTATGCAGCGTCAAGGTACGCTTCCGAAACTCCATTAACCCTTCATTGCGAAGCCGCCTAAGCATTCGGTTGACATGAACCGGCGTAAGTCCAAGGGCATTGCCCAGTTGTTGCTGCGTAAGTGGCACAACACAGGTCGAACCGCTCACGAGACCTAGACATGAGAGACGGGTATGCAGCTCGCACATCAGATGCGCGATGCGTCGATATGAATCCCGGTGGGCGATATTGACTAACCACGACCGCAGCACTGCCGCGTCAACAAGAGTCGTCTGCCAGAAGGCTCGCGCCACATTGGGGCGATCAAGCAGTAGGGCTATCAGACGTTCGCGCCTTGCAGTGCCGATTGTCACCGGCGTTAGAGCGACTACGCCATGATCCAAGCGCTTTAGAAGCGTCGTTTCGCCGTTGCAGAAATCACCAGGCATCAGAAAGGCTGTGGTCTGCCGCGATCCATCCACTAGGGCCACGCATTGAGCTGCCCATCCGTCAATCAAGACATGCAAATGCTCGGGTTGTTCACCTTCACGTAGAATATTTCCGCCTTTTTTGAAATGATGCGTGTCGCTGAAAAGCGCGAGCAGGCCTGATCGGTCATCGTCTGATAGGGCGGTAACCCTTTCCAGCTTGGTGAATAATTGGTCCATGCTCGCTTCAGAGCTTTATCTAGGTTAATAAGCAAGCTGATTTATTGGGCTTGAAATCAGCAGCTTGATAGCTGACGGCCACTACCGCGGTCATCAGCGTCAGGCGATAACCTCTAACGCCATCGGCTTCCTTGATAGCGGAGGGACTGCCTCCCTCTCCATTATTGTCACTACGCGGTCAGATATGTAAAAAAGCGGTCGCAGTTACGACTGCGCGACAAACGTGTGCTTTATGCCAGCAAGCTCCCTGCAGGCGCGGGCTTTCGCCAGATCACAAACCTGATGGGGGATACCTCGTCACGGTTTTAAAGGGCATCACTGCCGTGTTGAGAGAAGCCGGAAACTACCAGGCACGCGGCTGCCCACCGACCCGCTTAGCTGCGGCTGATTCTATCTCGTTTAAGTCGGCTTGCGTCAGAGCGCCGGCTGCGAGCATCTTTCGCATCAACTCGTCCAATAGGGCCGCAAGGAAGTGTATTTCACGTCGTTCTGAGCCCGTGTCTTCGCCCTCGGTGTTTACTTCCATGCGCCGTTCCTTGGTTCGCCGTGCACTTTAGACACGGTCATTAACGTCCGCTAGGCGAGCATGTTGCACACCCCGCGTCATAAATCCGGGCAACCGTTTTCGTCGCGGAAGGATCTACGTCAGTCAAAACGTCAGACATAAATACTTGGTTTAGGAGTGTATCTGAGAAGGTCGACCTGTCGTCACTGACTCGTGCACGACAGAAGGATATCATCCGACGACAGCCTCTTGATCGTCTCAAGACGCGATCGCCGATCCTGCCTGTGACGACTTACGTGTTTCTTCCGACAGGGCGTTCGATCATGTTTGCATCCTCCCGGATCATCAGCCGTCCGCTCGAGCCCGCGCAAACAGCCGTTTAAAGTCACTTGTCTCGATCGCTCCCATCGCCAGCATACGTCCGGCAAGATAGCCCGGGGTGCCGGTCAGACCGATCGAATAGGCCTCTTGACCGTTTGCACGTAGGCGCGCGGCGACGGCTTCTGCATGTAAAGCAAGCCACGTCGTCGCGCGCTGCCAGTCCCCTCCGGCACTGGTAACGACGTCTCGCAGCATGTCGTCGTCGATGATACGACTGTCGGTCATCAGTTGGCGATGAATGGCCGGATAGATCCCCTGTTCGGCACAGGCGAGCGCGATGCTCGCAGCACGTTCGGACGGTGGACCGAAGATTGGCCAGTCCTTATAGACGACCCTAACCTTTCCATCGCGTTCCACCGCCCCTTCCAAAGCGTGGAAGGCATGACGGCAGGCGGGGCAGCGGTAATCGGTGAAGACGGCAAGCCGGAGGGTCGCATCGGCTGGACCTTGCTCGGGTGAATTTCCACTGGTCAGGATCAGGTCGGCGGTCGGCCCAACATCCCGACCGATTGGAGCCGTGCGACGCAGCACCTGCCCGACTGCCCAGCCAGCCACCACGACAGCCCCAAGCCCTACCGCCTGCCTCCGATTAAGTGGCTCTGCCATGTTCAGCTCGTCCAAGGCTGGCCGAAGGCTGCTGAGACAAGATGGCGTAAAGTCGGCAGATCGATCGCCTCGGCTACCACCTGCATGCCGACGATCAACGATCGTGGCGCGTTCAAGTCAGCGCCGCCTGTGATTGAAAAGACACAGCTGTCCCGAAAATAGACATCATTCGGCTAACAGCCAATTTCAGCAATATATCGTTTTGTGAGTCGTCATGTCCTCCATTATACTTTCGTTAGGCATAAGGTGAAGGAGGTCGTCATGAAGCGTCTACTTTGTTCGACTATGGCATTCGTATCCGCGTTCGCGATGGCCCCAGCGGCTCATGCAATTGATTACACTCCGGGCGACCCGGAGTTCACGGTCAGCGGTGATATCACGAATGGTACCGTTTCGGCAGATTTCGGTCGTTCGGGCATCGGGATGGGCGCATTCCAAGATACTTTTAATTTCGTCATCGATCAGGCCGGTCTGGCTAGCGGTACGTTGAGCACGAACACCACGCGGCTGACGAGCTCTACCGATCTCGACATACTGTCGGTCTTTATCAATGGCTTCGCAGCGACGAAGACCATTGTGGGCAATGCTGAATTTTTCGAGATCAACAACCTGGCTATTGCTTCGGGTGCGCCGAATCAGATCGTTGTAAACGGCATGTCGCGTGGCAATGGGTCCTATGCCGGCACAGCAACCTTTGAGCCTTCGGCAGTTCCCGAGGCAGGTACCTGGGCGATCATGTTGTTCGGTATTGGCGGGATCGGTGCATCGATGCGTGTTCGTCGCCGCCAAGCGAAGGTCGCATACGCCTAAGCAAATTTGATAGATGGTCCCAGTGTCCATCTATCTTAAAACACCCGCCAGCCTTTCGAGGCTGGCGGGTGTTTTTATCTGAGATTTAGCAAGCTCGGGTCCGCGCAATGAACGCCGTTGATCGATAAGTTTTAAAGCGGGTCAGTCGATACTGTGCTCAACGGTAAAAGACCCTAGTTCGCAAACGCGTCTTAATGATCGATACGTGTTATTGAACAAAAAGTCTTGTATCGGCATCCATCGATTTACGACCACACACCGCCACCATCCTCGTTCTTGCACGAAGCGCGAGGCAGATTGGACTTCTCAGATCAATAAGTTCTCTAGCCTACTGCCACCCTCAAGGCGAAGCTCACCTGCTGCGGCCTATCGCCTCTTGCGATGGTGTTCGGTTGATTTCGAAAGTGATTACCGTCGATCGAATTATCAATCTGATCGCGCTGCCCGATGGAAGCGCGCCCATGGCGCCCATGGCGCCTATACGTTTAGCGCCATTAGGGTCAGGACCTATTGATGTGAGAGGCGCGATCTGACTCATGCTAAGTGGGGAGAGCGTGGATAAGGGACCTGTACTGGCTGACAGATAGGCAGATGGCGCGTCTGCAACCGTTCTTTATTAAGAGCCATAGCAAGCCTCGGGTCGACAATCGTCGGGTGCTTGGCGACCGTAATTATGACGCCGATTGGTTCAGGGTCGCCTTGGAAGCCAAGGGCATCCAACTCTACATCCCGGACCGCAGATCGCGCAACGAGCCAATCAGATACGACAAGTGCCGCTACCGGTGTCGCAACCGCATCGAGACCTTGTTCGGCCGTCTGATGAGTTGGCGCCGAGTGGCCAATCGCTACGGCCGCTGCCCGACCGCCTTCTTCTCTACTATCACGCTCGCGGCTACCGTCATCTTCTGGCTATGACCAATGGGTCCTTACCCTAAGCAAGACTGCCCAATCGCAAACCAATTCGCTTGTTGTTGACGCGAATCCAATATGGCCGGTCTTCCGCGATGCCTGCCGGCTTGCGTCACAAATCAGATCTCTATTGACGCGAGATCGGGCGCAATCATGGACCGCGAACTTACCTTGCATTAACCGGGCAGTGCATAGGTTAGCGTATGAAATTCCCGCCAAACCGGATGTTGGTCCCTGCGCAGATCGTCGCTGCAACGTTTGGGCTTGTCGCGTTGACGATGTGGCCGCCAGCATCGGGCTCGATGCTTCTGGTGCCGCTCGGTTCAGATGGCGGAGCAATCGTGCAGGGCGCGTTAACGGGCGGTGCGGCGTTGCTCGGGGCCGGGCCGTTTCCGGGATCGCTGGTCGTCGTTGGTGATCGGGCCCGCATCGCCCCCCGGGTCGCATGGAATACCGTCATCATGGCCGCTCCGCCCGCAGGCTGTGGGGCAAATGGCGGCGCTGGGAGGCCAGTATGAACCACATCACTTCAGCGCTAAAGCCAGCGTTTTCCTGGTTGGATCTCAGGGCGAAGTTCGGGGCCACCGTGGAATTTAGACACGATGCCGGACTCAACCCGCTCGACCGGTTGCGGCGTCGCGCTGTCCAAGCATGGGCGTTGATCGGCTGGACCTCGTTCGGGGGGCTGCTGATAGGTAACGCCATATTGGGCGCGGGCACGGGTGTCCCGCTGCTGGTCATTGGCACCATCATCACGGCGGGGCCAACTGCGATGGCGCTCAGCGGGCGCTATGATGCCGAGGCCCGGACATTAATGGGATCGCTCGCCGCGGTGATACCAGCGATGCTCGTCTTCCTGCTCAAGGGGCATCCGTGGCAGATGGATGCACACATGTATTTCTTCGTCGGAATGGCGGCACTGGTAATGTTAGCGGACTGGCGGCCGATCGCGCTGGCGACGGTGCTGACCGCGGTCCATCATCTTGCCCTCCAATGGTGGGCCCCGGAGTTTGTGTTCACCGGCTCGGGCAATCTTGGCCGGGTGATCTTTCATGTCGTGGCGGTCGGGCTGCAATTTGGCGCATTGACGGTGCTGACGATCCAGCTCGAGCGGCTGTTCCAGTCGCAGAGTGCGGCGTTACGGCGGTCGCGCGAGTTGACCCAAGTGGCAAAGGATGGCCAGCGGCAGACCGAAGAAGCGATGCTTCAGGCGCGCACAGCGGAGGCGGTGGCGACGCGCGAACGCCGGCAGCGTGAAGAGCAGGCGGCACGGATCGCGAGCGAGCGGCGCGGCGAGCTGGTGGTGCTAGCGAACGAGTTCGATCATTCGGTGACGTCCGTCGTGAAGAGCATCGGACAGGCGACCGAACGACTAGAGCATGCGGCAGTGCGGCTCGAGGACGTTACCGGCGACGCGACCCAGGATGCGGTTGAGGCGGCATCAGGCGCAGGCCGAGCAGCACGCGATATCGCGCATGTCGCGTCGTCGATCCGCAACCTGTCGGAATCGATCCGGACGATCGCGATTGCAGCCGACCAGCAATCGCAACTGACCGTGGTGGCGAGCCTGGAAGCGCATCGCAGCGTGCAGACGGTCGCGATGCTTGAGGATCATGCGGTCCAGATCGAAGTCATTCTCGATGACATCCGAGAGCTGGCGAACAAAACCAATTTGCTGGCCCTGAACGCGACGATCGAGGCGGCACGGGCGGGCGACGCGGGGCGCGGGTTCGCGGTCGTTGCGGGCGAAGTAAAAGGCTTGTCGGCGGATACCAAGCAGGCAAGCAACCGAATCAGCATGCTGCTTACCGGAATTCGCGAGGGCGTGGCAGATACCGGCGAGAAGCTGCGCAGCGTCAATACCGCGATCGGCCAGGTCTCAGTCGCGGCATCGGGAATCGCGACCGCAGTTGGCGAGCAGCGCTTCACGGCGCAGGAGGTGGATGCGGGTGCAGCGCGAGCGGTCGGTGCCGCAGAGGAAATCGGCACCCGGATCGACGGCGTGGCGGAAGCTGCAGGGTCTGCCGCCCTATTGTCCGCGTCGGTACGGGGCAGCGCCAGCGATCTGGCGGCAAGCGCACGGAATTTGCGGTCATCGACCGACCTGTTCGTCTCGTTCCTTCAAGCGGACGATGCCGCGGCAGCGTAGTGCCAAGTCGGCCCCATCTCCGTGGGGTGCCCGCACGAAGACGCGCATGGTAGGAGAGTGCATGCTTAAGACAAAAATGAAGCGGATCACCGATCGTGGTGATCGCGCCGTTGAACGCCTTGCCAAGATCGAGACGTCCATAACAAGCCTTGCCGACAACGATCTGCTCGACCTGGCCGACATCTTCAAAGCCGAGCCTCGCACGCCGATCGGCGATTTGGCGTTCTTGGAAATGGCTCGGCGGAATATCAGCCTTTGACCGCAGCCTGACCAGGCCGAGCCGAAACAATGGGCCAATCCAAATGTTAACCAACCGGCAGGCGTTACACGTCAACGGCTTGCCGCATTCCAGATTCAGCCTGACTCATACGCGTTGCCTTGACATGGCTGTCGAGCATCTTCGCTTTATGAGCAAGATCATCACGCACGCCTGCGGGCATGAGCAAATTCACTATGTCGCCGGCTTCGCAAGCCAGCAAGAGCGGAAAGCCCGCTGGCTAGAGACGACTAGGTGCACTACCTGCTTTCTTGCAACCAAACAGGCTGAACAAGCGGAAGCGGAGGTTCGTGACGGTGCAGCCATAGCGCACCTTGATCTTCCATCGCTCACTGGCAGCGATCGTCAGGTCGCATGGGCATCAATCCTTCGAGCTAGCCGCTTTTGCAAGCTTGTTGCCCAGCCTGTTACACAGAAAGACGGCTACCAGATCTGTGTCCTTATCACTGACGCAAAGTGGTGGATCGATCACCGAGCTCTGACAGAGCACGAGCTGCTCAAAGCGGCCGAACGACGCGCAGTCGAAATGAGCGTTTCGGCGAGTTCTGATCCCAGTCTTAGTTCCCCACAGGCAGTCTAACAGCCAGATCGCAGTCCTGTCTCCGTACGAGCCTTGTAAAGTCGGCTTCGATAGTAGCCATGCCTTGAAGCCGTGCGCAAAAATATACCGTTGACCGTCTCGCACAATACCAAGCGAGTGAGCTGTTATTTAAGAACGGCTCCGACCCATAATGTAAAAAGCGCGATCTGACTCAGGCTCCGTGAGAAGACCTGAGATGCGATCTGTACTGGCTGACGGACGAGCAGATGGCGCACCTGCGGTCATTTCCTTGGGAGCCAGGGCAAGCCGCAAGTTGCCGACCGGCAGGTATTGAGCAGTATCGTTTTCGTGAACCGCAATGAGCCTAGCTAGCGTGATGCGTTCAGCAACTAAGGCCTACACAGAACGCTCTACAATTGCTGGAAACGGTGAGGTGAGATGGATGTGCTCCATAGCATAATGGACGGCTTGGCTGCCGTTGATGCCGACCCAAAGACGTCGCTAAAGGCGCACCGCACGGCATCGAGCCTGCCGGTTAAAAAGGGGATCTTGGGCGCTTGATCGGTCTCACCAAAGCCTGCCCTAAGCTTGTCGAAGGGGCGGTATGAACACGAAGCTCCACGCCGTGACCGACGTAAACGGCAGTCCGCTCACTTTCTTCATGACCGCTGGACAGTTCAGCGACTACATCGGTGCAGCTGCGTTACTGGACGATTTACCCAAGGCACAATGGCTGCACGGCGGTTGCGGCTACGACGCTGGCTGGCTCAGGGCTGCCTTCTGGCCAAGAGCATACAGCCGTGCATTCTAGGTTGGAGGCCCCGGCTCGAGCTTATTAACTACGACAAGCGCCGCAGCCGCATTGAGATCATGTTCGGACGGCTGAAGGTCTGGTGCTGCGTTGTGACCCGCTAGGATAATTGTCCAGCGGTCTTCTTATCCGCCGTCGCATTCGCTGTCACCATCATCTTCCGGCTTTGATCGACGAACCCTGGATTAAACTCATCGAGCGATGGTTTGCACTTCCAAGACCGCTAGGTTTCTAGAGTCAAAGCAACGCGTTCACCCCGTCTAAAAACCGCGCCAGGGTTATTGGCTTCGAGATATAAGATTGCGCACCAGCTGCTCGGATCCGCTCTTCATCGTCAGGGCCGGCATAAGCTGTTACGGCCATTATCGGAATTGTCCGAAGGTTCTTGTCACTCATCATCTCGAGAATCAGATCGTAGCCGGAGACGTACGGCATCTGAATGTCCATAATAATCAAATCAGGGTGAAATTTACGAACCCGGGTTACGGCTTCGCGACCGTCGCGTACCGGCTCGACAACAAAGTTATGCGCCCGCAATAAGTCGCAAAACAGTTTCAAGTTAAGCTCGTTATCTTCAACAATTAGCACCCGTCTGCCCATCACATCACTTGTTTCTCTATAAATGACAGCTTCCGGCTAGTTGCAAAAGCCCGTTACTTCGGTATAGATTGTTAAAGGTATTGCTATTTTTTACGAGCGTTAATGACACAGACCTGGCCTAACGTTGTGCCATAATGGAGCAAAAGCGTATTCTGCTTTTTTACCACGTTAAGGTTTCGGCGGTCTTCCAAGGCTGTCTCCACTCTTGTTCATAGGCGGCGCCACAAAGCGCGCACGGAAAGTGGGTCGGCGATGATTTGTTATAGGCTCAATTGATACCGGTATTTTTAGGTACAGATCTTTTTTATTGACCGTCTTTCTATAAAGACATTTAAAACAATCACTTTTTTTATAATTTTACCAAACATTTGTGTTTCCTGATTGAGGATGTATTTTACCGCCCGACTGAGTTATTGCCTGACATCCAACGGGTGACCTGCCAAATCGCCGATGTTATCGTAAAGAGTGTTGTGTGCAGCGGTGTTCATGATCCCCGAACAGAATGCGGATCGCCTTTCAAAGCCTGTGTGAATGTACCTCCGTTGATGCGGCAACCACTTGCGACGATGCATCCTCCTGACATAGGTGTTAGCGCAAGGCCTACTGGGCGCCTTGCGGGATGATGGTCATGACACCGTCTTCGATCACGACGCGGCCAAGCCGGGCGATCTCGGTCTGGCCGAGAAGTGTATAGGCAATGCCACGCTGACCGATGCGAGCGATCATGCTGCCGAACTGCTGTCCGGCGACTTCCATCGTACGGAGCCTGGCGACAGCCACGGTGGCCATGCCGCCGATGCCGACGGCCCGCTCGTTGCGGATGATCGACTGGTACGCGCCGACCGCATGAGCTGCCTCAGGCGTGAGCAGCGTGTAGGTCGCCCCAGTATCAATGATTGCCTTGATCGCAACGCCGTTAATGCGAATGTTCGCGATAAAGTGTCCGCTCCGGCCATCACGCTTGATGCGCATCACCCCGGGCATCGACGGTGGCTGAGTCTCCGAGAGTTTAGATAGATCCGGAATGAGGCGCGGTGGCACATAAGCGGGATGGCGATGGATGGCCTGCCGGTAGGTCGGAATCCGCCTTGTGTAGGCAACGCGCTGTGGTTCAAATTGCGTGGCAACCTTGCGCGAAAGGATGCGACCGTGGTCGTCCTCCTCAACGGTCTCGGTTATAACAATGCCCCCGGAGGCAACTTCGGTACCGATCTGGCCGTCCCATTGCCGATCAGAGATCTGCTGCTTACCGCTCGGCAAATAGGTGATAACGCGCGTTGTGCCCGCGGGCACGTCGAATGACTCGCCGTTGACAGTAACGCGCACCTGCGCGACGGCAGGCGCCGCCACGATAACCGCAGCGGCGATAGCAAAGTTGCGCAGCATGATCATACCCTTGCAATAGGCCGAGAAGGTTGAGGTCCGGTGAACCTCAGACGACGGTCTCGCCGAGACGTGATGAGTTGATCTGTTCGCGTATTCTGAATCACCGAACCCCCAATATTGATCCCGGGGGCGAGCATCTGCGTGGGTTGATCCGAGCGGCGCCGCACACTTGCCAACTACCATTTTACGAAGCTCTCACTACTCCAATGGATGCGAACGGCATACTTGGTATCCGGGGATAGGCAGAGGCGGCCAAAGCGGCGCAGTTCAATGTTGTTATCCCTGCAACCTTATAGTGCCGTGAGTTTCGCAGCTAGCTCTGCGCTCCGGAAGGGCTTTACCAATCGAGGCAGGCCCGGAGCAAGACCCTCAATATCCGCGTAACCAGAGACGATCAATACCGGCAAATTGGGCAACGCTTTTTGGAGCTCTGATGCAAGCTCCACCCCACTCATGCCGGGCATAAGATGGTCCGAGACCAGTAGGTCAGGGAGCAATCCATTCGCAACAAGCGCCAAAGCAGTCTCTGCGCAGTTCGCTTCGCGAACTTCGTATCCAAGTTCTTCGAGCATATCAGCTGTGCTGGCCCGAACAGCGTTTTCATCATCGACGAGGAGTGCAAGGCCGCGCCCCTTGTTAATCGCTGTAACCTCCGCAAACGATTCGTTTCCATCAGAAAGGAGGGCACTGACCGGCAACCAAAGTTCAACATTGGTCCCAACATCTTCCTGGCTATGAATAGTAAGCGCACCGCCTAGCTGAGCTGCCAGTCCGTGCGCCATCGAGAGGCCAAGGCCAGTGCCCTTGCCGATGCCTTTGGTCGAGAAGAATGGCTCGATCGCGCGAGCTAGCGTGACCGGATCCATCCCGACGCCAGTGTCGGCGACTACCAAGCGGACATAATGCCCGCGTTTAAGCGCTCCGCGTGGGGTGCGGACGCTGGCGCGAGTTGCTGTTATCCGAAGCGTGCCTCCTTGAGGCATAGCGTCGCGCGCATTCACGCCGAGGTTCAGCAGCGCCATTTCTAGCTGGTTTGGATCTGCATTGGCAGGCGGTAGATCGTCTGCCAGGTCGACGACCACCCGAACCTGAGGGCCGGTCGTGCTGGCAAGAAGGTCGGCCATTCCCTCGACAAGCTTGCCGATGTCAACAGCAGATGATTGCAGCGGCTGCCGTCGCGCGAACGCCAGGAGACGCTGAACGAGCGTGGCGGCCCGGTCGACCGATTGAATAGCACCTTCGATCAGCCGTTGTTCGCGGTCGCCGCCGACGCCTCGCCGCTGAAGCATATCGAGCGCCGCGAGAATCGGCGTGAGCAGATTGTTGAAGTCATGCGCGACGCCACCAGTAAGCTGGCCCATCGCCTCCATCTTCTGGCTCTGGCGAAGTGCTTCCTGCGCGTATTCAAGTTCGTGAGCAGCAGCCTTCTCTGGCGTGACATCACGTCCGACTGCGTAGAAGACATCGCCTTCCGGCACGAGTGTCCAAGAGATCCAGCGCCACGATCCATCTGCATGAGCGACCCTACTCTCGAAGCGCTCCACAGTCTCGCCGTGAAGCAGCCGCTTCACGATACTCTGGACCGCATCGTAATCATCAGGGTGAACCTGCTCATGAAAAGGTAGAGACAACAACGTCTTGGTATCGTGGCCAAGGGTTGCTTCCCACGCCGGATTTATGGTCTTCAGGAAACCATCGAAGCCGATGATGGCGAGCAGATCGCGGCTCATCTCCCATACTCGGTTGCGCTCAGCGGTTCGTGCGGTGACCTCGTGTTCAAGGCGATCGTTGAGCTGCTGGAGGCGAATTTCGCCTGCCTTTCGGGCCGTGATGTCGATCGCGGTCCCGATCACCCGAAAGCAATTACCCTGCCCATCAAACAGGCCACGCCCCTTTGCTGCAACCCACCGGGTAATACCGTCCTCCTTGCCGATGGTCCGGTATTCTACGTCGTACAGAGTGCGGCGATCAGGGTCGCTTGCGGACTCGTAAGCCTCGCGTGTTTTCTCTCGGTCCTCCGGATGCACGCCATTATGAAAATCATCTAACGTGACCGGAACGCCCGGAGAGATACCAAACATCGCCTTGACCCGCGGTGGCCAGAACATGCTGCCGGTGGCTTGATCCACGTCCCATTGGCCAATTTCGGCAACCTCTAGAGCAAGCCGCAATTGCTCTTCGCTGACCCCAAGTCGCTCCTCAGCTTCACGCCGTTCGTCAATGTCGATTACGGAGCCGACATAGCCTAGGAACTCCCCATCGTCACCGAACCGCGGACTCGCAGCATCGATCGCCCAGCGGTAGGCGCCTGATACGTGCTTGAGACGGTACTCGAAGCGGAAAGGTTCATGTTTGGCGTTCGCCGCGACGAAGGCAGCTTCCGTACGCTGCCGATCATCAGGATGAGTAGCCTCTAGCCAGCCGTATCCGTGCGCTTCTGCAATCGTCTGCCCGGTAAACTCATACCACTGGCGGTTAAGATATGTGCAATAGCCGGTCGCATCGGTGACCCACATCATCACCGGAGCATGATCCGCCATATTGCGGAACCGGCCCTCGCTTTCCCGCAACGCAGCCTCTCTGGCTTTTTCCGCCGAAAGATCGCGCACTTCGATGATCGTGCCAACAGGTTGACCGTCATCGTCCGTAATCGGCGATGCGATGAACGCGACGGGATAGAAGTATCCCTCCTTATGGACGAATACCTCCTCGCCTTGCATCCGTTCGCGGTCGGGAAATGCCTGATCGATTGGACATTCGGCGAACAGGTATGGTGTACCATCCGGGCGCTGGTGATGGACGACATCGTGCAGGGGACGGTCAACTGCCTCTTCCAAACGGTAGCCAGTCAACGCTTCTGCCGCTTTGTTCATGAAAGCGCAGTGCTGACGTTCATCCATGAGAAAGATCGCCATCATGCTGTTATTCACGATGGCGTTCAAACGACGTTCGCTAGAGTCTATAGTCACTGCGCGCTCCCAAACGCCCTCCCCCATGAGTGTGAGGATTTCTCAGTAGGCCATACGCTTTGCACCCACGTCAACTGGTTGCTCTAGTTCCGTGACGAGACTGCAGATTCCCAATCTGAACCCGCTGACCAGCGAGCATTTAGCGCCGCATGATGCATTACCCTCAATGATCCCACGAAGAGGTCGACCATGATGCATGATCCTGTTCGATTACAATTGCCTAGAGCGTTTTCTTTTCAAGTTTTCTCGGGAATTGCACGAATAGCGTGGTCATTAGCCCATATTAATGCATGGTTTAG
>NZ_JACYVG010000017.1:0-21312 GCF_014842205.1 Sphingomonas sp. CFBP 13714
CGCTCGCGCATTACGCGAGATCGGACGGATCGAGCGCACCCTGTTCATGCTCGATTGGTTCGATGATCCCGAGCAGCGACGTCGTACCGGTAGCATCCTCAACAAGGGTGAGGCCCGCAACGCGCTTGCCCGTGCTATCTTCTTCAACCGCCTCGGCGAACTGCGCGACCGCACGTTCGAGAACCAGCGTCATCGTGCCTCCGGGCTGACCCTTCTCACCGCGGCCGTCACCCTTTGGAACACTGTCTATCTCGACCGTGCCGTCCGGCATCTGCGCGGCAGCGGTGTTGACGTGCCCGACGAACTGCTCGCCCATGTCGCACCGCTGGGCTGGGAGCATGTCGGCCTCACCGGCGACTATCTCTGGAGCGAGATCGACAAACCCCGCGAGCGGTTCAGGCCACTACGCCTCCACCAGCAGCGCCAAGATGCTTAGCGTACGTTTTCGACCATCCTCTCACCGGTCCCCAACGAGGCCTTGCGCATCGCGAATAGCGCACTGTGCAGACGCGCTGCCGCAGCTCGCGAGGGCTACAGACGCGGTAACGATCGTGAGAAGTCGTATCATGCTCAAAACATGCGCTTGAAGGGTTAGGATAAACTGAACGAAGGCGGATTGCCTCCAGCCTTCTTGAGCCCGCCGCGCTATTGTCAGGCCTGATGCCAAACTTTTGGTTTTGCATCAGGAACGAAGGTGATGGTGGATTTTGGCGGGCGCCGGTCATTAGTAATAAACTATCGAGTGTAAATTATTTACGATATCCCACGACGATCCGAACACCTGGTGCGTCGACGCTGCCTGTTGTTGCAAGTTCAACAATGTGTTCTGCGGGGAACCAATAAGCAGGTATGGCCTTACCATCCTTTATTTTCCGGTCTGCTTTTAGCGCGATATCAATCGCATTTGCAATATCACCAACGGCGGATACATTAGGTACTTTCGCCATAACAGCGCAGATTGGAGTTTCTGCGCCCGACTTATGAAGAATTATAATATTTCCCTTGGATAATAACGGTATCGGCAACCCTACCGACTTTCCAGCCTCGGAAGCTGACACTGCGCCCCATCCATCTTTCTTCAGAATCTCGACATTCACCTGATGACTATCAACCGCCATCAGGCAAGATAGGACGCCCTTTACGACCTCCGGCGTTTTAGCTGCGGGAAGCGTATCAGCTAACGCTGCGGACGCTGTGAGGCCTAAAATCAAGCATCCATATAAGATTTTCACGGGCACCCTTCACATGACGGCAAGCCGTCTGACTATTACTAACCTGCGCCATTCCATCGATGTCTGGCAATGTGCAGTTTCAGCGTTGCAAATGGGACCCTTTTTGCGACGCAGCTCGTGCCAGCCTCAATTCTGGAGATAGGATCGATTCCAAGACGTCCGCGCCATCTCATTGGGCCCCGTTCCTATTCCGTTTACGGCGGCGAGGAATATGCCGCGGGTCGGGCGGCCCTAGGCCTGCGCGCCGAATAAGCCGGAAGATCGCATATACGAACGCCGCCACACCAGCGAGCCATAGCTCGAAAGGCATAATGAAATGGCCGATCAGCGCGAACAGCACGAAGCCGAGCAGCAACTGGCTTAGCGGCCCTGCGCGACGCAAACCGATCCATAGGACTGGCGCGAGGACCAGCGTACCTAGAAGCGCGACGAGCATCGCAGCATAGCCGCACGATCCTTCGAAACAGGAGCCGAAAACGGTCGGGTCGAGCGCCTTGGCGATGACGGTGCCTACCAGGGCGATGACGAAGGCAAGCGCCAGGGACAGCAGGGCTCTCATGCTTCCGACGGTGACGACTACGTCCGCACCGGTCAACTTTGTCGGCCATGGCAAGCCGCAGACATGTCACTTTCCCAGAATGCCATCGCTGGTGGGAAGGCGAACGGGCGTGATCGACCACGCCCGTTGCTGCCATCAGCCGGGTGAAGCGGCAGAACCGGCCAGTAGCCCACCGTCGATGCTCATCTCCGTCCCTGTGACGTAGGTCGCTTCATCGGAGGCCAGCATTACCGCAATAGCCGCGACTTCATCGGGCATCCCGAACCGCTTGAGAGGCGTGTCCGCTACTACCGCCTGCATCTTGGCGTCCCGATCGGGACCGGTGCCGAGCATCGGCTCCCAGATCGGCGTGAGGATGGCGGCCGGGTGGACCGAGTTGCAGCGAATCTTCCAGCCCTGTTGTGCGCAGTAGAGCGCGACCGTCTTGCTGTGGTTGCGGATCGCCGCCTTGGACGAGGCATACGCCGCAGCGGCGGGGATGCCGACTAGTCCCGAGCGGGAGGATATGTTGATAATCGAACCGGCCCTCGCAGCCTTCATCGCGCCGATCGCGTAGCGACAGCCGAGGAACGCCCCGTCGAGGTTGACCCGGTGAACCTCACGCCAGTCCGCTAAGCTGGCGTGTTCCGGGTCGTGCGGTGTCATGCCCGCTTCGAACCCCGTCACGCCAGCATTGTTGACGACCACGTCGGCTACGGGAACGATACCAGCCAACCGCAACCAGTCAGCTTCCTCGCGCACATCAAGCGGTTCGAACCGACACCCGATTTCAGCCGCTGTTGCCGCTCCCGTTGCTTCATCGATGTCGGTGACGATGACGACCGCACCTTCGTTATGGAAGCGTGCTGCGATTGCGCGGCCGATACCACGCGCAGCGCCGGTGACGACGCACGTCTTGTTATTCAGTCTTTGCATGATGTTCTCGAAAACAGAGTCCAGTCGGCGGATTACTCCGCTGGCGTATGCTTTGCCGCTTTAGCGGTGACGCTGGGTCATTTCGAAAGACTCCCGAGAACGTGACGATGCTACGTCAACGATCAATCGGCTGCAATTCAATATTTCGATCCTTTTTGGGAAGCGCGATTGCCAGGAAGCCATTGCTATCATTCGGACGTTAGGTCCAAGGCGCAGCGCACCATCGGAATGGCCTTAGCCTGCCCACCCCTGTGGCAAGAGCCCTGCGCAATTCATTACAAACCGTTTGCGAAGCAGTTCGGGGATGGCGGGGTAGAATCTGACTTGCCGTTGGTATGACGCGGTTATTATTTCTCCTGCCTCTAAGCTGGTTAGGATCTTTTGACTCGTTGGAAAGTCAAAGGAATAAGCAGTCTCGTTGCCAACCAGAGCCAGATCAGGGCGAGAGGAACGCGCGACCTTCCCAAATGATAGGTTCAAAGTTGGCTGTGGCCACGTCTGAGCGGCCGTAAAACCACGCAATTGCACAATTGTACGAGTGCCACTACAGCCGAGTGTTAGGCGCGGACGATTGTCTTCATAGAAGGACAGGTAGGGGGTGTTATCTGCCACCCCAAAGCTAGTCCAGCCTGAGGGTTGCGGCCCAGCAACTACTGCCGTTGCAAGACAGATTGATAGAAGACAGGGGTGCATCCGTTTCGACCTTGGTGAGCGTCGTCAAGAAAGCCGAGTTAGCGATTGAAGATGACAACACGTTGACTATCCGCTCACGGTCTCCGACTTTTTGTCTGACGTAGGAGTTCCCATTCAACGATCGATTCCGAGAACGTCGATCCCTTCTCGCCAACCGTTCCCTTTTTGGAAAGCTGCCGTTCCACAGTCGCCCAATAGCGGACGCGAAGCTTATGTCGTATGTTGTGCCAATGAGCACACATCATGTCTTCCGGCTGACGCCTAGTTCGGAGGTCGCCTGCAGCGACACAGGCTACTTCCTGAAGCTGCGAACTGGTCGGGATGGCGATACACTCGAGATTCGACACGAGACTAAACACATCAGTAATTATCTCGATCCGAAGACGGCGATACTGTGCTTCTGTAGCAGTAGCAGTCGGTTTCTCACAGTTGAGGAGCGGGCACGCTATGGAGAGGAGGCTTGCCCTCGTGCGGTGCTCTGGGCGGTCGCATGGCCTTTGCCCATGGACACGCGGAGAATCGATGACCTCGGAGATTTGCGGGCGTTTCTGGAGAGCTTCTTTTGCTTCTGGCAAAGCGGGCTCGGAGTCGGATGCTATGTAGATCGCGCGCCAAGGTCCGCATTGTAGAAACAAGTTTCGGTACTGCTTGGTACTGGGTGAACCATGGACGCGCCTAGATTTTAGCAACGTCTTGGCCGGGACGGTTCTGGAACAGTAGTGCGGAGCTGAACGTCCGCTCCCCACCAAGCCGTGCCGTTCTGAGGCTCTTGGGCCGACCCGCTCACTCCAAAATCGACCGGCTGCGATTGGACGTCTGACAAGCATGCTCGGCGACCTCAGCCGCTAGCACGAACAACGCGTCGCCAAGACGTCCTCAAGCGTGAGCCCCCTGCCAAGATTATCGGTTTCAGAGCGCCTTAACATATTAGAACAATGCTTGACGCAAATCCCCATGCATTCGATAGTGATTGAAATCGCAGGGAGAGCGCACCGATGAAGCTGCTTGTTACGGGCATTGCCCTGATCGTGCTCGCCGGATGCAGCCGCGCCCCGGAGGGCAGCGCGGGGGAGCCCGACATCGCCGGCAACGCCATCGCCGGCGTGGCATTCGACTACAGCTATTCCTTGGTCTTGCCCTCGACGCGCATAGGGGATCTGCAGGAGGACCATGCCCGCGCGTGCGAACGCCTCGGTACCGCGCGCTGTCGGATAACCGGGTTACGTTACAGCGTTGACCGCCAAGGCGACGTGAACGCCAGCTTAGCGGTCAAGGTCGCGGCGTCGATCGCCCGCACCTTTGGCCGCGACGGCGTCAAGCGTGCCGAGAGCATGGGCGCAACACTAACCGGCGCCGACATCAGCGGTACCGACGTTGCCTCCGAGGCAGCCGTCACGACCCTTCAACAGGCCGATCTGGACAGCGACCGTGCGCGCATCACGCGGGAACTCGCCCGCGTTGACCTCTCGCCACGCGAGCGCACCGAGCTTCTCCGTCAGCAGGCGGCGCTTGCAGAACCCAATCGTGCCGCCGCGGCCCAAGCGGCGACGCAGCGCGAGAGCCTGGCCAACACGCCGATGACGTTCGCGTATCGGACCGGCCGGGGAACGGGGTTGATCGACCGGTTCCGCGATGCCGGCGATACCGCGCTGGGCTCGATCGGCCTGACGCTCGCCGCTCTGCTCTGGGTCGTTGCCGGACTTGGGCCGCCCTTCCTCCCGTTAGCGCTCGTATTCCTGTTGTGGCTTCGATGGGGCCGTCGTTGGTGGGGTGCCCTAGTCGAGCGCGCCGACCCTTCATGACGGTCTTGACCGTCAGGTCGCTCCCCTAACGCGCCGGTCCTTCCGAAAGGGGCCGGGCCACTTCCCGCCAATTCCGGCCATTCCGCTAACGCCCAAACCCGGCCATTCAGACGGACAATCCGTGTTTCCAAAAGCGGCCATTCCGCCTACGCCCATGCTTAGACGTCCCGGTGCACAATTCGCACCCCGAAAGCGGTCTTCGTTCAACACGACCATTTCCGCGACACGACAATCAGCCAGGTAAGCGGCACACCGCGCCGCCCCTGAATTTGATTGATTAGCTGCTGGGCTGATCGACCAAATTCAAGAGCTGCGCTTTATGCATTTCCGCCCAAGCACGAACTCCAATTGCCGGCCTTCCCAGCAGGTAGGGGACGTCGTTCTTGACGGTGCCCATATAGCCCATGCGACCATCGTTAAACTGCGTCAGAAGCTCAAACGAGCTACGTGCGTACCAGTCTTCGACCTGCACCGTGCCCTTCTTGAACAGCGCTTCCATATCGGCCGCATCCAGGGAATTGCTGCGGATCGGACGGTCGAGCACCTCACTGAATGCCGTGGCGAGTTCCGAACTGGTCATGGTTTCGGTGCTGAGAAAATAATCTTTCGAACCATGGCGTTCCGGACCGTCACGTAGGACCTTGGCGGTGACGGCAGCGAGATCATGAAGTGCTACATAGCCGACGCGGTTTTCGCCCCAGAACGTTGATATTGTGCCGCCAACGGGCTGCGATACGCTGAGCATGTTCTCGAGGAACACGTTGGGATGCAAGTGTGTCCAGGCGATCCCGCTGGCCTCGATGTAGGCTTCAACGAGCGCAAACCAGCAGTATTTGGAGTCGGTAGCATCGTCCGCGGCAAACACGCCCTGGTTGACGATATGCTTCACCCCCGCCTTCTTCGCCGCGTCCACCACGGTTTTGGTCTGGTGCGTCATGGCGATGGTGTAGCCGGTAAGGATATTCATGCGATCGACGCCGTACAGCGCCGGACCGAAGGTGCGCGGATCGTCCAGGTCGAACAGGACTGCATCGCGCCCTTCGGCCAGCAGCCGGTCCAGATCCGTCTGCTTGCGTACGCCGATGCGGATGCGGGAATTGCCCGCATCGCGGTCGAGCTCTTCCAGAATCAATCGGCCGGTCTGACCGGTGGTGCCCATGAGGAAAATAAGGGGGCTGGATTCGGTGGTCATCTTTGGTCTCTCGATTGAGGGCGGTGAAGATCGGCGCGGACGCACAGGCACGTCAGTCCGGCAGCGCTCACATGAAAAGTGCGCGAGTGAGCCGTACGGCGTAGTCCGAGTCTGGATTGGTGGTGCTGTCGCCGACCCGCTCCATGATCGCTTCGATGGCGAGATCGCGACGTTTCGGAAGACGTTTGCGCTCTGCTGATTCCAACGCGGCGGGCATCTCGTCGCGGGTGAGATCGGTACAATAGCAAGGCGATCCGGGCTGCTGGCGCCAGGATTCCGCCAGCGTGCCCGAATAGAAGGCATCGAGGCCGGTTTCTTCCACCAGCGCCATCGCCACGTCACGCTCCCGCTCGCCATCGGCCGCAACGGGAATCGCAATCCGCCCAGCTGATCCAGCCGGAACGCCCTTTTCGGCAAAGGAGGCAGAGGTGATGGCGTTCCATGCCTTGGCGATCGGTCGACCAAGTTCGTTCGCCACCCACACGCTTTCCGCCATGCCAGCCTCTATCGCACTGATCTCGGTATCGCGGGCTGGATAGTAGTTGGAGGTATCGATTACGATTACATCCTCCGGCAAAACCGCGACCAGAGGTGCAATCTTGGGCAGGGCGCGGAGCGGGGTGGACATGATCACCACATCGACCCCGGTTACGGCATCTGCGGCCGTAACCGCACGCGCGCCGTTCTTCAGGATGTCGACATCGATAGTATCAGGACCACGCGAGTTTGCGACCTTCACCGCATGCCCGGCCGCGCTCAGTTTCGTCGCCAGCGTCGCACCGATATTGCCAGTGCCCAATATCCCGATCTTCATGTGTTGATCCTCGTCATTCGTGCGCCATCAGCGCCCGTTCACCTCCCGGCGGAAGGTCTTCGAGCTTGGTGCGGTTTCGTTTGGAAAGCCGGGACGAACTATGGTCCGCCTCGGATATATCTCAGGCGTGAAAGGTCACGCTCGTCTCGAGCGGCACGCGATCCATACGTACCCGGTTGCCCGGCGCGTCGTCGTCAGGATAGCCGAATGAGATGCCGAATAGCAGCTTCAGATCGTCTGGAATGCCCAAGAACTCACGGATAGTGCCTGCGAAAAAGCCAAGCGCCGTTTGCGGAATGCCGCCAAGTCCACGTGCGGCAAGCGACAGCAGGAGGGTCTGTCCGTACATGCCCATATCACCGGCAACGCGGACATTGTCGCCGAAGGACGGCATGAACAGGAACGCCGCCTGGGGGGCATCGAAGAACGAATAGTTCTTCGCTCCAGCGCGGTGACGAGCCTCCTTGTCCTCGCGCATCACATTCATGGCTTCGTAATATGCCTTGCCAAGAGCGTTGTTGCGGTCGCGATATTCACCGTAGAAGTCATTTACGTCGAACGAAAAGTCGGGCGTGAACTCGCCGGCATCGTTCTTGGCATGAAGTAGCTGCGACAGCTGCTTCAGCTTCTCGCCGCGTACGATGTGGGTGTTCCAAGGCTGCGTGTTGCAATTGGATGGAGCAAATTGTGCGTCATCCAATACCGCACGAATGATGTTTTCAGGCAACGGCCGATCGAGGAAGCCACGGATAGAGCGACGGGTGCGGACCGCGTCCTCGAACGGCAAAAGGTCGGCCGAGATCGCGTCCAAATCGCGTTCGATGAGCTGCGTTGCCATAACTACCTTTCAAATTAAGACTGAATTATCGGTCGGCTCTGTCGGCTGGCCAGGCGAGGTCGTCGAGCGTACCGCGCAGATCTGCGATCCCTCGCTCGTCTAGCTTGCAAGCGCTTTTGATCTGACCACTGACGGCTTGCACGCGCTCACGAAGCGCCTCCCCGGCTGGGGTTAGCTCGATCAGAACGCGTCGCTCGTCAGTGACATCGCGCGTTCGCGTTACCATCCCTGCGGCCGCGAGCCGTTTGAGAAGCGGCGTGATCGTGCCCGTTTCCATTGCAAGTTTGGCGCACAGGTCGCCGACCGTCCGAGGCGTTCCCGCAAACAGTTCGAGCAGGACGAGGTACTGGGAAAATGTCAGCCCGAGCGGTTCGAGAAACGGTTTGTGCATCCGGGCCATGCGATTGGCAGCGCCGTACAGGGCGAAAGCCAGTTCGCTCCCCGCGCCTGGTGCCGTAGCTGGCTGATCCGAGATATGTGAAGCACCTGTTTCCATAGTGCACTATATAATAGCCCTTGGTTGAGCAGCAAGAGGGCGATTATGTTCTGGTTATCCGGCCTCATGTAAAAAATGGTAAGGGGGCGTCCCTTCACGATTATCTGTGGAAAGGCGACGCGGCGCCATGTCCGCGTTGGCATCAATCATCCTGAAAGCGGACTGTCCGCTAACCACCAAACCCGGACATTCAGGGCCGACACGCATCAGATTTCTGCATCAAGCGATGCCACGATTTCCGCGGCTTCGAGCCTGATGCAGATCTTGTGATTTTTGCATCAGGAACCCGAAAGTGGTAATTTCCCCCCACTTGGCTTTGCACAACGAGATAGCTTTTTGCGGCGTTCGCTATGCGCTGAAAGCATAGTGCAAGCAGCATGTTGTCTATCTCGCCCATGGTGTGCCCAATGATACAACTACGGTGCTACGCCGGTATCGGGATCTATCTCTGGCGACGTGTCGCGAGCTAGCACGTCCTCCATATCTGGCGTCGTCGGCAGGTCGGGCGATTTGTATCGGTAACCACTCAGACTGGGGGCGTTACCCGGATCGTCGACATTTCCGATGGAAAGCGAGGGTGCCTTGAGCAGGGCGCTGCTGCGTATATCGACGACGGGCGGCAAGATCGGCGGCAAGGTCGCCAGCCGCGCGTTGCGCTCCGTGTGCGTTTGCTCGATCCGGGGCGCAGTTCGCTCGGCCGAAGGCATTCTCTCTGCAAAAAAGGTCAGCGCAGTCATCGACCGCAAGAGTGGCAGACTCGTCCGGATCGTATCCCCGGCCGTCAAGCAACCTTGAAGCTTATCACCTAGCGCCGTAGCGGCGGACCGTTCCTGACGGGAATAGAGCTGCGATCGGATGAAGGTCGCTGCCTCAACGCGCCCGGTACGCATAACGCAGTGGAGCAGCGTGTCGGTCGGCAGGAGCACGGATGATGCGGGAGCCTCTCCGCCTTGCCCCTTGGCTAAACGCGACAGCATCGGCCTGTCGAGCAACGCCTCGGCAAACGCGCCGGCAAGCAGGGCGGCCGTGACTCGCAAACCACGAGCAGATGAGCATGCCCGGTCCGACGCGAAGACGGAGCGGAATCGCGCCATGTCTCCGGTGAGGATATAGGCTGTAACGGCAGCGCGGCTCGAAACCGCTTGGTTCTTGATGACGCAAACGGCCAGTTCGTGAAGGCGACGCATGTCTTCCCGCTTGATCCGCGATCCGCATACGCGAATTTCGTCGCCCTCGCCCACCCCGCATACCACGTCGGGCAAGATCTTGACGGACGTTGGTGCGGCCAGTGCTGGCTGCCCGACGAACATGCCGATGGAGAAAAGGATTGAGGTAAACCAGCTATGGCGATGCGACGATACCATCGGGTCTTCTCATACTGCGCTATTCCGGCTTTTGAGGCCTCTTGCGCGGGGACGCAATGGCGAGAACTGATCACTTCTTGCTGATCGTCTAAGGTCCTCAGCTTGATCAAAAATCTTGAGGCGTGCATCGCAGACCCGCAGGTTTGGCCATTCTATGCGATGCATATCCTGTGAATTTTGCATCGCGGACGCGGAATCATGCTTCTTCAAGGTAGAAAGGTCTATTTCAACCACATACCCTTATTTTCAGGAGAGGGGGGAAAGGTGCGCAGCATCATTAGCACCGTTCTAAGGTTCTCAAACGCTATTGACGATGGAACGCTTTGCTTAACGCAAATGTCGTTTCCAGCCTTACCATCGAAGCGCGCGCCAATTACAACATCGTTTAATAAAAGGGTAATATCGGCTTTGCCACTTATCCGTACTCTCCGAACCCAGTAATTTTGAGGATGCCCACAGTCTTTCGAAACTGTGTAGTTGATACTTCTATCAACTCCAACGAGGATTTTTAGATTGCCTTCTTTAAGAAGCAATCCACAAGACGTGATCGCTTGATCGTCCGCTCGCATCGCGCACTCTACGTCCCAGCCGAGCACTGGCCCTATGCGACGCGATGGCGGTCCTTCCTCTGCAGCAGGCGCAGCTGCGGCAGTTATAATACCGCTGATGAGCAATAATGGCCGTAGCATCAGCGCCCCCGTGTGTTGGGAATTAGCATGGGCCGACCGCAAAGCGCTCGCAAGTGCGCGACTGACCACTTTCCGTTTGTACACGCTGATGCAAAAATCTTGATTTTTACATCAAGGAATTGTCGGTTTGGAGAGCAACGGACCGGCTGTAATCATCAGATCGATGCGATCGACTTCAAGAAATGAGTTTAAATAAAGCACTAATTGAAGATGCGATTATGATTGAGACAATGAACTGAACAGGCAAGCTTGCAAACCAAGCAAAATAGATATCTCCATTTCCTCCACCAGCCCCATGTTTGTTTATTTCCGAAATGTAGTATAGTAGCCCTAATACTGGTCCTATCAGCCCCGTCAGAAAAAAGCCTTTTGGCATTTTGTAGTTTAGGTGGAGACCGGAAAAAGTATTGTAACGATAATGGTTGCTAGAGCCCAGACGAATGCTGTCATTGCGTCACCTTACCTTCCCGGCAAACTTTATTCAGCCCGCCAAAGCGGCCACAACCTAATAGTTTAAATTAATGAATGACCGGTTGTGGGCGTTCCTGACGTTGCAAAAGGGACCCCTTTTGCGACGCGGCCCGTGTCAGCTTCGATTCTTGAAATAGGATCGTTTTGGCAAAGCGCACCAGCGCTTTCCCCCACGACGATTTCGGTCCAAGATGCCTGTGGGAGCACAAGGAACGAGTTATGAGTGGCATGATAAAGTTCGGCATCATTGCAGCCAGCTTCTGCGTCACGGTCACGCTCATGTGGGGCGCAGCGGATCTCGCCATGCTATCAATGCTGTGGTTTGGTGAGCATCCAGAGGCAGCAAAAGCCATGCAACTTCTCCCGGTGTTCGTGCTGCCTATCGTTGCGGTTGCCATTCACCGTCGGCGCAGCCGCGCCACGATGTCAGCTTTATAAGGTTAGCGAGCGCGACCCTTACCTTTCCCGTTTTCGATGGTTTAGCGGGACCAGCCTACTTAGTCGGGATGCAGTTGCCACCCGTGATTTTGGCATCAACAGGCAAGATAGCAAGCCGAACTCCAAACTTGTCTTCAATTTGAAACTCTAGAGTAACGCGGTTCTCACCATTCCGTATTGCGTCAGCAACGAGATGCCTCGCCGATACTTCTGTCGCCGCGGACGCATCCTCCAGCGTGGGAAAGTGCTGCCCTTCGGGATCGGCAATCAGGCCGTTCGCTGTCATGATATGGGTAAAGAAGATTGCCACTTTCCATCAACCTGCAAAACGGTCGACAGTTTCTGTAAGCTACCAGACAAAGCGCCTAGCTCAGTTCACTCAACTGGTCGCTCAGTCGGCGTTCCCGAAAAGGAAGGGCCAGTGGGATAGCTGGCGTCGTTCAGTCGGCCCCGCCCTCATCTACGGCGCTTTTCTCGAAATCTGTTCCCGAAATCATTTTCCCGAAATGGCCTCGCGGAGATGGAGTTTCGGGAAAGCCAAAGTGGCTGCGATAGGTCCACGTCAGGGCACCCACGCTCGGCAGCCCCCCCTGCCCGCTCCGCTATAGATCGAGACATTGATCGATTTATAGCCGGTGTTTTTTATGTATACCCGCAGCACACCTCTCTAACCTGGTCCGTTTTACGTCAAAGATTTACGCATAAAAATCTGATCAATTTGTTCAGTTGGTCCGGCTTAAGCCTTAGGCAAGAAGGATCAAACGGCACCCGTTCAAACGGCACCACAGTTGGCATTATTCGCGGCATCAGGGGTTTCTCAGCTTGATCGAACCCAAGCTGAATTGAGTAGTTCAGATTCCCAAAAGGGATGGCGTTTTAGGAACTGCTAGCCGGCTGGGATCTTTGCCGGTTCGCCCGTGTCCGGGTGTTCCCACGGCATAACGCAACGCCGTATGATTTCAGCGAGGCGGCGATAGGTCGCTTCCCGTGGCGATGACGAACGCCATATCATCGTCAGGTCACGCACTGGCGCCCGCTTCGCCAGCGGCCGTGCGACGATCAGCTTCTCGCGCAGCACGTCTGATCGGACATACAGCGCGGGGAGCAGCGACAGGCCCATGCCGGTCGTCACCATGAGACGCAGCGTATCGAGCGTGGTCCCGGCATAATCATCGACCTCGATCGCGCCGAACTCGGTGCATAGCGAAGCGATCTGATCGTGCAGCCGCGGCGAACGGTCCATAACTAGAACTGTCTCTCCAGCTAGATCCTCGGGCCGCACCACTTCGCATTGGGCAAGCCGGTGGTCGCTCGGCATGACGAGGTGCAGCGGCTCCCGGATCAACCGGGCGGAGCTGAAATCTGGCTGGCTTGGTCCGTGAGGCAAAAGGAGCACGTCATGCGTGCCGTCCGACAGTTTCCCCGGCAGGCTTTCCAGCCGGTCCTCGCGCACGACGATCCGCAAATCAGGGAATGTCTCGCGAAGCACAGGCATTGCCAGCGATAGGACGTACCCGCCGACTGTCTGGAGAACGCCCATCTGGAGCGTTCCCTGTAGTGCCGCGGGATCGTCACGGCGCGCAATTTCCCGAATATCCTCAATCTCGGAAAGGACGAAGCGCGCGCGGCGTGCAATCTCGACGCCGACGGGCGTCAGCACGACGCGTGCGCGCGTGCGCTCGACCAGTTGCGTGTTCAGCCGGCCCTCTAGCTCCTTCAACTGCATGCTGAGCGTGGGCTGAGTGACGCGGCACTGATCGGCTGCACGGCTGAAGCTAAGCGTGTCGGCGACGGCCACGAGGTAGCGCAGCTGTTGAATGCGAGGCATCACCAACCTTATAGTCAACCTCTATAAGCGGCAATGTAACTTCCGATTTTCTCGCGATGACCGGGCCTGCTACCGATAGAGCGTCCACGACGATCGGCATTCCAACCGTCGTGCAGACAACTTCTCATCATTGATCCGCACGTCCCTCCGGCGGTGCCGATACCGCAAAGGGCAGGACTGCGCATGGCCGCTCATCATCAGACAGGTGCCAAGGCGCGCTTCGCCTTCCTTCGCAGCGAGGCTGCTGGCGGCCTGCTGCTCATGGGCGCTGCAGCGCTGGCGATGATCGCCGCGAACCTGCCCGGAACGCACTCTTACCACGACGTGCTGCACATGGTGGTTGGACCGACATTGTCTGACCAGCTAGGCCCGATGACGCCTCATCTCTGGATCAACGATGGCCTCATGGCCCTGTTCTTCCTGCTGGTAGGTCTCGAACTGAAGCGCGAGTTTCTGGAAGGCCGGCTTTCGCGCTGGTCCGACCGGACGATGCCTGCGGTAGCTGCCGCGGCTGGCATGGCTATCCCGGCGCTGATCTATCTGCTCGTGGCAGGGTCCGATCCGTTGTTGCACGACGGATGGGCGATCCCTGCGGCGACCGATATTGCCTTTGCGTTGGGCGTGCTGGCGCTGCTTCGCAACCGGGTGCCGGCCTCGCTGAAACTTCTTCTGATGTCGGTCGCGATTGTTGACGATCTCGGCGCGGTCGCGATCATCGCGCTGTTCTATACGGCGTCGATCGACGCTCTCGCGATTACCGCTGCCGCGACGATCTTCGGGATTATGCATCTGCTCCGCTGGCGGGGGGTGAACGCACTGACGCCCTATCTTATTCTGGGCGGGTTGCTCTGGTATGCCGTGCTCCTGTCCGGCGTCCATGCGACGATCGCGGGCGTCCTTGCCGCAACCGCCATCCCGCTTCGCGCAAGGGGCGACGGGGACGCACCGCTCCATCGCCTCGAACACGCGCTGACGCCGTTAGTCGGGCTGCTGATTGTACCGCTGTTTGGGTTTGCCAATGCCGGCGTATCGCTGACCGGTATCGGGTTGCAGGCGATCATCGCACCGTTGCCGCTGGGCGTCGCTGCCGGCCTGTTCCTCGGCAAGCAAATCGGCATTTTCGGCGCATTGCAGATCGGCAGGCGGCTAAGGCTGTTCGGTGCTTTGCCCGGTGCCAGTATGATGCAGACATACGGCGTCGTTCTGCTGTGCGGCATCGGCTTCACAATGAGCCTGTTCATCGGTGCCCTTGCATTCCCGACATCTCCGCATCTCGCGGAGGAAGCGAAGATCGGCATTCTGCTGGGATCGATGATGTCCGCGCTCGCCGGATATGGCGTTCTGCGGTTCTCCCGGCCCAAGGCCTTCCCGGCGTCAACGATCTAGTTGCCAGCGCCCGACTGACCACCGCCACCAAGCCTTCATAATTCTACCCGCTGTTGCGGAGACCCAAGGACGTCTGCCATTTCCCGCGAACATGTTCCCGTCGCGATCAAGTCGCTGCCATGGTCGATGCTTCTCGCCGTCTGCATCGTCATGTCTGCAAGTCTGCTCACGCTCTACTCTGCGGCGAACGGAAGCATGACGCCGTGGGCATTCAATCAGGGTCTCAGGTTCGGCTTCCTGTTCGTGGTCATGCTGCTGGTGTCGTTCGTCCCGGTGTCGTTCTGGCGCGATTATTCGCTGCCCTTCTACGCCGTCACACTCGGGCTGCTGCTCATCGTCGAGCTGTTCGGCAAGATTGGGATGGGTGCGCAGCGCTGGATCGATCTCGGGATCATCCGCCTGCAACCCTCCGAGTTCATGAAGATCGCTATCGTGCTTTCACTGGCGAGCTATTTCGACCGTGTGCCCCCCGGGTTCATCCGCCGCCCCATGACGCTGCTGCCACCTGTCGTGATGATCGGTCTGCCGGTCGTGCTTGTCCTACTGCAACCCGATCTGGGCACCGCGATGATGATCGCGCTCGCCGGCACCGCCATCCTCTTTCTTGCCGGCATCCCGCTACGCTGGTTCGTGGGGGGAGGGCTGGCATTCGCCTGTGCGCTTCCCGTCGTCGTGAACAACCTGCTCCACGACTATCAGCGACACCGGGTGCTGATCTTTCTTGATCCCGAAAGCGATCCGCTCGGCACGGGATACCATATCGCACAGTCAAAGATCGCGATCGGATCAAGCGGCATCTGGGGCAAGGGCTTCATGCAGGGGACACAGAGCCACCTCGCCTATCTGCCTGAGCCGCATACCGACTTCATCCTTGCGACGATGATGGAGGAATGGGGCCTGGTCGGCGGGGTCGTGATCCTGCTGGCCTATGCGTGGATCATTCGCTGGGCGAGCGGGATTGCAACGCGTTCGGCCGGTCGCTTCGTAAAATTGGCTGCGGCTGGCCTGTCGTTCACGATCTCGCTGTACGTCGGGATCAACATGGCGATGGTGCTGGGGCTTGCCCCGGTCGTCGGCATCCCGCTGCCGCTTCTGTCCTACGGCGGATCGGCAATGATGACGGTGCTGATCCTGCTTGGCATCCTCATGTCGTTCGACAGGGCCGAATGCAAAAGAGGAGACTCCTCCGTCCTTGGCCTTTCATTGCCCTGATAGGTTCTCGATTACGATAAAATTTCTGGAATCGAAAAGGTGCTGCGTTTACGCTCGAACGCGAAGGCGCAATTGAAATCCTATTGCGCAGCAATTATTTATAGTGTGCGGCGACAACGTTCCCGCCCCTTGCTGGGTAAAAGTCCGGGACGGCCCGGCAGCTCTTATGGAGGCTGCTTTGGCGTGGATTGCACTCATTTTCGCCGGTTTATTTGAGATTGTATGGGCTTCGGCCATGAAGCAATCTCATGGGTTCACTCGGCTCTGGCCAAGTTTAGTTACCGGGGTGGGCATGTTGGTCAGCTTCGGCCTTCTTGCGTCAGCAATGCGGGTTCTGCCGTTGGGAACGGCTTACACAATTTGGACCGGCATTGGCGCGGTTGGTGCGTTCGTCGTCGGTATCATGGTTTTTGGCGAAGCAATAACAGCGATGCGCCTCCTAGCCGCTGCACTTATCGTCAGTGGCCTCGTCTTGATGAAGCTGTCTTCGACTGCTTGATCTTGAACGTCCGCGAGCAGGCGTTAGCGCCTGCTCCGATGTTTTCGAAAGGGTCCTCGCGGGACGGTCTACCCGATTTCGATAGCTGTTCTTGACCGGTAACATCCGGTCAGCCCGTGAGCCAACGTTCTGTATCGGTTGCCCTTAAGTCATACCAGACGGAAAGCGCGCGGTACCGAGTCCAGGGTGTGAGCGTCGCACGACCAGCCTCATACGTGCGTTTCTATTCGGATAATCCGACCGCGCAGGATGACGAAGATGGTGACGGCCAGAATAGCGACGGCAACGGCCGCACTGAGAAGGACGACCTCGTGTGCAGCAGTGAACGCGGAACCAGCAGCGCGCATCAGTGCGCCGGCCGCTGCCGCGTCGAGACGGGTGGCGGCGATAGCCGCGTCGCCAATCGACGACCCGCCCCCTGCCGGCAGCCCGTCAGTCGAGCGATAGACCGCACCGATAAGGCTGCCAAAGAAGGTGATTCCCAGCGCCCCGCCGAGTTCGAAAGACGTGCTCTCGAGTGAGCCCGCCGCCCCGGCACGCTCCGAGGGCACACCGCCCATGATTGCCACTGAGCCTGCCAGAAGCGCAGATCCCAGCGCAAAGCCGAGAATCGCGAGCAGAGTACCCGACAGCCAGCGGTCTCCGTGCAGATCGACCATCGCCAGCGCCGCGAAGGAGCCGGCGGCAGCAATGAGGCAGGTGACCGACAGCGCACGCACTCCAACTCTGCCGACCAGCCATCCTGCCACCGGACCGGCGACGGCTGCGGCTGCCATGAGCGGCACCATGAACAGCCCGGCACCCAGCGGCGACAGGCCAACGACGAACTGCAATTCCTGCGCAAGCACCAGCTCGAAGCCGGCCAACGCGCCACTGGAAACCAAGGCCATCAGGAGACCGGCCACGAGCGGCGGATTCCGGAACAGGGTGAGGTCCAGCATGGGCGAGGCGGTCGTCGTCTGGAGAATGCCGAACCAGGCCAGAAGCGCGAAACCGACGCCCAGGACCGAGAACGGCTGCCACGCCGGGCCGTCGCCCCTGATTCCGGTCTTAATCGCGTAGACCGTCGCGATAAGACCGACGATAAACACGGCCGCCTGACCAATCCGCCACTTGATGGCCCGGTTTGGCGTTCCCGCCGGAAGGGTCACGTAGGCGATCGGTAAGACGACGGCCATGACCGGCACGTTGATCAAGAAAACCGAACCCCACCAGAGATGCTCCAGCAAGATGCCTCCGGCGAGCGGTCCGACCGCACCCCCTGCCGCGCCAACGACCGTCCATATGCCCAGCGCCCGCGCCCGCTCGTCCTCGTCATCGAAGGTCAACCGGACAATGGCCAGCACCGCAGGCATGATCATCGCTCCCCCGACGGAGAGAAGTGCCCGCGAAGCGATCAGCATTTCCGCCGTCGTCGAGAACGCCGCTGCGACCGAGGCGAAGGTGAAGACGCAAAGCCCGACCAGCATGATCCGGCGGTGGCCGATGCGGTCACCGAGCGTCCCCATCGGAACGAGCAGCCCAGCCATTATCAGCGGATAGATGTCGATGATCCAGAGGACCTCGGTGGTGGTCGCGCCGAGCGCGAGCGTCAACGTCGGGACCGCGACGTGCAGGATCGTCATATCGAGCATGACGGGAAGGAAGGTCGCGATGACGGCGGCCAGCACTATCCAACGATTGGCGAACGACATGAGGATCACCTCGGTAGCAGCGGTGGAACGGCTGCAAAGGAACCGCTGTAAGCTTTTAGTGGGCCGAAGCGTTCGAGAACACGTTCATCACTATGACGCCGGTTACGATCAGGCCCATACCAATTACGGCAGCAGCGTCGAGCTTCTGACCCTGGAATGCCCATGCTGCTGTCGAAATTAGAACAATACCGACGCCGGACCATATTGCGTATGCGATCCCCGTCGGGATCGTTCGGAGAGTTAGGGACAGAAAGTAAAAGGCTATACAATACGCGATGACGGTAACGAGCGTCCAAGGCGTACGAGTAAATCCATCTGACTGCTTCATAGCAGTCGTGGCACAAACCTCGGCGACGATGGCGATTGCGAGCATGAGATAATTCATGCCGGGTCCAGTAGCACACCAAATGTGGCTAATTTTCGACGCCTTTCGTGCTCCGCCAGATGCCCGATATTGGGCGGAGGCGGAATGGCCGGTATGGATAGGAAAGCGATCGGCTGCTCGTAGTCAGGCAGGCGGCGACAGCCGATATTGGGTCATCTGAGAAATTGATCGGTCGATCATCCGATGAAGCCTGACGATCCCGACTGCGAGATCATCAGGCCCAGTGAGTTTCACCGCCTGACGCAGATCGGCTTGCCGGCTCTGTTAAGCAGAAGTTCGCGCTTCACCTGTCCGTCGGGAGCAGTGCCTTGGTAAACCGCGCACCATTTGTCGTCATGCTCGATCCGGGCATTGCCGTATTTGAGACGGGCGTCGACCTGTTGGAAAGCGATCATCTCGGCGCTCGGCAAGGCATCATTGCCCATCGGATGTCCCGCCGGCAGCATGTCATTGCCGTAGCTGTGTGGAGTGTGCTGGTTCTGTGCACAGGCAGCTAGTCCCAAGGCGGCGATGATCGGTAGGATGATCTTCATGTCGGCTCCATATTAAACTACGCATCAAAAGCCCCGCCCCACCGACCTAGAGCCGCTAGGGGCGGGACTGGACTTCACTGCTGAGGGAGCCGTGCGTCGATCAAGTCCAGCGTGCGGTTGTAGCTTGCGCTTTCAGCAGCGCTGACAAAGCCCTGGCTGCGTGTCACACGGACATAGCTCTGACGGGCGGTAATTAGTTTGCGGCGAAGTTCAGAGGCACGGGTGCGCGTGATAGCCCGGCTTGCCTGGGCAGCACCAATCCGTTGATCGATCTCATTCATCCGATCACGGAGATCCGCGCGCTCGGCTGCGTTGTCAGCGCGCTGCGCTCTTGTTCCGTGATGCTGGGCAACTGCCATACTGGGAATGGCCGACGCGATCGTGGTAACCGCTGCAACAGCGAGGCATATACGCTTCATTTGAGACTTTGCCTTTAACTCGGGTTGACAGCCGCCCAAATGAGGCAGGGGCGACAGACGTTCCTTAGAATCGAACCCTGCCTATTGCCTGAACGGCCGCTCTGGCTTTGGCATGATGTAGATCCCTTTTTGCATAAGGGCATGGCCGTGTCGGCGTCGCCGTAATGAACGGGTGTCCGCCTTCAAAACTGCGAGCTGCTCACCGGAACGTCCGGATATGGGCAGTTTGGTCATTTTGGCCATTCTCAAAAGGGATCGGATTTCGGGAATGTCCGGGTTGGGGAGGAAGGCGGAACGTCCGTTATGGAAGAGGCGATAGTGATAACGGCAGCCAGCGGTGTGGCTATGGACTAGGAAATCAACGTCGGGGGCGAGATTCCGCTTTTGCATTCCACGATTGCGCCCACTCGGTCCGACAAGGTTGGGCGAGGTACGTCTGGTAGGAGCACCCGGACAGCGTCGCCCGCGCGCTCAGTTACCACCGGGAGGCAGTAACGTAGGGATGCGTGATCACGGGCAGATGCGGCCAAGATCTTGAAATCGAGGCGGGAAATCCCAAACCTTGTGAGACCGAAACCTCCAAGTTCGACGTATCGCTTTGCTCCACGTCCGATGCCTACGACCCTGACAGGCTGCACCGAAATGTTCGTGTCAACATCACGGCCCCAGAACATGATAGAATTGGTCAATTGGTTGGCCAAGCTATCACCGATTGCACAGTACAAGAGCGCGGAGATGACCGTAGAGAGCAACGTGCCAGCCTTTCTGTTGGTGGCTGATGGCGACCGCCACTTCCCCGCCGACAGGACGTATCCAAATACCGCGCCCACCAAACCACATGTCACGACGATTGGTGCGCTCCAAAACGCCGGCACATCGCTGACCAGTTCTGTTGAAGAAAATAGCGTCTCCGCGATCCAGGCGGCGAACAGCAACCCTCCAAAGCTGTAGATCGCTACTTTTAGACGCTCCTTACGCGGCGAGCCATTGGTAGTTAGTTTTGATTTGATCACGCGCCTAGCTCGTTAGCCAAAGTGCTAGCTACACTGACGTTGAAGCGTAGCTATCAGGTTACCAATTGTGCCACGCCGCCCTCATCGTACCGGGCTGCATGAACGGCAGCTATCAGGGCGTCGTGGATATGTTCAGAATGTCCGCAATTAGGCGTTCGTGTCCGATCCGGCTTTCTTGCGAGGGATCAAGAAACGGGAATGACCGAGCCTTGTGGTCAACAGCGCGACGGCTTTTGAGGCCTATCATTGGGGGTCTGTGCTATCCGCTTATCGCGGCATATTCAGCGTACGATAACCTGACCAACACGGCCTAGCAGTGGCGATAGCATTGTTGACCCAAACTTCGAATGGTGTGACGATATAAAGTTCTCTAATAATCCCGCATACTAGTCGCACCTCTTTTAATTCCGAATACAGTCAAATGGTCAACCCAACTTTTCCGAAGTTTAAATATGTCGTGGCCCACGTCCCAAAACGGCTCTCCGCGGTAGGTGGAAGTAGCGTCCCATGGTATGCCATTACGCAGATCCATCGACATCGAAATTAGCAGTCTCCGGTCAATCCGAGCAATATAGAGCCGCCTTCCCTGTTTTGCAGTTAGGGAAACACGGTACCCGCCCGATGCAGACAATGATTGAACGCCGATTGATACGAAGATGGTGTCTTTTTTGCTCTCACATGCAGTCTGCGGTTGCATAGGACTTGCTACAACGACGCGGTTGCGACTTGCTGATCGTGTTACCTGCGTAGGCAGCCCGGCACGCTCTAGGGTCAGGACCCAGTGATGTGAGAGGCGCGATCTGATTCAGGTTCCGTGAGGAGAGCGTGGATGAGCGACCT
>NZ_JACYVG010000018.1:0-18515 GCF_014842205.1 Sphingomonas sp. CFBP 13714
CCTCACGGAACCTGAATCAGATCGCGCCTCTCACATCAATGGGTCCTGACCCTAGGAAGTGATCGGATCATGAGGGCTCCCGCATCGTTGCAGTGCAATTTCGTGCGATGACCTGTTCGTGAACCGGCATTGCGGTCCCAGCTTTATTAATCATGTCGCAAGTGCGCCTTACCAGATCGACGGCCGCTAATACATCACCCGTCGACTCTAACTCTTAAATGGCCTTAAAACCGTACACCTGCATTGTCAGAGTCTGGCCGTCATAGCTTAATTAAATCATCGTATATTCGATCAACCAGATGGGGGGGGCAAACACCAAAGACGGTGGCGTCAAGATTGACCTACCTGCCTTCGTTCTCGACCTTGCGGATCAGGATCATGAGGTCTTCGATAATCGATCGAGACGTAATACTGGCGGAAATTGGGTCATGCGCGGCAATAGCATCGAGTACCGCCCTGTGCGCTGCAAGGCCTGCGTCGCGGTCGTTGAACCGGTTAGTAAAGCTGATTGAAGTCCGCAATGCAGTCGAGACGAAACTCTCGAACTGACTGAAAAAGGGATTGTTGCATGCTTGTAGAATGGCGATGTGAAACACGATAGTAGCCTCAAGTGCGTCATCATCGCCTTGCTGAGATGATTCCATCTGTGCATAGCCAGCGGCAATCACCGCAATATTTTTAGGCGTCGCAGAACGCGCAGCGAGCTGTGCAGCCATCGGCTCAACGGCAAGGCGAAACTCAATAAAGCTGCGCAACAAAGGTAGCGTGAATCGACGTTCGAGCAACCAGTTGAGCACGTCAGCGTCGAAGAGGTTCCATGCTGAGATGGGCTGTATAAAAGTTCCTTGTTTCGGACGCGCATAGAGCAAACCCTTCGCAGTCAGCATCTTGATCGCCTCACGTGTGACCGGCCGACTTACATGATGCTCAGACGCCAAAATGGCTTCCGTAGGAAACCGCTTTCCATCGTAACGCCCGGTAACGATCTCACGCCCCACGAAATTGAATAGCCGCTCAGTCAAATTTCGGCCCGGTGTCATGCGCATCTGGCTTGGCTTAGCTTCGGTCATGCTGTTCGACCGCTCAATTCAGATGTGACTACAAACACTCCTGTTAGATTACGTCATCATCTCAACGTGAAAAAGTCGCGATCAGAAGGTGATTCGCGCCACGCCGCTGATCTGACGATCGTTCGCAATCGAATCACGGGGGCGGGACTCAAGGCCATAATAGGTCTGCTGGATCGTATTCAACAGATTGACCCCGTTAAGCGTCAACGACAGATGTGGCGTCACGTTCGCCGTGATCGACGCGTCGAACTGACCCGACGCCTTTTGAAACACCGGCAGATTGCCCGATCCGTTGCCGGATGTGAGCCTCAGATACTTGCTGCGCCAGTTGTAGGCGACGCGCGCCGAGATAATGCCACGCTCGTAAATGCCGATCAAGTTATAATTGTACTTCGACAATCCTTGTAGCGGCAGCTGACGGACGGGGCCCTCGGTCGCTGGGCTAGGCGCCGATGAGTCGACGAAGGTGAAGTTCGCCTGCGCGCCCAGGCCCGCGAGCGGCCCCGGCAGGAAATCGTAGAAGTGCTGATAGGCAACTTCAGCGCCCTTTACCTTGGCGTTGCTGACGTTGCTGTACGAGGTGACGTTGTATAGCGCGGTCTGGCCGTCGGTAAAGGTGACGTTACGCTGCGAGATGCCGGTCTGGATATAGTCCGAGATATCTTTGTAGAACCCGGCGACGGTGAGCGATCCGGTGCGCGAGAAATACCATTCGGCTGACGCATCGAGGTTTTTTGAGGTCATCGGCTTCAGATCAGGGTTGCCACCCGAGGTGTACTGCTCCTGCCGGATCTGTGCGATGCCCGGCTCGGTGATGTTCAGGCTCGGGTTGAGCTGGCTCAGCGTCGGGCGCGATATGTTCTTAGACAGCGCCAGACGAAGCTGCATCTTTTCAGTGAGATGTGCGCGCAGGTTCAAGCTCGGCAACACCGAGGTGTAGTTGTCGCTGCTCACGATCGGCACGAAGGTGGTAGGCCCGGTTACCTGCGGACCGCCGGCAACCGGGGTGACTAGGTCGGTCTGCTGATAGAAGCCGTCGACGTTCAGCTTGGTCCGCACCACGCGTACACCGATATTGCCGTCAATCGGCACGGGCAGTGTATCCGCTTTGAAGAAGGCAGTGGCATAGCCAGTATAGGTCTTCTGCGACTGGTTGCTTGTGCTGCTAGGCAGATAGGACGGCGTTGTCGGGATACCGAGTGTGCCAAGCGTCGTACCATAGTCACGCGTGATTCCGCGTGAGAACAGCAGCGCATTGCCGAATAGATCAGCGTCCCCCCGGAAGAACTTGCTGAAATTGCCGAATTCAAGCTGCGCAGGCACCGCGTTCAGGCCGGTGTAGCGATAGCCGGTGTCGCTCGAGCGGCTGGAGCGATCGGCATAGCGAGCACCGACCTTGATCGACTGCAGGACACCGCCGTCCAACTTGTACTCGGCATCGAGGCGGCCGGTCTTATCCTTGCCACGCGAGTTGCTCAGGTTATCAAGATAGAAAGCGGACGCGTAATTCGCGGGGTTCTCCAGTCCGCCGGGCGCGGTGATCTGGAACGAGGGGATGTCGCCGCTGATGTCTTGGACCAGCGTAGCATTGCCAACGCCGTTGAGGCCCACGATCGAGCGGAGGCCGTTCGTCTTTGAATCGACGAACTGGCCATCGGCGGTGATCGTTAGGCTTGCGCTCGGGCGCCATTTCGCGTTCAGCGAATAGTCGGTGGTCGTCGAGTGACGCTTTTCGAGGCTGGTGTTGGCCGCAAGGCGGATGTCCCGGAACGATCCGCTTTGAAAATCGCCATTCGGGCCAAACGCGAACGCGGCGCCCGGGATTGGGACGACGTTCAACGCGCCTTCCGCAGGCTCCGCGAAGTAGCTGAAATCGTCATAGCGGAACTTGTAGTCGTTGCGGAACAGTTCGCCCGTGATCTCCAGCGTGTCAGTCGGCCGCCACTGCAGCGACGCGTCGATCCCGAACCGCCGGCGTGCGCCATTGACCTGGCCGATGCCGGTGCCGTGCGGAATGGTCGTGACCTGCCCAGTGCGACCAAGCGACGATAACGCCGCGAGGGATGCCGCGCGAATGATTGGATCAGGATCGTTCGGATCGAGCGTCTCGAACGGCTCCGTCGAGATCGTGTCCTGGCTAAACACGGTCTTCTGGTACGAAGCGCTGACGAGCAGGCCGAATTCGCCGATCCCGGTGTTCCAGCGATTGCTGACGAGCAGCGAAGCGGTCGGCTGGCTCTTGCGCGCGAGGTCGTAATAGGTGTTCGTCGCCGCGGCTGAGACCTTGAAGCCGTTGAAGTCGAACGGCTTGCGGGTACGGAAATTGATCGTACCGCTCAGCTGGTCCTCGATAAGGTCCGCCGACGGGTTCTTGTAGACGTCGATTCCGGCGAGCAATTCCGAAGGCACGTCCTCCAAACTCAGCGAACTGCTGTTGGCGCTAGCAGTGAAGATGTCGCGGCCATTCAGTTCGGTGCGGACCTGCGTCAGGCCACGGATCGCAACCGAGCTGCCCTCGCCGTAGTTACGCTGAATCTGGATGCCCGAAATGCGCTGCAGCGCCTCGGCGATGTTGCGGTCGGGCAGCTTGCCGATGTCTTCGGCAACGATCGAATCAACGATCTGCGCAGAGTTGCGCTTGATATTCTGGGCCGACTGAAGGCTGGCACGGACGCCGGTGACGACGATATCGGCTTGATCCTGCGCCGGTGTAGTGCCTTCGGCCTGAGCGCCGGCGACGCCCTCCTCCGCGCTAGGAGCAACCGTACCGCTCTGCTCCGATGCCGTCGGCACAGGTGTTGCCGTCTGCGCAGAGGCGGGCATAGCCCAGCCCAGTAGGAGCGCAACAACGGACGTCCCGGTTGCCAGATGCATTCCTCGAACGCGACGCGCAGCAGCCGAATCAATCATCGTGTAATCCTCTTCAGACCCCGGCTTCTCATGGCCAGAACGCTGTACAATCCTATAAACCTGATAAAACGATTATGAAATATAAAAAGTGCTTTCATGTGTGAATCTTTGATGGCACCTCTGACCCGATCAGCGGTCTCGCAGAAGCCGTGATAAGGACGCTGGAGAGAAGGAATGGCCGACAAATCGCGCTATCAGGCGCCTGCCCTGACCAAGGGTCTTGAGATCCTGGAGATGCTCGCCTCTGCAGCCGGCCCGCTCAACATGTCCGACATATCCATCGCGCTTGGACGCTCCGTCAGTGAGATTTTCCGGATGCTGCAAGTGCTCGAAGAGCATCACTACATCACGCGCGGCGACGACGGCTATCGCCTCACCAACCGGCTCTTTGCGGTGAGCATGGGCCAGCCGCCGGTTCGCGATCTCGTTTCGACGGCCCTCCCCACGATGCACGACGTCGCGCGCAACACCGGACAGAGCTGCCATATGGCGGTTGCGTCGGGAGCCGAAATGGTGGTGATCACCGGGGTCGAGGCGCCCGGCTTATCGGGCTTTGCGGTGCGCGTGGGCTATCGCCGTCCGTTATATAGTTCGGCCTCGGGGCGCATTCTGCTTGACTTCCAGCCGTCGGAAGCACGGCGAGCCATGCTGGAGGAGATTCGCCTGACCAGTGTAGCGATTGACGAAGCGGCGCTCGTTGCGCAGCTCAACAGGCTCGTCGCGGATGGTGGTGGCGCAACCGCAAGCCCTGTACTGACCGGCATCACCGATCTGTCGGTGCCAATCCTCACTGCTGGCTTCGCTCGCGCGGCGCTGACCGTGCCGTTCGTTGACGGTCCCGCCAGTCGCTTAACGCTGACAGCCTCGCAGAATGTGCTGCGCACGGCAGCCGCAGCGATCGCGGGACAACTTACGCCTGTGGTAAGGGACGGCGCCGGTGCTATCCAGCAGGTGGAGAGCGCAGCATGACCCCTTCCCGCCGAACTGTCTTGGGCGGAGGAGCGCTGATGGCGTTCGCCCGCCCTCTCGCCGCGCAGATCAGCGCGACGGACCAGGTAGTTGCGCTGTGGCCCGGGGCTCCACCCGGCAGCCGAGGAACGATCCCCGCGCGACGGATCGACGACCAATCGCAAGATCCCGCGCACCCCGATCGTTGGGTCACGGGCATCGCACAACCCGTGTTGATCGTGCGTCGTCCTGCGCGCGCAAATGGGTCTGCGGTGCTCGTCGTCCCCGGCGGGGGCTACGCTTTCCTGTCGTACGACAACGAGGGCACCTCGCAAGCGGCGTGGCTAAACGCGCGCGGGATCACCGCGTTCATACTAATGTACCGCCTGCCCGGTGAAGGGTGGGACGACCGTTCCGACGTGCCACTGCAGGACGCGCAGCGTGCGATGCGCCTGATCCGCAGCCGCGCCGCGGATTTCGGCGTGCGGGCCGATCGTCTCGCAGTGGTCGGTTTTTCGGCAGGTGGCCACCTCGCAGGCTTGCTTGCTACGCACCATGCGCGGGCGGTGTACGCACCTGTCGACTCCGCAGACGGACAGAGCGCCCGTCCCGATCTTGCTGCGCTGGTATACCCGGTGATCAGCCTGTACGAACCCTATACGCATGCCGGCTCGCGCGATCAGCTGTTGGGGGCCGAAGCTATGCTCGAAACGCGCCGCCGGTATTCGGTCGAACACTGCGTCGACGCGAACACCCCGCCGACCTTCCTCGTTCATGCCGCCGACGATGGTCTCGTGCCCCCGGCGAACAGCATCGCGATGTTCGGCGCGATGACTGACGCCAAACGCCCGGTCGCACTGCACATCTTCGAGGACGGGGGGCACGGCTTCGGCAGTCGGCTGCCCGCCGACCGCTCGGCGATGGCATGGCCCACGCTGTTCATGACGTTCGCTGCGCGCCACGGCCTCCTCGGATGAAGGTCGGCGTCTTCGTATTGGCCTTGTTGTCGAGCGCGGCCGTAGCGCAAGGTTATCAAAGCTCGCCCGAGCGCAGAGTCGTCGTGGAGCGGGACTGGGGCCAGTGGCTTGGGCCCTTCCGCGCCAAGCTCGTCCCAAGCCTGATGCAGGATTTTGGTGAACGTTACATCTACCGGCAAGCCAATGCCGCTCTCCCCGCCCGCAAACCCGGCCAGCGTCGCGTAGTGTTCCTCGGCGATTCGATCACTGACCGCTGGAACCTGTCGGCCAGCTTTCCCGGCCAGCCCTATATTAATCGCGGCATCGGCAGCCAGGTCACAGCGCAGATGATCCTGCGCTTCCATCAAGACGTAATCGCGCTGCACCCGCGGGCGGTCGTGATCCTCGCCGGCGTCAACGACGTGCAGGGCTTCCTGCAACAGGAAACACCCGAGCAGATCAAGACCAACTGGGAAGCAATGGCCGACTTAGCCGACGCGCACCACATTAAGGTCGTGTTCGGATCGCTGCTCCCGGTGAACGACTATACCGAAGCCGCGCGCAACGTGGTCGGGGAGCGCAAGCCTGACGAACTACTTGCGCTCAACACCTGGCTGCGCGTCTTCTGCGCTGAGCGCGGTTATGCCTATGCCGATTACTACGCTGCCCTGGTTGATGCCCGAGGCATGCTCGGCCGCTCGTACACAACCGACGGCATTCACCCGCTCCCTAGCGGCTATGCCCGCATGACTCCCATCGCCTCGCGCGCGATCGCCGCTGCGCTTGCAAGGAACTGATATGCGCATCCAAACCCTCACGGCGCTGCTCGCCGCCATCTCGTGCTTGGCCCCCGGTGCCGCGCAGACCAAGGTCCCCGGCGATCCTTATGCCGACGACCTCGTCGGCATCGTCGCAGATCCGTGCCCGACGCACCCCAAACCCGCCGCCGACTATCAGATGTACAATCTGCATATGCTAACGCGCGATCACGGGCAGCTGTGCCGCGACGCCGCGCAGAACGCTGCGCTCAAGACCCCCGTGCGTGTCGTGTTCATGGGTGACTCGATCACCGACAACTGGATCGGCGCCGATGCGTCGCCGTTTACCAACGGCCTGGTCGACCGCGGGATCAGCGGCCAGACCTCGCCGCAGATGCTGATCCGTTTCCGCAACGACGTAATCCTACTTCATCCGACCGCGGTTCACATTATGGCAGGCACAAACGACATTGCTGGCAACACCGGTGCTGTGACGATGGCAACCGTCGAGGGCAATATCACCGGCATGGCCGAACTGGCGCGCGCGTACGGCATCAAGGTCATCCTCGCGTCGGTTCCGCCCGCCGCCGCCTTCCCCTGGAGCCCCGCGAAGCGGCCCGTCTCGCAGATCGCCGCGCTTAACACCTGGTTGCGCGGCTATGCCAAGGTGCACGGGCATAGCTAAGTCGACTATCATGCCGCGCTAACCACGGCCGAGGGCGGCATGAAGCCGGGCCTTTCGACCGACGGCGTCCACCCTACCCCCGCCGGCTACGCCATCATGAAAACCCTCGCGCTCGCCGCGATCGCAAAGACGTTGGGATCCGACAAATGACCTATAATCGCCGCGGCTTTCTCGCCGGCACCGCCGCCCTGAGCCTTGCCACCGCCGCCCGCGCAGCCAGCCCGATGGGCCGCGCGAGCGGTCCGGTGCAGGCAAACTGGCCCTCGCTCGTCGACAATTACCGCTACCCCGACTGGTTCCGCGACGCGAAGCTCGGGCTGTGGTCGCATTGGGGCCCGCAGGCGGTGCCCGAGCAGGGGGATTGGTACGGCCGCTTCATGTATATGCAGGGCCATCCGATGTACGAGCATCACCTCAAGTCCTACGGCCATCCGTCGGTTGCCGGGATGAAGGATCTGCAGCACGCCTGGAAGGCCGAGCGCTGGGACCCGCAGGCGCTGATGGACCGCTACGTGAGGGCCGGCGCTAAATATTTCGTCGCGCTCGCGACGCATCACGATAATCTTGATTGCTACGACAGTCGCTACCACGCGTGGAACTCGCTACGGGTTGGGCCGAAGCGCGACATCGTCGGCGAATGGGAAAAGATTGCGCGTGCCGCCGGCCTTAAATTCGGCGTGTCGAACCACGCGGCGCACGCCTGGCACTGGTACCAGCCCGCCTATGGCTACGACCCGATCGGTGCCAAGAAGGGTGTCCGCTACGATGCTTTCACGCAAGCCAAGGCGGACGGCAAAGGCCAATGGTGGGAAGGACTCGACCCGCAGGAGCTCTACACCGGCGGTCATGCCGTGCTCCCCGACGGCATCGACACGATCGAGGCGATGAACGCCTGGCACGACAAGAATAACGGGCGGTGGGTCGAAACCGGTCCCAAGGACGACCCTGCCTATGTCACGCGCTGGCTGCTTCGCCAGACTGATTTGGTCGAGAAATACAAGCCAGACCTTGTCTATTTCGACGATTATGGGCTGCCGTTCGGCCCCGTCGGGCTTGAGGCAGCAGCGGATTATTATAACCGCTCGATCCAATGGCACGGCAAGATCGACGTCGTGCTGACCGGCAAGCAGCTGAAGCCGAACGAACGCTTCGGCATCGTCCAGGACGTCGAAAAGGGCTTCACCGATCATCTGTGGGACGAGCCGTGGCAGACAGACACGTGCCTCGGCGACTGGTTCTACAACGTCGCACGCCTCAACGATCGCAGCTACAAGACCGCCGAGGAGGTGATACAGCGCCTCGCCGACGTCGTATCCAAAAACGGCAATCTGCTCCTCTCTGTACCGCAGCCTGGCGACGGCTCGATAGACTCGGAAGAGGAGAAGATCCTCGACGGCATGGCAGCCTGGGTCGCAACCAACGGCGAAGCGATCTTTGGCTCGCGACCTTGGCGCATTTACGGCGAAGGTCCCACCAAGCTTGCAGTTGGCATGCAGAACGAGGCGACTGCCAAGCCGTTCACGCCGCGGGACATACGCTTCACGACTAACAGGAGTGCACTCTACGCACTATTCCTCGCCCCCCCGCGCGGCCCTGCGACGATTGCGTCACTTGGAACGGGACGCACAGCGGGGGAGATCGAGCGGGTATCACTGCTCGGCGGTGGCACATTGAAGCATCGCCGCGACGCCGCCGGACTGCATCTGGACCTACCGGCGTACACGGGCTTTGTCCCAGCAGTCCGAATCGAGGGGCGTGGGTTGGTGTGACCCCCTCAGCAAGCCGGCGCGTGGACCAAATGGTCCCGGCCTAGGCCGAGACCCGGTTCCAACTACGCGCGAGCCTTTGCAAAAGAAGTAATGGAAGCGGACGTCTATTTGTACACCCCCATCGTAACTTTAAGCAGCGTCGGTCGATTGACGATGTTGAGTCCGTAATCCGTTTGATCCCCGTTCCACACACGGGTGGTAGTCCAACGCTCATCGGTCAACGTCCCCTCCTCGACCCGCAGCATCATGCCCTTGGCGGGCCCTCCGGTCTTCGCGCTGAAGTTCAGGCGGACATAATCCCCCGCGACCAAGAACTCGGTCGGCGATAGTTGTGCGACGACCGCGCCTCCGACGGGCTGATCGGCCCAGCAGGGCTTGTCGGACTTGATCCAGGTCCATTCTTTCTGTCCGAACTGCCACTGCCCAAAGCTCGCCGTAATCGACCAATCGCCCATCACGGTCGACTGCGCTGCGCCGTCTTCACCCTTGGCAACGCCCCAGGTTGGATGCGTGAGCGCAACGCCCGCCCATTCTCGTGCGATCGGCGCGAACAGCGCATATTTCCTGCCGATCGCACCTAGCGTCTCGTCATCGAGCGTTTTCGCGCCGAGGGGATAGTTGGAATATCCCGTGTCATCCATCCCGAACGGCGCATAGCCGATCGCGTCGCGCCCCAGCGCCGGCCAGAAGAACCGCGCAAAATCCTTCGCGTTGCCGATCTCAGGCACCAACAGCGCGTTGTCGGGCCGCGCATAGGCGCTCAGATACGCAATTACATTGTCGTGTTTGCGATCGTAGATGTCGGGCGCCGCGGCATCGATCGACGGTGCCGCCGCCTTCCAGATGTCGAGCACGTCCTGCTGCGGGCCGCCGCTCGCGACGCCGTTGGGATCGGGCACGTTCGAGGGGCCTGCGAGCGACGCGTTCACATACATCGGCAGCGGCTTTACCGCCTTTCCCGCCGCGGCGATCACATTAACGAAGCGCGCGACGTGCCAAGTGTTAAACGCGCGGTCCGCCTGCACGCCGAACACCGCGCTCCACGTCCCAGGCGCCTTGCCGAGCGCCTTTATAAGCTGCGCCGGGACCGCCTGTGCGAACAACGCATTCGCCTTCGCACTGTAATCACGCGGATTACTGTAGCTCCCCGTCTCGTTTTCCGGCTGGACCATGATCACCGTGTTCTGCGGATCATGCGACTTAAGATAAGTCATCAGCGCAACGAACGCCTTCTTGTCCGCCTCCATCGTCGTGGAGAACATCGCCGAGAGGACGCCGTGATCCTTGCCGTCGCGCGTCTTCATTCGCGGGAAACGTATATTGTCGAGTTTTACCCAATCGGGCGTGTACGCCAAGGACGTGTTCTTCCACGTTCCGAACCAGAGCAGGACGACGCGCTTGTCGTGCGCGCGTGCCTGGTCAAGCAGCGCCTGCACGAAGGAAAAGTCGAACTTCCCCTCGACCGGCTCGATCTGCTGCCAGGCGACCGGCATTTCGAGCGTGTTGGCGTGCATCCGGTCGAGCATGGGCCAGACTGCTGGCAGCTGCGAGACATAGTTGCTCGAATTGTTGGCCTGCGCGGCCAGCATCAAGAATGGTGCGCCGTCAACAATCAGCGCGTGACGCCCGTCGCGCGCCTCGATCTTTGGAATTGGCGTCGACTGCGCGCATGCTGCGCCGGACACGAGCAGGGCTAGGGTTGCAAGTGCGATACGCATGAAATTCCTCTCCAGACGGAGCCCCTATGGTCCCGACATTATCTGTACAACCAACCATGGGTGCGCTGGTGAACATGGATATCATAAGTGAAAATATGGAACTTCCAACCGCGCCGTAGCATTTCAAGCACATTGCTCACTAGATAGAATGCCGTCGCGCTCGTTCGCGTTGTCAAAGGCCAAATAAGGTGTCCAGCATGTCTAGTCGCACAGTCGCGCAACTGTAACACCGCTTGGTCGCGGCAGATGCGCTTCGACATGATCTGCGAAGCGAACGACATAGAGCACCGGCTCACCAAGGCTCTCCCGAGCTCAGTTAAGGGGCCGATCCATCCCTACCATCTCTGGACCAACGGACAAGTCGAGCGGATGAACTGCACGATCAAGGAGGCGACCGCCAAACGCTTCCATTACGATAGCCACGAGCAGTTGCCTGTGCACCTCGCCAACCTCATGGCGGCCTATTATTTTGCCCGTCGCCTCAAGACGCTCAATGGCCTCACGCCTTACAAATACATTGCAAGATCTGGACGTCAGAGCCGGACAGATTCATTGTTGATCTGATCCACCAGATGCCGGGACCAAACACCTAGCAGGGTTTCGTAGCGGTCGGCGATCAGCCAGCGCTGACAGATCAATCTACCCGCCTATTACACTCCGTCTTTTGCGCAAACGGCAGCCGCTAATTCCCGCCTCAACGGCCGATCGGCGATGGAGCTTAGTTCGACAGGTCTTGATAGCCCTGCTTCTACAAAAGAACGTCGATCTGACAAGGCCAGCACCCGCATCGAGCGCTCTGCACAATCGACCTCAATGCGACCGTAACCTACTTTCTCGGCAAGCTCCTTGCGGATGACGGCTATACGCGTGCCATGTAACAATCGCGCTCGCGATTTGATTAGAAAATATCGTGCTTCCTTATCGGACGGCGCTCGAATCAGTTTTTCCTGAGGTTCTCGGCTTCCCTCTGCAAGCTGGGCATCCGAGGATTGTGCCAATTGTCGCAGCACACGTTCACGGTCAGGCGTACGGTCGCCACATCCGGTCAATGAGACACAGGCAATCATGAGGGTTAAAAAGCAGCGAGCCGGCATCGAATGCCACATAACGGATCGCTGACCAGCAGTCCGGTATTTAATGATGGCACGCAGTTCGGGGCGGTCTCACTTTCCGTGTGCGCCCCGCCAAGCTCCAGGCAATGGCTTACATTACCCTCATGTCGCATGCATTCCGGGTCGCCTCACCCAATTGGATGCCATATTGCGGCCGCAGGCGGACTGATCCGCGATCGGGATCAATGGGCAAGGGTATCGAATGACGGACTTGTCAGGGGACGACCGAAACGGGTTCGCCCGTCCCGCGCCAATGGAGCGCGGGTTCAACCATCTGATCGCAGGCGGTCATTTTGAACGGAAGTTCGGGCGATGGCCGCTTCCCCCGAATGATGCCGCCGCAACGATCAACGACCTGATCTTCGCCCGCATGATCAACCCCAATTGGTCGGCGCTCCAGCGTACGTTCGTTGACAAGGGCACTGCCAAGGCGATGGCGACGCGATCATGCCCGGCTTTGCGCGTGCTCGAAACGCTGGCGGTCATCCCGATGGCGGGTGTGCGATCCGTCGACCGCCTCCACGAGCTGCTGCGGCCGTTCATTGGAACCCCTGCGATCGCCAAGCCGACCCATGCCAGTGGATCGCCCGTCTTTCTGCGGAACGTCACCTCGCCGGCAGATCTTGCGGCGATGCACCAGCTGGCATCAATCGATTATGCGCTCGTGATGCGCGAGATGCAGTATTGGAACCTGCCGCGGCAGATCATCGTCGAAACGCTGGTGTCCGCCCATAACTCCGCCCCGCCCGACGATTACAAGTTTCATTGCATCCACGGCGAACCGTTGCTGTGCCAGGTCGATCACGCCCGGTTCGGTACGGCATGGAGCCGCCTGTTCCAAGTGCCAGGGTTCGAGCCCATGGACGCAGACGACGGGTTCACGACCCCGGAAGATTACTGGCTTCCAGATGCTGGTCGCCTTGCTGAGATGACCGCGGCGGCTCGAGCACTGGCGGCACCGTTCGATTTCGTCCGCGTTGACCTCTATGACGGGGCGGACGGCATCTATTTCGGGGAACTGACGTTCACACCGGCAGCTTCGCTTGGCATCGCGCCATCATCTGCCGGGTGCCACCGGGAAACTCCGACCCATCGCGAATACAGCCGCACGCTGATGCGGGCGTTCAGGCGCGAGGGCTGACGGGCGTCAGCATCAAGCGGGACGCACCACGCAGGCCCCCACCGCCGCGATCCGCTCTACACTGGCACAGGCGGGGGTCGCCAGCTCCTTGCCGAAGATGACGGGGTAGAGCTCGTGATACCCCAGGCTGCATCCGTGCCAGCCAGCGCCGCCTCCAGATGCGGGCGCAGGACATTTGCCCGTCCACGACCGACACGCCGGTATGCAGGATCAACCGTTCGCTCGGTCTATTACAGGCCTCGCCGACACCGATCTGCTCGATCGCGCCGACATTTTCACAGTCGCGCTCCGCGCGCCAATCGGGATATGGCATTCTTTGGAATGCAACGGCGCAATATCAGTTTCAAAGGCAGGGCGACCGGACGAAGGTAACCCTATGTGCCGACGATGAGCTCAACTCGTCGTCGGTGACGCGGATCGCCAGGCTATGCCGCCTAAGCTATCCTTGGCATGGCTCGTTCCTGGGCATAAAGCGTGTTGTATTTGACTAACCTATAGCCATAACGAGCCAGCCATCATGCAGATCATCGTCCGCGACAACAACGTCGACCAAGCCTTGCGCGCCCTGAAAAAGAAGCTGCAGCGTGAAGGGGTGTACCGTGAGATGAAGCTGCGCCGGCATTATGAGAAGCCGTCCGAGAAACGGGCGCGCGAACATGCCGCGGCCGTCAGTCGTGCGCGGAAGGCGGATCGCAAGCGCGCCGAACGCGATAATTGAACGACAACGCGATCGTGCCGTTGATCGGTATGCGGGTAGATGAGATTGGTACATTGATCCGCGACGGTGGCGCCTTTTACCTGCGGCGGGACCTTGGGGGGTCGCTACGAATTGGAATTGCAGCGCCATTCGACCTCGTAGAGAAGCGGGTTCGTCTGGTCGGCACGCTTGTCGGCCCCGCTCTCGTGAATGCCGATGGAGTAGCCCCCAACTAAGTGATTGAAGTTGGAAAGTAGTCACGCCAACGGCTCAACGCATTCGTGATTGAACCTGACTCATCCCGGTTGCCTCGAAACGGCTGTCGAGCATCATCATGTTATGGGACAAATCATCACGCACGCCTGCGGGCATGAGCAGATTCACTATCTTTCCGGCTTTGCCAGCCAGCAGGAGCGCAAAGCCCGCTGGCTGAAGGCAACCAAGTGTCGCAACTGTTTCGTCGCGACCAAGCAAGGTGAGCAGGCGGAGGCGGCGGTTCGTAACAGTGCAGCCATTGCCCACCTAGACCTTCCCTTGCTCACAGGCAGTGATCGCCAGGTTGCTTGGGCGACAACCCTACGGGCCAGCCGCTTTTGCGCGCTCATGGCGAATTCGGGCACAGACGGAAACGGCCGCCATGTTTGTGCCGTCGTAATTGATGCGAAGTGGTGGATAGACCACCGCGCCCTGTCAGATGCTGAATTAGTCGCAGAAGCCGAACGCTACGGAGCCGCAACCGACACGTCGGTGGGCGGAAAGATCAAATCGGGCCTACCGCCAGCTGTCTGACGACGGCTTATTCCACTGTCGTCGAAGCACGAACTTTAAGCTGGATCCGTCCTCCGACGACACCCCCTTGGTTAATGAAACGCCTGCTTTCGCACGATGCAGAGCTGTCACTCGCTTGACCTGCGCAATGCTGCATTCGGCCAGCTCGGCCGTCCTAACAATGCTCATGCCAGCGTCACGAAGCGCGATAATGCGGCGATGGTGCGCGAGGTCAGGCTTCCGCCCAGTATACCGGCCTTCCCGCTTGGCAATCTCGATCCCTTCGCGCTGGCGTTCACGACGGGTCTCGTAATCGTCGCGGGCGGTCTGAACCGCTACCCGTAACAGCATATCCTGCACCGCCTCGAGCACGATCCGGGCAACACCAGAACTATCGGCAACGAGGTCGGACAAATCAACGATCCCCGGCACCGCGAGCTTAGCTTCCTTCCCTCTGATCGTCGCGACTAACAACTCCGCCTCGGGCAAAAGCAGACGACTGATCCGATCGATCTTCTCCGCGACAACCACCTCACCAGGCTGGAGGTCGGCAACCATGCGCAGCAGTTCTGGCCGGTCCGGTCGTGCACCTATGCTTTTTCCCGGTAGACTGCTGCCACATAGTACCCAGCTCCTCGCGCCCCGGCGACTATCACTTCCTGGCGAGCGAGATCCTGCTCCTCAGTACTCACGCGCAGATACCCCCGCGTGGCCTTGATCATGTTGCGCTTTTCCTGCTCGCTCATCTCATCCGGCTTTCTTGGGTATCCCCATGATAGCTTGAGCTGATGACAGGTTTGTGGCGGTACCTGCCTAGCGCGAGCGGTTGGCGACCGGCAACGTGAGGCGATCGGCGATCAAAGCGGCGGTCGCGTGTTCCTGTTTCTCGAAACAGACGACTTTGCCCGTGACCACCTCGCTTACACTCAGCGGGGCATCCGTTTTGTCGAAGCGCCTCGCCATGAACCATATGGCACGGTGGCGGTCTTCGAAGACCTCTACGGAAACCGATGGGATTTGATCGAACCTAGCGTGGGCAAGGGATGACCTTCGATCCGCCATTCTATGCGGTAAGGGCATTGGCTGGGATCGAACGCAGCGGTGCCCCAATCTTGGCAGCCACGGCCTGTCTGGGTGTTGCGCCGACGGAGGCTGACGGCCGGCGCTCGCTTCAGCGCGGCCGAGCAGGATACCCGAAAGCAGATTGACGGCGCCAGATCAGGCTGCCCCCCCTCCCCTGCAGACCGGCCATAGCTTGCGACGTGTTGGCGGCCGGGGCTCGCCCGTGCGCCGCGGCACACGGGCGCGGCTCGTATGGTGTTTCGGGCGCCGTCTCGGTCGTGCCAAGCGGGGTATCACGCCCTATCCATCGATCGTGGGGCCGCCTTTAACGGGGGTCTGCGGCGCGCGGGCGGTCAACCAGGATTGCGTTGCGTCGCCGCGCTAACGGCCATGCAAGGCCCCTGCCCTACCTATGGAGCAGCCCCGCCAATCTCCTTCTTGTAAAGCAAGAGCGCCGCATCTGCTACGACGTCGGCGAGCACGCGCTTGAGTGCCGGATCCGCGTCACGAAGAGCATAGAGTCTCGCAGCGGTCTCGGGATCTACCCTCACGTTGATCGCGATATTGCGATTGCCGGTTACGCGTGGCGGCCGTTGGAATGTCCCGGCTTGGGGACGCTCTTTAGGCACGGGCGCCGCTACAGGCGGGGCAGCTACAGCTGGGACAGCCGGACGCGACGGAAAGCCCGCCCCGTCGCTTATCTCGCGTAGCTTTACTGGATCCTTGTTCGCGGGCGTATCATCGAACTCCGAGAGATCGAGCCTGGACCGGGTCATGCTGCCTCCTTCACGGTACGCGCCTTACGGAGCCTAGCGATCACTGTTGCCGCATAGGCTTCGGCGTTCTCGAGCGCCGCCTTCATGTTACCGACACCTTTGTCGTTGATGGTGCGAAGCGTGCCACCAGCGGCGAACATCGCGCGATAGGCCTCGCGATTGTAGATCATGACGGGAAGGACCGGAATATCAGCATCGTTGAATTGCTCCGCGATGTCCTTCTGATTGTTCGAGCGCAGCGCTGGCGGGATTTGGCTGAACAGGATAGCATAGTCGATCTTTGTCTTGGTGCCTCTCGCCGTCTGCTTGACGAGCTTAATAGCGCGGGCAGCCTGGGTGGCATCCAGATGCGACCCCTTGCAAGGAATGATCACCAGATCGCTTTGAGCGATTGCGAACGTGACGGTCGCGGTTGCCGCGCCTTCGAGGTCAACGAGTGTGAAGCGCGCCTCCGACGCGCCCCGCTCGATTTCATCGATGATCGCGTTTTCGTCGCGGCACGCGACGACAGTTATCGCATCCGGTCGTCCCGGTAACTGGCCCCAGTCGACCAGCGGAAGGTTAGGGTCAGCATCGATCAGGCGTACGGTACCCCCCGCCTCCGCCAACTCTCCGGCGAGCAACAATGTCGCCGTGGTCTTGCCCACCCCGCCTTTCGGCGACACGAAACTGATGACTGGCATACTGCTCTCCCGTTGCGGCCAGGTTGCTACCATGTAGCAGCCAGCGTTCATGAAGCGGCTATATCGCAACCTACCAAGTAGTGTCTAGCGACTTTGACACAATCTAGCAGCGAGTAACCTGCGTTATAATTGCGATTTGCTCGCAATTAGCCCGCGAGTTAGTAGCAGGCTTGTCGCGACCCAGTTGCAGTTTCGATGCGATGATGTTGCGGCCGGGAAGCGACGTGCTCGCGATCCAATTGGTAGTCGGTTGCTGCATGCTACCAACTAGCGACACGCGCCTTTGCGATACCGTCAAGACGCGGTTGGCAAGCCGCGAGAGGCAGGCCACCAACCGTGTATGAACATGCTACGTCATAGCTGTTTAGTTGCTACCCTAACGCAATCCGCGATCAAGTCGCTACAGTATCGCTAGCTCGTTGCTACCACGTGGCTACCATACGAAGGAACGGTTCCCCTCAGTTCCCGTATCGCCAAAGCAATTGATGAATCCACAGTGCCACGCCACAAATCGATAAGAGATTGAGACGCCGAACGCGACAAACGCGATCGGCGTTCACCAAAGCGCAAAATGGCGAAATTGATCGTGAAGTACCCACGGCCCGATCTCGTTCGACACGACCTGCACCACACCGGATACAACGACGCTCAAGACGAAGACCCAATCCTAATCGGGCGGCTGAGGCCGCCCGGACGATGCTCATTTCTCCCAGAGTGGCTTGAGCTTGCGAGTTCGCTTTACTGCGGGGAGGGGTGCCTGCTCGGGCATCCCGTGTGCTGCGATCTCCGCTTGGATGCTTGCAAGTTCAGCGAGCCATGCCTGGGTGCGTGCGGTTTGGACGTGCAGGTAAACCTCCGTCTGTTCGTTGAGACGGATGCCGGCTGACGATCGGGTGGGGTCAGGGTCACAGGACCGCGCAGCGGCCGCGCAAGCGGGGCGTGGGGGTGCCGATTTTGTCGTGGTCGAAGCGAAGCGAGGGCCACGTCAAAATTGAGGGAACCGCGCATCCTTGACGCTGACTCCGCCCGGTCGTCACGATGGACAGAGTCGACGACAGAGCCTTTCCGACGTTGGTAGGGCAGGGGAGGCGCCGACCCACGCGACGGTCTTGCCTCCCACACGCACCAGTCACTCTTCCCGGACAACCGTCGATGTCCAGATAGCGACCGTCAGCCGGTCTCATCAAATTCGGCGGCAAGTCGCGGGCATTGAAGCACTCGATCTCATCGGAAAGAATGCCGCCATCACGACGACCGCTGCCATGAGCGAGGCGATCTAAGACCCCGGGCGCTCCACACGGCCGTGCTGATCGCCGAGCGTGGTGTGGGGAAGGGGGGCTCGAAATTGATGATCTCATCCTTTCCGCAGCAGGGGGAACCCCGGCGCCATCGCGCCGGGGCGGTGCGTCATCGTTCGTCGACGCGCATGATCGTCCGGGCAAAGGGGTAGCGTGGCGCAAAA
>NZ_JACYVG010000019.1:0-15128 GCF_014842205.1 Sphingomonas sp. CFBP 13714
CTCTCCTCACGGAGCCTGAATCAGAGCGCGCCTCTCACATCAATGGGTCCTGACCCTAGGCCGGATCGGCTGGACCGCACCAGCGAAGACCTGAGCCGATCGCATCAAGCAGTCTGTCTGAAGAAAACACGGCTATCGAGAATAGGCTCTGCTATGTCGCTTATCCCAAGTGATATGCTGTAATCACGGCACCAAACGACGGGTAACTCGTGCCTCATTATATGCGTTGCGTCCCAATATGGATTACTAAACGGCAATTTCGTGAGCTTTCAGCAAACCGATCGCTTCGTCGTTAAATATCTGTTTATCTTGAACATCGGAGTGATTGAACCTAATTGCATGTCCCCCCAAAGATACAGAGATTATAATGAACGATGATATCAACGCGGTCGAGTTGGCCGCTGAACTGACTGCTGCATGGTTGGCCAATCCTAACACCCGCACGAATGCGGAGGATGTGCCCGCATTTTTGCGGTCAATGCATGACGCTGTCGCTCAGCTGTCAGGCGCAGCTACTTCAGCAGCCCCGGAAGAAGCTGCGCAAGCTTATGAACCTGCTGTCACGGTGCGTAAGTCGCTGGCGTCACCCGATCACATCATTTCGATGATCGACGGCAAGCCATACAAAACATTACGTCGCCATCTGACGGGCAATGGCCTTACGCCTGAGGAATACCGTACCCGCTATAACCTGAAGGCTGATTATCCCATGGTCGCACCTTCGTACTCAGAAGCACGGCGGACCATGGCCAAGTCGATCGGTTTGGGGCGCAAACCTGTTCAGACAGCCGAAAAGGCTACTGATGATTTCTCTAAGGCTCCCCGCAAACCTCGCGCAACCAAGGCTACCGAGGAGGCATAAACGAGGCGGGGAGGCTAGTCCTCCCGTTTCGGTTCGGCTTCGCTAAGTTTCGGACGCCGCAAAAGCTTCTTGGTTCTACGGCACGCTCGTTGCCGCTAGCAGCCGTTATCGGGATGGTAACGGCTGCTAAATGCCTATGCCGTAGGCCTTGGCCATGTTTGCATCCCTCTCGACCCGCATAGCGGTTATTAGCCTGATCGTCGTTCTGGCGCTCGCATCGCTGGCAGGCTTGCTGGAAGATGCATCAAACCAGACCAGCCGCAGCTTTGGTTTGGTCACGCATTCGGCTGAAATTATAGAAACTGCCGAGGAAGCGCTTGGTGATCTGCGTGATGCGGAGTCAGGGCAACGCGGCTTCGTTCTTACTCGCAATCCGGCATACGCACGATCTTTTGCGGAACGGATTGCCAGCTCAACACGCCAGATCGAGCGCGTAGTAGCGCTGACGATCGACAATCCGCTCCAGCACCGACGCGCACGTGAGATCAGTAAACTGATAGCCGATCGCGGCGTAAGTTTACGTCAGCCACTGGATCTGGGTCGCGGGGGTAATTTCGCTGCAGCCACAGCGGTAATTGCGAGTGGTCGGGGCCGCGAACTGACCGACGCCATTACTGTGCGTGCGCAGGCTTTCCTGGAGGAAGAGCGGGTCCTTCAAACGACCCGGGCCGAGGCAGCTAACACGCGCCTGGCAAAGGGCAAGTGGCTGGCTTTGATCGGAGCCTCTATGGTGGCGATGCTCGTTGCGATCAGCTTCGCACTGCTAGTCCGCGGCATCCGTCGGCCACTTGGCACTATCATGCAGGCCATGACCGAGCTCGGCCAGGGTGAGAAAGCGCGTATCGACACGGCCATGGGGTCAACCGAGTTTGCGCAGTTGGCGCAGGGCTATAACGTAATGGCAGAGCAGCTCGAGCAAGCGCTAGCGGAGCAGGCGAGTAGTGAGCGGCATCTGCAGATCGCCAACGCCGAGCTGCATACAAACAGTCGAATTCTGCAAGAACGTAGTGAGGTGATCGAATTGCTCGGTGGGATGGCGCACCGCATGCAGGCGGCACGAACTGATGACGAACTGGCTCAGATCATCCGGGTTTTCGTACCCCGTGTGCTACCCAGGCTTCCAGGCGCGCTGTATGCTCACAACAATTCTCGCAACCTGCTGGTGTCGGTCGCTGACTGGGGAGGGCTAGAAGTCTCCTCGGACGGCTTCGCGCCAGACCAGTGTTGGGCGCTGCGACGGGGTCAAAGTCACTGTGTGACAGCACCAGGGGGTGACATCGTCTGCGGCCATGCAGGAGCGCAGGAGATATACCACTGTGAGCCATTGCTAGCGGGTGGCGAGGTAATTGGCGTTCTCTACCTGCAAGGCCGCATCGATGCAGAGAGCCGCTTTCCCCTGACCGTTCTTGCCGAAAATATCTCGTCGGCGTTGGTCAATCATCGGCTCCAGCGGAGCCTGCGCGAGCAGACGATCCGCGATCCGCTGACCGGCTTATTCAACCGCCGCTATATGGAGGAAGCACTCGCCCTGGAGATCGCCCGGGCCAGCCGCTCTGGCGTACCTCTCAGCCTGGTCATGTGTGACATCGATCATTTCAAGCGCTTTAACGACGAGTTCGGCCATGATGCCGGCGATGCAGTACTGCAGGCGGTATCTGCGGAGATGCGTAGTCGTTTCCGCGACGGTGACGTGGTCTGCCGCTACGGTGGCGAAGAGTTCACCATCATTGCCCCTGGGACGAGCGCTGAGGCTCTTATGAGCCGAGTAGAGACTGTTCGTCAGGCGATTAGTGAGCTCAACGTTCACAGGAATGGCACTACGCTAGGCCCTACAAGCATGTCGTTCGGCATCGCTACCTGGACGAACGCCATGGCTCGCGATGGTTCGACCTTGATGCAGGCGGCAGACAGCGCACTATACCAAGCCAAGCGTGACGGCCGCAATCGGGCGCTGATCAGCCGTCTTGCTGCCTGATTATCTGCAATGCACCCGCATAGGCAGCTACTCGGCAAGAGCGCACGGCCGCCAAGATCTATGCGACGAACATCGTCCAGCACGATGGGGCAGGCATCTCGCAGATCGCTCGATTTCCCGAAACGTCGTGCTAAGTGAGCGAGGCCACCGTTCGTTTCGGCGCCTGACAGGCTGCCGTGATACGTCGTGCAAGAGCCGACTTCTGTCTGTCGCATATGTCTCAGTTTTTTCAGCAAGACGATGTTTTGCCAGTGGCGCCGAAAGGAATCTTTAGCGATTTCTGCATATTACCTAGCTGACGATGATGCCCGATCGCCGAACTATACGAAGTGCTGCCGCACGTGTTGGCCTGCCCCGGGGACTGCGTCATCAATTTGGCAAGCTACTGATTGGGCAGGTAAGGGCCAATCCCTCCGTGATCATCGCTACCAAATCAGTCCACTCAGACGCCAACTCCGTCGGCAAGCATAATGTACGAAATCTCACTTCTAAAATTCGCCTGCCTAGGTTCATTTTAGGACCTAAAGCAGTCATCGTGCTGTTGGTAATGGCGGTGACTCTTTGCCTAGGTAGTTTGATATATGTTCAGCACACCAACAGTCTGATCGTCAACCATGACATGGAAACAGCAGTATCTCTGAGCGAGATTGCAGCACGTTTCGATCATGAAGACGGTAGTTTGTACCGTTTGCTGGTCGATGAGGCGGCAAGCGGCCGATCGCTTGAGCTAGAAACACGCCTCGCCGAGATTAGACGTCGAATCGATCAAATCAGCGCGGATTTGGTCAAGCAACGTAAAACCCTAAAATACAAGGATCGTAAACGGGCAACGGAGGCTGTCGCTGAGCTAGCCAAGTATAACGAGGCTGTTGGCATCGTATCGTCGATGCTTGAGATAAGTTTTCCGACTAGCGTTGCAATGCTTCAACCCTTTCGAAAGAATGCCGATCACGTACTTGCCGAGGTCAAGGCGATCGCGGCGTCTGGCATTTCTGATGCGCATTACCATGCGGAAGCAGCAGCATGGCGGACACGCCTTTTGGTTGGGTTTGTCACCGGTGCCGTATTGATCGTGGCAGCGCTTTCCTATATTTGGCTTACTCTTGCCGCCCAACGTGGCGTACAACTTCAGGCCGAAATCAAACGCCGCGGCAAAGCGGAACAGGAAGCGCTGCTATTGGCGCGGACCGATGCCCTGACCGGCCTCGTCAACCGTCGGCAATTCGGTAGTACGCTCGAGAGCGCAGTTGAATCTGCAACAGAAATAAGCCGCCAACTATCAATCATGCTGATCGACCTCGACGGCTTTAAGAACGCGAATGATACTTATGGCCATGCCGCAGGCGACGCTGTTCTGAAAGCAGTGGCCCATCGTTTGCTTACTGTTTTTGGTGCTCACAATACGATTGCCCGTTTGGGCGGAGACGAGTTCGCGATACTGATTTCGGAGGTTCCCGACGGTGAAAGCGCGATGCATTTGGCTCAGCAGGCAAGCGGCATACTTCATGAGCCGCTAGCATGGCGTAGCAACATGATCGCGATAGGCGCGAGCATTGGCATCTCGCGGTTTCCGGAGGACGGGGCAGGTGCTAGCGAACTTCTGCATGCGGCTGATATTGCGATGTATGATGCCAAGCGCGGCAGCAAGGGAGGCGTTCGACTGTTTTCCCAGGCAATGGAAGCAGAGCGCGTCGAGCGGCGACGACTTGAGCAGGAGCTCCGAGACGGTATCGCTCGAGGCGAGGTTCAGCCATTTTATCAGCCAATCGTCCGCTTCATCGACAATAAACTATGTGGTTTTGAGGTTCTCGCGCGTTGGCGACATCCCCGCCTTGGCTTGTTGGCCCCCGATGCGTTCATTCGCCTCGCCGAGACCACCGGGCAGATCACATTCTTGACGAAATCGATCCTACAGCAGGTTTGTGTCGATGCGCTACAAATGCCCGCTCATCTGCGACTAGCAGTAAACATCTCGCCTACTCAGCTCGAGGAAGTGGGACTCGCAGAATCATTGATTGCGATCATGCACGCGCAGGGCGTGTCGCCCTCCCGCTTTGAAATCGAGATCACTGAAGACGCCGTGATGGATGATCTCATCACTACTGAACTCGCACTTCAAAAGTTCCGCGACAGTGGAATATCAATTGCACTCGATGATTTCGGCACTGGATATTCTAGTCTATCCAACCTTCATCGTCTAAGATTTGACAAACTCAAAATAGACCAGAGCTTTATAAGGTCGTTGTTGGAAAGTCCGGAGAGTGAGAAACTTGTCGATGCGATTATATCATTGGCGCTAAGCTTTGATATGATAGTTACCGCCGAGGGCGTCGAGGATGTAAATACCGCCGAGGTATTAGCTAGTAAGGGATGTACGCAGGGGCAGGGCTATTATTTCGGTAGGCCAATATCGTTTGTCGATACACGTCATATTTCAATCGGATTTGGTAAAGTAGCTGCTTAACGAGCGGTTATATTCTGTGAAACTCATCGCCTGATACGTCTTACCGCAAGCTGCTCAGGGCATACGGCCGTTTGATCAATCGCCCGTGTTAACTAATCGCACATATCCCATGGTTATTAGCCCGTCTAAATGATTGGGATGCGTGTGAAGTACTTTTCTATCTTAGCGGGCCCCGTCCTTACTATCAGCATGGTTTGGCCGGCAGCTACCGCGCCGTCAGCCGTTCTGAATGTACCAGTCGCCGCGAGGGTCATTTCCTTTGTTCAACCGACGCCTGTCGGACTCGTACCGATTGGGATCGTTTACCAGCCCGGTAATGCGGTATCGGAAGCGGAAGCGAACGACATGGAGCGCATGCTGACCGGCGGTTTCACGTTAGGTCGTGCCACGCTGCGCACGCGTCGGGTGGCGGTATCCAACCTGGGCCAGCTAGCGAGCACAAAGGTGGCTTTCATCACAACGGGCCTGCGCGCGCATCAGGACGAGGTCGCTGCAGTTGCCAGCGCGCAGTCTATTCTAACCATTACTGCCGACGCTGGCTGCGTCGTAGCTGGAAGATGTATCGTGGGAATCACTGGGGCGAGTAAAACGCAAATTATCGTGAACAAGGCGGCCGCGCATCGAAGCCGCATTCGGTTCGGGTCGGCCTTTCTCATGCTTGTGAAAGAAGTCTGACCCATGCGTCTCTTCTTGCGCCTGCTGGCCACCGGTGGGGCCGGCATCATGATGCCAGCCGCCCATCTCAATGCACAGATCGTCGACTATGCGACGTTAAGTGATGCCTTTGGTGAACCGATTACGACGAGCGTGACGGGTAAGCCACAGCGTGCATCGGAGGCACCCGCCTCCGTCACGATCATAACGCGTGACGAGATCGCCCGGTCTCCCGCGCGGAGCGTGCCGGAACTCTTAAAGGCTTACGCGGGGATCGACGTCAATCGCTGGACGGCGGGACAAAGTGACGTGACCGTCCGTGGCGGCGTCCAGACCTATAGTGCCCGCCTGCTTGTTCTCGTTGATGGCCGCCAGGTCTATCTTGACCACTACGGCATGACGAACTGGAATTTGCTTGGTGTCCAGCTGGACGAGATTCAGCAGATCGAGTTGGTCCGTGGGCCCGCTAGCGCCTTGTTCGGCTTCAACGCCGCCAGCGGTGTCGTCAACATCATTACGGCCGGAGCTGGCACGGAGCCGCACTTTAGTGGAACCGCGGAAATCGGTACTCGCGGCTATGCCAGGGCGGGCGGATCAGTTACCGTACCAGTCAGTCCGACAATCGGCTTGAAGATAACCGGGGGGCACCAGAACGAAGACGAGCGGACTATTCCGGGTGCGCTGTATCAACCGCCACGGACCCGGCATGTTTATGCCGATCAGGTTAGCGCATCGCTGACGATCCAAGCCGACGCCTCGACCTTAATCACGCTCGATGGCGGCCTGACCGGCAACCGGCAGCTCGAGTTTCTGCCGAGCCAGATTCTGACCGAGCAACGCTTTCGCAACCAGACCGCGGGACTGCTGGTGAACCGGGATACTGACTGGGGCAGCCTGACCGGTCGAATTTACACCAACTGGCTGCAGGCGGACTATGGCGTCACAACGCCTGATACCGATCCCTACAGCAGCGTTGCCGATCTTCGCACAAGCAACCGTATTACCGTCATGTCGGGATCGGGCCTCATCGGCCTCGGCGCATCAAACACCCTGCGGCTCGGCGCTGAGTATCGCGACAACCACTTGACGTCAGGCAGTCTGTATTCCGATCGGATCGGTTATCAGGTTGCAGCCCTCAGCGGTATGATCGACCTCCGTCCAACCGAGCGCATTTCCGTCACTGGCGCTTTCCGGCTCGATCATCTTTGGCTGGATCAAAGTGGAACGCCGGCAGCACCGCAGATCGATCCGATCTCAGCCTATCGACGCTCGATCACACCGATCAGCTTTAATGCGGCGGTAACTGCACAGGTTAGCGACAATGGCAGACTGCGCATCAATGGCGGACGTGGATTGCAGTTGCCATCACTGATCAGCCTTGGTCTTCGTGTTACGATCCCGGTTGCCGAAGTTCCAATCCCAGTTTATTTTACCGGTGATCCACGCCTAGCTCCGGTTAGCGTCTGGAGTGCGGAGACGAGTTACTCGCATACCTTTGACTCGGGTGTCCACTTTGACGCCACCCTCTTTTACACCCGTACGGAAAATCTGGTCGCGTCGCCGGGTGGGTCTGTCGATGTCACAGTCGTGCTGACGCCAGAGCCGGTTGCCGTTACGAGATTTGCTAATGTTGGATCTTTTGAAAGCCACGGCGTCGAATTAGCTGCATCAGGAACAATATCAAAAGACCTGAATTGGTTGGTGAACTACAGCTTGGCTAAGATTGATGAGAGCATTCCAGCCAATCGTAATGCCACGCTTTATGGAATTTTTCCCAAAGGGGCCACACCTCAGCATCGGGCCAACTTGAGCATTGATTATACCGTTCAAGGTTGGTCAGCAGCCGCTTTGGCGCATGTTACGAGTGCTAGCTATCAAACTAGTTTCCTTCCATCAACGGAACTGACGATGGTACGCGTACCGGCAACAGTTACGCTGGATGGAAGAGTTGCCAAGATGCTTGGTGCAAAAACCACAGTATATTTAGCAGGAGAGAACTTGGCTAAAGCTCGTGGTGCGTATGGCTCTCCTATTCCGGCTGATCGTCGGCTTCGTCTAGGTATTACCTCCAAGCTATAGGCCATGAAGGTCAACCGCCATTGGGGTAATTTTGGCGGTATCCATAAGTATATTATAGCGTCGGGGTCGCACATATCCTAAATTTCGGATGTTTCGAAGGTCGCTCCTTTAGCGATATTAATCAATCCGATGACGGCTTCTGTCGCGTCGCAAAAGGGGTCCTTTTTGCGACATCCGGAGGCGCTTGCCGGCGAGCGTATCCAGGTACATTCTACGCTTATGGACACGCTAGCTGATCGTCTCAATTATCTCGGCCGGAACTACATCGTTTTTCTAGGCCCGTTGATACTTTTACAGGGCGTGGGATACGCCACCACTTCTTCGGCGCTGGTATGGGCGAGCAGTGGGCTCATTGCCCTTCTCGTATTGAACAAGATCCGCATGATGAGGAGAGGTGCGGGAGCACCGCGCTGACCTCTTAGAAAGCGCAGATGCTTTCGACCGCATTCGTCCCAACCGGTCATCCCTGATGCAAAAATCAAAGGTTTGCATCAGGATCGAAGTGGCAGCAGGTCGACGCTGGGCGGTAGCTTACTGCGCAGACAGGCAGGCTTGGCCATTGCCTCTTAGCGAGCGTTCGTTCAGCCTCCTGGCATTCAAGGGGGAACGCTATGTTTTTGGCAATTGTCGCGTTGATGTCGACGGTGGGCATCCAGGGGCCTATCGGCACGCCACCTGCGCCCCCGGCCCCCGGCACGGTCCCGAACAACCCTTCTAACGGACAGCGTATCGTCGAAGCAGCCAGCCTTGGACGATTAATCTATACGTTCGACCGGGCAGCATGGGTAAGTTCTGATGCATTGACCGCGACCATTCCAAAGGATCAACTGACCGGCATTGGCGGGTATATCGTTGAGGCATCCGATGTTCAGACGCTGCGTGTCACTTATTATCGCGGGAGTGCTGCGGCTGCCCGAGCATTCTTTGTGGCAGATGTGCGCGAGGGGAAAGTCGTGCGCAAAGAACTGCTCGCCACGTCCGTTGCTCTAACCGCCAATCAAGTCGTTCTCGCGCGGGCTCGCGATGTGGCGGCGGAGAGGGCTCGCGAGCGTTCGTACAAGCCATGTACCCCACTTCCGTTCAACACGGTTGTGGTGCCGTCGCGCAACGACGGTCCTGTGGCGGTCTACCTTTTGTCGGCTCAGCAGGATGCGGGGACGTATCCCATGGGTGGAAACTATCGTGTCATCGTAGCGCCGGATGAGACAGTCTTAGCTTCTCGCCCCTACAGCGTCAGTTGTCTCAGCTTAACGGTGCCGAAACTGCCGGCCGGAGCAAAACCGGTTGGGTTCGTGGTCAATCACCTTCTCGACCCGGTTCCTACCGAAATACACGTTTTTGCTTCTTATAGCCTTCGCATGCCCGTGTTCGTTGTCACGCCGGACAAGCGAGTTTGGGAAGTTCAGGGAAGCAAAATCGCCTTGTCCACAGCAAAATAGGAGCGCGTACTGCGCTTCCTGCCGACGCCAGCTGCCTGTTCGGTATGCCGCATAGCGTCGAACATAGTTCGCCACGTTTATCTACGTTCGATCGAGCGAAAGTCTGTAGGCAGCGAACTGAGTCGGCCGTAATCATAAAAGCAACGGCTCACGTAATCCAACTTTGTAAGCATTGCGCCACCCAACTGCTATGTTTTAATCGAACCGTACAAATCAAGCCATAGCCAAACATGCCGGTCTCACGGAAGGACGTTTCCACAACAGCTATGCGGCCATTTTTTGAAAATATTGGGCTTGTAAAGGTTACGTAAGTGGAATGCCCCTCATCGTCTTTCAAAGGACCAGCAAGACCCTTCCAGTCGCAATTCGGCCTGAACCCCGGCGTATTGTACGTAGCTTGCTGTTCTACGAAATCCTCATATTCCTTGGCAGACACCCCCAGTTTTGCGTGATACTCCGGCACAGTTTCGGCTAATCGAAAAGTGCGATCAGCGGCGCGAACATCGTTCGGATATGCTGGCGCGTTACGGTTGATCGCAGCAGTATAAGCAGCTTGCAAAACTGCACAGGTACGAGGTGCAGAGGCAAAGGTTCCGAGAATCTGATAAGGCTGGCTTGGCGATGCTGTCACCGACAGAGCGAGAGATCCGAGAATGCTACCGGAGAGGCCTATCGGCATGGGTTCTAGCCTATTAAAATTGGTAGCCTCCTATACTTATCATCTGCAACCGGTGAGACTGCAAACCACAAACCCCAAAATTCTCGAAATTCGATCCTATTTTAAAACTCGAAGCTGGTACGGGTCGCGTTGCACAAGGGGTCAAGATCCTCGAAAAAGGCCTGCGTGGGATCGGCGTGGCGGATGACAGGTGACGCTAGGCACAGGAAATGTGCCGCGTATCAGACCAGCGAGGCCTGCCGGGCCAGCAGCTGAAGATTGAATGCCGCGGCAGCCATGGTGAACTCTCGGCTGCTCCAGTGGGGCTGCGGCATAGGCTTAGGCGATGCCTAACGCCGCGCTTGCACCAGTTGGCGTACCATCCTGATCTCTATGCCGCCCTGCGCTGGCGGTCTTGCCGGCTTCGGCATGGTACGGATTAGGTAGATCGCTTCTGCGGCACCATCGGCGCCTTGTTTCTGCACGCCACTCACCTCCGATTGGATGGCGCCGAGCTCAATCGTGCGCGGCGGCACGGTTGTGAAGCCGCCACCTGCGCGCACTTGTGCCGCCGCGATCAATTGTTGCCACACACCTTCATCGATCACGCCATCCGTGTTTGTCATGCGAACCGCACAAGCATGGACCGGAGGCGCTTCGAGCGTAACACCCATATTGCTGGTGCCTGCCTGAATGACCCATCCGTGCCCTGGATCGTCGCGCAGATAGTCCTTTATTTCCGTCGGGGTCAGCGCACGCGCACCGGGAAGCTTTGCCATAATGGAGTCTATCCGCGCCTCGTCCGGAAAAACTCGCCCGCAGATCATGTCGAAGACCTTCATCTGCCCCTCACCACGGAATTGCGGAGCATCCGCAGAGGAGGGCGCGGCAGCTTGCAGTGCAAGAGCAATCAGGGCGGCAAGCATCTGTTTTCCTCTTCCTATGATGTCTAAACCTGCCACAGACGTCGATGCCGCGCCAGTTGCTCCGCTGCTATCGTCTCCATCTCATCCGTCCGCCTAGTGTTACAGCAGGCCGAGACTGTTTAAAAAACCTATTTTGCGTGAAGGCGGCTTTTGCGAGATTCGAGCGGAAAGCGAGGTAGCGAGTTTTCAACGGCCTAGGTCCATTTTGCACGCGGTTGGGATGCCTGGTGCGGGCTAAAGCGTGACGATCGCTGCTAATAACGATACGTTTTCCCATCAGTAGGCAGCGGAGGGAAAATGCGTAAAAGTGAACTTATTCAACGCATAGCTTTATTGAATCCAGATCTTCCTGATCCGGTATGTCGCATGTTGGTAGAGAAGCTATTTAACGCCATTATCGATCATCTTCGAAATGGGGGTGCAGTTGAGCTGCGCAGTTTTGGACGCTTTTTTCTTAGCCAGCATGCCAAGCGAACCATTCGAAACCCTTGGACAGGGGAAGCCTTTTTAAAGGGTGAGTTCCCAGCGGTAAGGTTTCGTCCGGGTAAGTTGATCTGTGTTCGGATCAATCTCGAGGTACTTACGAAAACCGGAAAACTGTGATGCAAAACAAAAGGTTTTGTATCAACGATCTCGTTACTTGCGATCATGGGTTGGAGTGCCCGATCCCCTCAATGGCTTACCGCTTAGGTACGAATATCTGCGTTTTGCCGTCAGCCCCATTACGGAAAATTGGAGCGGCGCTGCCGCCCAAAGCCTGAACCATGTCGCGCTTCAACGTCGCGGTATCAGGCATCCCTGTGTAATATCGCCACCCAGTAAAATCGGTCTTGGTCACCGTGGCCAGGAGGTAACCTTCGACAGTGGCCGACTTACCCTCTTTCGATGCACTGATCGCCTTCATGATGTCCGTCACCGGGATGATCTGAGCGATGGGATCACCCTTTCGAGCCGGCTTGGCCGTCCGTTGTCGACCAGCCTTGTCATCACCGTATAGCTCGTATGACGCCGCGCCCGCAGTGAACTGGCCTAGGTCGCATGACGGCTTTTTCCCTGCCGCACTTGAATAGTCGATGTGCATCAGCTTTGGCAGCAAGCTCATAGAAACGACGATGTTTGCATCTGCTTGAACAGTCATATCGATTGGTTTTGCGACAGCTCCGGCATCAGACGATACGGAGCACTCGGCCAAGGCGGGGCTCGCCGCGACAAAAACTGCTACAGCCGCGGACACGGCCAATCGATTACGCACAAGCGGTCCCCTAAAAATCTCGTGAATAGCTCAAGCGTGTTGGCGCGATCGTCAAGCGCGATATCCTTATTTCGCGTTTTGACAAATACTCCTGATGCAGAACTCGCGAGTTTTGCATCAGGTTAGGAACGGCGGGAAACTCGGCATTGCGCTGATGCAGAAATCCGATGCGCTCCCGATCACGTGTGTCGGGGCCTGGTGGCTAGTGGTCGTTCCCGGAGCAACCCACCAAGTCGAAGAAGGCCTTCCAGCTGAACGTTTTGTCCCCTGTGCCTGCCGAGTTCGGGAAAAGCATGTGAGCTGGTGCAGGGTCGCCCCTTCGTGGAACGCCCTCGATTAAGTCGTAGGCAGCATCGAAACCGATGTACTGCCTGTTACCCTGTGGGCGAGGACCTCCATCCGGATCAGGTGCGTGCCACCCTTTCGCTGTAACATCCTCCGTTGAAGCTATGTTCTGAAGCCCATCGGTTCCACCGTTCCATGGCAGCCACCACGACGTATCTCCTGACTTCTGATCGTGGATCGCCAGGGCGAGGTCGCTCGGCCAATCTGGCCCGCTGGCGACCTGACGATAATGAGCCGTCCAACGGGGATGGTGCCGCAGCACATATTGAGCGCGCTCTACCGGACACTGGGAAACCGACGATGCGGCAAGAGCGAGGAGTCCAAGCATTATCACATTCCCCTGTTATCGCGTCCTACCTAGCTTCAATAGGAACGTGTGAAAATGTGCGCTTTTTGTCGTTCTGGTTGTTGCAAAAGGGCTGAGTTTCGGACGTCTCGAAAGTCGCTGGTTTTGCGACAGTAAGTGGCTGAAGGCAGCGTCCGTTGCGTCGCAAAAGGGGTTCTTTTTGCAACACTGCTACAAGTCTTTTCGAAACTGAAGCCTGTCTGCGTTGGCAGAGGCGTTGGTACCGCGCGGCGCTCACGTCAGCTTGACCGCGTGCAAACCCGTCTTGGTGGCGATAATTAGATAGCCGTCGGGCGTGATTGCCAGATTGCCGCCATAAGAGGTCTTCCATGCCACCGGATAGGCGGCGCCGCCCAAATCCACTGCGAAAGTTGTGGCGGCGCTCGCGACGAACAAGTGGCTATCCGAGATCACGACGTTGCTCTTGAGGTTCTCGCTACCCCCGACGTTGATCGACGCCGACACCAGCCCGGTCGTCGCGTCGATCACGTCAACGATCGTGCTGGAGGAGCGGACCGCGTAGAGTCTGCCGCCATGCGCGGCGGGCTGGCCGGTGTAGCTGTAGCTCGAGCGCCAAAGCGGCCTGTCGTTGTTCAGTGTGAACGCCGCCAGCGGCAAGGCGTCGCCGATGTTGTAATTGTCAGTGAAGGTGACGATGCGTCCGTCGGCGAGCATGGGGGCGCCGACATAGCCGCCCGAATAGCTGATCCCGTTCCTGGTGAAGAATGGGTTCCTAATCGCCTGAGCTAGCGTACCGTCACCGCGATTCAGCACGACGAGCACGCCGGCATTAAAATAATAGACGTAGCGTTGATCGACGGCGACGCTTTCGCCCTCCATGACATAGCCGGAATATTGGTTGGTGATGGTCGCTTGCCAGCCCTTAGTGCCAGAGGCCGCGTCCGCTTTGAAGACGGCGTTACCGTAATAGCCCGCCGCGAAGAAAAGCTCGTCGCCGACCAACGTCGGAACGCTGCCCGCGCTGAACTGCGCGTCATAAGTCGCGGTGCTGACATAGCCGCCAGTAGCGGCGTTGATGACCTGCAAAGGAGCGTCGCTAGATGTATCGTTCGGCGCCATCGCGGCGACCCGGCCATTAGCATAGGACGGGCCGAAAGGCAGCGTGTTTGGATAGACGTTCTTGCTGCCGAGGTCGAAGCTCCAGCGCAGCGCACCATTCGTCGTCGACACCGCCTGTGTGTAGATATGGCGGTCCGCTTGCAGCACGTTGAAGAACACGCTGCCCGACGTCGCGGCAACGTCGCTCGGCGGGTTGGCGGTGGCGATCGTCCAGGCATCGGCGAAATTGGCGGCCGAGAACCGCGTCGCCACATAGCCGGTATGGCCTGGATTGCCCTGGACCGTCGACCAGTTGCCGTCGGCGGCGATCGGCGCAGCGGCGGGAAGCGGCGTAGACGTGGGTGTAGGCGTCGGCGTCGGTGATGGCTCGGGCGTCGGCGTAGGCGTCGGCGTTGGTGAGGGGGTCGGAGCCGGCGCGACGATAACGCCGCCGGAGCCGCTTGCACCGCTACCACCGTCGCCCCCGCCGCAGGCGCTCACCAGAAACAGCAACGGAAGGCTCACCAACGCCGATTTTTTCATGTGTCCCCGCATGTTGCGCGCTATTATTTTGGTGCAGCGTTGTAGCAAGTGTCGGAAGCACGGCAAGCGTCCGGTGCCGCCCCAATCCCGGACATCCATGATGCAAAAATCAAAAGTTTTGCATCAACATTAGTACCTGACCTGTAGCGTGACGACTGTCAGCTGATCTTTGATTTTGCCAACTAACGTCACATTGCCGCTCGGCGAGTCAGGGCTGTTCATTGCCATAATGGCGGTGGACGTCATTTGAGCCGTAAAGAGAGGCTGGAAGGTCGTTGCTCCCGGCGCTGTAATAATGGTGGTCCTAGCCCGATCATCAGCCCACGCGCCGTAGCCCCAAGCTGTCCCGATGAAGCGTAGTGAGCGGCCGGGAGGTGGCGGCGGAAGGGACGGTTCATCGGATTTCCGCTGTCCATCGCATCCCAATTTGTTCAACCGGCCGTTGGAGAGTGTGCCTCCCTCATAATCGGCTTGGAGCACGTAGCAGCGGCCGTCGCTCAATGAGAGGGTGACTGGCAAAAAACCG
>NZ_JACYVG010000020.1:0-14284 GCF_014842205.1 Sphingomonas sp. CFBP 13714
TCTCCTCACGGAACCTGAATCAGATCGCGCCTCTCACATCAATGGGTCCTGACCCTAGCTTCAGTTGTCAGCCCAAGATCCGGATGGGCACTCGGTGCTTTAACGGACACCACCATTCTGCAGATTCCTCACGCTGACATGCGGGGGCTCGCTGCCAAACACCCGGGTGTAGCTGAGGCCTTCTGGCGAGATTGTGTGGCAGACGGCTCGATATTTTCCGAGTGGGTCGTGAACGTCGGTCGACGCAACGCATTGTCGCGATTGGCGCACGTTTTTTGCGAGATGGCGATCCGTTGCGAAGAGGCCGGTCATGGCGACCGGACATCCTTTCCATTGCCTATCACCCAACCGGATCTGGGCGATGCGACCGGCCTGACGGGCGTTCATGTGAACCGAACGCTGCGGGACCTGCGAACCGCAGGAATTGTCGAACTTCGGGCCGGCGTCGTCACGATACACAATTGGGAAAAACTAGTCTCAGTAGGCGACTTCAACGCTGCATTCATGTTGCTGGGCGGCCCTGCCTCCCGGATCACGGAGGCGGCGTGACCGCACGTCTCTAACGATCTGTATCAGTTGCCGAGGCGGATTGAGCGTTACCATAACTCTCAACGAACGTCCGAAACCGCCCAAAGTCGGTCGTTCCATTGGCTATACCTACGTCCCATAAACGGCCATAAGCCAAACTCAACAATATGGGGAAAACAGTGCTGTCGCACACGACGATCGGCGTCGCCAATGTGCAGGAGGCACGGCACTTCTACGATCCCTTGGCTATGCAACTCGGACTCGTCTTGAAATTCGCTGACGAGACGTGGGCAGGCTGGAAGCACCCGGATACCGCCCGGCCTTTGTTTGTCATCGCTCGTCCGTTCGATGGGAAACCGGCCTCACCCGGCAACGGACAAATGATCGCGCTGCTTGCGGCCACCCGTCCGATGGTTGATGCGTGCCATGCGTTGGCGCTGCTGCATGGTGGCAGCGACGAGGGCGTGCCAAGCCTCCGGCCGCAGTACCACGCGGGTTATTATGGCGCGTACTTTCGAGACCCCTTCGGGAATAAGTTGTGCGTTTGCTGCCACGACGGCAAGTAATAGCTCGCGTTCGGTTTGCGGGAATGACCCGCCGTAAGCCACCAGTCCGCTCCACCCGGTTGCGGACGGTCATTCATGCTTGGCGATGCCGTCGAATCTTAGCTAGCATCCGACCATGATACACTCCGGTTCCCGCCATTGCGGCGGCATTCGTTTTACCGTGGACCATGAGCCGGTCGAAATGACGACCTGCGATTGCTCTCTTTGCGTTAAGCGCAACGCGCTAATGGTGAAAGTGCCGGAGACCGCTCTTTCGATCCAAGAAGGGCACGATCTGCTTGCGGCCTATGAGTGGAACAGTCGGAAAGCCAAACATCATTTTTGTCGGCGATGCGGCATCTACGTTTTTCATCGGAAGCGGGCTGCTCCCGATCACTTCGGGGTCAACGTATTCTGCTTGGATGGCTTCAACGCTGCATCGCTGTCGGTGCGGGCAACCGAAGGTAAAGGCATGAGCGTAGTGTCCGATGCTTCCCGTAGCGAACGGCCCGGGCCTCGCATTCCGGAGGACCTTGAATAACGAGTGCTAAGGCGCTCAATCGCCGGGAACGGCTTGGCGGTTAACGCCCGATGTAGAACGCTTGATCCGCCGCCCGCTCCGCCTGATAGAGAACGCGAAACGCGCACGGATAGAGACGCATGAAAGCAGGCATCGACGGGTTAAATCATATTACGCTGGCAGTTGCCGACGTAGAGCGATCGTTGGCGTTTTACCGCGACGTTCTCGGCTGTGCCGTGCGAGCGGTTTGGGCAGATGGCGCATATCTTGAGGCTGGGTCGCTGTGGCTCTGCCTCTCACGTGACGATAACGCGCGATCTTCACCCCACCGAGATTATAGCCACATCGCGTTTAGTGTGCGTCACGCGGATTACGCCGCGTTGAGCTAGCGCGTGATGGCCGAGGCGATAATATGGAAAGAGAACAGAAGCGAAGGCGCCTCCACCTACTTCCTCGATCCCGACGGACATAAGCTCGAAATTCATCTGGGAGCGCTGGAGACCAGGTTGTCTCACTATCGGGAAAACCCAGCCAGGGGTGTTCGTGTCTTCGATAACTGATGACGATGGAACGGCAGCTATTAGCATTGCCCGACAAAAAGCCGCCTTTCCGCAACCCACCACGTTGCGACGTTCGCGATCGACAAAGTGGACCCTGAAAGCCGCCTTTCCGTGTCGTCGACTTGCGGACATTCGAGTGTGTGAGCAGACTCCGGTACATGCGTTGCATTATGATCACGTTCGCGTTGTTGCTCTCCTCGTGCAATGGCGCGGCCCGTGAGGAGCGTGCCTGGGCGAACTCACCCGATGGACGGACACATGCCATTCTCATTGAGACCAACGGTGGTGCAACAACTGCGTTTGGGTATCTAGTCGAACTGCATCCTTCCGATCACCAAGGGCAGAAGCCGGTTAGGGTGGCCGACTTCTATCGTGTCGTGACCGACTGTGACTACGGCCTCGATATGCGATGGGCTGACGCTAACACTCTCGTCTTGAGACTGAGATCAGTGAGCCAGAGGCACGTTGATAGCTCGGCGAGCGTCGGCGGGAAGGCTGTCCGGGTGATCGTTCAAACCGGCGTCGGTGAGCCCACTGATCCGTGTTCCGGAATGAAAGGTCGTTCCCGCCGAATGTGATGTCCGCTGCCGCCCATACTTAGACACCTGCCGGTCGCGTCCGAGCGCATCCTCGAGCATTGAGTGGCGAAACCCACGTAACCAGGCCGCCTATGCTGCTATTTTTTCGACCTTAGCGAAACTCGAATGCCAAATCTCCGAGGGAATAAAAGCGTGGCCGTTCATCTCAGCAAGGCTCCAGGCGTAATCGGCATAATGTTCCGCGCGAATTAAATGCTGTTCTTTCTCAATGGGGTTGGTGCTTTCGCGGTACGCAGCCCGCGCCGTTGCCTCCTCCGCAAGCCATTGACTAATCTGCTCTTTTTCACTCAAAATAGACGACATAACGACTCCATTACGACCGCAGTGCGGGGCTGATCGTTGAAGTAACGTTTGACGATGAGTTCTGGATCAAAGCCCTTTCTGCGAAATAGTCGCAGTTTTTTACAATTCGTTTGAGCCGATTCGACGCCCCTGGCTAAATGCTACATACATCGTCTCGCTCCATCTCGTTGCTTTCTAGCTATAAATGGCAATATACGTTGGATACAGGGTAACGCGAGTCGCACCACGTGATCGAATAATACAAAATGTTTTGATTTTAGGTTGCTCAAGATAGCGGCCAAAGGTGAACTGGCTACGAAAGGCGGCGCTCAGGTGCTGTCGCTGATCACTAGGGTAATGATTGCCCACAATTGGACACTCCGCCAGTCAGTTCACATTCTCGAAAGCGGACATTTGTTCATCACGCTCATAGAGCAACCGATTGTTAAGCCGATTAATTTACCCGAGGTGACGAAAGATCACGGTCAGCCAAAAAGTGGCACGACTGTATTTATTGAAGGAGCCAAATTTTTACCAGTTTAGGTGTTCGACAGGCAACTGGTCCCGGTACCCCCCCCCCCCAAGCCAGCGCAGCCTGCCGAACGCATCGGCGTTTAATAAGATCGCATTCCTAATGCTATTGTATAACTGAAGTTTGGCGTCGTTAATTAACGGTTGTTAATACAATTTAGTGCGAAAGCCCTCCTTGTTACACAGCACTAAAACTTTCATGATTTGTATGAATCATAGACTGCTTAACATTTGTTGTTTTTCGATATTCAAATTTGTCGAGTTGTTGTCAACTTATAGTTCAGGATAGTTTTCAGCGCCTTTGCAGCAGGAGTCTTGCCACCGAAACCGATCATGCCAATAGATAAAAGGGTTTTTGATAAGTTTATGGCGCAAAATGACCCGACGATAGGGCAAGCAATCTAAGTTCAATGGCGGGTGCGATAAACAATTGTCCAAATGCGAATGCTCGCCCTCTTTCGCCCAAAAGCTGACGTTGGTGGTATCTTTTTCGACACCCCGACTCTGGTCATTCTGAGCCCGCCGCACTGGATCAGGGTTCCTGACGGCCAGAAAACAGAGATATATAGCGGTGCTTGGATGCCGAACCGAGGGTCTTGGCGAAGCGGAGGCACCTGGCTTCGGTCGCGGCTACACCAGGTTCGCCGGTAATCGGAATCCCGGGTTTCGGTCCTCAGGTCTTACGTATGAGGTGCGACAACGAACGCCTGCTCACGCCCACTTGCGGTCGTTCACGTGGGCAATATCGGAAGCATAAGTCCGTCGCCAAGCCCAGTTGGCAGCAGCAATGATAATCAGATCGCGCGCGGCAATAAGGGACGAGCCTCTGGTTGTGATCGGGCTGCTTCAAGAGCCGGTTCGGTTTTTCCCGCAATCAAAACCAGAAAGTGCTGCCTAATCGGCTCCGAAGTTTCCAACATCAGTCGTCGCATCCTATCGTCGTACAGATCGGCAGAATCTCCAGCACGCCGATGAACCATAGTCCAGGAACCGAACTCGCGTAGCGGTATCACACAATCCCTAAGCAGGCGTAGATGATGGTGCCGACTGTCGGCGCGGATGCGCGCGAAGGCAGCTGTCACGCTTTCAGGGGGGCCTTCTATCACTTGAAGGAAGTGCACCCCATCGGACCACAGAAGCCCTGTGATGCCATCTAGCGCGTTGTTATGCCGAGACTGTTCTAGAATACCGGCAAGGTCGGCTCCGTCGCCGGGGACCGTGCTGAAGCTGACATAAAGTATTTGCTGCGTCGGCGCGACAAATGTCGCTGAGATTGCTTTCATCGCTCGCCCTGGACTGCAAGCGAAAGCTATCCCGGCTCTCGGTCGTCATCCTGCTCGCGGCATGATCGGTAACGATAGTGAGCCGTACCACGGATATCTATATTTATGTAGTATATATCGCTTTGCGGGACGCCAATTTGTCGATCGGCTGGTCGCGTTGGGGAGTTACATCCGTTGACGCGGTTAACAGTCCTTACCGCTAAAAGGTTCGTTCATACTGAAACTGAGGCTTGTCCTAGCGCTCCACCTACGTCAGCTAACCACCAATGTCAGACGTTCAGCGCCCCGGATCGACGAACGACCGCTGACGCCACCCACCTTCCCGAAAGAAGCCGGTCCGGTTTCCTTCCCGTTCCGGCCGTTCAGCGGTCGAATGTACGGAAAACCCGGTTCCCGTCACGCGTGTGTGACAAACAGGTGATTTCGGACGGTATAATCTCGATCGTCGTAAAACGCGGTTGCCAACCTCGATTGGCGACTATCGTGTGTCATCCGACAGGGCGTGGCGCTCAGAATCTGCCGATCCGCTACCGACCCAGGAGTGGACACTCGCGGCCCCATCCCCACTTTCCAAATTCAGCTGTTAGTTCATTGTTCGTTCGCGATGCCGCTCTATTCAGTCGAAATGGCGCAAGGCAGGGATTGATAGCGGCTGTCGCACGCTCATCGTCTGAGACAAGCGCTCCTGCGGTAATTAAAGCGACCAGCCGCCATCGACGGAGATTGCGGCACCGGTGACGAACCCACCAAGATCTGCGCTCATCCACAGCACGGCGTCGGCGATCTCCTCGGGCTTTCCCAGACGACCAACCGGCTCGAGGTCGATGGCTTTCTGGATGTCACCGTTAGTAAAGCGATCCATCATCGGCGTCTCGATGTTGCCCGGCAGGATCGCATTCACGCGGATATTCTGTTTTGCATAGTCGAGCGCGGCTGATTTCGTCAGGCCGATGATCGCGTGCTTGGAGGCTGCATAGGACGCACCGCCCGCCACACCCCGGACACCGGCGCCCGATGACGTGTTGACGATCACGCCGCTACCCTGACGCACCATCTGCGCAAGCTCGTGCTTCATGCAGACGAAAGTGCCACGCAGGTTGATGTCGAGAATTCGGTCCCATTCGTCGAGTCCGATTTCCGCGACCGGCGCTGCCTTGTTCTCGACTCCAGCATTGTTGAAGGCGATGTCGAGCCTGCCGAAGGTCTCGATCACCTGCCTGATCGCTGCCTCGACCTGTTTGGGCTTCGACACGTCACAGGCAATGGTCAGGACCTGTGCGCCTGCGTTCCTCACAGCGTCCGCGGTTTCGGAAAGGGAATTTTCGGTTAGATCCAAGATCGCGACACGTGCGCCCTCGGTTGCGAAAGCAACGGCCGTCGCGCGGCCGATGCCGCTAGCGGCACCGGTGACGAATGCGACCTTGTCGGAAAAACGATGGGGATTAGGCACGAAACATACTCCGGGTTTGATGGGTAAATGGCGGCCGATCAGCGATTGCAATGCGCAGCACGCATATCCGGAACGTCGCGCATGAATATCTTGGTCAGGCGCCTTCTCAGGTCATCAGGCGTAGCTGCCACGCGTTTCACGGATACGGGGAGCGCATCACTCCGTACCGAGCGGCGCGAGATACTCCTCGTCCGTCACCTTCTCCATCCAGGTTACAGGCGAGCCGTCTATCGACTCCTGAATGGCGACATGCGTCATGCCCTGATGCGCCGTAGCGCCGTGCCAATGCTTTCGGTCTGCCGGGCACCACAGAATGTCGCCCGCATTGAACTCCAGCTTTGGGCCATCCGCGATCTGCGTCCAGCCTATACCCTCAGTGACGATCAGCGTCTGGCCGGCAGGGTGCGTGTGCCAAGCACTCCGAGCCCCGGGCTCGAAATGGACGATCGCGCCAGAGACGCGAGACGGATCGTCGCGCTGAAACCTCCCGGTGATTTTAACCTTTCCGGTAAAATACGCGTCCGGCCCGTCGACGGTTTGCATGTCCGATTTGCGTGCGATGGGCATGTCGGGAACTCCTTGTTTGGCTTGAGCAAAGCTGATGGGCAGCAGCAAGGTGACGATCGTGCCGAACTTCAGCATCAATGCGCTACGTGCGGGCCTCCGTCGGCCAATCACGTCAGCACCGGCAGCGCGTCGAGATGCTTCTCGAGGGTGATCGGATACTCGCGCACGCGGACGCCTGTTGCGTTGTAGATCGCATTGGCGACCGCTGGCGCGACTCCGGTCAAGCCAAGCTCGCCGACCCCCTTGGCCTTCACCGGCGAGATCGTCGGATCGACCTCATCGATGAAGAAGGCGTCGAGATGCGGGATATCGGCATGTACTGGTACTTCGTAGCCAGCAAGATCGTGGTTCACGAAGAAGCCGAAGCGCTTGTCGATCGCCATGTCCTCCATCAGCGCCGCACCGACGCCCATCACCATCCCACCGATCACCTGACTTCGTGCGGTCTTTGCGTTGAGGATTCGCCCCGCCGCGCACACCGCGAGCATACGCCGTACCCGGACCTCGCCAGTGTATGCGTCGACCGCGACCTCAGCGAAATGCGCCCCGAAGGTCTGCTGCTGGAACTGATCGGCGAGCTTGGCGAACTCCATCAGGTCCTCGACCACAATATCGCCGTCCTTCGCCGCGTCAGCGAGCTTTACCGACCGGTTACCGCTGCGGACTTGCCCCTCGGCAAAGTCGACGTTGGCGGTGTTGAAGCCGAGCCGCTGCGCGACCGTCTCGCGCAGCTTCATGCACGCCGCATAGACACCTGCTGTCACAGAAGGCGCGCCCTGCTGCCCGCCCGACCCTGGCGTTTCAGGGAAGGTGGAGTCTCCGAGTTTGACGACGATCCGGTCGGGCATGACGCCCATCATCTCGGCCGCGGTCTGCTGGACGACCGTGTAGCTGCCGGTGCCGATGTCCGTCATGTCGGTCTCGATCGTAACCACGCCGTGCCGGTCGAGCCGGGCCCGTGCGCCGGCCTTGGCGATCTTGCCGCCACGAATTGCGCCCGCCATGCCCATGCCGATCAGCCATTGTCCCTCGCGGACCTTGCCAGGCTTGCTTTGGCGCTTGTCCCAGCCGAAGCGCTCCGCACCCTCGCGCAGGCAGCGGACAAAGGCTCGGGTCGAGAAAGGCTTGTTTGGGTTCTCCGGATCGACCTGCGTATCGTTCACGACGCGAAGCTCGATCGGATCCATCTTCAGCTTTTCCGCCAGCTCGTCCATCGCGACCTCGAGCGCCATCAGCCCAGGCGCTTCGCCCGGCGCACGCATCGCATTGCCTTCGGCAAGATCAAGCGTCGCCAGCCGCATCCGCGTCAGCCGGTTCGCGCCGGCGTAGAGCGTCCGCGTGGAGGTAACGGTCGGCTCCGTGCGCCCACCGATGAGGTTGCCCGACAGGCTATCGTGACCGATCGCCGTCAGCCGCCCGTCACGGCCCGCCCCCAGTTGCACACGCTGGACCGTCTTGGGCCGGTGGATCGTCGTGTTGAACATGATCGGACGTTGCAGCGCGATCTTTACCGGGCGCTTGACCACGCGCGCGGCGATCGCTGCCAGCGCGAGATCGATCTGCACGGTTCCCTTACCGCCGAAGCCACCACCAATGTAGGGCGAGATCAAGTGAACGTTCTGCTTGGGGATACCGAGGATCAACCCGAGGTCGCGCGTTCCCCAGTCCATCTGCTGGATCGACGTCCAGCACGTCACACGGTCGCCGTCCCACCTGGCGATCGAGGCATGCGGCTCCATCATCGCGTGCGCCTGGTCGGGCACGGTGTAGGTCTCGTCGACCTTAACCGGTGCCGCGGCGAACGCCTTGGCGAAGTTGCCAACCTGCTTCTCGTTGGGGCCGCCAAACTCGCCTTCCGGCGGGACGGGCGCGCTCCCGTTCTGCGCTGCCAGATCAAACCGTCCGGCCGCCCGCTGATAGGCGACACGGACGAGCGCCGCGGCAGCCCGAGCCTGTTCGAAAGTCTCGGCGACGACGACGGCGACCGGTTGATGGTAATGGTCCACCTCGGGCGCAGCGAGCATCTTCTGGACGTAGAACTTGCCGACCCCGGGCTTGCCGGCATTCAGATAGGTGACGACCCCGACTACCCCGGGCGCGCGTTCAGCATCGCGCGTGTCGATTGTCGTGATCCTGCCCTTGGCAATCGCGGCGCCGAGGATGTAGCCGTACGCAAACCCGGGTGCGACGTCCTGCCATTCATAGGCATAGGTCGCCGTACCGCTTGTCTTAAGATGCCCCTCGTAGCGATCGAGTGGCTTGCCGAGCACCTTCATCCGATCGGTCGGATTGGCGCCTGCGGGTTTGTCGAAGATCATGGCTTCACCTCTGCAAGAACTGCCGCGAGCGTGCGCGTAGCGAGCGGAATCTTGAACGCGTTGTCGGTGGTCGGCCGCGCATCGGCAAACACCGCCTTGGCCATTTCGACCGCGCCATGCGGCATCGCCGCGTCTGCGGCCTCCACTCGCCACGGCCGATGGGCGACACCGCCGAAGGCAGCGCGCCCGCTGCCGTCACGCTGGACGATGGCGGCTACCGACACGAGCGCAAACGCGTAGGACGCGCGGTCGCGCACCTTGCGGTAAACGTGCGTACCGCCGACCGGACGCGGCAATGTTACCGCAGTGATCAGTTCGCCATGGTCGAGCACATTGTCGCGCTCGGGCGTGGTACCCGGCAACCTATGGAAGCTGCCGATCGGGATGGATCGTGTCTCCCCGTTGGCTTGCACCGTCTCGACGGTGGCATCGAGCACGCGCATCGCAACCGCCATGTCGCCTGGATAGGTAGCGATACACGCCTCGCTCGATCCGATGACAGCGAGCTGGCGCGAATAACCACCGATCGCGGCACAGCCCGACCCGGGCTTGCGCTTGTTGCAGGGTTGGTTGGTGTCGTAAAAATACGGGCACCGCGTCCGCTGGAGCAGATTGCCGGCGGTCGTCGCCTTGTTCCGCAGCTGGCCTGACGCACCGGCAACAATCGCACGGCTGAGTACGCCGTAGTCGCGTCGCACCCGCTCCTCGCTCGCCAACGCCGTGTTGCTGACAAGCGCACCGATCCGCAGCCCACCGTCGTCTGTCGGTTCGATCTGGTCTAGCTTCAGGTCCTGAACGTCGACCAAATGAGTGGGCGTCTCGATCTCCAGCTTCATCAGATCGAGCAGGTTTGTACCCCCCGCCAGGAACCGCGCATCGGAATTGCTCGCGACCAATTTAGCCGCCTCGGCAGGCGTCGTGGCGCGCTCGTAAGTGAAGCTTCTCACGTGCGCACTCCTGAAATTTCGGCCATTGCGTCGGCAATGTTGGAATAGGCGCCGCAGCGACAGATGTTGCCACTCATCCGTTCGCGCAGCTCGACGCCGGTCGGCTGCGGCGCTGCCATCAGATCGGCCTGTGCATGGCTTGGAATGCCACGCTTGATTTCCTCCAGCACAGAGACCGCAGAACAGATCTGCCCCGGCGTGCAGTAGCCGCATTGGTACCCGTCGTGCTTCACGAAGGCGGCCTGCATCGGATGCATACGCTCCGGGGTGCCAAGGCCCTCGATCGTGGTCACAACATCGCCTTCATGCTGGACGGCGAGACTGAGGCAGGCGTTGATCCGCTCCCCATTGACGATGACCGTGCAGGCACCGCACTGCCCGTGATCGCAGCCCTTCTTGGTGCCTGTCAGGTGCAGATGTTCGCGCAGGGCATCGAGCAGGGTCGTACGCGGATCGAGCGTCAGTCGGTGAGGCTTGCCGTTCACCGTCATGGCGACCTTGTACGTCGGCACAGCTTTCATAGGCGGCGCGGCGTCGGCCGTTTCGCTCACGATGGTGGATACTGCAGCAGTCGTGGCGCTGCTCATCAGCATCTCCCTTCGTGACAATTGGAAAGTCTTACTGGCCATCGGCGATCCTCCTTGGGCGCGCCAACGAGCGCCGCTCAGGATCATTAAACGCTTTCAAACGTGGCAAGTTACCCATGCGCTACTTGATGCAACGATGAATCAAGTTCAGCATGGCATATGCTTGTTACCCGTACCAACCTGACGGACCTTGCCTATTTTTTGGCGATCGCGCGTCACCGAAATTTCCGACTGGCCGGTTTGGAGCTTGGCGTATCAGCCTCCGCGGTCAGCCACGCCCTTAAAGGTTTTGAAGAGCGCGCGGGCGTCCGTCTGATCAACCGGACCAACCGCTCCGTTACCCTGACGTCGGCTGGTAAGGCGCTTGAGCAGTCGGTCTCCGGCTCATTTGCTGACATCGGGTCCGCACTCGAAAGCCTCGATCAGCTTCGTGCCACTCCTGGCGGCAAGATCCGCATCAACGCCGTCGTCGATGCGGTAACGCTAGTTCTCGGTCCCGTGCTTGCCGAGTTGTCTCGCCGCCACCCCGATATCGAGGTCGACCTTGTCTCTAGCAACCGTATCGTCGATGTCGTCGGTGAAGGGTTCGACGCAGGCGTGCGCTATGGTGGCACCGTTCCTGAAGACATGATCGCGCAGCGTCTTTCAGCCGACCTCAGATGGGTCGTCGCGGCATCCCCGCGCTATCTGGACGAACATGGCACGCCAACCCATCCGGATGAGTTGAAGCACCACCGCTGCCTCGGGGTTCGGCTCGGTGACGACAGTATCTACCGTTGGGAGTTCGAGGGGCCGGAGGGTGACTTTGACGTGCCCATCAAAAGCGCGATGACAGCCGATGACAGCCGATCGACGCTAGCGATGGCGTTGAACGGTGCAGGTCTGACGTTCGGGCTTGAGCCACTGTTTGCCAAGCATGTCACCGATGGAAACTTGCGTCTGCTGCTAACCGATTGGGCAACGACGGGGCCCGGCTTCTACCTCTACTATTCCGGACGACGGCAGCTACCAGTAGGGTTGCGCGCTCTGCTGGCCATAGCGGGTGAGCTAAAGCCGCTCGGATGACGCATAATTAAAGGGCCCAGCCGTCATTCACCAGCAATCGCCATTTAGCGCCCAGCTGTACGGAAAACCCGGTCATAATCACGACTGTACGAAAAACAGGTGTTTTCGGACGGCAACCTCTCGATCGTCGCAAAACGCAGTCGCCAACCCCGATTGGCGACTATCATGTGTTTTCCGCCAGGGCGTGGGGTAAAAGCTGCCCGGCCGCTCACGCCCAATTTAGGACGTTCGCGATGATCCCCGTAACCGGCACGGAAGCTGCTTATTGTGCTGCCCGAGCGTAGATGATGGCACCGCTGTCGCTATCCTCGACCGTGCCAATTTCGGTTGAAAAGAAGAAGTATTTTCCGGCGTCAGCGCTCAAGCCAACGCCTCCGACTGTCGCGTAGTGATCCCACTCAACCGCAGAGGGAAGATCGGCGATCTCAACCCGCCGCACCCTCATGGGCTCGCCATCAACGGTGGTGATACACGTTCTGCTGCCGTTGCGAGAAAGCAGCATGCGAACGAGATCTGCCTCGGCCGTGGAATGATCAATAAGCCTCATAAGGCATCATAAGCCTGTCCGCTTGCGGCTGTATGTCCGTTTTCCACCAATATGAGCAGCGACAGACCGGCCAATACCAGCTTTAGCGATGCGGCCTGGCAACCATGTGGGAAGGTCGGAGTCGGAGTGACGCCGCGCGCCCCAGATGGCGTGGATGCCGTCGCAGCCGCCCTCCCCGCTCCACGATCTCGCGCTGGACCTTGCGCGTCTGCTGGCGCGGCAGCAGACGTCACCGAAAAAACAGGTCGCCCTGAAATCGGGTAAGCGACCATCATGACGACCTTCCTTGCGAATGCAGGAAGCACGAATGGAGGAAAGATGAAGCGGTGTGCGATATATGCGCGGTATTCGACGGACAAACAGGACGTGCAGTCGATCGAGACGCAGCTGATGATGTGTCGGCGTGAGGTCGCGCGCGCGGGCTGGCATGAGGTGTTGTGCTTCACAGACGCAGCGGAGTCGGCGGCTACGATGCACCGCCCCGGTATGAAGGCGCTGCTGGCGGCCGTTGACCGCAGGCGGCGTCGACATCGTCTACACCGACGCCATGGACCGTCTGTCGCGCAGTCAGGCCGATATCGCGACGCTGTTCGACCTTCTCAACTTTCGCGGCATAGTCCTGGCGACGCGCAAGGAAGGCATAGTCACGCCGCTGCACATCGGCATGATCGGTACGATCAACGCCGAGCAGCTGAGCGCCACCAGCGACAAGACCCGCGATGCGCTGGTGCGTCGTCACGCGATGGGAAAGAACCCCGGCGGTTCTGCGTACGGCTATGAGAAGCGCATCGAGCACGACGGCAACGGCGAACGCATCCGCGGCCTGCAGCAGATCGTGCCGAACGAGGCGACGGTGGTGGTCCGGATCTTCGAGGACTATGCGGCAGGCCTGTCGCCCATCGCCATCACGCGGCACCTCAATGCCGACGGTGTGCCCTCCCCGCGTAGCGGCAAAGCCAGCAGACATCGGCTCGGCAAGGCCGCGGCCTGGACGCCGAACACGCTGACCGGCAATGCCGCACGCGGCACCGGCATCCTCAACAACCCGCTGTATGTAGGCCGACGGCCGTACGGCAAACAGACGTATCGCAAGAACCCGGAAACGGGCAAACGCCATGCCTTCGTCAACACGGAGGACAAGCGATCCGATGACGTCGAGTCCCCGGCCCTCGGCATCGTGCCCATCGAGCTATGGGATCGGGTCAAATTCCGCCAGGCTACGCTATCGCGCGGGCCGAAACAGCGTACCGAGATGGCTGGCCTGCCCTTCTTCGCGCAACAGCGCCCGCGATATCTGCTGACCGGCAAGATGACCGGCGGCAGCTGCGGTGCGAGCTATGCGAAATCTGGCAAGACCCGGTTCGGCTGCCAGGGCGCCGCCAAGAAGGGCCCCACCTGGTGCGACAACCGGCTAACGATCCGCCAGGACGAACTCGACGCACGCGTGCTGGCGGGCTTGTCGAGCGAGATGCTGTGTGACGATGTCGTTGCAGCGTTCCTCGCGGAATATGAGGCCGAGACCCGGCGCCTGACGGCGGAAATGGTCAGCGCCCGCCCCGAGCGGGAAGCCGAACTGGCCAATCTCGATCACCAGCTCGGGTACGCCAAGGCGGCTATCCTCAAAGGCGTGGACGCGACGGTGTTCGTCGACGAGATGAAGATCTGGACCGAGCGACGCAAGGCCCTGCTCGCCGAACTGGAACTTGCCGAACAGGAGACCGCAGAGACGGTTTCCCCGGAGACCGAGCTGCTTACCCCGGACCTGGGCCGCGTCTATCGTAAGAAGGTCGAACAGCTCACCGCGGCCTTCGAGGACGAAGCGCTCAAGGCGCAGGCTTTCGAACGGTTGCGCGCACTCATCGAGACTGTGGTGCTGACGCCGGAAGACGGTGATCTCGCGATCGATCTGCGCGGCGAGTTAGCGTCAATACTCGAGCTATGCGCCGTGCCAGAAA
>NZ_JACYVG010000021.1:0-10140 GCF_014842205.1 Sphingomonas sp. CFBP 13714
TTTTCTCGGGAATTGCACGAATAGCGTGGTCATTAGCCCATATTAATGCATGGTTTAGACAGTATCATTATCTGCTAGATGCCGCCCCATGATTTTTATGTTTTGGTCTATTAAAACTACAGCGGCATTGTGTGCGAAGTGCGTTATAGTTTACGATTGTCTTGGCTTATTAAAGGTAACCCATACCGATATATTGACAAGACCTGCGCCCACATCCTCTTTGCAAAGACGATCTCCCGCCGCTCTTGCCGTGCTAATTGCTATCCAAATGCAGCCAGCATTCTCAACCATGTCCGTAATCATCGAAAAATTTACAAAGGTATCGTCGCGACAAGCGCTTTTAGGGTAGCTATGCTGCCTCTTCGAGATATGATTGAAATTGGAGGTTCGGGAGTTTTTCATGATAACTGGTTACGGAATCACCATCCTGGTTGTTGACGATGAGGAAAGAATTCGCACTATGATTGGGGAGCATCTCGATGAGTGCGGGTTTAAAGTCCTTTTGGCGTGCAATGCGGATAACGCACTATCAGCTGTCAATAGTTTTCCTGAAATAGATTTAGTTATAACCGACGTTAAAATGCCAGGTGCTTTAAACGGCTTTGATTTCATTGAACGAGCATATGTGACACGACCAAGCCTTCGAACTATTGCTATGTCCGGATTTACAGAAGAAGCCCAAACTCGTCGACATGTTGCCCATCGATTTTTAAAAAAACCATTTACTATGACTTTCCTGGAAAACGAAGTCTACGGCCTTTTAAAGTCAAGACTTATTGGCGCGAATACGCTGGACAGCTAGATTGCTGATTGGATAATCCGGATCCAGGCCTATCGTTTCAACGTCGATCATCACAGCTGTGCGGTCCAGCCCCTGCGGCGCGGCGACGAGATAATAAACTGTCCGCGGCATGACTCCGCTCCGTAGTGTTTCCAACCGCGTGGATCATGGCCGACAGTCCAGCTGCCCCGCGTGTCAGAATCCGCGGTTGAAGCGTACCGCCAAACCGTAATCGGTCGGAATATTCGCAAAATTGCCGGGGTCGCGGCGCAGGAACAGGTTGGTTTCAAGTCCGCCGCCAAACGCTGGCCGGCCGTACCGGGCCTCGATATCGAGCTCGCGGCCACTTGGCGTGAGGTTCAGGCGCTGCGTGGTCCAGCCGGTTACCTGGCTGGTCGCATAGTCATAGTCGGTCGGCAGCGCGAGATCGATCCCGCCCCTTGCGACCCGCAGAGGCTGGGCGATGCGCAGGCCGATGCTGTCGGTACCGAACAGGCCCGCCTTGCCGATATCGGCTGCGAAGGCTCGGGTATGGAGCATGCCGCCGCCGTTGAGACCGCCGCGGATATGCGTTCTGGACCAGCCTTGGCGAAACGAGCCGCCGATCGACCAGCCATCGCCGCCGTCAAGCCGCGCCTTGGCATCGGCAAACCAGCTCGCTGCACGCGCAGCACCTAGCCCGGCATCGAGTCTCGCACCTAGAAACGTATTCTGCTCGCTCATCCGGGTAGCCGAGACATATGTCGACACCGCGCCGAATTGCCGATCGACACCGATCGCGACGCGCTCATAGCCTGACCGCCGCCAGCCGGTACGCGCAAATCCATCTGCCTCGCGGCGCGACAGCACATCGCCGGTTTCAATCCCCGCAGTCACGCCGAACCCACCAAACCGCTGCCGCACCGCGCTCGACGCCCGCGCGCTGCTGTCGAAGCCGAGGCCCGACATGGTAGCAACGAGAAACGCCGGTTCATACTGGTCCGTCAGCTGCGCGGTTATTGCACTCGATCCCTGCGCAACGCCAAGCCCGAACGACAGCGTCTCGCCAAGCCGTTGCGTCATCGTTGCGGCAATCGCGCGCGATTGCCCGGCGTTGAACCCGCTATTTGGACCAACGTTTGGATAAACGTCGGCCCTGGTCAGGATCGACCGCCTATTATCATTGTCTGTGCTACCTGATCCGAACCCACGCGACTTCGGCACCAACGTCACTGACGCGGTCATGCCGCCACGCGCCACGGCAACCGCCCGGGTCCTTGATTGGAGCATGCCGCCCAACGTTGACGACGGTGCACTGCGGCCGATCGTCGGGGCAAGATCGGTCGCGAAGGCACGGGCGTAACCGTCGAGGACCACCGCACCCAGCGAGCCCTGCGCGGCATCGCCCATCGGTGCCGACAGCATGCCGTTGGTGACCAACGAGATCGCAGATCTCGACCCCGCGACCGACGTCGTCCCGAGCGGCTGGAATGCGCGCGTCAGGTCGAGCACGCCATTGCCATAGATTGCGTCGACTCCTGCGGCGCCGGCATCGCGCGCACTCTTGAACAGTATGTCGACGATCTGCGCGCCACTAAGATTGGGGAACGCCTGTGCGAGCAAAGCGACGGCGCCGGAGATTTGCGGGGCGGCGAACGACGTTCCAGACCAGAGGAAATTAGCCCCGTTATTGTCCGGTGCGGGGACCCGCTCGCCGACTGCGGTGAGAAAATGTGCAGCGCCCGTGCCAGCCTTGTCACTGAACGTGGACAGCGTGTCGCCTGCACCGACCGAACCCGCGATGATCACCATGTTGCGGGCGATGCTGTCATTGGCGACATCGGTGAAGGGGTCGGGATTGTCGGTGCCGTCGTTGCCTGCCGCGATCACCACGATGATCCCGGCCAGCGTCGCCCGGCCGACTGCATCCTTCAGGCTTTGCGGCATTGCCGATCCGCCAAGCGAGATATTGATGACCTTCGCACCTGCTGTCCGCGCGGTATCGACCCCGCGGGTGATCGCATCGGTGAAGAACTTGCAGCCCGATTCGGCGTCGTCCGTGGTGCCGCCGACGCAGGTGCCGGGGCGATCCGCGCGCAACACGATCAGCGTTGAATCAAACGCGACGCCGTGCGTGCCGGTGCCATTGCGCCTCCCGGCGAGGGTGAAGGCAACGGCGGTGCCGTGCCCTCCCTCGTCGTCGATCGATGTGTTGCCGGCGACCCCGGTCGAGGCGGTGGAGATACGGCTACCGAACTCCTCGCTTTGCAGGTCGATGCCGCTGTCGATGACGCCGACGCCGATGCCCAGGCCGGTCGCACCCCTATTATAGGCTGCGAGCGCATTCATCGACACCGCACCCACCGTCGCACGATATTCGCGTGTGTCGTAATTCGTCGCTGTCGGAGCAGGTGTCGGTGTCGGTGTCGGTGTCGGAGTGGGCGTTGGTGTAGGAACAGGCGCTGGCGTGGTTGGCGGGACGGATGCGTCAGGCGGCGTCGGTGTCGAATTGATGCCACCACCACCGCCGCTGCCGCATGCACCGAGAAACAACCCGCAGCCCAATGCTGCCGATCGCAGGAGCCCCGCCTTTGTGCCGCGCATGACATCCGCCCTGTTTATCACTTGCGGTTTACTGGAATGCAAAGGGTTGCCCGATGGTTAAACTCAGGAATTTGTCGCAAATTTTTACCAGCGCAGCCGAGCTGGATCATCAGGTTCACACGGCGGTCAATTTCTGATTCACGATCCGTATTGGCACAGGAGGCTCGTATGGATAGGCGGAGCTTGATCGCGTGATTTGCGAGACCGTGTCGTTGCTGTTGTTAAGGGGGGCTATGGCACCGACGAGCGGCCCAACAGTTCGGAGTCGGCGCGGTGCGCTTTCCCAATCAACCATCCCAAACGGGAAAGGCAGCAGCGCCGCGCACGGTCCGCTATCACAGTCCGCCTTGCCATAACCGGGCCGCCCGCTTTTCTCTCCCTTCCCGCCGTTCAGCGGCCAGATATGTGGAAACCCGGTCTCAGTCACCACTGTGCGACAAACAGGGCAGACCATCCGAAAACGCATACTGGACAGGTGCGAACTCGATGGGATGTCAGAGGTGCCGGCGCCGACGCTGTTTTCATTCCAAGTCCGCTTTGATGTCGCGGGAACCGCGCACTGGTTGCCGATGGCATGATAATTGTGTCTCGGGCACCCCAGACGCGTCCTTACATCACAGTGCGAAACTTATACTGGCATTCTAAACAGCTATTCATGATACTGTGCCACCATGCCAGTCTGCCGCAGGTTCAAGCGCACCGCCCTGACCGTAACAGCCTGCTACGTAGATCAAGCACCTTAACCATTTTAACGATATGTTCGCCGGCAAACTATCATGTAATTATGCTGGCACCATCAGCAGGCCACCAGCGTTGCCAGATATCGTAATCCGCAGGCAAACGTAGTGATTGAACTCCATAGCGGACACTTACTGCTCCGAGACAATCTGCGAGCTACCACGCATACTCGGCAAGGTGGCCGGTGCTTTACGAACTGAATTGTGCACAGAAGCAAGGTCTTCATCGTTGATAGGACGATCAAAAGACAATCCGATCATGCCATTGCGGGTCCACATCGCCGTAGCAACAATAGCTACCGTGCCGATCGACAGCACAACCTCCTCCCCTCTTGGTATCAGGGCTCCTGCGACATTGATCATGGCGCCGCGAATGGAGATGTTTTGAATAGCAGCGGATACTGGTCTTTTGCCGTAGCTGCTGATCATGCCTTCCAAATCAACGCTGTGCCGGGGCGCTACCAGATCGCAATGCCCGACGATCAGGTCGTCCATCCTGGACGATATAAGGCTGGCCATCTGCCCCAGCTGACTACGGTCCGTCGCGGAAAAGTCGCTACGTGGTCGCGGGTCAGCGATACATAGTGCACCAATGTTAAACCCTAGCGCTGTTTTTAACGGTGCACCCGCGTAGAAGCGTATGAACGGGGCTGCTGTAACATAACGGTTCCCCCGAAACCGCACGTCCTTTGCGGCATCCAACACGACCATCACCTCACTTGATAATATAGTGTGTGAGCAAAATGAGTCAGTCCGACTGATCGTCGTCGCCGCAAGGCCGGCCGCTCCCTTTACGATTTGGATATCGTCCTCGATGAAGGACAGCAGGCTGATCTCAGCTTGGAACAGATTGCTGCAAAGCTGTGTGACGGAATCAAATACGCTCTGAAGGTTCTCGTCTCCGGTCGCATATTTCCGTGTTTCAGAAGCGCGGGACACTTCGTTATCTACCATTGGATAGTCTCGAACTAGCAGCATATCGTCTACCTCTCATGAGCTATTGGTGCTGCTCCCGGGCTCTTTTAAAAAAGGTAAATCACCCTTTCCGGTTTGAAAAGTACGCCCATTTGAGATTGTGGGCACCTCACAGACAAGTATGACGGTTCTAGCTAACCGCCACTACGCGCCTGTGCGCACCATCCACATCACGCTTTTGTAATAGAGCCGGTCGTCGCCTGCAGGTTAACAGCCACTCCCGGTTCTGACGCCACCAGGGCGCCGATCGGTGCGCACCCCCCACCCCAAATCCGCTCGCCCAAAGCCGCTTGAAAAGACAGCTTTGACCCTACCAATCAGACGCACCAATCTTATCCACGCGGCTTAATCCGTAAGTGCTGCGGTTTTGAACAACCAAATCGAAACGGGTGTATTATCGAAACGATGAGTTTCGCGTTTTTCTATTGATTACGGTTTTTTAATATTTGCGAGGCCATTTTTGCCTGGAACAAAGTTTCTCCAGGAGATTTGCCGTGAAGAAGGGCCTCTACGCGCTCGCGCTGACATGTTGCTTGATGGTTGGAAATACGTCCGCCATTGCTGCAACCGCCAATGGTGTTCTTACTATTCAAGCCACCGTAGTTGCGGCTTGCGCAGTAGGCAGCGGCACGCTGGTTTTTGGCACAATCGATCCGGCACTCGGCACATCCAGTCCTGCCAACGCCAATGTAAACGTTACCTGCACCCAGGGAACACCGTTCTCGATCGGCCTGAGCGACGGCAGCAATGCATCGGGCACTCAGCGCCGAATGAAGGGCGCAAGCCAATCCCAGTTTCTCTCCTACGAACTTCACCGCGACAGCGCTGGGTTGCAGCGGTTCGGTGACAGCGTCACGTCGCAGCGCCTGACCGGCCAGACGGGGCTCGGAGCGATCGCCAACACGATTGCAATTTATGCCTCGATAGCCGCTGGGCAGAGTGCTCCAGCGGATACGTATTCGGATACCGTTCCCATCACGGTCTACTACTGAGCCTGCGCTCGTGCGATCTCTCCTACTAGGCTCGCTGCGACCGGCCACGGCGCTATTGCTGCTGCTGGGGCCGGGCACCGTAGGCGCGCAGGCGCCTGGCGGCAGCCTGTCGGTTGCGCCGGTACAGCTTTCCCTGACAGGGTTGGCACGTAGCGTCTCGACGATCGTCAGCAACCCTGGGACCAGCCCGATTACCGTTCAGGTTAGGCTCTATCGCTGGACGATGAAGGGTGAAGAGGAGGTCTATAGCCCCGTCGATGATGCAGGCTTTAGTCCGCCTATGTTTCGACTTGAGCCACGGGGGACGCAATCGGTCCGCATTGTCGCCAAGGTTCCGCCAGGGCCTGTCGAACGCAGCTATCGGCTGGTCGTTGACCAGTTGCCGCTTGCTGGTGCAGCGGGCCAACTTCAGCTCCCGGTGCGCATGGTTCTTCCGGTGTTCGTCGAGCCCGCGGCGGGCGTGCCTCGGTCGTCGTCATTGGAATGGAGCGCCCGGCAGGACACCCAGACGCAACGCATCAGCATCAGCGTCAGGAACCGCGGGTCAGTGCATGTCCGGCTCGTTGAGCTGACCGCTCAGGCGGGAGACAAGCCGACCGTCGTTGCTTCCGGTCTCGCCGGGTACGCGCTTGCGGGTCAGGAACGGGCGTGGAGCTACAAAGCCGACAGCTCACCGAAAAGCGTGACGATCACTGCCCGCGACGGAGCCAAGCTCTTACGCGTGCTGATCCCAGTCACGCGTTGATGAGGACGGCTTGGCCGCGTTCATTCTGGCGCTCGCGATCTCGGCGACGCTTCTCCCCTCGATCGGAGCCCCTCCCCCGATTGAGGCTAGCACCCCCGCGACGCAAGAGAAGGTGTTTGCACAAGTCTGGATCAACGGGATCGACACGGGTCTCGTCGTCGAGTTTTCGGGCCAAAGCGACAATCTCCTCGCAAGCGGGGACGATCTTCAGGCGCTTGGAATCGACGCAGCCGAAGGTGCAGCACTGATCCCACTGCGCAGCATCGCCGATCTAACCTACCACCTCGATCAGGCAACGCAGACTGTGCATATCCGTGTCGCGGCCACCAGGATGCGCCGTGCCATGATCGAAGTTCCGACCGTCGCTGCGGAAGACGTGCTGCCGGCATGGGGAGGGCTGCTTAACTACGCGATCTACGGGGATGACCGCGGCAACGGTGGCGTCTCCGGCGAGCTCCGCCTCTTCGGCCCTGCAGGCATCCTTTCCACCGGTCTCTTGGCACGCCGGGGCTTAGGCGCGCGTGGCCTAAGCGTCCGGCGCCTGGAGACTCGCTACGTCCTCGAAAATCCACGTACCGCACGAAGACTGACCGTAGGTGATTTTGTGAGCTCCGACGGTTCAGCTGATGGTGCCATTCGGGCAGGCGGGATCCAGCTTTCGACAGACTTCACGTTGCAACCTGATTTAGTAACCGCACCGATGCCGGATATCGTAGGCGGCGACGGCGTGCCGTCGACCGTTGATTTGTACGTGAATGGCGTTCGCCGACTGTCCGAAGATGTTCAAAGCGGACGGTTCGCCGTTTCCAATGTGCCGATGGTCGACGGAGCAGGCAAGGTTTCACTGCTCGTGCGCGATGTGCTTGGGCATGAAACTGTGCAGCAAATATCGTTTTATGGCTCGCAGCAGTTGCTGCGTCGGGGACTGAACGCCAGTTCTGTCCAGGCCGGGCTCCTACGATCGAACGCGTTTTCGCGCGGCGACAGGTACGGCGCTGCGTTCGCATCCGGTACCATTCGCCGCGGATTGAATAACCGGTCAACAGGCGAAGCGCGCATAGCGCTTGCCAACGCTGTGCAGGTGGCAGGCGCAGCCATGACCACCAAACTGAGCGAGTTCGGCATTGCTTCGATCAGCGGTGACATCTCGCATTCCACCCACCGGGCGGGCGGCCAGATCGGCGCGTCATTTAGGCGCGACGATCACCGCATGTCTATCTTTGCAGTAGCTCAAAAAAGTTTCGGGAGCTTCGAGACACTGGCGAGTCAGGGCATCTCGCAGAAGGGTTGGAGGCTCCAGGCAGGCGGGTCCTGGCAGTCGGTTGTGACCGGTGGCTTTTCGCTTTCCGCAACCATGTTGCACGCTGATCGTGTTACGACACGTATTCTCGCAGCAAGTTGGTCACGCCCCGTCGGCACGCGTTTCTCTGCATTCGCGAATGTGGTCGGGTCGCGGACGAGACAATCTGGACTTTTTGCTTCAGTCGGGATTACCGTCGTGCTTTCGCCCCGATCGACAGCCATCGTCCAGGCAAGCCGTGATGAACGGGGCATGGCGGGGTCGGCAAGTTGGTCACGTTTCGGTGAAGCAGATCGGGGAACGGACTTGCGAACAAGTGTCGCCACGGCGCCCGGCCGACGGTCGTCCGTGATTGGCGGCGCCACCATGCGTGGGGATCTGGGGGAGGTTGGAGCTGACATCCAGCTCGAGGGTCGTCGGGTAGCCGCTCGTGCGTTCGCGTCCGGTGCTGCGATCTGGATGGGTGGCAGACCTGTATTGACGGCAAATGTCGGACAGAGCTTTGCCTTGGTGCAGGTGGGCAAGCCCGATGTTGCCGTAACTCTTGAGAACAGGCCCGCTGGTCGGACACGAAAAAACGGCAGCCTGCTTATCCCTAATCTGCCCGCCAATGCGGCTGCAAGGATTGCACTCGACTATGATGCTATCGATCTCGATCACGACACGGCACGGGCGGACAGGATCGTGCGCATCCGTAGGGCAGGCGGAGCGATCGTACGCATTCCCGTTCGTCCGGTGCGCGCTGCAACAATCCACATCGTTTCGGAACAGGGCATGCCGATGCCGCTGGGATCGATTGTCCGACAGCTTGATGGCCGCGAGGACGTGGTGGGCTACGATGGCGTCGCCTATCTTACCGATATTCCAGTCGAGGTTTCAGCAGAGGTTCAAAACGGAGACGATCGCTGCCACATCAACTTCTTTCGCAACACCAGTGACCCGGTTGTCTGTAAACCGGTTTAGGTCGCTCGGCTTCTTCTGTGCAGTCGCATGTGCGGCGTTGCCGTCTGCTGCGCAGGCCGTGTCGTGTAGTGTGTCCACGCGCGCGGCAAACTTTGGTGTGTACAATCCCCTGCAGGCCACGCCACTCTCGACCACGGCCGCGATCGACGTCGCCTGCACCTGTACGGTTTTGGACTGTGTCGCCTTCGGCTACCGGATAGAAGTGTCAGGAGGGCAGTCGGGAAGCACCGCCGCACGCGAAATGGCCGCTCAAAATGGCCGTCTGCGGTACAATTTATACTCTGATCCTGCATTCACGACGGTTTGGGGGACCGGGAGCGCCGGGTACGGCGCGCTATATCTGATTGCGTTATTTGGCTCCAAACAGGTCTTGACGGCCTACGCGCGTATCCCGGCCGGGCAGACTGTGCCTGCCGGCTCTTACACAGACAGTCCGGTCGTCACCATCGTCTACTAATGTTGGAACCAAATCCGCGCTGCTACGCTTAGCGTGCCTCGAAGGGGTATGCGGTGCGCATTGGTTTTAGTTTAGCAGTTGCTACGTTCATAGCGTTGCCGGCCTCGCCGCTCCTCGCCGCGAGCGCGACAGGAACGCTAAGCGTTAGCGCTGTGGTCATAGACCGGTGTGCCGTCTCGACCGATCGCGTGCATCGCTCCGCCGTAACATGCAATGGCGTTGTGCCCCCATACAAGGTCCAAGACGTTGGCAGTTCGGCCTCTGGCACCCGATTAAAAACCCGCAGAATTGTTTTTTTCTGAAAAGTTGTTGGTGCCCACGTGCGCCCTCATCGTTTACTGCCTAGCTCACCTATCTAAGGTCGAGACGTCGCTAATTTAGCGCGAGCTTCACAAATCTACGGTAAAATGCTGTTGTTTAGCAATCTTAGAACCCGCCCTCGTAAAGCTTATTCTTTCAATCAATGTGACGCCAAGTCATAATTGAACCGCAGTCTTTGACATAGCAAAAGATTTAATATCGCAACGACCGCTTAAAATATCTCCGCTCCTACGGCGTGCGACAGCGTGAGATCAAACAATTAATTAGTTGTTTTTCGGGGGGGGGG
>NZ_JACYVG010000022.1:0-7117 GCF_014842205.1 Sphingomonas sp. CFBP 13714
CGCGCGGATCTTGGCCCAGAGACAACTGCATCAATGACGGCGCCCAATCTCAAGCCGGCGTCCTGAAATCCTATTGCTCTTCATCCAACGATTTTTTCCGAAATGCGGCGCCGCTGAAGCACCCGGTTAGCTGAAGTTTTCACTCGGAAAGCCTAGCCGTCGTAGTCACGTCCGATTTGGCATTACGCGACGCAAGCCCACAAGTTTTGCATCGACCAAAAAACGACAGGAGCCGGCGCATCCGTTGATGGAAAAGCCGACGCATTTGGGACGCTCGTTCGATGATCGGTTTTTCTAGGTTCGCCCCCCCAGAAAGGTCAGTCCGCTTTCTACCAGGTCGCGACGTTCAGGCGCTCGTCGCGTGCCGACCGTGCTTGAAAGCCGAGTGGCAGCTATCGGGCGGCAAAGCTGCCAGTCCGCAAGCGCCCACTTGCCGCCAAAGGGCATCGGGTGCGATGATCCCAGAATGCGACGTTCGTTCACAATCATTGCAGGGGTCGCTGTGCTGGCAAGTGCAGGCGGCTGCTATCGCAAAGAAGCAGGCATTTGCCGGACGTCGCCACCGGAGCGGTCGGTAGACTATCAGCGTTGGGCGGATGCCGTCTCCGCTGCGCGATGCAAGCATTTCCGTCTGGAAGCTGCTCCGGCTGGGGGCCAAGCGACCGCTCCGAATGTCAGCTAGTCGGGATGTTTGATTCATACCTGCCGGACTGCAAACTACCATCTCGCGACATACCCGCCCGACCGCAGCCGCCCAAGGTCGGTCATTCGGGCTTTGCTTCCCCGATCTTGGAAGCAGACGCGAAAGCTGCTTATCTCGGCTTATGAACACCGCCGCCAAATTGATAGCCGCTGGATTGGTCGCTACCGGCATGTTCGCGCTTGGATACGACATCGGCGGCAGGGACGCGATGGCGGCCGAACGGAGCCTGGTTGATTGGAACGGGTCAGCTAAGCAGTCACAAGATGCGGTGAAGCGATGGGCCGCCAAAATACACGAGACCCAGAGCACGGTGAACTCGCTTTGGTATGCCCGGAACTTTGCATTTCCGAACAAAAACTGCGTGCAGCTTGTGCTAAAAGGCGGCGTTGGTGGTGAACCAATTTACTGCTACCGTTTCAACAGTTTCACGCCAATTGAAGAATATAGCGACGTGGAGTGAAGGGTATGTCCCCTTTCGCGCCGCCCATCTTCAAAAGCGGTCGTTCCGCTTCCCACGAGGTCGCGACGTTCAGGCGCTGTCGTCGCGCCGACCGTTCCTCAAAGCCAACCGGCGGCCTTTGGGCGGTAAAGCACACGGGCTGCAAACGCCCACATCCGGAAGTTCAGGCTGGCGATCCGGGCGCCCGACAACGGCCATTCGTTAAGCGCGATCTTTCCCGTTTCTCCGCCTCGAACAGCCCATTTCGCGAAAGAGCAATCGGGAACAGATAGTGAGAAAGCAGGTGATCCGGACGACCGTTGGCGGGATCGTCCTGCGACTGTCCCGCTCTGGGTTCATTTGGAAGAAAGGCCGCGTCGTGCCGGCCACGCTGCCCATGCGAAAAACTCCAATTCTGTGACCGGCTTATCTGCTCGTTCATCTGCCATGCAGCGACAAACCGTTAGAAAATCAGGACCGGACGATTGCAGCGTGCCACATCGCCGGTTTCTAGAGAGATTGAAATGATCCTTACCAAACAGCCGTTCGCCCTTGTTGCCGCAGGTGCGATCGGACTGATGATGCCCGGTGTCGCCTTTGCGCAGCAACGAGGAACCGAAACACAGCGCACCGAGAATATGCAGGCGACGACTGCGCTTCATACCCGCATCGATGAGACCCAGGCTCGGATCGAGAACGCGCGGATCACGCATAAGATTGCGCGTGCGCGTGCGACGGCGTTGCAGCGTCAGATCGCGCAGACCCGGCAGAGCATGACCCGCCTCGGCAAGCAGCAGGGCTTCGTCAGCGCTGCGGAACTAGCCTCGTACAATCGTACGCTCGGCACGATCGACACCGAACTCGATCGGCGCGGCGTTGCGCGCAGCTACGGCAAGGACATGCTGCCTGCCGCACCTAGTGGCCGCCATTAAGCATACGGGACGGGAGCGGCCATGCCGTTCCCGTCTTTTCAATTCTACCAAGTCACTTCTGGATCAGATCGACCATGTTTCTGTCCAGCCGACAAAAGTCGCACATTCCCGGAAAAGCATTCTTTTCGGGTAAGGCGGCAGCGTCAAGAGACGTCTGCTAACGACAACTGCCATTCCAATAGCGGACGGTCCGCTTTCCACCAAACCCGGCCATTCCTGATGCGAAAATCAAAAGTTTTGCATCACGCTAATTGGATCAGTCGTCTGCTATCTCAGCCGCACCAGCTAGTGGCATGGGGCTGGGACCAGGTGGCGGGCCCACAGGACACAGGCCATCGTCATCATCAGAATGGCCGGGACGACGACGCAGCAATGCCTCTCGACGCTGCAGAAGCTCTTTCTCCAGTGCCCTCTGTTCAGCTGTAGGTCTTGGACGCCCGATGAGGTCTTTGACTGGCATAACCTGTCCTCGTTCATGGTTGGTGCTTCACTAGTATAACGCACTTTGCCGGCCGGCCGAAGCGGGCACCGATGATGCGAAACTCACAAGATCTGCATCAGGCTCGAAGCCGCGGATGTAGATGTCAGCGCTGATTGGCAGACTTTGTCAGTGGTAATTGACACGCCACGACGACGCACGCGCTCTTGAAGCGAAGGCGGATCGGGATTCGCGCATCCTTCTCGAAACTCGGCCTTCTGCACCAATCGAGAACAAGCGGGCTACCGCTGCGCGTCAGTGAGGCCGATCCGGTTTAATTTTGGTGAGCTGCCAGCCATTCGCTAAAGAGCGCGGTGGGGGCGAAAATGCGTAAGTTGATATTGATGGCGCTCGCAACGTTCGGGTGCGCGAGCCAGGCAGTGGCGCAACGCGCCGATCAGAACGCGGCGCGTGCGGCTGAGGATGCGTTCGGCGTGAGCTACGCCAACGAGTCTGTGGGGCTGTACGACGAAGAGGACGTGCGCGGCTTCTCGCCTATCGATGCCGGCAACGTCCGCATCGAAGGCCTGTATATCGATCAGCAGGCGGACCTCAGCTATCGCATTGTCGATAGCTCGATCATCCGTGTCGGTCTGACGGCGATCGACTACCCGTTTCCAGCACCGACCGGGATCGCCGACTTCCGCCTGCCCGATGCTCCCGACGCATTGGTCCTAAGCCCACGGCTGAACGCCGGCACCTTTGGCGACGCAAGCATCGAGTTCGACGTTCGCGCGCCAATCACCGGTGCAGCCTTGTCGGTAGCTGGCGGCTTCGGCCTCTACCGGGATAATGAGTGGTTCGGGGGAACGCCCAAGGCATTTTCCGGTGGAGTCAGCTTCAGGTGGCGGCCTGCAACCGATACCGAAATCATCCCGTTCTGGAGCCTGGACAGGACGTGGAGCGAGGAGGCGGTGCCGACCTACTTCACCAGCGGGGCCTTCGTTCCGCCGCGCGTGCACGATCGTCGCCGCTACACCGGCCAGGATTGGGCGACCAACACCAGTCGCGGCAGCAATACCGGCGTGATCGCGCGGACGAAGCTGGGCGACTGGTCGCTGGCGGGCGGCCTGTTCCGCTCGATCTATGCCGTCAGCCGCGATCGAACGACCCTGTGGCTGGACGTGGACAAGGAGGGCACCGGGACGGAAACCGTCTATGCAGCTCCGGCATCGCGCTATGCGTCCTCCTCGGGAGAGGTGCGGGTGTCCCGCACATTCGCGGAAGGCCCGCGGCTGCACCGTTTCCATGCGTCGGTGCGCGCCCGCGATCAGGCACGACTCTACGGTGAGGCGGAAGCGGTCGAGTTGTCCCGCCGCAATATCGCGACGCGCGCGCCGACCGCCGAGCCGGCATTCGCCTTCGTGGAACGCACGCCCGATGACGTTCGGCAGGTAACAGGCGGTATCGCTTACGAAGGACGCTGGAAGGGCCGCGGCAGCCTCAACATCGGCGTCCAGAAGACCGATTATCGCAAGCATGTTCGCCCGCCCGGACGCGACGGCATCGTATCGCGCGATCGGCCGTGGCTGTTCAACCTGATGGCCTCGCTCGACGTGGCGTCCGGTCTTTCGGCTTATGCCGGAGTGACACGGGGGCTGGAAGAAAGCGAGGTCGCCCCGGATATCGCGGTCAACCGCAACGCGGCACCACCGGCGCTCCGGACACGGCAGGTCGATGCCGGCGTGCGCGCCTCGCTGGGTAAGCTGCAAGCGGCCGTGGGCGTGTTCGATGTCCGCAAGCCCTACTTCAACCTCGACGGTGCGAACTTCTACCGACGACTGGGCGAGGTTCGCCATCGCGGAATCGAGGGATCGTTGAGCGGCGACGTTACGCCGTTCGCCAGCCTCGTCGCAGGCGCGGTCCTGCTCGATCCGCGCGTCACCGGGGAATTGGTAGAAGACGGAACGATCGGTGCCCGTCCTGTCGGCACAAGCCGCAGCCGCATCGTGCTGGCGCTCGACGTGCATCCGGAAGGTTGGCGCGGCTCGTCCTTCGACGTTCAGGTAACGCGACATGGCGGATCATTCGCCGACCAGGCCAACGCGGTCCGCCTGCCGTCGCGCCCGACCGTTGCCTTGGGTGCGCGTCACCGGCTACGGTTGGCGCGCCGCGACGTGATCGCCCGCGTGCAGGTGACGAACCTGTTCAACACCTATCGGTGGATCGCCGACTCCTCGGAAGGCCTGACATACAGCTCGGGGCGCTACGTCGGGTTCTCCCTCGCCACCGATCTGCAGAGTTAGGTTATGCTGGGTCCACGCGGATCGGTTGCCACGGTCCAGCGCCCGAACAGCGTCAGGCCGCACGATCTGGCCAAGGCTACAGATGCGTGATTATCAATTTGGCAACGGTATTGCGGTTCGTACCCCTGCTGCCGCGAAAACCGGTTGATCGACTGAACGGTCGCACGTGCGAACCTCTTCCCCCGAGCGTCGGAGAGCGTCAGCACCCCCAGATCGGCAATAGGGCTATCGTCCCACAGGTTCATACTAGCAGCGCAGACAAGCCGGCCGCCGTCGAAGCATCCGAACACCGCCCAATGATCCAATTCGACCCAAGCATCCTCACGGTCCTGCTCGGAAGCCGCATTGTAGAATATCTCGAAGGCAGTGCGATCGGCATCAGTCAACTTGCGAGGTGCCTTCGCCGGGTCTGCCGCCACATGCACGTCGGCCGAAAGGTAAAACAGATAATCCGGATCGTGCAGTGTTACGCCAGCTTGTCCCAAACGGCTTTTCAGGTCATCCATCGCCAAACCATCTAATTCGGCAATGCCAGCTCGTTGTGCTATCTCGGGAGTAACAACAAGCCGCAACGACCCATCAGCTTGTTCCAGCATCATTGCGGGACGCTTGGGATTCAACCTGTCGCTAACAGCATATGACAGATTGCCATGAACGGAGGCGCGGTCAGCGGAAAGGGTCTGGTGCCAGTAGTCGAGCACCGGCTTGGGAAAGGCAGTCATGACGCGACTGTAGCACGAAGACCGGCACGGTCAGAGGTGGCCTTTCTCTTTATCGGTCCGACCGGGGTTAGGATCACGCCGCTTTTGCCGCAAGCCCGGAAGGTTGACGACCAAGTGTCCGGTACACCGTTGGCCGTGATATCGAAAACACCTCAGCAAGATCGCTGATCGAGTAATCGTCGGTGTCGTACATGCGGCGCAACTCCTTCTGCTGTCGATCCGACAGCTTCGGCTTTTTGCCTCGCAGCTTCCCCTTCGAGCGCGCGACGGCCATAGCGAAGGCGACTGATGGGCACGGCACGCGCCACCGGCTTCATCGCGACCCAAGAGCATCGCCGCTTCACCGAGTTCGCCAATGCCGTCCGCAAGCATCGCTATATCGGTCTGTGCCGTGGACCCGCCGGGGTCGGAAAGACGCTCTCCGCCCGCCGCTACGCCCATTGGGATTTGGCTACCGAAACCGTTGAAGTATGGGGCAGGCGCGGGCCGGATGAGGCGAAGGTCAATGCCCACCTCGCCCGATCCCGAACCGTCTTCTTCACGCCGACCGTCAGCTGCAGCCTGCGCGAGCTGCGGCATGACGTGCCGAACCTTATCAGCCGCGCTGACATGTGCATCGACGATCACGTTCGCCCCTGCGTTGAGGGCAAGTGCAAGATCATCGACCGCACGACCCGCTACGTGGAGTTGCTGATCGTGGACAAGGCCGAGCGGCTGACCACGACAGCGCTGGAATGGCTGCGCGACTTGTTCGATCGACGGGGGATCGGCCTAATCCTGATCGGCATGCCGGGGATCGACAAGCGCATGGCGCGCTACCCCCAGCTCTTCAGCCGGGTGGGTTTCGCCCATCACTACCGTCCCTTGCAGGATCAGGAGCTGACGTTCGTGCTGACGAGGCGCTGGCGTGATCTCGGGCTGTCGCTGGACGACGCAGACTTCACAGACGCCCAGGCGGTCGCCGCGATCGTGCGCATGACCGGAGGCAACTTCCGGCTGCTGCATCGCCTGTTCGTCCAGATCGAGCGCATCCTACGTCTCAACGAGCTGACCGTCATCACCAAGGATGTGGTCGAAGCGGCCCGCAGCACGCTCGTGATCGGTGTCACTTAGCGCTGACAGAACCGTGCCAATCACCGCTGACATCTACACCGGTTTTGCGCAGTTTTTTTGCTGATGCAAAACTTGCGATTTTTGCATCAGACGCCGTAATTATTGAGTACGACGACGCAAGCTCTGGATGCCTAACACCAGCATAAGTGCGGATAGGCCTAGAAGAACCCCCGTTACGATGCCGCTTACAAAGTCGGTTGCATTCAGCGAGCGAAGTGCAGGCTGTGCAACTGACGCCAGTATGCCGAACAGAAAACTCGCAATCGCAAAACCGGGCTGGGCCTTCATGGACGTACAATCCCCTTTAGAAGGGAGAACGATAGTCCTACCCTCATCAAGGTCAATGACTGGTCCGGCCGCACTTACGCTACCTGCAGCGCGATCCTTGATGCAAAACTTTTGATTTTTGCATCGGGAATGACTGGGTTGGTGGAAAGCAGCCGTTCAACCGTTACCAAGAACGATATCTGCAACTTTCCCGCTG
>NZ_JACYVG010000023.1:0-6145 GCF_014842205.1 Sphingomonas sp. CFBP 13714
CTCTCCTCACGGAGCCTGAATCAGAGCGCGCCTCTCACATCAATGGGTCCTGACCCTAAGTCGAATGCGCTACTGGTAAGACAAATCAGCTATCGAGTAGCAGGGCTCAACAGATACTTTCTACAGGCGTCTATTAATAAATAATGTGTGTCAATGGTAATATAATAGAAAACAGTGCCTTACGACTTGAACAGGTCACCTTCGATTGCTTGATATATAGCCATGTTAATAACCGCAGCCCTTGCCTGTCCCGTTCGATTAGCGATTTGATCTACCCGCTCGAGCAGTTCCGGCGCGATCGTCAACGTAATCTGCCGTTTATTTCCCTTCTTAATCCCCTTCTCGTACTCCGCTCCCGCCGCTTTTGTTACCGTCGAACCATCTGGCGCTCCGCTAATAAATGCGTCTTGCGCCGCGGTTTTCAGGGTATTGCCAGCCAATTTTGGCCGTTGAGTGATTGCCATGGCGAACCAGTCCTTATAATTGTATTATAACATTAAAAAGCGATGAAATTAGCATGTTCAGCTCGCCGGTTGCTTTAACATCCCTGCTGGGTAATTCGGAGACTGCGAGGCCCGCACCGGCAGCGTTGCTAAAGGCCTTTCTGCGCCTAATTGGGGACGGGAGGTATTTGAACTGAGGAACATCCTTCACCGCAGCTTCCGCCTCAGCGTTGTCCGTTGACTTATCGCCTGGGTCCGCCTGGTTCATCACGGCAAAACACCGAAGGCCATCTCGCACACTCTTAGCCTCATCGATAAGTGAAGCCATGTCATCCAGCGCCCATACGTCGTACGACCGCGGGGCAAACGGCACGAGCAGTACGTCGGAGAGCACGAGAGCCGCACGAAGTGCGGTGGAGTCGCGTCCTCCAGCGTCAATTATTATCTCCTGCCACTTGTGTCGCTGCTGCTGCACCTGAGCACGTAACGCAGGGCCATCAGGATACTGAGCGCAGGCAATTCCCGGAAGCCGCCCAGACTGTGCCCGTGCTGCGATAGCCGCAGCTGCTGTTCCCTGACGGTCACCGTCAATAAGCCACACATCACGGCCAGAGAGTGCTCGAGAAATTGCTATCTGCACCGCTAAGGTGGTTTTTCCCACACCACCCTTCGTATTTCCTATCGTTATAATCACAAATGTACCCCAAAAGGATATTAACACGACGATATGTATTTGCCTGAGTTTATTGCGTCAATCTGTTAAATCGGAATTCACTCCTTTGGATATTAAAGCACACTGTATTGCATGCTTTTTGCAATGGCTCGTACGATGCTGCCATCCGGTTCGTGGGGGTGTGATAGACGATTATTGATCTGATCTGCTGTAGATCTGACCGGTTGCCACTGGTAGTTGAAAGCCGAACGGATCACCGAGATGTGTGACGATCAAAGACGACTAGAGCGTTCCAACAACCGATCGATATCAGCCATGCTTGCATCGAGGTCGGCCGTGGCAAGGGCCAGCGGCCCGTCCTCCAGGATAGCGGGTTGCTCGACCAAAAGCTGACGTTGCGTCGGTTGAATACGACCGCCTGCTGCGAGGGTAACAAGACCGGCACGAGCGAGCGCATCCGCCTGAATATCGGCCCCGGCTCGAGACAGACTTAGCGCCCGTGCAAGCTGGACCCGCCGCAGCGGGCCTGCCGCAACAATGAGCGCCCACGCGTCGCGCGCGCGCGCGTTGCGGGATAAGCCGGCGAGTGAGTCGCGACCGCGGACGAGTGCGGCCTCGATGCGCTCCAACTCCGAAAGCGCTCCCAATGCCGCATGACTGCTATGGTCAATAAGAGCAGCTGATCGTTCAGTGTCCTCAAGATCAAGGCGAAATGCTGTACGCGGGATGATCCCCGTGACGGACGGCACGGTGCCGCGAGCGAGAAGCGTAAGGTTTAGGGCCCAGCATCCAGCAGGCTCAGCCGCAACGTATTGACGCATTGATCGAGAGGGCAGGGAGATTACGGCGTCATGTCCGTGACCTTCGGCAAAATCCGGCGTGGTGATCAGATTGTCGACCGCAGCAGCGGCACAAGTCAGTCCCTGAAGCGGATGATCTGGACCAAAGTCGGCCAGTCCACAGGCTCGGGTGAGGGGGCCACCGGCAGGAACCTGCCCCACCGCGTCGTGGGCGGCGTTGAGCAACGCCAGCGCATCGGCGTCGAAACCACGCGTCGCGTTGACCATGCGAACAATGGTTGTGGCCGCTTCCGCGATTGCCGACACACCGTTGGCAGCGAGCCAAAGTACGACAGCGTCGCGGCGCGGGTCGTCGGTCATTAGGACCGAGCTAGGATCGCTGCTTGGCTGGTGCGCAGGGCCGACATCACCGCCGCCGGCGTCGCGCCGATACGCACGCCATGCGCCGGCAACGGCTGCCAAGCGGGCAACGCTGCGGATTTCAGGGGACGCAAAGCGCACTGCGCCAGCCAGTCGACCGAACGCGTATCCAAGCGAAATGAGATCAAGGGAAGGCATCGCAAAGGTAATGCGCTAGTAATTCGAAAATTACTAGGCAGCACCTTTTGGCAATTGTGATCACTTACCATAATCGGACATTATGGTAAGTACAGGGGTGTGCTCTTATGTCGAAATTCAGGATAAACTCAACCAGCCGGCAGGCGCTGCATGAGTGAGATTGTCGTCCACCGTACAGACGGGGAGGCGTTGCCGGTCCGCACAGCGCGGGGGTTGATTGAGCCAATCGATGCCCGTGTTACCCGGTTGCTTGGCCTTGCGCTGCCCGCTGATGCCGGCCCAGTCAGCGAGATCGGCTTCGCCGCGCAGCTCGGCGCTATGGCCGCAGCGAGCAAGGCGGCACTGGCTTCGGACCTCGCCTGCTATTTGCGCTGGTGTGAGGACATCCGTGTCGCCCCGCTGCCCGCAGAGCCCGAAAACCTGGTCCGCTACATCGCCATGCTCGAGGCGCAAGGCGCTAAGCCCGCGACGGTCGCCCGGCGGGTTGCCAGTCTTGCCACCGCACACAGCCTTTCAGGAATGCAGGAGAGGGGGCATGCGCCCACCAGCCACGTCATGGTCCGCGCCGCGCTCAAGGGCCTGCGCCGACGGCGTGGCGCTGCTCAGCGCCAGGCTGCCCCGTTGCGCTTCGGGGCCTCGCTAGATCCTCATACCAAGGGGTTCACGTTGACGGCGCTGCTTGGCGCCTGTGGCGGCGATTTGCAAGGCTTGCGCGATGCCGCGCTGCTGTCGCTCGGTTATGACGCTGGATTGCGCGTCAGCGAGCTCGTCGCGGTCGCCGTCGCGCACATCGATCCACACAGCGATGGCTCGGCGCTCCTGTTCATTCCATCATCCAAGACCGATCAGGAAGGGCAGGGGGCCTGGGGCTGGCTGTCAGCGGACACGATGCGCCGGGTCGGGGCCTGGCTGGTCGCGAGCGCCATCACCGAGGGGCCGGTCTTCCGCCGCGTGGGGGTCGATCGGCGCCGTTTGCGCGCCGCGGTCCCGCCGATGGCGTACGAGGCGATCCCGGGGCACACACGGCACTGGCAGGAGAAGCTCAAGGGCAAGAGGGCGGAGCCGGCGCGGACGGTGTATACCGTTGGTACGGCCTCGCTTAGCCGGCAGGGCGTCAACGGGATCTATCGGCGGGTGGCGCTGAGTGCATTCGATCAGGGGCTGGTCGAGATGCCGATCGCGAAGGTTGAGGAAGCGGCTAGGGCGCTATCGAGCCACTCGCCGCGGGTAGGGCTGACGCAGGATCTGTTTGCGGCCGGGGAGGACGGCGTTGGCATTGCCCAGGCACTCCGTTGGTCGTCGCCATCGACGGCACTGCGCTATGGGCGGAAGCTTGCCGCCAGGAGCAATGTTGCAGCGCGCGTGCTGTCGAAGATCAGAGGCTGATAATCGCGTTACCCGGTGAATCTTACGGGACAGACAGCGGTCCCGGCAGCTGCCGCGGAAACCACGTCAGGAGGACATCCGACAGGTCTGCTGCAACAACCGAGGGTTCGCCCGTCCGCGTCCCGCTAGCGCGCACCGTGGTCGCCTGCCCTTTCCATACGACGTGATTATCGCGGCGCAGCGTCACGGTCACTTCGAGACGGGTCACGATAAGTCCGTGCAATTGATCTTTCCCCGAAGGCAGGGTCAGCGACAGGCCTCCAAGGCCAGCAGCCACGCTTGGTCGGTCTGATCGGTCGTTGCCTGACCGGACAACGCCACGCTGTGTCTGCGATACCTCAACCTTGGCGACGTAAAGACTGTGGTTCGGGTCGGGCAGGGGCAGGAAAGGTGTTCGAAGGAAGGTTCGTTGAACCGCGTCCGTGAACGTTCTCGTGATAGCGGGAGACGTGGTCGAACTATCAGCAGCGACGATCGCTATCGTGCCCGGCTGCACCACGGATCCGGCAACCGGAGATTGCACTAGGGCTGCGGCCGCAGCGAACAGGAGAACGTACATCTGACAGGCGCCGATCAATTACAGGAGTGAGGAGCGCCAACGGCATCGCGCCGGCAATCCGCGTTAAAAGTGGTGATAAACCGTGATCGAATGCCGATCGTGATCGCGCTCTCCGTTCGAGAGCCCTCTATTCGAGCTTCTCGACATGTCGATCAGCCCATTCCTTGCCCTCATCGCCTCCCCAGAGAAGCCAGGCGATATAGCCGGCAGAAGGATCAGTGTCCGATCCCCACTCATGTGTTTTACCGTCTTTATCGACCTCGTGACGCGCGAAGTAGCTATGCATCGACTTCACATCTTCGGCGGTCACATCGTCCTGCGCTGCCAGTTGTTCGGCACGGCGAAATCCGACGTCCGTGCCGCCTCGTTCAAAATCCTCCCGCAACTTTAGCCCCTTCTTCGCATTGGCGGCGATTTTAGCAGTTGGTTTGAACGTATTGGACATCATGCTCTCCCTGTAGCAGCGTTCAAAACGCCTAGATTTTGGAACATATCCCTGAGGGGGGAGCGGCGGAATTCGCCTGTGGTCATCTCGGGTGATGCTGGATGACTTGGCCATCGGGTCGGGCGGCCGAGACGGTATTCTAGGGGCTGGGTGTATTCCAACAGTAAGCATTTGATTCGCTGAATTGATGGCAAACTCGCCCCGTTTGAAAGGCCTTAGAGCGAGCAAAGGAGATCGACATGGTGATCCAACAGCCGAACAGTTTACCTGACGACGTTAAGCCAAAGCCGCACGACGCAAATAGCGCTGCGACCGTTTTAAACGATGTACAAATGACCGAAATGCCGGGGGGGGTGGGCGTTGCTAATGCCGCGGATGGGGAAAACTCAGTGATGGTGCAACTCTGCACAGCCCCATCGACGTGGCAGTTCCGCATGGCGGTGGTGGTAACCCAACTCGTGAGGCGCAGCTTAGGTCTTTGGATGATGACCCCGAGGAGCCGCATCCCAATTTGGACTGATCACCCTATTCAACGACTGCAGCTGGGGACTCTTGCATGGCCTTGAACGCGTTCTCCACGACCCGCCAACGATATCACCGGAACCCGATGTTCTTACTTGCAGTACTTATCCAGTTATGCTGCCACTGCTCACTTGCCCTATTCACGCCGCATCTTCGAACTAGAGCCAGCTATTCCCCGCAAGTCGGCAGCTGCGTTTTGGTTCCGATGGTGGAAGGGGCCGAACAAAAATCGCTCATCATTTTAAACGTAATCCAGGGGCCTAACGTCGTCTCCAAGGACGGCATTGGATTAATCGATCAAACGCGCGTCAAACTCTGTCCATATGATTCAGCGGGCTGCAGCGGTCTGCTTTGTAAAAATCGAGATGTCCTCCAGTGCGGCGATTGACATACTTAGATGGGCAGCTGGCAGAGCTAGCCCCATACGGTCCATGATAATGAGGGCCTGTTTCATCAGAGACAATGCTTCGATGGCATCAGTCATTTCAATATTTTCCACTAATACAAGTTTGCGATTAATTTGTTCTATGATTTATAATAGCGCGTCGCAAACGCGCTTTCCTAGTAACTGTGATTGACTGCGTGATTTTACGATATGACGGCTGTTACGATTAATAAATAAGCAACCATATGAACGCACTACACCTCAACCATAAGGCATAACAGCGGTACGCCTTTAAAAAGACGACTTTAAATCTTGTCAATTGGCTTAAGATATTCACGAATTTATTGCTACGAGCAGGTTAAAGCCCCCCCCCC
>NZ_JACYVG010000024.1:0-4339 GCF_014842205.1 Sphingomonas sp. CFBP 13714
TGCTGTCCAGTTTGACGCTGCTTATAGCGGTTGGTCATATGAACCGCGGCAGCCTGATCGGAATGTCCGTTAGCCACCAATTCCGGCCGTTCCGCTCACGCCCAATTGCGGACGTCGCACGCTCGTGAGATTGTCGGGCGAGGTCAGCGCGGAGAAGGCTTGTGTCGTTTCTACACGTAGCTGCAGCAGCAGCATTGCAATCCATTTCCACCGCTCCCCAAATACCAGTTGCGGCGGGATCCTTTAAAAGCATCGTGGTGGCACTCGAAGCCGCCAAAAGCTGCGGCATTGAGCAATTTAAGGTGGAAATGTACCCCACCTCTTGGGCTGGCGACGCCCGCCTTTACCTGTCGCAGAACACAAAGGATGCGAGCGTTGGATGCCTCAACCGGTGGCTCACACGTAATGGAAAACGACTAGCCTTGGTACCCAGATGGTTGAATGACGACTTCAGCCGCGACGCGCCATAAATGGACCATGGTTACGTCCGCTCACCACCAATTCCGGCCATTTCGCTGCCGTCCATGGCCTGACCATAGGTGTCATCGGCAGTAGCAGCAGAGCCAAAAATTGCCGGACTGCGCCCCGCCAACCTTGAAGATCATTTGGCTCATGCTCGCACGAAGGTGCGCATATTGGGCGCAAATGTATTCAATAATGTGTCGTTCTTACCCTGCTTCCCTCACGGCCAAAATGGCACAATCACTTACATATTGGCATCGTTTGCATCGCTACTTATTTATGCGGAGATTTGGTTGATTGCTTCAGTCGCATGCAGCCGCGGTTGTTTTTGTAAAAAGGAGACCCCAAATGGCAGCGACATATGTGGAGTGAATGATGTCTGACGAAACTATTCAGCTAGACGCCGTCGAGCTTGCAACCGAGCTGACGATTGCATGGTTGTCGAACCCAAACACGCGAACATCAGCAGATGACGTTCCAGCGTTTCTCGCCCAGATGCACTCCAGCGTTCAATCTCTAATCGGCGGTGCCAACGAGGCGAACGCCCCTGTCGCTGATACCGAGCAATATACCCCCGCAGTGTCGGCCCGTAAGTCGCTGGCCAACCCGGACTTCATCGTCAGCATGATCGATGGCAAGCCATACAAGACACTTCGCCGACACCTCACGACGCACGGACTGACGCCAGAAGAATACCGCGAGCGGTACAATCTGAAGGCTGATTATCCGATGGTTGCAACGACCTATTCGGAAGCGCGCCGTGCGATGGCCCATAGGATTGGCTTGGGTAGCAGCCGCAGCGGCGATGGCACGGCATCGAAGGCTCCAGCAAAATCCAAAAGGCCAAAAGTTGAAACGGCCGAGTAGGTAAAAGCTGGCTTCCATTGGGGGCCAGCCTTTGGGCGGCAGGGGAAGGGCTGCTTCTGCCGCTCGTCCGTCCGGTCCGGCTTCTCACAGTGGCGAGAAGCCGGTGTAGGTTACACCTCGATGCCCTCTGACAAGGTCAAAGCGTCTTCGACATCGACGCCAAGGTAGCGGACGGTATTCTCAATCTTGGCGTGGCCGAGTAGGATCTGCACCGCTCGAAGATTGCCCGACGCCTTGTAGATGATGGAAGCCTTGGTCCGCCGAAGCGAGTGCGTCCCATACTCTTCGCGGCGCAGCCCTATCCCGTTCACCCATTCGGCTACCAGCCGGGCGTACTGGCGGGTACTGAGCGGGCGGGAATGATCGGTTCGGCTAGGAAAGACATAGTCGGCAAGCGAACCACCTCGCCTCTCCAGCCATGCCAGCAAGCTTGCTCGGGCGTCCGCCATCAACTCGAACTGCACCGGCCTACCTGTTTTCGCCTGAACGACGATCGCACGGGTTCGGACATGGCCACCAAGGACGATATCGCCGATCCTCATCCTCACCACATCGCAACCACGCAGCTTGCTGTCGATCGCCAGGTCAAACAACGCTCGATCCCGCAGTCGCTGGTGCTGATCGAGGAAGAAGCGAATGGCCCAGACCTGTCGCGGCTTGAGTGCACGCTTGGCACCCACCTTGCGCCCGCCGTTCCAGGGGGGGCGTTTGCCTGCGATTGGATCGAACTCTGACGTACCCATAGCTTTCTCTCCGTGGCCATCATGGCCAAGGAGAGGACGTGCACGGGGTAGCATGGCTTTCCAGAGGGGGCATTTACGCTGGATTGCTAGGTGCATTCAGTTTGAACTGCGGCATTCGAAAAGCAGTCGTTCCGCAGTTGCCCAGTTGCAGACATTGACGGATGGTACGCCGCTCAAAGCATGTCGGCTGAACTAGCCCGTATCTGCTGCAGAGGCTGCGTAATGGCAGCTAAAGGGTGTCGCCGTAAGCTCGTTACTGCGGAGGGTCCTGTTCCCGTGGAGACTGGGTCTGCGGAGGTGAAGCAGTCACTTCGACGCCGAGGTTAAGAGCCCCTGCATAAGGTCCACCGATCACGTCCATGGTAATACTTCGAGCCGGCCGTGTCCCTGATGAGGGCGCAGTTTGCGCACCGCAACTAGTGTCCGAAGTACAAGCCCAATAGGATCCACCAACCCACCTCGCATCGAGATTGATGGTGGTTTGAGCTGGAAGGTAGCCGGCCATTGGCAGGTAAGCTGGCTTGGCCCACGTAGGAGCCGTTCGCATCGCGTGAACGTTCCCGACCAAGACAAGCACCCGCGCGTCTTGTTTTACCCTGTTAACCAGGGATGAGGCGAGTGCATACTCGTAATCACCTGCGTTATATCCGCCGGGACCGGGATTGTACAACGGTTGGAAAGCAACGACGCTTATAATCCGCCCTGCCGCTCGCAATTCGCGCAGCCTCTGGAAAAGATGGAAGTACGCTTCACTTGACCGGCCATCCTTCATCGGCTGGGTCCATATTCTGCTCCTCAAGAAATGCGATATCGCCGCTGCACCGCCATCGGAGCCAATGAAATCATCTATCGCGGGCTGCTCGGTGGTCACTTGTTCGACTGCGATGATCACCGGTCGGGATGTCGAAGCTAGGCATGCTAGATCACCAAAAATTACTGGCGTCTCTTTGGTCCCGTGTATTTCTCCCACCACAATCCAGCGGAGATCGGTGCGATTGACGAGCGTGTCGGCTCCAGTAATCGGGCTGCATTGTACGGGGCGCAGCTTGGCTTTGAACGTTCTCGCTAAGGGCGCCAGCTTGTCCTGTGGACCAACCGTTGCCCATTCGATATCGGATACTTGTCGCGCTTTCTGGTCTGCGTTGAAGATGGCCGTCATCTCAGAGTTCGATGGCTCATTCATAATGCGATTTGCCGCACTCGACGGTACAGCTAGTGCCAGCAGAGATAGGGCAATCATACGCCTGAACATTATTAGGCCTTCGCGCTTGATACGTGGTGCGGCAAGCTGGCCTAGTTCAGGGGCTGTCTACAAGTCATCATGTGCGGACCATCGTTGGTTGTGAAAGCCACCTCGCCCAAGGCTGATCGCGCTCGGGCTATCCCTGGAGGTGCGGGTGCCGCGTCGAAAGCGGACGGTCTGCAGTCCACCAACTACTGACGATCGCGCGTACTTTTGACGTAGTTGAATATGGCAGATGCCGTGGCCGCTGCGGCTTGGGGGTCGACATGCGTGAGCCCCATGTGCTCTGCCGCTATTCTAATTAGATATTGAGCAGCGTCGCCTTCGGACCCACCCTCCTCGCTCATACCCACCACATGCAGCAGGTAACGATCATACTCGTCTGGTGCGTCCGCCTTCCAAGCGTCGTCAAGTCCGATGGGGTTCCAAAGCAACCAGCCGATCTGCCGCAGTCGATCCAGTTTTGCGGGCGGTGTGTGGCTCATTGAAGCAGGGTCGCAGGATTAGGTTCTGCTATCCAGCCCGATCGCTGCGAAGCTGCCCTTCCGCTTGCTGCCAATCCCGGTCATTCCGCTAACGCCCACTTGCGGCCGTTCCCGAGCCATGGCTAGTGCCCAAATGGCTGCTGATCCCGATACGAGTTCGAAAAGCAAGACGTGCTTTGAGGAGCGGCTAAGCAAGATCGTCAAGCATAAGCCGGCGGAGACACTGGAGTGATTTGGGTCTGGACGGCCATAGGCGTGGCAGTAGCAGCCTACTGCATTGTAACCGGCGTTATGTTTCTGCGACAAAAGCGCCATGTGTGGGGCGTCGCCGGAATTGTTCTAGGTTTGGCTGTCCTGTTCATGCCCGTGCCGGGAGTGACAGGCCCGGTGAAGATTGATCTACCCGCCCGATAGGCAGCCATGTTGGTCGTACAACGATTGCATCCGAGCCACACTGTGTCCCTCCGCCCAATAGCGGACAACCCGAAGGTGTGCGACAAAGGGGGATGAAGCTATGGTACACCCTCGTTCTCTTAACT
>NZ_JACYVG010000025.1:0-3854 GCF_014842205.1 Sphingomonas sp. CFBP 13714
CGGCATCCTCGCCGCCGCCATGCCCGCCGCCTTCGCCGTCCCCTTCGGCCCCGGCGGACTTCTGCTCGCTTTTGGGGATGAGCTTCGGCTTGCCGTCATCGGCCGCGGCATGGCCGCCGCCGATCAGCCCCGCGCTCGAGGCATAAACGCCCGCCCCGACGCCGCCGCCCACCAGGACGAGCAGCGCGACGCCGCCGATGATCATCTTGCCCATCTTCCCCTTCTTCTTGGGCACGGGGGCTTCGCTCTTTTCGCTCATCTAGGCAGTCCTTCGGGTCAGGCGAGTCGGGTGTCGGTGGAATCGGTATCGGCAGCGGTCGCGATTCCGGCGCGGGCGCGCGCAGGCGCCGAAGGCTGGTGCGGCGTCGCAGCGCGCTGCTGCTGCTGCTGCTGGCCGGCGCCGGTATCGACGTTGCTCTGCGTCAGCTTTATCCCGCGTGCATCGGCGAGTTCGGCGAGCCGGGGTTGCGCCTCCTGCAAAAGGCTGCGCGTGGCGGCCTGTTCGGCGGCGAAATGCACATGGACGGTATCGCCGTCCCGACGGACCGAGACGTCGATCGTGCCGAGCGCGTCGGGAATCAGGCGGATCCGTGTGTCGGTCGCGTTGGCCGCATCGCGCAACAGGTCGATCCGCTCGATCATCGCGCTCGGCCAGCGCTCCTGCCGCATGTCGAGCGGCGGCTGTGCCGAAACGCCCGGGGTGGCGGTCATGACCGGGGCGAGCGCTCCGAGGGCCGGCGCACCGCCGGGTTCGTCCGGCTCGTCACGCCGCCGTGATGCGGCCTGGATCGCCGCGCCGAACACCTGCGCTGCCGAGGCGATGGTGCCGGGCTGGAGCGGCGACTGGGCCTGAGGTTGGCCCTGCGGTTGCTGCGGGGCATTGGCCGCTGTGATCCTGCGCGAGTCCTCGACCGAACGGGCGAGCGCATCCGCCTCGATCATCGTCGGCACGGCGGTCATCGTGGACGCGACCGGTGCAGACGTATCAGGCGCAAGAATGGCGGCAATCGACAGGGCGGGCGGGGCCGAAGCGATGCCGGATTGCAGCGGCGCGGCGTCGGTGATGTGCGGCGGCGCCGGCGCCGGCGATGGCGCGCGTGGGGCGATGGGGATTGCGGAGGGCGTGGTTGCAGGGCCGAGGGTTTTCGGGGTCTCGCTCAGGCCGGCGGATGGCGCGGCGGGCGCGGGCAAGGGCGGGGGGGCAGCATCTGCGACGGCCGTAGTCACCGGCACTGGAACAGGCTCCGGTACTGGCACGGCGAGCAGCGGCATGGCGATGGAGGTCGGTGCGGTTGGCGTTGCGACGAGCGGCGCCTGCTCGGCGTCGGTGGAAGGCTGCTCGGTATCGGCGGGTGCGGACGCCGGATCCGCACCGTCGCGCGCGGCCGCACGGAGGCCGGCGCGAAGCGCGTGGTTCGGCAGCGGCGCCGGCGTACCCTGCGGTGGCACGAGTTCGGGGGACGGCGCTGGCGGCAGGTCGGGTCCGGGCGGCGGGGGCGATGCCCCGTCCGCTTGCGGCGGCCATGACGGCGTCGCGACGATAGACATGCCGTCCGAGCCGGGGAGCGGCGGCATTACCGGGTCGGCCACGACCGGCAAGGGATTGCCGTCGGCGGCGAGTGGCTGCCGTGCCGGGTTCGCCGTCACGGGTGCGGCAGGCAGGAGCGGGACCGCACCACCACGTCCAGCGGCGTCTATCACCCCGGCCAGCGCCGCGCCGAACGCCACCGTCGGCTCCGCACCACGCGTGGCGGGTGTGGCGGGCGCGGCAGGGGACGGGGTAAGCGCAAGCGCGGGCTGGATCATGCAATCTCTCGGATACGAGCGTGTCGCACCGTACTCAGCAAGGATCGTGCCGGATCGTCCTGACCGAGGGAGCCTCTTCGAGCGCACGAAGTTCCTTCAGCGCGGCATCGGCCTGCGCGCGCGCGATGAGCTTTTCGACCGCGCTCTGGTCGCGCTGTGCGGCGCGGGTCGCGTCGGTGGCACGCGCGACCTGATATTCCGCCGACCGGACGCGCTCGACCGCGGCGTCGGCGGACTGTTGCAGGCGTTCGCGGTAATGCGCCGACGCCCCCAGCGAAACCGCGACCGCGGTCTGTTCCACGGGAGCGACGGCGGCGGCCAGGCCTGTAATCCGGGTGGACAGCGCCTGTTCGCTCGCGGCCTTGTCGTGCGCGCGGGCTTCGTCGGCGCGGGTCAGGCCGAGCTGCAAGGTCCGGACGCGGTGGATCCGTGCCAGCGTCTTGGCGCGGGCGTCAGCCACCGAAGACACCGACCAGCTCGGCAACGGCATCGCCCAGCGACACCTTCTCGTCCGAATCCTGGCGGATATACTCCATGATCGCGCCGTGGCAGGCGATCGCATTGTCGATCGCCGGGTCGGCACCCGCACGATAGGCGCCCATCAGCACGAGGTCGCGATTCTCCTCATAGGTCGCCAGATTGCGGCGCAGTACGCGCGCGGCCCTGACATGCGGCGCATCGGCGATGTCGGTCATCACGCGGCTGACCGAGGGGCCGATGTCGATCGCCGGATAGACGCCGCGCTCGGCCAGTTGGCGGCTCAGCACGATATGCCCGTCGAGGATCGAGCGCGCGGAATCCACGACGGGATCATTGCCGTCGTCGCCGTCCGCCAGCACGGTATAGATCGCGGTGATCGACCCGCCGGTATGGACGTCGACGCCAGCACGCTCGATCAGGTTCGGCAGCATCGCGATGGCGGATGGCGGATAGCCCCGTGCGGAGGCGGGTTCGCCGAGCGCGAGGCCGATCTCGCGGCCGGCATGCGCGACGCGGGTCAGCGAATCCATGATCAGCAGGACCTTCTTGCCCTCGTCGCGAAACCCTTCGGCGATCGCGGTGGCGCGCAGCGCGCCGCGGATGCGGAGCACGGGCGAGTGGTTGGCGGGCACCGCGACCACGATCGAACGTGCGCGGGCGGCGCCGGCGACCTTGGTCTCGAGGAAATCGGCGACCTCGCGGCTGCGCTCGCCGATCAGCCCGATGACGATGACGTCGGCCTGTGCGGCGCGGACGATCATGCCGAGCAGCACCGACTTGCCGACGCCCGACCCCGCCATGATGCCGACGCGCTGTCCCTGGCCGATCGTCAGCAGGCCGTTGATCGCGCGTACGCCCACGTCCATCGGCTGAAGCACGCGGCCACGGTCGAGCGGCGACTGGAGCTTGCCCGCAAGCGGCCAGCGGCCGGCCCCGCGGATCGGACCGAGGCCGTCGATCGGCTTGCCCGCGCCGTCGACGACGCGACCGAGCAGTGCGGCGCCGACCTCGGCCTCCCCCGGAGGACCGATCGGCTTGACCGGCGCACGCGGCAGGAGCGCGGCGGGACCGCCGAGATTCATCATCAGCGTGCGCCCGTTGCGAAAGCCGATCACCTCCGCCTCGACGCTCGCGCTGCCCTCACCGACCTTGCACACGGTGCCGACAGGCAGGGTCAGCCCGACCGCCTCCATCAGCAGCCCGTCGAACGAGGCGAGCCGGCCCGACACCCTGGGGGCCGCGACGAAATCGGCGTTGCCGAGCGTTTCGAGATAATCGGCGGTGAAGCGGTTCAGCACTCAGGCGGCTTTCGCGGGCACCGCGACGCGGTCGATCGCGCTGGCGAGCTGGTCGAGCCACATGGCAGGGCCGTCCTCGACGATCGTCGACGCGCTTTCGAGCACGAAGCTGCCGCGGGCGACATTGGGGTCGCCCGCCGCGAAGATCGACTTGGGCAGCGTGCCTTCGATCAGCGCGACGTCGTCGGGATGCAGGCGCAGCAACGCGGCCTCGGCGGAATCGGCGAGCAGTTCGGTCGCGGATTCGATCCGTCCGGCGAGCAGGTCGGG
>NZ_JACYVG010000026.1:0-3329 GCF_014842205.1 Sphingomonas sp. CFBP 13714
GCACCCAGTGATGTCGTTGGTGGTGTGGACTCTCAAGCGTGAGGTAAGGGCAATTCGTGGATGCCTTGGCATGTACAGGCGATGAAGGACGTGGCACGCTGCGATAAGCGCGGGTGAGCTGTGAGCAAGCTTTGACCCCGCGATTTCCGAATGGGGAAACCCACCTATCCCGATTAATCCGAACTGTGTGGCAACGCACAGGTTGGGTTAATTAGGTTAGGTATCACTTAGCTGAATAAAATAGGCTTCGTGAAGCGAACCCGGCGAACTGAAACATCTCAGTAGCTGGAGGAAAAGACATCAACCGAGATTCCGTTAGTAGTGGCGAGCGAACGCGGACCAGGCCAGTGCCTGAATTTCAACTAGTAGAAGTCTCTGGAAAGTGACGCCATAGCGGGTGACAGCCCCGTATACGAAAGTGAGAATTCAGGACTCGAGTAGGGCGGAACACGTGAAATTCTGTCTGAACATGGGGGGACCACCCTCCAAGCCTAAATACTCGTACATGACCGATAGCGAACTAGTACCGTGAGGGAAAGGTGAAAAGCACCCCGATGAGGGGAGTGAAACAGTACCTGAAACGGATTGCCTACAAGCAGTTGGAGGGCTTTTATGGCCTGACAGCGTACCTCTTGCATAATGGGTCTGTGACTTAATGTATCAAGCAAGCTTAAGCCGATAGGTGTAGGCGCAGCGAAAGCGAGTCTGAATAGGGCGCCAGAGTTTGATGTATTAGACCCGAAACCCGGCGATCTAGGCATGACCAGGATGAAGGTGCAGTAACATGCACTGGAGGTCCGAACCGATTAACGTTGAAAAGTTACCGGATGAGTTGTGTTTAGGGGTGAAAGGCCAATCAAGCCGGGAAATAGCTGGTTCTCCGCGAAAACTATTGAGGTAGTGCCTCGCACGAACACCTTAGGGGGTAGAGCACTGGATGGGCTAGGGGGTCGCGAGATCTACCAAACCTAACCAAACTCCGAATACCTAAGAGTGATATGCGGGAGACAGACGGCGGGTGCTAAGGTCCGTCGTCAAAAGGGAAACAGCCCTGACCTACAGCTAAGGCCCCCAAATCGTATCTAAGTGGGAAAGCATGTGGGACTTCCAAAACAACCAGGAGGTTGGCTTAGAAGCAGCCATCCTTTAAAGAAAGCGTAACAGCTCACTGGTCTAAACAAGAGGTCCTGCGGCGAAGATGTAACGGGGCTCAAGATACGTGCCGAAGCTTAGGGTGTGCCACTTATGTGGTACGCGGTAGCGGAGCGTTCCGTAAGCCTGTGAAGCGATCTGGTAATGGGTCGTGGAGGTATCGGAAGTGCGAATGCAGACATGAGTAGCGATAAAGAGGGTGAGATGCCCTCTCGCCGAAAGACCAAGGGTTCCTGCGCAAGGCTAATCCGCGCAGGGTGAGCCGGCCCCTAAGACGAGCCCGAAGGGGGTAGTCGATGGGAACCACGTTAATATTCGTGGGCCTGGTGGTGTGTGACGGATCATGTGTGTTGTCATCCCTTATCGGATTGGGATGGCTTCGAAATGGTTCCAGGAAATAGCCCCACCGTATAGACCGTACCCGAAACCGACACAGGTGGTCAGGTAGAGTATACCAAGGCGCTTGAGAGAAGTGTCCTGAAGGAACTCGGCAAATTGCCTCCGTACCTTCGGAAGAAGGAGGCCCTCACTATGCGCAAGCACTTTGAGGGGGCACAGGCCAGGGGGTAGCGACTGTTTAGCAAAAACACAGGGCTCTGCTAAGTCGGCTTCAAGACGACGTATAGGGCCTGACGCCTGCCCGGTGCCTGAAGGTTAAGTGGAGGGGTGCAAGCTCTGAAATGAAGCCCAGGTAAACGGCGGCCGTAACTATAACGGTCCTAAGGTAGCGAAATTCCTTGTCGGGTAAGTTCCGACCTGCACGAATGGCGTAACGACTTCCCCACTGTCTCCAGGACATGCTCAGCGAAATTGAATTCTCCGTGAAGATGCGGAGTACCCGCGGTTAGACGGAAAGACCCCGTGCACCTTTACTGCAGCTTCAGAGTGGCATTAGGAAGAAACTGTGTAGCATAGGTGGGAGGCTTTGAAGCATCGGCGCCAGCTGATGTGGAGCCATAGGTGAAATACCACCCTGTTTGTTTCTGATGTCTAACCTCGTTCCGTAAGCCGGAACAGGGACCCTCTGTGGCGGGTAGTTTGACTGGGGCGGTCGCCTCCTAAAGAGTAACGGAGGCGCGCAATGGTGGGCTCAGGACGGTCGGAAACCGTCTGTTAGAGTGCAATGGCATAAGCCCGCCTGACTGCGAGACTGACAAGTCGAGCAGAGACGAAAGTCGGTCATAGTGATCCGGTGGTCCCTCGTGGAAGGGCCATCGCTCAACGGATAAAAGGTACGCCGGGGATAACAGGCTGATAACCCCCAAGAGCTCATATCGACGGGGTTGTTTGGCACCTCGATGTCGGCTCATCACATCCTGGGGCTGGAGCAGGTCCCAAGGGTTTGGCTGTTCGCCAATTAAAGTGGTACGTGAGCTGGGTTCAGAACGTCGCGAGACAGTTTGGTCCCTATCTGCCGTGGGCGTCGAAATTTGAGAGGAGTTGACCCTAGTACGAGAGGACCGGGTTGAACATACCTCTGGTGTACCAGTCGTTCTGCCAAGAGCGCAGCTGGGTAGCTATGTATGGACGGGATAACCGCTGAAAGCATCTAAGCGGGAAGCCTCCCTCGAGATAAGATTTCATAGAGCCGTCGGAGACCACGACGTTGATAGATCGGATGTAGAAGTGCGGTAACGCATGGAGCTAACCGATACTAATTGCTCTATTCGCGCTTGAGAGTCTCACACCATCAATGACAACACTGGGTTCGCCCGGCACGTCAGACGATAGTGCGGATGATTAAGACGACGCCAGATTGCCAATCCCCTCGCCGTCGAGGGATTGGTCACAAATACCACTATACCCAAGCACGGTATCGATTTTAAAACCCTCAAGACCCGCCGCAAGGCTAGCCTCGAGGGACCCAGATATCACAGTGACGCATGTCGCACCGGCTCCATTGCCTGGTGGCTATAGCGTCGGTGTCCCACCCGATCCCATTCCGAACTCGGCCGTGAAACCCGCCTGCGCCAATGGTACTATCGCTCAAGCGATGGAAGAGTAGGTCGTCGCCAGGCATTGAAGCCCGTGCGACATGCATCACACGATATCAAAACCCATTCACAATCTCATCTACCCTTACGTCCCTAACAGGACCGTCGCGGGGTGGAGCAGCCCGGTAGCTCGTCAGGCTCATAACCTGAAGGTCACAGGTTCAAATCCTGTCCCCGCAACCA
>NZ_JACYVG010000027.1:0-2506 GCF_014842205.1 Sphingomonas sp. CFBP 13714
GCTTGGAGCACGTAGCAGCGGCCGTCGCTCAATGAGAGGGTGACTGGCAAAAAACCGGGCGACCATGCCGCAACGACATGTGTCTTGCTCGTTTCGGCTATCTCAAATGCGCCAACGACCTTGGAATGGCCCACAGCCGAGCCGCGCAAGTAGAGTGGATCGACGTGGATCAGGCTCCACAATGCCGCGTCAGGGATCCGGGTTAAGGGCGGCGCATTAGGGTCTGAGGGCACCGCGACACCCGGTCGTGACCCGCCGCCACTGTATCCGGCAGGTGGGACGAACTGCGCATGAGCGCTGATCGCTGCAGCTGCTATCGTCATACCCGAGATCACGCGGATACATACTGATGCCTTATTCTTCATCTGTAACTCCCTGACCCGCATAGCTTACGACCTTCCCGGCAAAGAGCGAGCTCGCATGCCAATCACCAGCGCGATGCAAAAATCACGGATTCCGCATCATGCGAAGAACGACAGGAAACCGCGGGCTCCGGCGATGCAAGACACTGATGCATCCGGGATACCCGTTCGGTTGGTTTCTTGGGGTGAAGCCTTCAAAGCCGAAGGTCCGCATTCCACCACAATGCGACATTCGCGATTGGTAAACTCGACACCCAAAAGCGGCCGGTCCGCAGACGCCCACAATTGGTCGGTCGATGACCTTTCCGTCGTTCCCAAAAGCGGACATTGATCCCCCGTTTGCGATAACGCCGCTGGCCAGCTTCCTAGCGGCCAGCGTAGGCCCGAACGGCATCGACCGAAACTTGCCATGAGGATGCTTCGCCTCCCTCGCTGCGAGCAGCGTCGGCAACCAGTGCGACGCATGTACCCTCCACCGTAAGCGCCGATCGGGGCATGACCCACTTCTCGAACCAGACGCAATCGAAGGAGCGAAAGCCTGCGAATATGCTCGCATTATCTGTGGTTAGATTAGTGCAGAAGGCCGCGAAGTCGGCGCCACTCGCCAGACGTCCCGCTGCGTCGCGCCAATGCCGAGGGTATTCCTCTCGGGACCAGATCGCCGTGCTGTAGAATATCGTTTCGTCGAGATCGTCGATCCTGACCCAGCCTGTCTGAAATCCAGCGGGTGGCAAAACCGTCGTACCGGGCCGGGCGAAAGCTTGAAGGTCGAACGTGCTCATGCTCCAAGCTACCCGACCTGATGGCAGCTAACCACACCCAAGCTCCTGAAACCTGCCGGGCTGCTCACCACCAAATCTAGACGTTCCGGAGTCGATCGCATCGGAGTACCGCGTACGCCTATTGGCGGATATTCGTTGGCCTACAAACAGCGCACCTACCGTTTCGAGGTCGGGAGAGCCGCGACCGGAACGTAGCGATACCCTGCCGCTCGCGCATTCCCGATTGCGTGAGGGGGAGTGATCTTCATCTGCTTGCGCAAAAGAGCGCAGGCAACCTTGTCGAACGCTTCACTCCCGCTGGTGGCCTTAATCTCACAGGTGGCGAGAAAGCCAGCGGCATCGAACGACAGAAAGGTCGATGTAGGCTGCACGTAGCCGTTCGGCAAAGCTGCGACCGGTACAAATACGCGGCTATCCGGCACCACACCTGGTGCTGGCATGCTCCAGCCGACTGCGGTATGAAAGTTGCCAGCAACTGCGACGCCATCAGGGCCGCGTGCCGGTTCGAAACGCGCCTTCATCAACCGTTTGCAAGTTACCTCGTCAAGCGCTGAGTGCCTAGCACTTTCAGTCACTTGGCAGGACAAGGGGGCACCGTTCACCGATACTTTTAGTTCGATGGAGACATAGCCCTCCTGTCTGTTTCGCAAAGCTTGTTGTGGATAGTCTTCGAACTTTATCGGACTGCTGATCATTTTAGGCGGAACCGCTGACGCGGGTGATGCTTCCCACGCTAATATGTTTCCGGCGAGTGCAGACAAACTCGCCCCAATAATTGAAGCCGTTTCAAACCATCCCATCGCTTTCACCCCGATCACGCCCGGCACAAACGGCGTCAACTGTTATGGCGTTCGTCTTCGCAAATGCCAGCGTAAGAAGATCGCCGTCCAATTCTCCAGCGCTTGAAGGAGCGCAGTTGCGGTTCCGATCTCTATCAAAAGCTGACATCGCCATCTCGATAGACCAACGTCCGCTCACCACCAATCCTGGCCATTCCGCTTCCGCCAATCCCGGACGTTCGTTCATATTACGCTAACGTACCGGGCGTCCCCCGCCTAGAGGGCGACGACCTCTTGGCTCTATGCCTCATCGAGACGCTGTTCTTCACGTTTTGGGCTTGCCATTCCATGGTTCCGGCAGTTCGGCCGCGCCGCCTTATCCTCACCGAACAAGGTGTTACACTAGACACTGTTTGGAGGCGGCAGCATTGGGAGTGGGAGTGTGTCGCTGGCATATGGCCGTTGGGTGGGTACAAACCTCATCTTGAAGTCAATCAAGGCGGCCGTAAGCTGAAGCGGGTCTTCCTAGGGTCAGGACTCATTGTCATAGCCAGAAGATGACGGTGGCCGCGAGCGCGACGGC
>NZ_JACYVG010000028.1:0-2495 GCF_014842205.1 Sphingomonas sp. CFBP 13714
GCCGTCGCGCTCGCGGCCACCGTCATCTTCTGGCTATGACAATGAGTCCTGACCCTAGAGCATTTTGTAATTCTGTAGAGGTGTCGTTCGCGAAAGCTCCTACAGTCCAGCTCGTCATACTTTCGCCTGATCGCTCGACTAACCTCATAGTGGCTGAGTCGGAGAAACTGGTAACACAGAACCTGTTTTGTTGATAGACGACAAGCTTGTCTGAGCGTATTATGCTGATGGGATTTGAAAGACGAAAACCACTCGTCTCTTTAACTTGTGTGGTAGGTGATGCATTAGCCGGAACCACCATAACCAGCAAAAGATACGGTCCAACGCCGGTCGCCAGCGATTTGCTGCGAACCTTCATTCTACTACCTTTATCGCTTTCACGATGCCCTCCTTCAGTCACCCGTAACACGGTGAACGAGTGTCCGCTATCAAGGAGGCCGTAAGCGATCAGGAACGTCCAGATGTGGGCGCTTTCTACCGACCCGATGTTCCCGATAAGGAACGGCGATCGAGACTGCCAAGCCTTTCCCAATAGGATCGGGGAATGGGAATCCGGTTCGCCGGAACCCAGTAACCTACCAAGCGCCGCTGCCCGTCGCCCCGGATCGATATTCACTAATGCGACGAACCGTAGCAGCCGACGTGGAAGAGGGTACTTGATCGAGAGAAAACCACCGCGCTTCCTCTATTTCCATCAAATCCGCCTTCTGCAAGTCGCTTGAGGCATCTGAAACAGTTCGCGCAGCATAGATGATGATGTGATCGTCCTTTGCCTCGCGTTGACTGTGATAAACGCCAAGCGCACGTTCGATCTTTGGGCCTACAACCGCGACCTCCTCTTCGAGTTCCCGAAGCAGTGCTGCTTCGATGCTCTCCCCTTTTTTGACCCCGCCACCTGGAAGATACCATGCATCAGTGTAGGTATGGCGAACGAGCGCTATGCGGTCGTCTTAATCCAAAAGAACTCCGCGGACGCCGATGGTTCGCGGCTTGGTGACTTTCCCTCCTATGCCGATTCTATCTGACGACGAACGGTAGCACCTCCGCAGATTAGCGTCCTCTCGCAAACGATCCTATTTCGAGAACTGAGGCTGCCTTGAGTCGCGTCGCAAAAGGGGTCCCTTTCGCATCATGAGTGGACCCAACACGTCGGGAGGAACATGTGAAACTCGTACGTAAGCAGCCGAGGCGCCGGCCGATAGAAGCGGACAAGGTCAGCGCGGCACTCAAGCTGGCGGCGGCGAGCGTGCCTTCCGCAGAAGTCGCGCGGCAGCTTGGGCTCGGCAGGTCGACCATCTACCAAGAGATGAAGCGGGTCAGCATGGCGCGGCCGGCGTAGGATCCGTTAGCTATGCCACTTGGCAATCCGGTCGCCCTGAGCAAGCGTGAGAGAGAAGTGCTGCGCCTGCTTCTGGTCGGCCACGACGCGAAGTCCATCGCTCGCACGCTTGGCCTGTCGGTGCACACGGTCAACGATCGGCTGCGCGAGGCTCGCCGTAAGCTGGGTGTGTCGAGCAGCCGCGAGGCTGCTCGACGCTTGGCGGAGATGGATGGCGCTGATCCCAATTCTGTCGTGCCCAAGGAGTTCGGGCATGCCGAGGTCGCTCCAAGTCCAGAGAGAACCGACGCTCCAGCCGTGCCGCGATCCGCGCAGCATCGTCTGGCGTGGTTTACCGGAGGAATGCTCATGATGTCCCTTGTCATCGCAGTCGTTGCGCTCTCGACCTTGGTCGGTGGTCTGAACAGTACGCAGGCGCCCGCCCCGAGCGTTCCATCAGTTTCGCCTCCTCTTGAAACCGAGGCCTCATCAGCAGCACGCAAATGGGTCGATCTGCTTGATGCCAGCCAGTGGGATGCCAGCTGGCGAGCGGCTGCCAAGGTGTTCCAAAGCTCCATTACCTCGGCCCAGTGGGAGGCGAGTAACCAGTCTGTTCGCGAGCCACTTGGCCGGGTTTCATCGCGCATCCTGCAAAGCGCGGTGCAGACCAAAACGTTGCCCGGCGCGCCGGCAGGGGATTACCAGGTGCTACAATTCCAAACTCGCTTTGCCTCAAAGCCTGAAGGGGTAGAGACCGTGGTGCTCTCCCACGAAAATGGAAGCTGGCGGGTTAGTGGGTACTTCATTCGCTGATTATGGCGTTACGATTACCATCGTCCGGCGCGAACGCCGCCAACTAGCGGTTGATGGCCGGACGTCCGCTTCGCCCAATCTCGGACGCTGCGATAGCATGTCATTCACCGCCTAGACGACGTGCTAATTAGCTCTGACAGGCCGTGCCAATCAGCGCTGACACTTACAGAAATCAGTGGGTTGGCCGTTGCAAAAGGCTGTAGCAAAACGATCGGATAAAAATTGGCTATGCACGGGTCTCGTCCGGAGAACAGAACCTCAACCTTCAACGCGATGCGCTAACCGCTGCCGGCTGCAGCATGATCCACGAGGACGAGGGTGTTTCAGGTGTTGCACGTCGGCGTCCTGGGCTCGACCAAGCGCT
>NZ_JACYVG010000030.1:0-1486 GCF_014842205.1 Sphingomonas sp. CFBP 13714
CTGAGCGGCGGTCAAAGGCAGCTCCCGATTTGATTCCATCTTCCGTTCAATCGGAAGATGTTGTTGCCCCCTAAAGGCCTGACAGAGCCTCGCAGGTTTGCGCAATGAACTCGCGTGGGGACCGATAGCGCAAAGCGCGGTGCGGATGCACTTCGTTATAATGGGCGAACCAGCCGGGCAGTTGGTCGATGACGCTCTGGGCATTCGGCCTGGGGTTCACGCGGACATAGTCGCGCTTGAGGGTGCGAACGAACGCCTCAGCCATGCCATTCGATTGAGGACTGCTGACCGGGGTCGTGCGCGGGATCAACCCGATGTCTCGGGCGAAGGCGCGTGTGTTGCGAGCGGTGTAGCAGCTGCCGTTGTCGGTAAGCCACTCGATCGGTTGGGGCACGCGGTTCACCCGTCCGTAGCGATGCTCGACGGTGGCGACCATCAAGTCCTGGACGTCCTCTGCGGTGATGCCGCCCGTCGTCGCCACGTGTCCCATCGCCTCACGGTCGCAGCAGTCGAGCGCGAATGCGACGCGTACCTTCTCGCCATTGTCACAGGTGATCTCCAGCCCGTCGGAGCACCAGCGGGTGTTGCGCAGATCGACGGCGACCCGGCCATCGTGCCGCCGTTCCTCGCGGCGTTCGCCGTCACGCTGCAGCAGCAGCCCATGCACCTTCATGACGCGGTAGACGCGTTTCGGGTTGGGCGCTTCGCGCCCAGTCTTTTCAGCCTCCCGGCGCAGCAGAGCATGAACGCGGCGATAGCCATAGGTCGGCAGATCGGCGACGAGCGCGCGGATGTCGGCGACCAGCTCGGCATCCGGCAGCGGCGGTCGTCCGCGTGGTCGGGGCGCTGGGCGATGGCGCATTGCGGACAGGTGTGGGCGAGCAATTCCGACCGCGCCTGACACCGCGCTCACCGTCCATCCCGCGGCAACGAGGTCGAGCGCAACAGCAGTTTTTTTGGGCCTGCGGCCCGGGACACGGCCTCGCGGAGCAGCTCGTTCTCCATGGCCTTCTTGCCGAGCAGCCGGTGTAGTTCGCGAACCTGCGCCTCGAGCGCTCGGTACTCGGACGCCGGCACCACTTCCTCGCCCGCTGTCGCGGCGGTCAGCGCACCCTGCGCCATCAGGCGCCGCCAGGTGAAGATCTGATTGCCACCAATGCCGTGCCGGCGGGCGACGAGCGACACGCTCATCCCCGGTAGATACGTCTCCTCGACGATCCGGACCTTTTCCTCCGGCGTCCACCGCCTCCGCCGCTGAACACCGGAGAGAACCTCGCCATCGTTGTAACGCCTGGTCGTACCGTCAGTCATATGCCTCACTCTTATCTAAGAGCGGGGCCCTGTCAGGTCATTTAGGGGGCCACCTCAGAAGAAGCCCTCCCGGTCCAATCTCGCTTACTTGGCTCCATTGCCACTTGCCCCTTTCACCCTTCCAAACGACGGTACTAGCTTCGGCATAGATATGATGGACTGCAACGCTATCCAC
>NZ_JACYVG010000031.1:0-1442 GCF_014842205.1 Sphingomonas sp. CFBP 13714
TTTTTTTCGGCAGGCCATAAGTGCGGCCAACATCGCAGCGAATGTCGCCTTTTGGGCGGGAGCGGTCATTCGTCGATCCAGGGCGCTGAACGTCTGACTTTGGTGGAAAGCGGACATTCGCGCGATCGCAAAATCCGGGTCCGCTAGGGTCAAAAGCGGACCCGTGCCGGACAGATCAGGCAGGGAAATGTATTCCGCATAGTTTGTTGCCGTCTGGGTCGCGAAAATAGGCAAGTTCGACTGTCCCCAGCGATGCGGTATTACGCGGGCCGGGCGGGGCTTCGATCGAGGTGCCACCGTTGGCGACCGCGGTATCATGAAGCTGCTTCACTTGTTCAAGCGAGTTGCACGAAAAGGCTACGGTGCTGCCGTTGGCGACGCTTGCCGGTTCGTCGTTAATCGGCTGGCTGACGATGAAATTGGTTCCGTTGCCATTATTATAGATTAGCCGTGTATGGCCGCTGTCGGCAATGTTCCGCGTCCCTTCGCCTGCCCCCAAAGTGGCGAGCACCGTGTCGTAGAAGCGCTTCGACCGTTCAATATCGTTCGATCCGACCATGGTATGAAAAAGCATGCGGGCTCTCCTTGCAGCTGATCGACTTCCGATCGCCACTAGCCTTCTCACCTAACCGGCCGTTAGGACGCGGTCACCCCCGGGTCGTCGAAATGTCCGCGATTGGGGGATTTAGGACGTTCGCCGTGTGTTGGTACGACACTCAAGCTGCCGCAGATATGCAAAACCGCTTTCTTCCAAACAGTTCACTTTATCTAGCGGGTGTCCGGCCCGGCGGCCCCGCTTGGCGCTGTTCGGAATCTCCGAAACCGAATTTCATGGTGGACGGTGCAGCCGTCACGCAAACGAGAATTGTAAACAACGTAAGGCGATTAGCGTCAGTAATAGTCATGACCCAATCTTCGCCATTCCAAATTGCCGGTCCTTGCTCACATATAAGCCGACCCGCGTATTTTAACGCAAAGCAGCGAGCGGAAGCGATTGAAGGCAGTTCTTCGCCGACACAAGGAATGGCTGGTTCGGTATCAGCTATCTCGAAATAGTAAACTGACATAAGAGTCTCCCAAACTGAAACGGGAGCACTCGGTCTCTCAGTCGCTAAATACTAACGATAGATCAAGAGCGAACGTGGCACCTCTACAGTTCCATAACGCATGGCGCTTTGTGAGCCCTGCCCATCTCGCGTTCCAAAAAACGACACCGAATATCAATAGGGCTGCCGATAGTCCCAGAGTGGAATGCGTGCCGAAATTTCGTGCAATAAGCGGTAGCTGACCTAGTGCTCCGCCAACATGAGTGCCTGGTACAGTGGCCATGATTCACGCTTAACTCGGCTGCGTACCGTTTTCGTATCGCCGCACACCTGCGTGGTCTAAAGGCAGCAATCGGGAAATTGCTAGTCGCTTTTGAGCGTCTGCAATTGGGCGAA
>NZ_JACYVG010000032.1:0-1363 GCF_014842205.1 Sphingomonas sp. CFBP 13714
CTGGCAAGTAGGCGTCCTTCATCGCGCCGTCCAAAGGCAAAAAGTGGTGGCAGACCCTCGGGTGGGCGGCGCCACCTTGGCCAGAAGCCTCAAGCTCGGCGATATATGCTGCACTGTTTGCAAGTAGCTCAGCTTCAGTAAAAGGCGTCATTTGCGGACAATTACGCCGGATCATGAAGGTCCGGTAGTGGGCGAAAGCGGAATGTAGATAGCGGCCCGGCAGCTACCAAGCAGACCAATCGACAAGGCGGCCGCTACATAGAACGAGGCAGACTACCACCGCTCCATCGTTGAAGCCGTTGAAGCGCCCCAAGCAGTTCAGCCGTCGCGATCTGCCCGCTTTCATTCAGGCCTAGAACCTTCGCGGTGGCTTCTCGTGCGAAGATGTCGTCGGGGTCCTCATGAAGCAGCAACTTTAGATACGGTACAGCGCGGCTATCTCTACGTCGTCCTAGGCCAATGATGCCCTCGTAACGCACGTGAGCGTCGTCATCCGATAGCGCCACAGCAAGGGCTGCGCGTATCTGGTCTGTGTCGACATCGGTTAGTTGCCCGATACCGAAGGTGGCCCAATTGCGAACATCCGGCTCGCAATCCGTCATCAGCTTCAAAAGAGCCTGTCGAGCCTCCTGTGTATCGACCGCGCCTAAGCCGAAAGCCACGGCATGCCGGATGTTATCGTCCCAATGATCAGCAAAAGGGATGATGTGCGCGGCCGCTCGCACGCGGTCAACATGTTGAAGAGCGTATATCGCGTCATAAACTACGGTCAGCACCTCGTCCTTTAGAAGAGGAAGCACGGCTGAAAAAGATTCTTCGGGGAACGTGCGCTCGGGGAGGCCTAGTTGGCCCAACACATCCGCACCGCGCGCCCGCGATGCTGGGTCACTTGAACGTGTCAAGGCAACAGCGCGATCCAACACTTCCTTGGAGCCGCGCCAGTGAAGAGCGGCGACCGCGTTCCAAGCTGCATCGTCATCAGCCTGAAAGGCTGCTTTCCAGAGGTCCGCTATGGACCGGATATCATCGACAGGGCTCGTCATTCGGTCAGCATAATTATGCCGCTTAACGTCCGCTATCAGGAACGCTGCATTTCATGCCGAACGACTGGATTTGGGCGATAGCGGTCAGAAGCTTGGCTGATCCTTTAGCGCCCGCCACAGGGTCGATCGGCTAACGCCGAGCAAGGTCGCCATGCTGGCGGTGGTTTCGCGATCAGCGGCGATCTCGTCTCTGGCTTTGCGAAGTTGCGCACCGGTCAGGGCGCGAGGCCGACCCAGGTGACGCCCCCGCGTACGGGCGGAAGTCATGCCGGCGCGGGTGCGCTCCACGATCAAGGCGCGCTCGAACTCAGCCAATGCTC
>NZ_JACYVG010000033.1:0-847 GCF_014842205.1 Sphingomonas sp. CFBP 13714
GTTGTCACCGGCAGCCGTACTTTGGATTATAAGAGGCACGTCGACGAATGCCTTGCAACGCATTGCTCGCCTGACAGGGACATTGCCGCTACGCTTGCTCTCGCTCAAGCGCAGTTCGAAGCGGGGACATATGATGCGGCACGCGCATCCCTGTTGGCAGCAAGGCGTCGCAATGCACGGTTTGCAAAGCAATACCCGGTGGCGGTTGCTAATCTGCACCATGCTAATAGCGTGATGGCAGCGCATCTCGGCCTAGCCGACAGCGAGTTGTCCAGTGCTCTCGACACGATCAGCGCGATGAAGGCGGGCATGACTGAAGACGATCCACGTGTGTTCCTGGAGCGGATCGAGCTTGGCGATGCCTATGCTCGCGCTGGCCGGTTTATAGGAAGCGAGAAGCAGTATGCAGGCATTGCCCGACGCGCTCACAAGCTCGGCCTCATTGAGATTGAGGGCCTTGCTCTTTTACGGGTAGCTACGCTCAAAACCCGCCTTGCCGAACAAAATCACACGGTTTTCGGCTTCGCGGCACGCCGGGCTATCGATGCGTTGATCGCGAGGCGCGAACCGGCGTTGCAGCCTTATCAAGTAGCCGGCCGGCAACTAAGTTTTCTGCTCGCTGCCCAGACGACCCCCGGGCCCGAGCTCGATCGCCTGATTGAACGATATCCAAGGCAACCCGCTGGAGCGCCTGCGTTGTTATTATACGCCCCCGCAGTTGCGCTGACCGCGTCTTCCCGGGGATCAGGTAACCGCTTCGCCCCGAACTCCAACCCTGCTGCCATGTTTAACACCGAAATGCCGCCGGTGGCGATGGGCAGCTATGTCGGACAATGGATCGATGTGG
>NZ_JACYVG010000034.1:0-782 GCF_014842205.1 Sphingomonas sp. CFBP 13714
CGCGCGGATCTTGGCCCAGAGACAACTGCATCAATGACGGCGCCCAATCTCAAGCCGGTGTCCTGAAATCCTATTGCTCTTCATCCAACGATTTTTTCCGAAATGCAGCGCCGCCGAAGAACCCGGTTACCTGGAGTTTTCAATCGGAAAGCCTAGCCGTCGTAGTCTCGACCGATTTGGCATTACGCGACGCAAGCCCACAAGTTTTGCATCAATCAGAAAACGGCAGGAGCCGGCGCGACCGTTGATGGGAAAAGCCGATGCATTTGAGACGCTCGTTCGATGATCGGTTTTTCCAGGTTCGCCCCCCCTCCCCCAAGGGTCAGTCTGCTTTCCATCAGTTCCGGACATCCGTGATGCAGGACTCAAGAATCTTGCATCGACACTAGTATCCGACCTCCAGCGTGACGACTGTCAGCCGGCCTTTGACTTTGCCAACCAACGTCACATTGCCGCCCGGTGAATCAGGACTGTTCATCGCCATGATAGCGATGGACATCATTTGAGCCATAAAGAGAGGCTGGAAGGTCGTTGCTCCTGGCGCTGTGATGATGGTGGTCTTTGCCTCATCATCGGCCCACGCGCCGTAGCCCCAAGCTGACCCGATGAAGCGTAGTGAGCGGCCGGGGGGTGGCGACGGAAAAGACGGTTCATTGGCATTCCGCTGTCCATCGCATCTCGATTTGCGCAACCGGCCATTGGAGAGTGTGCCTCCCTCATAATTGGCTTGGAGCACGTAGCAGCGGCCGTCGCTCAATGAGAGGGTGACTGGCAAAAAACCG
>NZ_JACYVG010000035.1:0-747 GCF_014842205.1 Sphingomonas sp. CFBP 13714
CAGCGGGAAAGTTGCAGATATCGTTCTTGGTAACGGTTGAACGGCTGCTTTCCACCAATTCCGGCCATTCCGCTTCCGCCTAATAGCGGACATAGCGGTGACCGGCTAAGATCAGCGGCTATGACACCCATTGAAGCCTTCGAGCCTTTTGCCGCGTCGCTCATCGGCTTGCCTATAAGTCACGTCTGGCGTGGCTATGGGTCCGCCATCTTCATCGAATGCGGCAAGTTGCACCCTGTAGCCAATCGAGATGGCTCGACAGGCCATCCCGAAGGTGAAGTATCGCTCGGTGTCGAATGGAGTTGGCGCATCGAGGATGCGACGGCGATCCGATGCGGAAGCTGGAGTGAGGACGACCTGTGGGAGCGAGCTCTCGACGACTTACGCCACGCCCGGATTGCGCGATGCGAGCTATTTGGCGAACTGCCCGAAGTGGCCATGACGACGGATGGCGGAGTCCGGTTCCTGTCGTTCTCGACTACAGACGGCCAGCCGCAATGGCACTTCGTGGACCGGCGCAATGGTGCGCCGCGATGGTTCACCGTTCGAGAGGGGCAGCTACACCTCGGAGCCGGTAGTGAGCCTGCCGCCTGAATGTCCGCTTGCCACCAATCCCGGCCATTCCGCTCCCGCCCGGGTAGCGACGTTCGCGCGGCCGATCGACAACAACCCGAAGCGGCCAGTCTGCATTCGCCCAATTGCAGACGCTCAAAAGCGACTAGCAATTTCCCGATTGCTGCCTTTAGA
>NZ_JACYVG010000036.1:0-565 GCF_014842205.1 Sphingomonas sp. CFBP 13714
TGCTGTCCAGTTTGACGCTGCTTATAGCGGTTGGTCATATGAACCGCGGCAGCCTGATGGGAATGTCCGTTAGCCACCAATTCCAACCATTTTGTTTCCGCCCAGAAGCAGCCGCTCGGCTAAGCCAGCGCCCACGCAATAGCTCCCACGACGGCTGCTACCAGCGCAAAGCACCCCCACCACGGTACGGCAACACCGTCGAAATAGTCACCAGTGGCGAGATAGGTTCGAACAGCGTCGCGCTGCGTCTCACCATAGCTTGCATCGCGAGCGCGGATGTCGCTGTCAGAGAGGAAATGCGTCACGATCTCAGGGATGTCATCGCTGGATGCATCGAGATCGCGATCCAACTCGTCACAGAGACGGTCTACGACAGGCCAATCCACTATAGGTGCTTCTTCGGCAGTGAGTATCCTTGTTAGGCGGGCCTGTATGTCGCTGGTTGCCATAGCGTTGGCGTAGCGTCGTTGGTGCTAGTGGACGACTCCTTTCGCCCAATAGCGGACGACCCGAAGGTGTGCGACAAAGGGGGATGAAGCTATGGTACACCCTCGTTCTCTTAACT
>NZ_JACYVG010000037.1:0-464 GCF_014842205.1 Sphingomonas sp. CFBP 13714
GCCGTCGCGCTCGCGGCCACCGTCATCTTCTGGCTATGACCAATGAGTCCTGACCCTAAAGCACGAAGTCGGGTCCGGCAAAGCACGAACTATAAGCATACTCGGTCCGCAATAGCACGAAGCTGGATTAAACTTGTCCGTGAAAGCACGAAATTATTACCCCGTGGGTCCGGCAAAGCACGAATACTAGCTATTTCGCACAGGGCTTCTTTCCTCCAAAAATACCGAAGAGTTGACGAAACGAGCGTCAGCGAAGGGAAAATGAGCTGTGACCACATAAAAGAAAGCCCGGCACAAAGGCCGGGCATCCCAGAGATTGTATGGAGCGACGTCGCCAAACGTCGAACCGGGTCTATTGCTGTCCCCTCCATATAGCTCTGAACGAACGTAAGTTCAAGGATGCGCGTTTTGCGCCACGCTACCCCTTTGCCCGGACGATCATGCGCGTCGACGAACGATGACGC
>NZ_JACYVG010000038.1:0-437 GCF_014842205.1 Sphingomonas sp. CFBP 13714
CCAGGGCCTGGTTTGGGCTAGCTATCGTCTACATTTCAGGAGCTTCAGCGATGGAAGAACCAGGATACAGAAGCGATACAAAGGAGCTTTGGAAGCGTGTCGTTCCTTTAGTCGTTGGAGTGGTGGCGCTTCTTGCCATACCACGAGCCGCCATGATGGCGCTCATGACCCCGATGATGTTTGACGCACCCGAGACGATTTCGAAGATTGGCCCTTATATTATGCTTGCGGTGCTACTGGCGAAGCCAGTGATGCTGTTTAGCACCGTGGTGTTATCCTTTCTTGTCTTCAAAGACTTTTCTCAGCGTCGCTTTGTGGGACTGCTCGTCGTACCCGCACTTTGGTGGGCAATTTATTGGGTGTCACTCGTGGTGGTGGCGTAACGCAGGTCGATGTTTACGGCGTTGCCCTCTTAAGGAACGTCTGCTCTCCACCAA
>NZ_JACYVG010000039.1:0-407 GCF_014842205.1 Sphingomonas sp. CFBP 13714
GCGAGGCGAGACAATAGGAATGGCATTACGGTAATCCCCGGGGCGTCGAGCGAACCCGGCAGGGACCTCCCGCGAACGGCCGACATCCGCGCCAGCCGGACGCGATTGCGACCGGCACGCATGCCCGTGCGGTCCCCACCGCACACGTCGTCGCTCGACGGAGTACCGTGCCGCGGCCACCCCCTGGGCCAGGCAAGAGCGACCAGACGCCGGCAGGTCTCCTGGCTCACGGGTCATCACACGATGCACGGCCTTCCCAGGCCCTCATGACGAAACGTCTGGCCCAGTGGCTGCTCCTTCCTTTGCAGGAAGAAGCGAAATGCATCGCGCTCGCCGCTTACAGTTGCAGGGACAGCCTCGGCTTCAGGTGGCAAACCACCCTCACCGCGTTCCCTATTAAGCCCCTT
>NZ_JACYVG010000040.1:0-389 GCF_014842205.1 Sphingomonas sp. CFBP 13714
GAACACCAAACTGCATGCCGTCAGCGATGCGGATGGGCGGCCGTTGAGCTTCTTCATGACCGCCGGGCAGGTCAGCGACTACACCGGCGCGGCAGCCTTGCTCGACGATCTGCCGAAAGCGCAGTGGCTGCTTGGCGACCGTGGTTATGACGCCGATTGGTTCAGGGACGCCCTGGAAGCCAAGGGCATCCAGCCCTGCATCCCGGGCCGCAGATCGCGCAACGAGCCGGTCAGATACGACAAGCGCCGCTACCGGCGCCGCAGCCGCATCGAGATCATGTTCGGCCGTCTGAAGGATTGGCGTCGCGTCGCCACTCGCTACGACCGCTGCCCAACCGTCTTCTTCTCTGCCGTCGCGCTCGCGGCCACCGTCATCTTCTGGCTATGAC
>NZ_JACYVG010000041.1:0-344 GCF_014842205.1 Sphingomonas sp. CFBP 13714
TGCCGCCTTTCGTGCGGCCGATCAGGCGGCCGAGATCCCCTTTTTTACCCGCAGACTTGATGCCGTGCGGTGTGCCTTCAGGTAGGTCGCGTCGATCATGACCGTTTTCGGTACGGCTTGCGCTGCCGCGAGCCCCTCCATCATGCGCAAGAAGACTCCCCTCTCGCCCCACCGCTTCCAGCGATTGTAGAGCGTCTTGTGCGGCCCATAGTCCTTCGGCGCATCACACCAGCGTAGCCCATTGCGATTGACGAAAACGATGCCGCTGAGCACCCGCCGATCATCGACCCGAGGCTTGCCATGGCTCTTGGGAAAGAACGGTTGCAGACGCGCCATCTGCTCAT
>NZ_JACYVG010000042.1:0-301 GCF_014842205.1 Sphingomonas sp. CFBP 13714
TTTTTTTCGGCAGGCCATAAGTGCGGCCAACATCGCAGCGAATGTCGCCTTTTGGGCGATAGCGGTCATCAGTTTGGCTGATCCTTTAGCGCCCGCCACAGGGTCGATCGGCTAACGCCGAGCAGGGTCGCCATGCTCGCGGTAGTTTCGCGATCAGCGGCGATCTCGTCCCTGGCTTTGCGAAGTTGCGCACCGGTCAAGGCGCGAGGCCGACCCAGGCGACGCCCCCGCGTACGGGCGGAGGTCATGCCGGCGCGGGTGCGCTCCACGATCAAGGCGCGCTCGAACTCAGCCAATGCTC
>NZ_JACYVG010000043.1:0-295 GCF_014842205.1 Sphingomonas sp. CFBP 13714
GTCATGCCGGCGCGGGTGCGCTCCACGATCAAGGCGCGCTCGAACTCAGCCAATGCTCCCATGATATGAAACACCAGCTTGCCCCCGGCCGAACCGGTATCGATCGCTTCGTTAAGCGATACGAACCCGCAACCCCGATCCTGCAAAGCCGCTACCAGCTCAATCAGGTGCGGCAGGGAACGCCCCAGGCGATCAAGTCGCCATGTCACGAGGGTGTCGCCCTGTTTCAGCGTGGCGAGCGCTTGGTCGAGCCCAGGACGCCGACGTGCAACACCTGAAACACCCTCGTCCTCGT
>NZ_JACYVG010000044.1:0-291 GCF_014842205.1 Sphingomonas sp. CFBP 13714
TCGATTTTAAAAAACCCATTCACAATGTCAAATACGGGTCGTCTCGACCCAATCACCGCGCTCTCGCACGGCGAACCGTTTCTCTTCATCATCTGGATATGGTTGGCGTGTCGCCTCAAGCCCGCGCGCCGTCAGTCGCAGCCAAGCTGCGCCTTGTGGCGCGCTTTGTTGCGCTGGCCGGTCTTGACGAAGTGTGCAGCAGCTTGCGCTGCTTCATCTCTTCGTCTGCGACTTGGTGGAGCCTATCGGGATCGAACCGATGACCTGATGCTTGCAAAGCAACCGCTCTCC
>NZ_JACYVG010000045.1:0-274 GCF_014842205.1 Sphingomonas sp. CFBP 13714
TCTTCCGATTGAACGGAAGATGGAATCAAATCGGGAGCTGCCTTTGACCGCCGCTCAGTCGCAGATGCTCGATCAGTTAATTGCAGATCATCGACTGTACAGTGAAAAGCGGCAGACGACCGACCCCACCGGGGTTGGCGCGCCAGGTCATGTCATGAGCATTGTGACACCGTTTGGTCGCACAACCGTATCGTGGTACGGGCGACTGGAGGGCGTCAGCGGGAAAGTTGCAGATATCGTTCTTGGTAACGGTTGAACGGCTGCTTTCCACCAA
>NZ_JACYVG010000046.1:0-270 GCF_014842205.1 Sphingomonas sp. CFBP 13714
CTGGCAAGTAGGCGTCCTTCATCGCGCCGTCCAAAGGCAAAAAGTGGTGGCAGACCCTTGGGTGGGCGGCGCCACCTCGGCCAGACGCCTCAAGTTCGGCGATATATGCTGGACTGTTTGCAAGTAGCTCAGCTTCGGTAAAAGGCGTCATATGTGGACAATTACGCCGGATCATGAAGGTCCGGTAGTGGGCGTGAGCGGAACGGCCGGAATTGGTGGAGAGCAGACGTTCCTTAAGAGGGCAACGCCGTAAACATCGACCTGCGTTAC
>NZ_JACYVG010000047.1:0-258 GCF_014842205.1 Sphingomonas sp. CFBP 13714
AACCAACGCGCTATCAGCATCGCTAAAGACTCCGAGAACTCGGACCAAGGCTAGACGTAAATCACATCCTCGTCCACCCGCACAGCGGAAAAGGTGCACAGTAACGTAGCTACTAAATTGGGCCGGCCCGTCTAGCTGTTATGATACGTGCAAGTGTCTGATCATTGCGATGGATCTGGGCGTAGGCGGAACGACTGGGTTTGGTGGAGAGCAGACGTTCCTTAAGAGGGCAACGCCGTAAACATCGACCTGCGTTAC
>NZ_JACYVG010000048.1:0-255 GCF_014842205.1 Sphingomonas sp. CFBP 13714
ATCAGGCTGCCGCGGTTCATATGACCAACCGCTATAAGCAGCGTCAAACTGGACAGCAGTTGCATTGAAGGTGCGAATTTGCTTCGCAATACGTGCTTCTTCTGGCTCTAGTAGCTGCCACAACTCGACCCCGACCGGATCACCGATAACGTCGATCAGCGCATCGGTATCAAGTTCCGCAAGCGCCCTCGGCAAGCCTGGCAAGTAGGCGTCCTTCATCGCGCCGTCCAAAGGCAAAAAGTGGTGGCAGACCCT
>NZ_JACYVG010000049.1:0-254 GCF_014842205.1 Sphingomonas sp. CFBP 13714
ACCCGAAGGTGTGCGACAAAGGGGGATGAAGCTATGGTACACCCTCGTTCTCTTAACTGCTTTGGCAGCCTGCGCTGGCCGCAATGTGCCACTCAACGCGGATTTTTCTGCTCCAACCGCACCCGAGATAGAACGGAGCTTCGCGCTTAGAGAGCGCTACAATGCTCCAAAGCATATTGGTGGAACCGCTATCTTTGTGGATAGCGTTGCAGTCCATCATATCTATGCCGAAGCTAGTACCGTCGTTTGGAAGG
>NZ_JACYVG010000050.1:0-253 GCF_014842205.1 Sphingomonas sp. CFBP 13714
TCGCGAACGGGCGGATGACGCGCTCGTCCTCGATCGTCGCGGTGCGGCAATTGTCGCCGATGCTCTTGCCGTTGGCAGTCATCGCGTCTTCGTGGATCAGGCCCTGCTTCATCAGCTCGGCGACCACCGCTGGCACCCCGCCGGCATGGTAATAATCCTCGCCGAGATACTCGCCGGCGGGCTGAAGGTTGACCATCAGCGGGACCTTGTGACCGTGCGTCTGCCAGTCGTCGATCGGCAGGTCGACGCCGAT